>DJWE01000035.1 GCA_002441465.1 Propionibacteriaceae bacterium UBA6238 | reverse complement strand
TCCGGAAACAATCCCTCACCTCACGGCGTCCGAACGCGGCACTTGAATCGTTCGTCGATGCCCGCGGTCTTGCCAAGCGCTCAGTAGTTCTGCGCCTCGCGGTGCGACTCGGGTGACGACTTGTTAGCGGCAAAGCTGATCATCCAAGCGGGCAGCCACTGGAGCCCTGCGGCCAGCACAGGGGCCCGCCCGCCGGCCGCGCCCCTCCTTCGCGACCGGACACCGCGTCCGTACCTCGAACTCACTCAGTTACGAAGAGCCGGGAGTGTCGGTCCGCTGTGATGGTGTTGGTTGCGGGTTCTTCTGTATTCGATGGGGCTTGGAAGTAGGGCCCCGTGACGAGGAAGGCAGGGTGATGGCACAGAATCCACGTCTGGAGGCACGCCGGCTGGTGCAGGAGCAGCTGCTGCGGCGCCGAGCGGAGGCTGCAGCGCGCGAGGCCAGGATCCGGGAGCATGCGTTGGTGGCGACGGCGGCCGCGGTGGAGCGGCAGCAGGTCGTGGAGGACACGGAGCGCCGGATCGGTCAGGCCCTGCACGCCCTGACCCAGGATCTGTCGGTGCAGGAGGCCGCCGCGTTGTGTGGGCTGGAGCTCCGCGAGGCCAACCGGCTCCGACGCTTGCAGCAACACCACCACCACGATCCCGCGCCCTCCCCCGACCCCGCGTCCTTAGCGCCGGGCATCTGAGCGAGGGGGTGGGTCGTGTCCTTGACCGCGGAGGATCTGGCTTCGGAAGTGCTGGTTGGCCGGTTCAGGGCGAAGCTGCGGGTGCTGCCGGGCAGTGACTGTCTGTGGTGGGCGGGGGCGATCAGCCGCAATGCCGGCCACGGCCGGTTCTGGCTGGGTCCTCGCCGCGCGGTGGTCGCACACCGGTTCGCGTTCGCGTTGGCGGAGGGCTTCGACGCGTTGGTGGGTGTGGAGGTGCTGGCGCATGAGTGTGACAACCCTCTGTGTCAGCGGATCGGGCCAGGGCATGTGGTGGCGTCGACGAGGACGCGGAACCAGATCGACTGGGTCACGCGGGGTGCGGTGTCGGCCGGCAACTACATCGGCCCGTCGTCCTCGTTCGACCGGAGCCTGGTGATGCGCAACCTGCTGCTGCTCGATACAGGGGCCGCGGCGGGGCATCTGGCCTCGCTCCCCCACCGCCACGGCGTCCAACTTCCGCTTTGGTAGACGAAAGTTCGGACCGCGACACGCGCCCCATCGCGCCTAATACTAGAGAAACCACACTAGTGTGATTCGCATGACAGCTCCCCGTCGTCCGTGGGCGTCCATGGTGGACCCCGTGCAGGTTGGTGTGACCATCGAGGCCTCCGCGAGCCGCCGCTTGGCGGCGTTGGCGGCTGCAGCTGGTTCATCGAAGTCGCTGTTCATTCAGCGTCTGATTGAGAACGTGCCCCTCGACGCCAACGGCGTGCCTGTGTGCTGGCCGGCCGAGGAGTACCCCCCACATCGCGCGGAGGAGACCCTGCCGATGACCGGGTAGACCCCTGAAATGACTACGAGCCCCGCGCCAACGGGGCTCGTACAAGTCATCAAGTTGTGAGGCTCGAGCTGAGAACTCTTGCCGGAGGACGTTCCCTCGAAACCCAATTCGTGAAGGCCGGACCCGAGAGGAGGTCTTGTCGTTGAGTATAGACAGTGAAGTTGGTTCTGCCTACCCTCCGGGGGTCGGCGTGTCGCGTGTCGCGGCGTGGGACCTCGCGGTGGCGATCTCGCCCCGTGACTCGCTGCGGATCCAGCTCCCCGACGCCGGCGGCGGGTTCTCCTCGCAGTACATCGGGCGGGCGTCGATCGATGGGTCGGCTCCGGAGGCCCCGTGGGCGGTCCATCTCACAGACACCGACGGCTTGTTCCATCTGGTCGCGTTCGACCTGGATGGCAAGACCGAGGCCGCGGCCCGGCAGGCTGTCGTGGACAGGGACAGGATCACTGGCTGGCTGGATCAGGTGGGCATCGAGTACCTGGTGTGTGCCTCGGGCGGTATCGGCCAGGGGTGGCACATCTGGCTGGCCCTGTACGAGGGTGTACCGGCGTCGGTGGTGCATGCGGTCACCGATCGGGTGAAGGTGGCCTGCCCGAGCCTGGACCGTGCCCCGCTGGGGAACCTGGTCACCGGATGCGTCCGCCCCCCAGGCGCCCCCCACGCCTCCGGCGGCACCTCCCGGGTCGTGGCCGGCGACCCGCAGGTCCTGACCCGCGCCTCCACCACCGCCGAGGACCTCCACCGGCTCGCGGACCTGGTCGCCGAAGACGTCGCCGCCCTCCCCGAACTGACGCGCCTCGACGACGACGTCGTGGCCGGGCTCCCCCGCGACTCCCACGGCCACCCCTACCTGACCGGCGCCCTCCGCCCTCTGCCCGCGGCGGTGTCGGCCGCGGTCGGGCAGTACCCCGTCGACGCCTCCTCCCACCTGTTCACGATCCTGCTGTCCATGGCACGTGCCCGCCGCCACTTCGACGACGTGATCGCCCTGTTGGACTCCCCCGGCCTGGAACACGTCCGCACCCTGCGCGACCCCCACACCGGCCACCGCACCCCCCGCCCCTCCGCCGGCCCCCACTCCCCGATCGCCACCCTGACCCGGCAATGGCGCCGCGCGGTCGCGGTCGTGGCCACCACCGGCGACCGGCACGGCTCCGACCACACGTTCCTGGCCCGCGCCGAACAGCTCGCCCTCGACGTGGAGCGCAGGCAGCAGCGCGCCGACGCCTCCCCCACCCGCTGGAGCGGCCCCCACGGCGCCACAGACCGCCGCATCCTCGACGCCCTCCACCTGATCGCCCTCGACGCCGTCACCCCCGACGTCGACGCCTCCATCCGCCACCTCGCCCTCCGCACCGGCATATCCCGAGAGAACACCCGCCTGGCGCTCCATCGCCTCCAAGCGGACGGCTGGACCCAACTCGTCATCCCCGCCGCCGGCACCCACGCCGCCACCTGGACCATCGACCCCAAACGAGATATCCACAGCACCCTGGAGTCTCTTCGGTCACAAGCGGTCCCACCGCGCACCCCGCCCCCGGCCACAGGCACCACCCGCGACCGCCTCCGCGCCACCCTCTCTGCCCGCCAGGAGGCGGCCCGACACGACCTGTTCACCCGACGGGGACTCGGCGTCGAAGTAGGAAACACCTACGCCCGCCGGCACGACACTCCCCCACCCCAAGCCGACGCGCTCCAGGACCTCGCCGACGCCGGCCTCCTTCACCCCCATGCCGACCTCGACGCCCTCGCTAAGGCCCGAGGCGTCCACGGAACCCTCGCCAGACGCGAAACCACGTACAGCGTCGAACAAGCGATGTGGCGCTGGTGGATCGTCGAACTCCAACGCACCAGAGAACGACACCGCCACCAACCCGCCCTCGGCGACAAAGGCCCCTGGAGCCAATGGGGCAAATACCCACGACGACCCGACGGCCGAGCCACCTTCAGACAAGCACGCCTCCAGCTGCTCCTCGCAGCCTGACCACCAACCACACCCCTGCACCCCCACTCCCCCACCCACCCCTCCGCCGACGAGCCGAACTCGGCCACAGCCCTCGAAGGCAAGCGGTGCGAAGCACCGCGCGGCAGCACAAAGTGGCAGTGGGACTGTCGTGGTCGCGCGAGCCCCAGTCGCGGCTGAATACCGCTATCAGCGTTACTGCCGGTGATAGCGGCGTACCTAGCAGGCGCTGACCGTCACCGCCCACTAGTACTGACAACGGCAATAGCACTACTGCTGTCATGAGTACTAGTAGTGGTAGCGGTAGTGTGTGCTTGACCCAGCGACGGGGTGGTGAGGCTCTAGTGGGAGCGGCGGCACTACTAGTACTGATGACGGCATGGACGCCTGTGCCCGCATTGGTACTAGTTACTGATGCGGTGCGATTCCCCGGCGTGTCGTGGGTCTCTAGCTGGGGATTGCCAGCAATACTGGCAGTAACCCTATGGGCGGTAGTAACGGCGATGGAAAGGTGGCTTGCATGTCACATGCTCGAGTCGTGGCGGTGGTGAATCAGAAGGGTGGGGTCGGCAAGACGACGACCGTGTTCCACCTTGCGCGTGCGGCGGCTCGCCGGGGCCGCCGGATCTTGGTGATCGATCTGGACCCGCAGGCGAACTCGACGGCTGCGTTGGCGGAGGTAGAGCCGGACCAAGTAGGCATCGCAGATGTTCTGAAGCGGCCGCCGGAGGCCCTGGCGGATGTTCTTGTCGAGGGGCCGTGGGGGATCGACGTTGCGCCATCATCGGGTGAGCCGCTGGCGTGGGTCCGTGATCAGCTTGTGGGGGAGACGATCGGGCGGGAACGGCGACTAGCGACTGCCCTGGCGTCTCTTTCGGAGTACGACCTGGTACTTATCGACTGTGCGCCGGCTGTCGACCAATTGACCATCAACGCGTTGGTCGCGGCCCAGCTGGCGCTGATCGTGACTGAGGCGAAGCTGTTCTCGGCGAACGGATTGGGCTCGTTGCTCAACACGATCCATGGGGTGAGGACGAACTACCACGCCGGTCTGCGGATCGCAGGAATCGTGGTCAACCGTTTGGAGCAGCAGACTGTCAGCAGCGCGCATTGGCTCAAGGAGATCGACGCGCTTGCCGCTGAGCTCGGCGTCGAGGTGTACAGCCCCAAGGTGCCGAAGCGCGTGGCTATCGCGGACAGCGTTGAGGCTGGAATCGGCCTCGACGAGTGGGGTGGTGTGGACGATTTGGCTGCGATCTACGACGGATACCTGGACAACCTGGAGAGGGCATTGGCATGAGAGACCGACCACAACCCAAGAAGTCGACAATCGCGGGTCGATCGCCCATCCCTGTGGAGGAGCCGGTCCTTGAGAAGGTCACCGCCGAGGCTGCGCCGGAGAGAAGTGTGGCCCAGCCGCCGGAGTTGGTCCCCGCGGTCGTCGTTCAACCTCTGCCGGCGACGCCAGCGAAGCCAGGGGAGCCGCGTTACCCGAAAGTGTCGATTTACATGGACCCCGAGCGGGCGGATCGAGTTCGTGCGGCCTACATGCACACCATGTCGCACCTCGGCACCCAGAGTTTCTCGAGCTTCATGGGCCGTGCCGTGATGGCTTACGTCGAGCAGCTGGAGAAGCAGTTCAACGATGGGGTGCCGTTCCCCCAGGTCCAGGGTCGGATGCCTCTCATCCGAGACTGACCGTTCACTGAAGCAAACTGCCGCTATCACCGCTAATGACGGTGATAGCGGCAGTTTTGCCTTCCCAGGGTTGGTTCCGCTGTAGAGGGACTTCGTCGGGGTTCTACGAATCGAGGACAGGCGGGGCAATGGGATCGGCCCTCGTGCCTGTGGATAGTGGGAAGTGAGGCGCGACCTTGACGAACAAGAAGGCAAACATACCGAAGGAGGACGTAGTGATCGAAGGTTCGTATGAGGTGTTTGCGCTGGTTGATGAGGCCAGTCACCTGATGATGTACGACGACACGGTTCCTGGTTTCACAGCCTTGGACATCGTGGCCTGCCAGGTGATGGCGTCTGATCTGGCGCATGGTGCTGACGAGGTGACGCTCGAGCTGCCGGCATCGGTGGGAGAGTGCATTGACCAGGCAGCTCGTAGGGCTGCGGACTGGGATCCGGCCCAGCTGACCACCGAGGCGCTTCGGCTAGTGCTGCTCCTTTCCGATGTTCGTCACACCCTGGTCAAGGGCTGAAGTGGCGAGGTTTGAGCGAGCAGTTCGGGCCGCCGCTGCGGTCCTGAATGGGGGCAGTGTGTCGCTGAACACTTGGGCGCACACCGTCAGCCAGTGCGATGAGCTCCTCGGTGGGGCTGATCCGGCGATCCGACGCGCCGCTGGGGTCCGCTCGCTGGTGGTTGCAGACCCCTTGCAGCTTCGACGCACCGCTTTGCGGGAGGTGGGTCTAGATGTACTACCGGGCACGCCGCCTAATCAGCGTGAACGCCATGAGTTGCGCGCGGTTGCGCTGTATGTCACTCGTGCTGCCTCCCGCCGGGCGGAGGGTGCGTCCAAGCTCGTGCTGGCAGGGGTGGAGCGCAGTCTGCTTGAGGCGACTCCTCCGATCAGGACCTTCGAGGCCGGGCTGAATGAATGGCGACTGACTCTCGCGTCGACAATCGACACGATTGACCCGAGTGCGGCTTTGGTCGTGAGTCGTACCCAGTACTCGCTGCTCAGCGCCGGGGCGACTGCGATGAAGGGCTTGGAGGTCGCCGACGGTGTTGGCCACGAACGCCTCCTGGTGGCGCTGGAAGCAAGTCGCATGCAGTGGCTCCGGGCGTACGAGGTGTGGAAAGAGATGCTCCCGCGTCAGACAGCCCCGACGGACGACCTCCGTAAGGCCATGCTGGCGCTCCAGCTGACAGCCACTCAGTCCAGCGAGGCCGACAAGCTTCGCGGCCTTCTGGCTACTGGGTTTGGTGGGAATCTGGCGGCCGCGTTGGCGGTGACGCCTGCTGATATGCGGGTGGAGTCTGGTCTGGTGGCTGCTGCGGTGTCGTTGGAGCAGCGCAGTGATCTGGCCGCCGTAGTCCTGCCTCGTCGGGTCAGTGAACCAGAACCGCCTGTGAGGGCGCCGGTGGTGTCTGGTGTGGGGCCGGCGGTGAGGTTCACCGCGGACACGAGTCCGACGCAGCGGGTGGCAGGGCCGAGGAGTGCGCTGCTGGATCCGGAGAGGCCGAGGATCGAGGATCACGCGGCGCTGGTTGAGCTCGCGGGGCAACGTGACGCTGGGGTGATCGCTGCGGCGGCCAGGTCGGGTGTTGCGGAGGCCCAGGCCTTGACAGCGGGCGCGTCGCCGAGCGAGTTGGATGCGTTGGTGGAGCGGGGCCGGTTGGCGCGGGCGTCGATCGTCGCGTCGGGTGTGGCGGCTGCCAAGCATTGGAGCAAGAGGATCCCACCTGCTCTGGCCCATGCGCGTGATGAATATGTCGCGGAGGCGTCGCTGCGGATGGCGGAGATCGTGGACCGGTGGGACCCTCGTCGCGCGTCGTGGGGGTCGTTCGCGTACCGGGAGGCCGGCTACGAGTTCTGGGACAGCAACCGCCGTCGGGCTCAGTCTCGGGAGGTGGTCAGTGAACGGATCGGGGACTTCGCCAGCGGGCAGGACCGCACGGTGGGGCCGGTCAGTGAGTCACCCGAGGAGAGGGTGCTGCTCAGGGATGAGCGCGAGCGCGTGGCGCAGTTGGTGGAGGGGTTGCCGGGTCGGCTGAGTGAGGTGATGGCGGGTCGTCTGGGGCTGTCTGGTCAGCGTAAGACGTTGGCTGCAGTGGGGGAGGAGACAGGATCGTCGGTGTCGACTGCCCATCGGGATGCCCGTGAGGGGACCAGGCTTCTTGTGGACCGCTACCTCGCCGGGCAGGAGGATCAGTCTTCGCCGACGTCGGCGGTGCAGGGTCCGGTGACGTTGCGGCTCCTGGCGCAGGTGCTGCAGTCGGGGGAGGGACCGGTGGGGGAGTCGGTGGCGGTGAGGCCGGAGCATCGGGGTGGTCGGCCCGCCCCTGGTGTGCGGGGGGTGTCGCGGTGAGGCGGGCCCCTATCCTGTGGGCATGTCAGTGGCAGAGCGGCTCCGTGAGGCGAGGCTGGCCGCGGGTCTCACGCAGGCGCAGCTGGCTCAGCGGGTTGGTGTCGCGGACGGCACCCGGGTCGCGGCGTGGGAGCACGGACGCTCGACGCCTCATCCGGCGACCTGGGCGACGATCTGTTCACTGCTTGGGATCGACCTGGAGGAGCCGGGGGCGGTGACCCTGCGGTCTCTTAGACTGCGCCGTGGCTTGACCCAAGACGAGGTGGCCGCAGAGGTGGGGGTTGCTGCCAGCACGGTGGCGCGGTGGGAGGCCGGGACGCATCGGCCATGGGCCAAGCACGCGCAGCGGCTCGCGGAGCTCTACGGAGTCCCCGCACTCCCTTAAGAAGTGCCCGAAAGTGCACTAGTGGAAATGTTGCGTGGAAGATAGGTTTACGCCATGGGACCACTGTGCCCGGGTTGATAGAGAGTGTGACCATGACTATGGCTCCAACAGGAGACGAACCAACTACCGCGAGACCGATCATGGCGGCGCCGGCCGCTCGGACCCAGCGTCGGCCGCTGTTCGCGGTGTTAGCGGGGCTGCTCATCCTCTTGGGGGCGGCCGGGGGAGCGTTGGTGTTCTGGTCGACCGGCTCCACCGTCGAGGCAGTCGCCGCCCGCGTCCCCGTGGCTCGCGGTGAGGTGATGACGGCCGAGATGTTCACCACCGTTGCGATCGCCCCCAACCAGCAACTCGCCTACCTCCAAGCCGATGAGCTGCCCGACCTGTTGGGGAAGCGTGCGGCGCATGATGTGGCGGCCGGGTCCCTGGTGGGCCCAACCGCGGGGGTCGAGGTCATGGTGCCGGCGTCGGGTCGCACGGTGGTGGGTCTGTCGTTGCCGCCTGGTGCGGAGCCGGCTGTGCCGTTGCAGGTCGGGGACCGGGTGCGGGTGATCCTGACCGAACCGGCCTACGCCTGCGCGGCGGGGGAGTCCGGCACCATCGACACCTCTGAGGGCACCACCACGGCGCAGTGCACCGTCAACGTGGTGATTCCCGCGGTGGTGGTGGCCACCGCCCGCGACGAGGCTTCTGGCCAGGTCTCGGTCTCGGTGGATGTCGCGGAAGCTGATGCGCCGCGGACGGCGGCGGCGGCCGCGTTGGGTCGTGCGGCGCTGGTCCTCGACAGCCGGGACACCTGATGGCTGTCTACGCGCTCACCTCTGCCGCGGGTTCGCCTGGGGTGACGACCACCGCGTTGGGTCTGGCGTTGGAGTGGCCGAACCAGGTGCTGTTGGTCGACGCCGACCCCGTGGGCGGGTCGGCGATCCTGGCGGGCTATTACCGCGGCACCGTGGCTCATCCCGGCACCCTGGTGGAACTCTGGTCCGCCCACCGGCAGGGCGCCCTCGAGGCCGCGGTGCGGGAGTTGCCGTTGCGGCTGTCGGAGACCGCGTCCCTGATCCCCGGGCCCGCCGGCGCCGCGCAGGCCGGCGGACTCAGCGATCTGTGGCCGGCGCTGGCCGCGCAGCTGCGGGTGCTGTCTCAGCTTGGCGTCGACGTCCTGATTGATCTGGGCCGCCTCGGCCACACCCATGTTGCGACCCCCCTGGCCCGGGCCGCCGACGAGCTCCTGCTGGTCATGCGTTCTGATCTGCCGTCGGTTGCGGCCGTGGCGGCCGCGGAGGTCCCTTCGGATGCCCCGGTGCGTGGGCTGCTGATCGGCCCGAACCGGCCGTATACGGCCCACGCTGTGGCGTCGGTGATCAAACGCGAGGTCAGCGTGTCGTTGCCGTGGGCGCCGGAGGAGGCCGAGGTCCTCAGCCACGGCCGGCCGGAGCCGAAGCGTGGCCTGAAGCTTCGCAAGGCGCTGCGGCAGGCCGCCGAGGAACTCCACACCACATCCATCACCGCCCTGGGGGTCTCAGCATGAGCGACGCACTCGAAGCCGCTGCCGAGATCGACCCCGGCACCCTGGCACTGTTCACCCAGCCCACCCCACCGGCGGGCCGGACCCGCGGCAGCTTCCGCATGCTCACCACCGACGAGCCACGCCGCCAAGCCCAGCAGCCGCCCGACGCGCAGCCCGAGCTGGTGCGGCCCGTGCTGGCACCACGGGTCCAGCGCCGCATCGCCGGCGAGATCGACTGGAGTCTGGTCGACACGCTCCGCGAACGGGTATCGGCGGAACTCTCGGAGCGCGACCCCGACCCCGCGCAGCGGGAGGCGGTGGGGCGGGAGATCATCGCGGCGGTGCTGGAGGAGGAGTCCCGCGCCTCCACCGTCCGCGGCCAACTGACCTGGACCCTGGACCACCAGGACCAACTCGCGCAGGCCTTGTTCGATGCGGTGTTCCGCCTCGGCCGGCTGCAACCGTATCTCGACGATGACGCGGTGGAGAACGTGATCATCTCCGGCTTCGACAACGTGCTGGTGGAGAACAGCGACGGTGAACTGGTCCCCGCCGCGCCGGTGGCGTCAAGCGATGAGCAGCTGATCGAGTACCTGACGTTCTTGGCCGCTCACCAGCCCAAGCCGCGGGAGTTCTCCGAGGCGGCGACGAAGCTGCACCTGGCGCTGCCGAACCGCGCGAGGCTGTTCGCCTCGGCGTGGGTGACGTCACGGCCGACGGTGATCATTCGCCGCAACCGCCTCGTAGATGCGGGCCTCCACGAACTCGTCGCGCTGGGCTCCCTGTCCTCGGTGGCGGCGTCGTTCTTGTCTGCGGTGGTGCAGGCCCGGATGTCGCTGGTGGTCTCGGGGGATCAGGGGACGGGGAAGACCACGATGTTGCGGGCGTTGGCGCATGAGCTGCCGGCGCATGTGCAGATCGGCACGATCGAGACCGAGTACGAGCTGTATCTCAAGGACACCGGGGATCATCAGGTGGTCCACGAGTGGCAGGCCAACCCCGGCTCCGGGGAGATCGGCCTCAACGGCCGCCGCGCCGGCGAATACACCGTCCGCGAAGCCCTCGAAGACTCCCTCAGAGCCAACCTGTCCTACACGATCGTCGGCGAGGTCCGCGGCTCGGAGATCGTGACCATGTTCAAGTGCATGCAGTCGGGCTCCGGCTCCATGTCCACCACGCATGCCCGCACGGCGGAGGGGGCGATCCGCAAGCTCGTGACCTGTGCGACGCAGGAGGGCGCCAACATCACCCGCGAATACGCGCTCAACGTGATCGCCGAGGACATCGACGTGATCGTCCAACTCCAGGTCGAATCCGTCCAACAGCCCGACGGGACCTGGCGCAAGCGGCGCTGGGTGTCCGAGATCATCGCCGTCGAACCCGGCGAGGACGCCAAGGGCTATGCCACCACCACGATCTTCGCCGCCGAGCCGGGCAGCCACCGCGCCACCGCGCAGATCCTGCCCCCACGCTTCCGGGCCCTGGAGCGGTTCGGGTTCGACCTGGCCGGCTTCAACGCCGAGCGGGGGACCCGCCCATGACCGTCCTGGCGGCACTGTCTGGTGCGTTGATCGTCGCCGGCATCCTCGGCCTGATCTACGCACTGACCCCCCACCCCGTCACCCCCGCGAAGGCGCCGAGGCTCCGGCGGCGCCGCCGGCTGTCGAAGGTCCGCACCGTCGCCCTCGCCGGCCTGGCCGCCGGCGCCCTGATCGCCGTGGTGACCGGGTGGCTCGTCGCCCTGGTCATCGCACCAGCCGCCTCGGTGATGATCTACAAGATGGTCACCGGTCGGGCGACGAACCGCATCGAGCGGCTCAACGCGCTGGCGGACCTCGCCCGCGCCCTCGGCGGCGTCCTGACCGTGGGCCGCGGCCTGGAGCAGGCGATCCTGCACGCCGCCCGCTCCGCGCCGGCCGCGCTGGCCCCCGAAATCGGCCGCCTCGCCGCACGAGTCCGGGCGAACGTCGCCACCGCCACTGCGCTGCGGTTGTTTGCTGACGAGTTGGATGATGCGACCGGGGACCTGTTCGCCGCCACCCTGATCCTCGCCGCGGAACGCCGCGGCCCCGGTGTCGCGTCCGCGATGCAGGGCCTGGCCGAATCGATCGACGAGGACGTCAAGGCACGCCGCCAGGTCGAAACCGAGCAGCAGAAGGCCCGCACCGCCGCCCGCATGATCACCATCATCTCCGCGCTCCTCCTCGGGGGGCTGTTCCTGGCCGGCAGCTACGTCGAGCCCTACCGCACCCCGCTGGGGCAGGTCCTGTTGACCGTGTTCATGTCCATGTACCTGGCCGCCTTGGTGTGGATGGGCCGCATCTCCGCCGCCAAACCGCTGCCCCGGTTCATCGGCGCCGGCGTCACCGGACAGCCCGCCACAGCCGATACCGCTGTCGCCGGGAAGCAGGGGGGTGTGCGATGACCGCGCTGCAGCTGGCCATGCTCTCGGGCGCCACGATCACCGCCGGCCTCGTGCTGCTGGTCGCCGGCCTGGTTCCGGCCCCGACCCATCTGAAGGACGCCATCGGCCGCCTCCAACCCCGCATCACCCTCGACACACCTACCGGGCCGGCTGTGGATGCGGAGGTGCGGCTTGGCCGCTGGGCCGAACGCCACCTCCCCGCGATCATCTGGGGCGCCGCCCCGGAGAAGGACCTCGCTCTCCTGGGCCGCACGAAGGCCGCGTTCTACGGCTCCAAACTGATCTCCGGCATCCTCGGCCTCCTCGTGGTCCCGGTGATCAGCGCCGCGACCATGCTGCTGGGCCTCCCGATCCCTGTCGCGGTGCCCGTCCTCGGCTCGATCGGGTTCGCGGCCATCATGTGGTTCCTTCCCAACAACGAACTCCGCGACCAAGCCCGGAAGGCCCGCGAAGAGTTCAGCTACGCGCTGGTGGCGTTCGTGGAAATGGTGGCCCTCGAGCGGCTCTCCGGCGCCACCGTCCCCGAAGCCTTGCTCCGTGCCGCGGACACCGGCGACTCGTGGGTGTTCCAACGCCTGGCCACCGTGTTGCGCCGCACCCAATACACCGGCCAGAACCCGTGGGACGCGCTGGCAGACATGGGCCACCACTACGACCTGCCCGACCTGGTCGACCTGGCCGACATCATGCGCCTGGCCGGCGCCGACGGCACCCGCATCTACTCCTCACTACGCGCACGCGGCGCCGCCATGCGCAACGCCACCCTCAACCAACAAATCAGCCGCGCCAACGCCGACGGGGAACGCATCGCCATCCCCGTCACCCTGCTCGTCCTCGTCCTGGCGATCACCCTGGTCGTCCCCGCAGTCCTCCGCATGATCTAACAACCGAAAGGAACCCACTTCGATGCTTGCCCTCTACAGCTACCTCACCGCCACCCTCCACACCCACACCACGCGTGTCAGGGATCAGCGGGGCCTGTCCCAGTCCACCGAGAACGCGATCCTCCTGGCCGGGGCCGTCGGGATCGCCGTCCTGATCATCTCCGCGATCACCGCATATGTGCAGGCCAACCTCCCCTCCTGACCAGGACCAACGGGGCCTCAGCTCCTCCGTCCTGGCCACCATCCTCTTCCCACTCGTCCTCAGCTCCCTCTGGCTGACCATGCAGTGGGCCATGCTCACCTGGGCACAAGCAACAGCCCAGGCAGCAGCACAAGACGGAGCCAGAGCCGCAGCAGCCCTCAACGCCACCGGACCCCACGGGCAGACCACAGCCACCCGAGCCGCCGACAACGGATCCATCGACAACCTCCACGTCACCGCCCA
>DJWE01000059.1 GCA_002441465.1 Propionibacteriaceae bacterium UBA6238 | reverse complement strand
GCTGATGGCCAAGGCGATGAACCGGCCGATCATCAACGTCATCTTCACCCCGATCACCGGGGAGGCCCAGGCCGGCGGCGAGATCGAGGGCTCGATGAAGGAGGTCAGCGCGATGGACGCGGCCGCCATGATGCGCTACGCGCAGAAGGTGATCATCGTCCCCGGCTACGGCATGGCCGTCGCGGGTGCGCAGCACAAGGTGTGGGAACTCACCAAGATCCTCGAGGAGATCGGGGTGGAGGTGAAATTCGCGATCCACCCGGTCGCCGGACGGATGCCCGGGCACATGAACGTACTGCTGGCCGAGGCGGGCGTGCCCTACGACATGATCTTCGACCTCGAGGAGGTCAACGACGAGTTCCCGACCGCCGACGTCGCGCTGGTGATCGGGGCGAACGACGTGGTGAACCCCGTTGCGCGCACCGACAAGAACTCGCCGATCTACGGCATGCCGATCCTGGACGCCGACAAGGCGCAGAGCTGCATTGTGATCAAGCGGGGCAAGGGCGCGGGCTACTCCGGCATCGAGAACGCGCTGTTCTACGCCGAGAACACCTCAATGCTCTACGGCAGCGCCCAGCAGGCCGTCGCGGACGTGATCGCCCAAACCAAGTCTCTCGTCTGAGTGGGCGAGATGCGGCGCGACCGAGCGGTCTGACCGCGGCTATAGCTCGTACTCGAACTGGAGCCGGATACGGTCGCCTCGGAAGACGATCCTGGTGAACTCGAATGGCATGCCGTCCGGGGCCCGGACCAGGTCTTCGAGCTGCAGCAGAGCTGCTCCTCTGGTCACGCCCAGCCGCTTGGCTTCCTCAACCTGGGCAGCTGTGACCTCCAGGGACTCGGTCACGCGTGACATGCGTAGCCCGTATTCGGTCTCAAGGATCACGCAGAGCTGTTCGCTCACGAGATCCTGGCTTGCCAAGCTCGGAGCGAGGACGGCGGGAATGTAGGAGTGATGAACGCTGATGGGTTCGCCGCCAGCCAGGCGAAGCCGGTGGACGGCGAGGATGGGCTCGCCCTCCGCACGGCCCAGACGTTCGCGTACTGTTTTCGAGACATCCTCTGGCCCGACTCGGATCAGCTCGGTCCTTGTCTCGTAGCCCAGTGCCTCCAGCTGCTCACGGATCCCGCGGTACGCGGGTGACACCGTGCTGATCTTTGCTGGCGCGACGAAGGTGCCCTTACCGGGAACCCTGAACAACACTCCATCGTTGACGAGCTTCGTCAACACACCGCGGGCCGTCATACGACTCAGCCCGTATTCCCTGTTGAGCTCGTTCTCAGACGCGATCCGTTCACCCGGCTGCCATTCGCCCGCTCGGATCCGCTGCAGCAGAATTTCTTCAAGCTGCTGATACAGCGGCACGGAGGAGTCGCGCTGCAGCTCCGACACTTGGATGCACCTCACTAGGGTTGTCTAAACAGGAGAAGTTTAGCAGTCACCCGGTTGGGCCCGTTCAGCGGGCGGGTTGCGTCCATGTGGCCGCACGACCCAGCTCGCGGCGTCAGGAGTGCGATTGGGGGCCCGGCCGGCACTGGATGGCGCGTCGACGTGGCACCGCGCCGAGGCACTCAGCGCTGACCAGTCCTCGCCGACAAGGCCAGTGGTTTGTTGACGCCCTGTCCCAACCGACATAGACTGAGCTATGCCAATATGTACAAGTACATGCAGGAACGGCTGACGACGATGTCAGCGTCAAGTCACGCAAAGGAGAAGCGAATGATCACGGTCAACCAGCCTCAGGGTGGAGACGCTGCGTTGAAGGTGCGGTATTCACTCGGCGGCCTTGGCGCTACCGCGGCCCGCGGTGAAGAGGACGTCTATCCTCGAGTTGCCGGCCTCCCGCTGGACTTGTCGGAGTTCGCGTTTCTCAAGGATCGCGCGAAGTACGTGAGCGGTACAGAACGCTTTCACGACGTGCTTCGTACCTTTCCGAGCGTCGACGGCACTCCTCCCGGCTTCCGTCTGGAAGTGGAGGTCAAGGCTGACGGTCTCCTCGAGGTCGACCTCGTCCGTGACATCGGTTACGGCAGAAATGGCGCCAAGCGGCCTACGGGCACCATCTTCTCTGCGGACTCCGCCAACCCCTATGAGGTTGCTCCCGTCGCCGGGCTTCTCGGCAACCTCACATGCAATCCGGGCATCGTCTACGACCTCTTCATCAACAACCCCAAGGCGAATGTCGACCACCGCTTCAACACGCTCGAAGAGGTCATGACCGAGCTCGGGCGGGCGCTTGGGCCGGGTTGTGACGTCAGCGTCGAACTGGAGAACCCGTTCGATCCGGACTTCGACAACATCCTGCGGGAGATCGAGCCGTACGAGAAGATCCTGTCTCCCTATCGACTCGTCGTGAAGGTGCCGCACACCGGTCCAGTGAACGGCAAGAACGTAAACGAACTTCTTACCGGGACAGGGCGGCTGAGCGCCTCGTACATGACTCCAGCGACGGCGGACGCGTTCTGGTCCCACAACCTCGCGCTCCGACTCCGTGAGCACGGCTACCGGATCAACTACACGCTCATGTTCGAGCCCTACCAGACGGCTCTTGCGCTCCAGGCCAGGCCGTACTTCATCAACACGTTCCTTCGTCACCGCCTCGTTCAGACCAGGCGGATTGCGCGACTGCTGAGCGCCTACAAGGAGTCGGGGGAGATCTCCTACCTCTCCGACCTCCGCGAATACCTGGTGGACACGGACCATCTTCCCTGTGCCGAATCGATGGAGCTGGCAGACGTCCTTCAGTACGGCGAGAACCTGCTCCGGTACCGCCATGCCGACGATGCCGAAGGGTCCGACGGGCTGGACAACCTGCGGCACCAGTTGCGGCTCCTGAAGCAGTGCAACCTCCCGGACACCCGGGTGATCGTGTGCAGCATGGAGGGGCCGAACAACTATCCCGACATCGACAAGCTGGTCACCGATCCGGAGTTCGCGGACGTCATCGACCGGCTGGTCATTACCGCCGAGCCGAGCTACCTCGCACGTTTCACCTCATCGAACCATGTCGTGAGCTACCAGCGACGCTTCATGGCCGCGGCTGCCACCGCGTCCCGCGGCTGAGAAAGAGGATTCAAGGCAATGATCATCGGCTTCGGCTCTGACCCCAACGCTTGCGAGTTGCGGGCTACATTGATGGCTCACGCGGCCACGCTGGGCCACACCGCGGTCGACTACGGTTCGGACGACCCGATCTACGCTCATACGGCCATCAACGTGGCCAGGGCTGTAGTGGGGAAGGAAGTGGATCGCGGAGTCCTGCTCTGCGGCACGGGTATCGGGGTGTCCATCGCGGCCAACAAGGTGCCCGGCGCGTACTGCGCGCTCGTGAGCGACGTCTATCAGGCCCGTCGAGCTCAACTCAGCAACAGCGCGAATCTGATCGCCATGGGGGCTCAGGTGACCGGAGCCGAGGTCGCCAAATGCTTGCTCGAAGAATACTTGGGCCAGACGTTCGACCCGCGCTCGCGCAGCGCAGAGAAAGTTGCGGCAATCGTCGAGTTCGAGCACGGCGAGACAGCATGACGAGCGATATCGCTGCGCTTGAACTCGCTGCCGCCCGCGCACGCAGGTTCGTCCTGCGCATGCTGGAGGCACATCACGCCGGACATGTCGGCGGGGCGTTGTCTGCAATCGACATGGTGGTCGGTGTCTACCGAAGAGCCATGCAGTTGAGTCCAGGAATGCTTGCTTCCGTCGACCGGGATCGCTTTCTGCTCTCGGCCGGGCACAAGGCGCTGGCGCAGTACGCGGTGCTCGCCGAGGCCGGTCTGGTTCCCGAGAGCATCCTCGACACCTACGGCCAGACCGGGTCGGCGCTTTCAGGCCATCCGGACATGCACAAGCTGCCCGGCATCGAGGCGAACACCGGGGCCTTGGGCCATGGCCTCCCGATCGCGTGCGGAATGGCCCTGGGTGCACGCCTGGCCGGCGTGGGATCGCGGGTCTTCGTGGTGATGGGCGACGGCGAGCTTCCCGAAGGTTCGAACTGGGAGGGGGCGGCGATCGCGGCCCATCACCGGCTCGACCAACTCACAGTCTTCGTTGATGTCAACGGCTTGCAGATCAGCGGCCCGACTGCGGACGTCATGGGCATGGAGTCAATCGCGGCGAAGTTCGAGGCCTTCGGCTGGGCGACCCTCGTGATTGACGGCAACGACATGGCCAGCGTGGCAGATGCCCTGGACCAGTTGCCGCTCGAAGCCGGGAAGCCGTCGGCGATCATCGCCAGAACCGTGAAGGGAAAGGGGATCTCCGCCATCGAGGGTGCGGTGTCATCTCACTACTGGAAGCCGAGCCCAGCGGAGTTGGCCGTAGCAATAGAGGAGTGCGAGGTGGCGATTCAGACCGCCCAGGCCGGGTTGGTGGCGTCATGATCGGCGAGGTCCAGGACCCGCGCGTGACCTTCGGAAAGGCTGTGGCCGAGGCCGGCGATGCGGATCCGCGAGTGGTCGTTCTGTCCGCAGACAGCGGTGGGTCGTCCGGACTTGGGGGCTTTGCCAAGACTCACCCCGAGCGATATCTGGAGTTCGGCATTCAGGAGCACGGCGTGACCGGCGTGGCGTCCGGACTGTCCACGTTCGGATTCATCCCGGTGTTCTGCGCCATCGCTCCGTTCGTCACTTGCCGGAACTTCGAGGCCTTCCGGAATGACGTGGGCTACATGGGCCAGAACGTGAAGATCGTCGGACGCAACGGTGGCTTCACCTATTCGGACCTGGGTGCCACCCACCACTCACTTGAGGACTACGCGTTGACCCGGATGATTCCGGGAGTGGTGGTGCTCGCTCCACAGGATCCTGCCGAGATCCGTGGTGCGGTGGCAGCCATGCTGAAGCATGAGGGCCCGGTGTACATGCGCATCGGGAATGATCCGATCCCCCAGATCTTCCCCGGCGACACCTTCGTCATCGGGCAGGCGAAGCGGCTCCGAGAAGGGTCCGGGCTCACCGTCATTTCCACCGGCTACGTCACGCCGAGAGTCCTCGACGCGGTGGATCTTGTCAGCGAGGAAGTGGACGTCGACCTCCTGGGGCTGGGGACAGTCGTGCCCCTTGACGAGGAGGCGATCATCACTTCGGCCATGCGTACGGGCAGGGTTCTCACCGTCGAGGAGCACTACATCCGAGGGGGGCTGGGCAGTGCCGTGTGCGAACTGCTGTCTGGTGTGCCTGGCGTCATCGTCGATCGCCTGGCAGTGCCACACGCATACGTGCCGAGTGGCCGGTATGCGGAGATCACCGCTCGGTACGGCCTCGACGTCGATGGGATTGCAGCGCGAATCCGAAGTATGGCTCAGCTGAAGGTGCCGGTTGGCTAGAGGAGGCATGGTGGAACACCTGAGGCCCGTTCTGGCTCGCGGGGCAATGTTGTACATGCTAGACTAATCGTGAATAGACAATGCTAGTTAGGTCAGGCGGATTCAGTCGCAAGTGTCCGACACGACTCGTCCGGCCCAAGTCCGCCGCTCGCGCTCAACAATCCCTTCCGCCGGCGGCGGTGGTTCAACGGGGAACTGAGTGGGGCTTCAACCGCACACCAAGAGGATGAGGAAGGCTCGGATGCGCGCTTCAACACTCGCTATGGTCCGCCACGCACAGGACCACGGATACGCCGTCCCGGCGTTCAACATCGTCGACGAGGTGAGCCTGCGCGCCGTCATCGAAGCGGCCGAGGTCGCGAATTCACCTGTGATCATCCAAGCGTCACTCAAGACAGCGCGTGACCTCGGTGTCGATCTGATCGGCGCGATGTTCGATGCCGCGGTGCGGGGTAGGGCTGTGAACGCCGCGCTGCACCTGGATCACTGTCCTGACATCGCCTGGATCGAGAAGGTCATCGCTGCGGGTTGGTCGTCGGTCCTGTTCGACGCGTCGGACCGCCCGTTCGACAAGGCTGTGGCGGAAACGGCTCAGATCGTTCAGTCTGCTCATGCCGTGGGGGTTGAGGTCGAGTCGGAGATCGAGAACATCGTGGGCGTGGAGGATGGTGTGGGTTCCGACGTTCTGGTTCACTCCTACACACCCGAGCAACTCGTCGAGGCCGCAACGTCTTGTGGCGTCGACCTTCTGGCGCCCCAACTCGGAACCGCTCACGGCCGGTACGCAGGACGCCCGACACTACTTCCCGAGCGTGTCCGCCAGTTCCGTCGTCTTACCGACAAGCCGGTCGTCCTGCACGGTGGAACCGGTCTGACCCAGGCCGAGTTCCGTCTGCTGATCGCCGCCGGGGTGTCGAAGATCAACATCTCCACCGACCTCAAGCAGACCTACATGCGCGCCGCCTACGATTTCCTCAAAGGCGCGTCGGAGCGAGACGAATGGGATCCCCCGTCGATGTTCCGGAGCGTAGCGGGAGTGGTTCGTGCAATGGCCACTCACTACTTCGAGGTGTTCGGCTCCGCAGGACGGACTCTCCCTGATGCCTAGAGCCCTCATCTTCGACTGCGACGGCGTCCTGGCCGATACTGAGCGTGACGGGCACCTGGTCGCATTCAACCTGCTCTTCGCAGAGATCGGCCTACCGATCCGGTGGAGCGAAGAGCAGTACGCCGACCTCGTTCGAATCGGTGGCGGCAAGGAGCGACTTCGCGCCTTCATCACCGATGAGCGTGCCCGTTCGTTGGGGCTGCCCACCGAGACTCACGTGCTGACCGAATTGATCGGCCGCTGGCATCGGCGCAAGTCCGAGTTGTTCAGCGCACTCGTGAGGGACGGCGCGGTGCCCGCGCGGCCCGGGGTGCGGCGGCTTGTTGACGAGGCGCTCAGCACTGGATGGCGTGTCGCCGTGGCGTCGACCTCTGCTGAGTCCTCGGTCCTTGCCGTGCTGCAGCAAGCCGTGGGCCCTGACAACGTCCAGCGGGTAGCCGTGTTCGCCGGGGACATCGTTGCCCACAAGAAGCCAGCCCCAGACATCTACCTTCGCGCTCTGCAGGACTTGCCGGCCAGCCCGGACGCCTGCGTGGTCGTGGAAGACAGCGCGGTGGGCCTGCAGGCCGCGACTGCGGCGGGGCTTCTCACTGTGGTCACGCCGTCGAGCTACACGCGAGACGACGACTTCAGTGCCGCCGCCGCGGTGGTCTCCGACCTGGGCGAGCCAACGAGGCCTGCTCAGATCGTGCGCGACCCCCACGGTGTGGCTCGCGCAGGCTTGGTGGACGTGGAAGGTCTGAGCCGCTTGATCGAGCGGCGGTCGTAGGCAACTCACGTCACAGCACTCAGCCGCCACTCGGCCTTGGGAGGAAGTCGCAGCTCAGGGGGAGTCTCAGCGGAGCGGTGGGAGGCGCCTGCCTGCGACGCGCCTACTTCCGCGCCAACCGGGCCTTCTCCTGTCGAGAAGGATCGAGCCGGCCCGAGCGTGCCAACCCAGTTTCCGCTGATGCTTGACGGATGACCGCGGAAGCGAGCGCGATTCTCAGCTCCACTCCCGCGGTCACCGGCGAATTCAGAAGACTTGCGCGTCCAGTGCCTCGTAGACCTCCACGAACCGGGCGAAGGCTGCGTCGTACGCGCTCGCCGTACTCGGATCCGGCTTGTAGCGGTTGACCACAGCCACGGCCCGCTCGGCAGCTTCTTCGCAGGAGCCGTAGAGGCCGGCTCCGACACCGGCGTACATCGCGGCACCGAGGCAGCCCGCCTCGGTGGTCCGCAGGATGTCGATCGGGCGCTGGAAGATGTCGGCGAGCAACTGCGACCACATCGGTGATTTCGCTGCGCCGCCAACAAGGCGGATGGTCGGGACCTCGATCCCTGCGGCGAGTTGGGCGTCGATGATGTCCCGCATCTCGAACGAGACGCCCTCCAGGACTGCTCGGGCGATGTCGCCCTTCGTGGTGCCCAGGGTCATGCCGAAGAAGTCGGCCCTCGCGGCCGGATTCTGCCTTGCTCCAGACGCCCCACCGAGATAGGGGAGGAAGGTGACGCCGTTGGCCCCGATGGCGGAGCGGGCAGCTTGCCTCGTGATCAGATCGTAGGGATCCACTCCGCCGACCCGGCCTGCTGCGATCTCCAGATCGCAGAAGGTGTCGCGGTACCAACGGAAGGCCGAAGCTGAGGTGTTCGAAAAGGCCTCGATCGTCCAGTTCCCCATGCCGTGGTTCGGCTTCACGACAAGCTTGCGGTTCGGGTCTCGCCTTGACTCGTCCATGACGACATAGCAGGAGCCGAAAGTGCCGATCACCATCACGCAGTCGCCGCCGTGAACCGCTCCACCACCGAAGGTCGAGCAGTTCTGGTCGTGTGCCCCCATGCACAGCAGCGTGCCTTCGGCCAAGCCGGTGCTGCGCGCCAAGTCGGCGCCGATCGTGCCCACCACCTTTCCCGGTTCGGTGGCCACTTTGGCCCGCTTTGCGAGCGGGAGCCCGATCAGGTCATGGACGCCCTTGGACCAGTCCATCGCATCTACGTCAAGCATGCCTTCACGCGAGGCACTGGACAGGTCGGTCCAGTACTCCTCGGCACCCCACTCCTTCAGCAGGAACTCCTGCTCGGAGAGGAACCACTCGGCCTGGGCCCAGTTCTCAGGCTCGTTGTCCCGCAGCCAGGCCCACTTGGGTGCGGCGCTGTTCGTGCCCAACGGGTCGCCTGTCTCCTGGTAGAAGCGATCCGGCGTGTAGGCCTCTCGTAGCTTCGGAATGTAGGGCGCGCCGCGCAGGTCCTGCCAACCGAGGAAGGGCCGAATTAGCCTGCCGTCACCGTCGACCAGTGCTTGCAGGGGCGCTTGGGTGGAGAACGCAACCGCCCGGATCTCCGTAGCAGGAACCCCGGAGTTGGTGATTGCGGCTCGGCAGGATTCGATCAGCGGCGGGACGATGTCCTGGTAGGTCTGTTCGACCAGGCCAGGGCCCGGGTAGATGCAGGGATACTCGCGATAGTCCTGACCGAGGACGTTGCCGTCGAGGTCGAAGACAACGGTCTTGCAGCCAGTGGTGCCGGCGTCGATGCCGGAGCAATGATCAGAACCTGTGGAT
>DJWE01000014.1:242-13926 GCA_002441465.1 Propionibacteriaceae bacterium UBA6238 | reverse complement strand
GAACCGTCCCCGGTGTGGGCCGGGTCAGTAGCCGATGGCCTGCAGCGTGGCGCGAATGGCGGCGGCGGACTTGTTCAGCATGTCGATCTCGTGGGCGTCCATCGGAAACTCGAAGACCCGTTCGATCCCGGCCGGGCCGACCAGGCTCGGCACCGAGAGCGCGACGCCGGAGACGCCGCGGTAGTCGGTCAGCACGCTGGAGAGCGGCCAGATCTTGTGCTGATCGCCGATGATCGCCTCGACCAGCCGCGCCCCGGCCAGGCCGATCGCGTAGTTGGTCGCGCCCTTACCCTCGATGATCGAGTAGGCGGCGTGGACGGTGTCGTGCGCGATCGTGGCCAGCACCTCTTCGGTGAAGATCTTGCGGCCGGCCTCGTCGGTCCATTTCCGGATCGGGATCTGCGCGATCGAGGCCGACGACCAGATCGCGAACTCGGTGTCGCCGTGCTCGCCGAACATGGCCGCATGGACGTTCGACAGCGACGTCCCTGCGCGTTGCGCGATCGCCCAGCGCAGCCGGGACGTGTCCAGCAGCGTCCCGGTCGACAGCACCCGGCTCACCGGGAGCCCGCTGACCTTATGGGCCACGACGGTGAGCACGTCACAGGGATTGGTGACCAGGACGATGACGGCGTTGGGCGCCTGCTCGAGCAGTTGCGGGATCAGCTGGGTCATGATCCCCGCGTTCACCCCGGCCAGGTCGAGTCGGGTCTGGCCCGGCTTCTGCCGGGCGCCCGCGGTGATGATGATCACCGAGGAGTCCTTCACGACCTCGATGTCCGCGCCTCCGGTGACGATGCGGGTCGGCGTGAACTGCGTCCCGTGGGCGAGGTCGCGGACCTCCGCCTCGACCTTCTTGGCGTCGATGTCGTAGAGGGCGATCTGGCGGGCGGATCCGCGGATCAACGCGGCGTAGGCGATCGACGTGCCGACTGAGCCGGCTCCGACCACAGTGAGCTTGGAATTGGCGAGGTTGGTGCTCTCGACGGACGCGGGACTCATATCCGAAAGCCTAGACGCCAAGCGCCGCGGACGCTCGCGCGGACAAGAACCGCGACGCCTCGACCAGCGGTGGGAGACCGCCGCTGAACGCTATTGGTCAGACCGTCCGACGGCGCCGGTGTCGTCCTCCGGCGGCAGCATCACCACGGCCCGCACCAGCCGCTCCAGGCCATCGCGCCAAGAGTTCCCGTTGACCGGGTCACCGGCGAGGATCGCATCCAGCTGAGTGCGTTCGCAGAAGGCGTCGAGGGTCAGCATGAGCTGATCGATGGGGATCCGCAGGCTTGCACCGTGCCGGTCGAGCGCGGCAGCGAGCGCCTGCATGGAAAGGTCGTTGGCGTCGCGCTCGATCTCGATCAGGGCGGGACGGAAGGTCGGGTGCCGGTAGGCGTACAGGCGCAGTTCCTCCCGCACCAGCACCCAGTTGTCGTCGAGGGTGAACCCGACGTCGAGCACCGTCACCACCTTGGCGATGATCTCTTCCAGCCATTCGACGCTGACCGGTGCGTCCGGGATCACGGCGAGAGCGCGCCGGGTGGTCTCCAGCAGTTCCTCGCCGCGCCGCCGCACGATCTCGAGGCAGAGCGCCTCCTTGCTGTCGAAGTTGGAGTAGAACGCCCCCCGGGTGAACCCGGCGCGCTCGCTGATCTCTTCGACGCTGGCGCCCTCGATGCTCTTCTCCGCGAACAACTCGGTGGCGGCATCGATCAGCCGGTCGCGGGTCTGTTGCCGACGGCTGCTCACCGTGGTGCTCACCGTGGTGGTCACCCCGACACCTCCTCCTGGGCCGTCACTCGCCCGATACAACAGTGTATTGGATACGTCACTGTATCGGATACAGTTCTGTATCGCGTGCTGTCGCGGAAGGGGCTGGAGTGTCGTCGTTCCTGTATCGGATCGGCCGGGCGAGCTATCGCCGTCGGGGCCGGGTCCTGGCCGGCTGGCTGATCGTGCTGGCTTTGCTCGGCACGCTGGCGGTGACCATCGGAGGGCAGTTCGACGATGCGTTCGAGATCCCCGGGGCCGAGTCGACGGAGGCACTCGACCGGTTGAAGGTGACCTTCCCCGAGGCCGCGGACGCGACCGCGACCATCCTGATCACAGCGCCAGAGGGCGAGCTGCTCACCGACAAGGACGTGCGGAAGTCCGTTGAGGCCTGGACCGCGCAGATCGAGGATCTGCCCTGGGTCAACGGTGTGATCGGCCCCTACAACGACCACATCGAGGGCCTGATCAGCGCGGACTCCCGAAGCGGACGGGCGACTGTCCGCGTCCAGGGGACGTCGTCCACTTTCACCGATGCGCAGCGCGAGCAGCTCACCGCGACCGCGGACGGCCTGGCCGAGACCCTTCCCGGTGCGCGCGTGCTGGTAGGGGGCGAGGTCTTCTCCATCCACGTGCCGCACATCAGCGTCGTCGAGGCGTTGGGGCTGGTGGTCGCCCTGATCGTGCTGCTGGTCACGCTCGGCTCGCTGGTCGCTTCGATGATGCCGATCGGCACGGCGATCGCCGGCGTCGCGGCCGGCGTCCTGGTCGTGCAGGTCAGCGCCGGGGTGATGACGATCAGTTCGACCACCTTGATCCTGGCGATCATGCTCGGCCTCGCGGTCGGCATCGACTACGCCCTGTTCATCCTCTCCCGGCATCGCGACCAGCTGGCCGCGGGCATGGATACCGAGGAATCGGCCGCACGGTCGGTCGGCACTGCCGGCTCGGCAGTGGTCTTTGCCGGCCTCACTGTGGTGATCGCCCTGGTCGGACTGAGCATCTCCGGCGTCCCGTTCCTGACCGTGATGGGCGTCTTCGGCGCGGTCACCGTCGCGATCGAGGTGCTGCTCGCGCTCACCCTGCTGCCCGCCTTCATGGGTTTCGCCGGGACGCGGTTGCGTCCCAAGAACGGGACGCGGAAGTCCCGCGCGCTCGCCGCCGACCCCCCCACCACCGAGTTGTCAGAATCTGATGCGCCTATAGCTCAACCTAGTTCTGACAAGTCGGAGGGCGGGGGGCGGCTCAATCCGTCCGCGTGGTGGGTCGGCGTGGTCACCAAGTGGCCGGTGGTGACGATCGTGATCGTCCTGGTCGGCCTGGGCGCGCTGGCGTTCCCCACCAAGGATCTCTACCTCGCGTTGCCCACGTCCGGACGCTCGCTGCCCGGCACCCAGGACCGGGAGACGTTCGACGAGATCAGTCGCATCTTCGGCGTCGGCTTCAACGGTCCCCTGGTAGTGACCGGATCGATCGTCGAGTCCGACGACCCACTCGAGATCATGGACTGCCTGCGCGAGGACATCACCCAGATCCCCGGCGTGCGCATGGTCGCCGCCGCCACCCCGAACGAGAACGCGGACACCGGCATGGTTCAGATCGTGCCCACCACCGGTCCGGACGACCCGGCCACCGCCGATCTGGTGCAAGCGCTCAGGGACCGGCACGGCTACTGGCAGCAACACTGCGGCATCGACACCGCGATCACGGGCTTCACCGCCGTCCAGATCGACGTGACCAACCGGCTCCGGGACGCGCTGCTGCCCTTCGGCATCTTCGTGGTCGGGCTATCGCTGGTGTTGTTGACCATCGTGTTCCGCTCGATCTGGGTGCCGATCAAGGCCGCAGCCGGCTATCTGCTCAGCGTCGGCGGTGCTTTCGGCGCGACGGTGCTGGTGTTCAACCAGGGCTACTTCAAGCAGGTGATCAACCTGCCCGAGGCCGGCCCGGTGATCAGCTTCCTGCCGATCATCTTGATGGGCCTGCTGTTCGGCCTGGCCATGGACTACGAGGTGTTCCTGGTCTCCCGGATGCGGGAGGAGTTCGTGCACGGCAACACCAGCCGATCGGTGCAGGACGGCTTCGTCCACTCGGCGAAGGTGGTCGTCGCCGCGGCCCTGATCATGTTCTCCGTGTTCGCGTTCTTCGTGCCCGCCGGCGAGGGCGCGATCAAGCCGATCGCGTTCGCCCTGGCCGTCGGCGTCGCGCTGGACGCGTTCGTGGTCCGG
Organism: Propionibacteriaceae bacterium UBA6238; assembly: GCA_002441465.1. Taxonomy (GTDB): domain Bacteria; phylum Actinomycetota; class Actinomycetes; order Propionibacteriales; family Propionibacteriaceae; genus Propionicimonas. The sequence goes on along the minus strand of DJWE01000014.1, from coordinate 9,931 downwards.
ATGACCCTCGTGCCCGCGGTGATGACGCTGCTCGGCCGACACGCCTGGTGGCTGCCGCGATGGCTCGACCGGCGGCTGCCGACTCTCGACATCGAGGGCGAGTCGCTGACCCGTCAGGTGCGTTTGGCCGACTGGCCGGCCCCGGGGGACACTGCGGCGATCGTCGGCGAGGGGCTCAGCGCGCAGGTGGGCGAGCGGACGCTATTCGCCGACGTCGACCTGCGGGTCGAGCGCGGCGGCGTCCTGGTGATCGAGGGCGAGCACGCACCGCGCCGTGCCCTGGTGCTGGCCTTGGCCGGACGCCTGAAGCTGACCGGCGGCACCCTGAAGGTGCTCGGCCGCGTGCTTCCCGAGGAGGCGCCCGTGGTGCGCGGCCTGGTACCGGTGCTCGCCCCGTCCGTGACCCACTTCGGACGGGTGCTGAGCAAGCAGTCCGGCGGCCTGGTCTGTGTCGAGGCGGCCGACGAGCTCTCCGCGTCGCAGGATCGGGCCTTGCACCGAGCCCTCACCGCCTCCGCCGAGCCGGACGCAGAGCAGCCGATCACGTGGGTGCTCGGCGTGCTGCCCGGCTCCGATCTCGAAGCGCAGCTGCCTGTCCCCTACCAGGTCTTGAAGTTGCCCTCCCACCTCGCCCTGGAAGGAGCGACCCGATGAACGTCGAACAGGTGAACTCGGCTCCGGCGCGCTGGTACACCCTGCTCGGTCTGGTGCTCGTGCCGATCCTTGTCGCCGGCGGCTTCCTGCTGGCAGGGGTGAACTCCGACAGCCGCCTGCACACCGTGTCCGCGGCGGTGGTGAATCTCGACGAGGCGGTCACCATCGAGGGCCAGTACACGCCGCTGGGTCGCCAGCTGACCGCGAATCTGGTCGACTCCGACCGCACCGAGAATCTCAACTGGGTGCTGGAGAGCGAGGACAACGCGCGCGCAGGGCTGAACACCGGCGAGTACGCCGCGATGGTGGTGATTCCGGAGAACTTCTCTGCCGCCGCCACGTCCTTCTCCGAGAACGACGGTGGCACGGCCGAGCAGGCGACGATCCAGGTGTACACCTCGCCGGTCGCCGGGGTCGCGGACGCCACCCTCGGCCGGCTGGTGGCGAGCGAGGCCGCGTCCATGCTGAACTCCACGCTCACCGAGTCGTACCTGAAGCAGATCTACGTCGGCTTCAACGACATGGGCGAGCAGTTCGTGACCATGGCCGACGGGGCCGACCAGCTCGCGGACGGTGCGCACAAGCTCGCCAACGGCATCTCGGACGCCTCCGACGGTGCGAAGCAGCTCTACACCGGCCAGTTCCAGCTGGCCACCGGACTCGGCCGGATGGCCGATCAGACCTCGTCCATGCCTGCCGACGTCCGCAAGCTCGCCAACGGCGTCGGCGACTACGTGGACGGCGCCAACCAGCTCGCGCAGCAGACGATCGACTCGCTGCCCCAGCAGGTGGAACTCGCCGACGGTGTGGAACAGCTCAGCCAGGGGGCAGCGGGCATCTCCTCGGGGCTGTCGACCTACCAGCAGGGCCTGCAGTCCAGCGCCGCCCAGGCCGGCGCTGCGGCGGACGGCATCCAGGCGGCGCTCGGCGCGGGCCAGGTCGACGCCGCGATCGGCGCGATCAAGGCCGCCTGCGACATCGACGCAACCCCGGCGAGCCTGGCGCAGGACGCGGCGGTCTGCATCGCCTCGATGAAGGCAACCCAGCAGGCGCTGAACGGTGCCGCGGGCGGCCTCGAGCAGAAGGACCCGAGCACCGGACAGAGTCTGCTCACCGGGGCGTCCGGCGTTGCCGGGGGTCTCTCCCAGCTGTCGAGCCAGCTCTCCGGTTCGATTCCGGACGTGGACTCGACGACCAAGCAGCTGAAGCAGCTGATCGCGGGTGGGAAGAAGCTCGCCGCAGGGACCGGCGATCTGGCCGATGGCCTTCCCGCGCTGGTGAAGGGCATCGCACAGAGCGCGGACGGGGCGAGCCAGCTCGCCACGGGCACAGACCAGCTCAGTGCCGGACTGGTCACTGCGTCCTCGGGCGGACGGGATCTGGCCGACGGCATGCGCACGATGGCCAACGGAATCGCCGACGGCAAGGACAAGCTGCCCAGCTACAGCAAGTCGGATCGGGAGAACCTGTCCACGGTGGTGGCCGCGCCGATCGACACGTCGTCACTGAGCGGCCTGGCCGACCCGAATATCGGTTGGATCAGCCTGGTGCTGGTGCTCGCTTTGTGGCTCGGCGCGCTGGCCACCTACGCGGTGGTGCGGGTGGTCGGTGCCGGGTTGCTGAACTCGGCCGAGCCGACCGCGGCGTTGATCGGACGCGCGCTGCTACCGGGTCTGGTGGTGGTCGGCGTGCAGGCGCTCGTTGTCGCCGGACTGGCCCAGTTCGGGCTCGACCTCTCCTGGCAGAAATGGCTGGCGGTGACCGGAGTGTTGTTGCTGGCCGGGGCCACGTTCGTGGTGATCAACCACGCCCTGGTCGCTTGGCTGGGTGGTTTGGGACGGCTGATCTCGGTGCTGTTCGCGGTCCTGACCACGGCGTCCGCCCTGGTCGGGGCAGCGCCGGCTGCGTTCACCGCGTTGCGTCCGTTCTCCCCGTTGACGCCGGCGCTGGACGCGATTCGCGCGATCGCCACCGAATCCAGCGCAGCAGCCACCGCGACCCTCACCCTGGTTGGCTGGCTGTTGATCGCACTCGCCGCGAGCGCCGTCGCGGTTGCCCGCCGACGGACGACCACGCTGGCCGCGGTGCTGGCTGCGGGCTGAGCTCCGTCGCGGACGGAGGGTCAGGACTGGCGTTCGGACTCGATCGGCACGGGCGGGATGACGTCGACCGGGTCCGGCGGTTCGAGGGGGACCACCTCGACCGGGTCCGGCGGCTCCAGGCGCCGTACCGCGGGTTCGGAGGCATCCCGCGCGGCCGTACCGCCGGCAGTGTCGGCCGGCGGCGTCGCAGCCGCCCGTTCGGCTTGGGCCGCGGCGGCGCGTAGAGCGACCGCTCGAGCGAAGTCCGCCTGAGTCGGCATGCCGTAGGCGCGGGCGGTGGTGTCGTGCATCTCGACGACGTAGCGGTGCAGCCGTTCGGAGAACTGGTGGGCGATCTCGCCTGGAGCTGCCCGTAGCGGACGGCCGAACACGACGTGCACGTGCGGTCGGCCCGGCACCGGGACGTTCGCTCCGTACGGCATGGCCGCGTAGGCGCCGACCAGGGCGATGGGCAGAATCGGCACGTTGCGGGAGATGCTCAGCGCGGCGGCACCTGGGGTGAAGTTGGCCATCGCGCCGGTACGCGACCGCGTCCCTTCGGGGAAGATCAGGATCGGCACCCCCTCGTTGACCAGGCGAGCGGCGAGCCCGCGATGCCCGGTGCGGTTCGCATGACCCTGTCGTTGCACGGGGAAGGAGTTGAAGAAAAGCGCGGTCGGCAAGGCCTTGTACCAGCTGTTGAAGAAGTAGTCGCCAGCCGTGGCCGCGGCCAGGTTCCGGGACAGCCGGCGCGGCAGCGCGCCGTAGATCAGGGGTGCGTCGAGGTGGCTGGAGTGGTTGGCGATCACGACGAACGGTGGCTTCAGCCCGTCCAGATTGCGCACTCCGTGCTCGTGAACGGTCAACGCCGACCAGATGTACGGCTTCATGACCAGGTGCTGCGCGACGAAGCGGGCCGTGCCCGGTCCGGCCGACGTGTACCTGTTCAGCTTGGGTTCGCTCACCCGTATCCTCTCGGAGTGGATTCCGCCATTGTGACGCACGTTGCGCTGCATGGTCACTAGCTGAGCGTCCGTGCCCGGAGTCGCCTGCATCGGCTCACGCCTCAATCCCTGCTCGCGGAGAGCATCCGGGACGCCCATCGGACGAGGGGTCTCGGCACCACCTCGGCCACGACTCGGGCCACCTTCCAGCGCGTGGTGGGCACCGAGATGACCCGTCCCCTCCCGGCGTCGGCAAGGGCGGCGGCGACGCATTCGTCGGCGCTCACCCAGACCCAGTCGGGAATGGACGAGGTGCGGATGCCTGCGCGCTCGTGGAACTCGGTGCGTACCCATCCCGGGCACAACGCCGTGACTGTGACGCCGCTGCCGTGCAGCTCGTTGGCGAGCGCCTCGGAGTAGACCTTCACCCACGCCTTCACCGCCGAGTAGTTGCCGTTCGTGAGCCAGGCAGCCAGCGAGGCGACATTGATGATTCGGCCCCGGCCGAGGCGACGCATCGCACGGCCGGCCGCGCCACCCAGAACCAGCACGGCCAGACACATCACGTCCATGGCGTACTCGTGCTCGCTCATGTCGGGGTCGAGCAGCTTGTGCGTCAGACCGAACCCCGCGTTGTTCACCAGCAACTCGACCGGTCGGTTGGCGTCTTCGATGCGAGAGGCCACGCGGAGGACGTCTTCGCGGACAGAGAGGTCGGCCCGGAAAGTCTCTACCTGTACCCCGTGATCGGCACTCAGTTGAGCGGCGGCCTGGCTGAGCCGTTCCGAGTTGCGGGCAACCAGCACCAGGTCGTCACCCTGGGCGGCGAGCGCGCGGGCGAAGGCGGCTCCGAGACCAGCGGTGGCGCCAGTGATGAGCGCTGTGGGCATGGCGGCACGCTACCGCGTCCCTGTCGTCGGGTGCTGGTCATGCTGCGAGCAGTTCTGCGTGCACGGCGAGCCTGCGCAGCGCCCGCGAGCAGCGCCAGCGGACGAGTTCGGGCGTGGTGCCCAGCGCCTCGGCCGCTTGTGCGCTGGTCAGTCCTGCGACGTAGACCGTCCAGAGCGTGCGGTGGGTGGGCTCGTCGATCAGACCGAGCGCTCGCGCTTCGCCGAGAGTGCCGGACGCATCCTGCGGCGGTGGCTCGGTCGCGGGTTCGACGGTTGGCAGCGGGGTCGTTGCCGGAACTCGCGGTAGCCGTCGTCGGACCGCCCAGGCCAGGTTCGCCGCGATAGCTCGCGGCCTGCGCGCCAAGGGGTACTCCGCAATCGCCAGCCAAAGCTCGGAGACCGCCTCGGGAAGAAGCTCCGGCCGCCGCGCGCAGAGCCGGACCAGCGTGCCCAGCATGGTTTGCAGCACCACGCGGTGTGCGAGCGGATCGCCGCCGGAGCCGAGTCGTAGCAGCGCTGACAGCACCGGATCGGGGTGCTCGCGGATCAGGCCCAGCACACTGCCGAGATCGGACGCGGCGGCAAGCGCCGGTTCGCGATGACCCCAGCTGGGTACCCCCATCGGGGCCAAGCTCCGCCACTCCCTGTTCAGCGCATCCAGCGCTCGCCGTGCCTCCATGGCCCCAAGCGTGGCGACGCGGTGTTGCCCGCGGTGTTGCCGGAAGCCGCCGCACTGTTGCCGATCAGTCTCAGGTTCTTCTGCACCTTTTCTAACGATTCGGCAACGACGTGTCTCACGCGTCGATTGAATCGTTGGAAAGCCATACGATTGGGAACGTACTCACAGGGGGACTGACGGCCCGACCCGTCATCATGAACGCCCAGGGGGACGCTCGGATATCCAGCGGCCCCCTGGTGCCATTTCCGGGCCCGGTTCAGCCGCCTGCGTAGGTGGTGAAGGCCCGGTCCAGGAAGTCGGACAGGTCGCCGGTCTCGCCGTCCCGTCCGCCCCGTCCGATCACGAGCGTGGGCGCTGCGGGCGTCGGCGTGACGCCGGTGAACCGCGCCAGCGTCGAGCCGGCGGTCACGAGCTGGTAGTAGGTGCCCTCCGGAGTCACGGCGAGGGTTCGCGCGCGGTTCAGATACCACCCCAGCAGCCCCGTCTTCACCCGCGTCCCGTTGAGCAGGGTCGCCTGAAGCGGCTCGGGTTGCGCACCGGCAGCCTGCAGCCGGGCGATGAACTCGTCGAGCTTCACCTGCGCGGCCCGGGCCTCGCCCTGCGCCGCTGCCTGTGCCAGTTCGTGCCGGCGGCGCGCATCCGCCTGGCGCTGGCTCTCCTCGGCCATGACCACAGGGTAGACGCCACGCGCCACGTCCACTCCCGGGCGCCGAAGGAGAGGTCCTGTGCCCGTCCGGTTGGTCGGGTCTCCTACGCTGGACGCCGGGAAGAAGGGGTGGCATGGAGCCGAACACAGCGACCGGGCAGGGGAGACGACTCCTCGACCGTGTCGCCATCGGGCTCCTGATCGGTGTCGTGGCGGTCTCGGTCGGCGGGGTCGCGCTGCTCACGGTCTACTTCAACCGGCTCGACGACGCCGTGGACGGACTGCAGCGCGAGCAACCGCTGCCGAGCTACGAAGGCCGCCCGACGGCGGTGGCCGTGGACGGCGTGAGCGCAGTCAACTACCTGCTGATGACCACGCAGGACGACGGCACGCTCGAAGCTGTGGTGATCGCGCACCTGTCCGCGTCCCGCCGCGACCTCAGCCTGATCGCGCTGCCCTCCGACCTGCTTGCCGACAACGGCAGCCAGCTCACGACGCTCGCGGACAGCTTCGCGCAGAGCCCGCTGCTCACCGCGCGGGCGGTGGAACACCTCACCGGCGCCCGGATGGATCACCAGGCGCGGGTCGACCTGGACGGCTTCGGTCGGGTGGTCGACAGCCTCGGCGGCATCACGATGGACTCCCAAACGCTGGACGGCGACCAGTTGGTCGCCTACTTGGACAAGGCACCGTCTGCGCTCGAGCGATCCGTCCGCACCGCCGATCTGCTGCGCGCGGCGCTCGCGCGAGCCAGCCTCAGTGTGGTGATCGCCGACCCCAACCGCTTCGACAAGGTGATGGACGCGCTGACGCCGTGCCTGACCGTGGATTCCGAGCTCACCAGCGACGAGATTCGCGAGACCATGGTGGAGTCGCGGGTGCGGGCCAACGACGTCACGATCTGGCCTCTGCCGCCGACGTCGAACGCCGACGGGGCTGTGGCTGAGCCCGCCGCGCTCGACCAGCTCCGCGTCGCACTGGCCACGGACGAGTTCGTGAGCCTGGCGCCGACAAGCAGCGTCCGTCGGGCTTCGCCCGCTCCGAGCTCTGCCACCGTCGCGGCGACCGCCAGCGCGAGCGTCGGTGGCTCGTCGAGCACATCGCCCACCGGGAATCCGCAGTCCCGGATCGGGATGACCCCGAGCCCGTCCAGTTCGCGATGATCCGCCCGCTAGGCTCGGGCACCGGATCCATCAGGAGGTGTGCGGTGTCGAAACTGATCGGAGCGACCGTGCTGCTGGCCGGTGCCGTCGGCCTCGCCTGGTGGTATTGGCAGGAGGCGAACCGCCCCAACGCCGAAGCCTGGGCCGCGGGTACCGATCGGCTCAGGTGAGGTCGGCTCCTCCTCCGACGGTGGGCGCGGGCGCCGCCTACTCCAGGTAGTCGTCCGCTGGGACGGGCTCTTGTTCGAGCACCTGTCCGAGCGCCTCTCCGACGGCGACCGCGTGGTCGGCCGGATCGTCCATCGTGCTCAACCGGGCGTGCAGCTGCGGATCGATGGACGCGGCTTCGGCGAGCAGGTCGAACACTTCGAAGTCGGCCGCGATCGGGTCGCCGTGCTGGTCGAACCGCAACCACAGCTGAAGGCTCGCCGGCGGCCAGTCATTCCCGTAGGACTCTTCGATGCCCAAACCGGGGTGGGCACGAACGAACGATTCCGGGTCGGCGTCGAACACGACATTGGTGCCGCCGTCCTCGCCCGGGGTGATGGCTCCGAACTCGAACCCGTAGGGCGCCAGCTCGTCGATCAGGCTGTCGGGGTAGTCCTCCGGTATCTCCATGGATCCACGCTAGTGGAGCCACCTGTGGGTGCGGTGCGTCCCATCTGATCGTCGTGCTCGGAGGACCTGTTGCGCGGTTCGTCGGCGTACGACGGTGCCGGTCAGGTCGTAGAGCTGGTCGGTCCAGCCGTCGAGGTCCGCCATCACATCGTCCTCCACCACGAGCAGCAGGTCGATGTCGCTGTCGGGTCGGGACTCGTTACGTGCCACGGAACCGAACAGCGCGGCCGACACGGGAACCGGGGTGAGCTGCGCGCATGCTTCGCCCAGCCGCCTGATGAACTCCTGCCGGGCCCCCGCGCCGAGGAGCACGACTGCCTTCGGTCATGGCCAGTACCTCCAGCGCAACGGCATCCATGCTGGGTATGAGCGAACTCATCCGCCGGTGCTCTCCCGCGACGACCCGCGGTGGCAGCACAAGCTGGACGAACTCGGCCGGCTGCACCAACTGGTGCGCTGACACAACGAGGGGCCCAGCAGTGCAGCTGGACCCCTCTCCGTGATTCAGCTCTGCGTCTTCGCTCTACGCCGGGCCACCGCAACACTTGCCGCCGCCAGGATGACCCAGAATCCCGTCGAGATCGTGACGGCGGGACGGGGCAGCTGGTCCTGCCACAACAGCCACAGGTACGGCACCAGCCCGGCCGCACCGACCACCACATAGGCGATCATGCGGCCCCGCGACGGGGAACGGAGGTACAGCCATGCCGTGGCGGCAAGCGCCACCATCCAAACCGCACCGATCACCCAGATCATCGGACCAGCCTCACTTGTAGCAGGTGGCGATCCATGGTGCCGTAGCACCCGGGATCGCTGTGAAGATCTTCAACGAGATGCACTTCCCGTTCGAGTAGGCGGCGTCGGAAAGTGCCCCAATCGTCGCACATCCCGCGGTCAGCGCACCGACGATGACGCTGACCGTCACACCGACCCCGCTGGCGGCCGCAATCACCCCCGCGTAGCCCAGCAGGGCGGCGCACGAGCTTCCAGTCAAAGAAATGGCCTTCGTCTCCTTCTTTGTGAAGTCGACCGATAGGCCGTACCACGCCGACCGAACCCGGGGGTCCGCCACGACGGGGAACGCTGTCGCATCGCTGGCCGAAGTGACCTGGGTGAGTTCGTTCGACGATGCGGCCGCCGATGGGCGTCTCACGGACCCAGCGGTGGACGGTCTGCCCGTCGGGTGGCGGTTCGAGCGCCGAGACAGCGACTCGCCCGAGTGGTGGAACCCTGATACCTATGCACTACCGCACCCGCCGAGCCCGCGTGGGGCTCGGCAGACTGAGATCCGAAGGGCGCTGAAAGGGCGCCATTCCGGCATTGCGCGGATCCTGAGGACGACCAAATGGCCCTGACAAGCCAGGGCGGGTGGAGCATAGGGGACTCGAACCCCTGACCCCCTGCTTGCAAAGCAGGNNAACTGAGCTAATGCCCCGCGCGGCGCCTATTGTGGCATCCGCGGGACCCGGCACCCAAAAGCGCGGCTCTGACGTCGCGTCGATCACCGGGGAACCGGCCGCGCCGAGCCGAGGGCGACCGCACGACCACGGTCAGGGCGCCTCGGCTTTGGCTACAACCGTGGTCCGAACCTCCGGCCGTCCCGACGCTGGTCCCGGCTCGGCGAGATGTCCGCGAATCGAGAATTTCCGGACCGCCATTTACCCTTGAACCTATGTGGTCACGGCGGCAAGAGGTGGACTACGCCCTGCAGCGGCGCAATGCGCTGCAGGCGCTGAGGCGTCCACAGCGCTCGCTGGAAGGCGTCGACGTGTGTGACGCCGACCCGTTGCTGGTCAGGGCTGCGCTGCATCACGGCGAGGAGTCGTCGGTGCACTGCCCGATCTGTCCGGCACCTCGTCTGGTCAACCTGAACTACGTGTTCGGCGATCAGCTCGGGCAGTACTCGGGACGGATCAAGTCCAGCGTTGAGCTGGAGGAGATGGAGAACCAGTACGGCGAGTTCACCGTCCGCGTCGTCGAGATCTGCGTCGAGTGCGGCTGGAACCACATGATC
>DJWE01000014.1:0-150 GCA_002441465.1 Propionibacteriaceae bacterium UBA6238 | reverse complement strand
GCTGTGGATCCTGTCGATCCTGCTGATCGTCGGAGTGATCGGCGCCGGTGCGGTCGCCTATGCCTACTCGACGATCAAGCTGCCCGACCCGAACTCGGACTTCAAGACCAACACCACGTTCGTCTACTACAACGACGGCAAGACCAAGCT
>DJWE01000053.1 GCA_002441465.1 Propionibacteriaceae bacterium UBA6238 | reverse complement strand
TGTGGACCGGCGGCCTGGTCGGCCTCCTGGTGGTGCGCCGGCACCTGGGCGAGAACCTCGGACCCGTCGTACGCCGCTACTCCCGGCTTGCGGGCTGGTGCCTGCTGCTTGTCGCGCTCTCCGGGGTTGCCGGTGCCGTTCTGCGCCTACCCGGCGCATGGGCCCTGACCACCACCAGCTACGGGGCCATGCTCGCAGTCAAGGTCGCGGTACTGGGCGCGGTCGCCGCTCTCGGCTGGTGGCAGCGGACCCGCATCGTCAGGCGCATCGAGTCCGGCGCCTCGAGTGCGTTCGCCCGGCTTGCGTTCTATGAGGTCGCCCTGCTGCTGACCGGTGCCGGTGCCGGGGTCGCGCTCAGTCGCACCAGTCCACCGACCCCCGAGTCCGACCCGTCGCTCAGCAACGCACAGGCCCTCCTTGGCACCGACCTGCCACCCGAACTCGGCGCCGGTGAGTGGTTCACACAGTGGAAGCCCGACCTGATCTGGCTCACGGTCGCCCTGGCCATGTCCGCCTGGTACCTAGGTGCGGTGCTCCGCCTCCGGGCGAGGGGTGACGCGTGGCCACTGCTGCGCACCATCGCCTGGCTGCTCGGCTGGCTGCTCGTCGTGTGGGCCACCAGCGGCGCCCCAGGGGTCTACGGACGGGTGCTGTTCAGCATGCACATGGTCCAGCACATGACCATCGCGACCGCGGCACCCACGTTCCTCGTACTCGGCGCCCCGATCACACTCGCGCTACGGGCACTGCCCCGTCGTACCGACGGATCCCTGGGCCCCAGAGAGTGGATCCAAGAGGCACTGCGATCGTTTCTGGCCCACATCCTGACCCTGCCGCTGGTCACGGCCGGGATGTTCGTCGTGAGCCTGGTCGCCTTCTACTACAGCGGCCTGTTCGAGCTGTCGCTGGAGTCTCACACCATGCACGTGGCCATGGTGGCCCACTTCCTCCTCACCGGGTTCCTCCTCGCGAACTGCCTGGTCGGCATCGACCCGGGAATCCACCGACCCATGTTCCCTCTCCGCATGGTCATCCTCATCGTGACCTTCGCATTCCATTCGTTGTTCTCGGTCTCGCTCATGTCCTCAGACCAAGTGTTGGCACGCGACTGGTTCGCCGCGCTCCAGCGGCCCTGGGGCGCCTCCCTACTCGACGACCAGCAGCTCGGCGCATCACTGGGATGGGCGCTAGGTGACTACCCGCTCGCGATCCTCGCCGGAGCCCTCATCGTTAGATGGGTCGCCTCCGATCGACGCGAGCGACGTCGGTTCGACCGCTCCGAGGCCCGCACCGGAGGGCAAGCGATGGCCGACTACAACGCCTACCTCACCCGCCTCGGCAAGCTCGACAGATCGCTCGAAACGAGCCGGGACCCTGCCCCTCCCCCGACGCCGGAGACCACGGGCGAACGCCAGGAGTAGCCCCACGACCCCGACTGCGGGAATGGTCGCCGCCCGCACCGACTGGGAACGCACCGCCGGCGTCACCCGGTCGGCGAGCTCAACCTCGGCAACGAGCGTCGCGGTCTCCTCCCCTGGGTCACGTTGGGTCACTGCGCCGTCGCCGGCGATGACCCCGGAGACACCGTTGGTCGAGGCCACCACGACCGTCCGCCCCAGCTCAACTGCCCGAGCCCGAGTGATCTCGAACTGCTGCTCGGGCTGAATCGTTCCGGTGAAGGTGGCGTTGCTGGTCTGCACCACCACGATCTGTCCACCGCGAGCGACCTGGCCGGGAAGGACGTCGTCGTAGGCGACGTCGAAGCAGATCGCGTCCGCCACCAGTAACCCGTCCACCGACAGTGGTCCCTCGCCTTGGCCGGGGAGCATGTCTCTCGGGATGCGGTCGAACCGCGAGGACCAGCCGCCGATCACCGACCGCCACGGAATGTGTTCCCCGAAGGGCACCGGGTGCGTCTTCGTGTACACCCCGCCCTCGCCGATCTTGGGTCCGCTGTCGGGTCTCCAGAGCAGTCCGCGGTTGTAGGCCGTCTCAGCGGTCGGGCCATCGAAGATCCCCCCGACCAGCACGGGAACGCCGACGGCGGCCACGGCCTCCTCGATGCCCTCGCGCGCAACCGGGTCACGGACCGGATCGACGGCAGTCGCGTTCTCCGGCCACACCACCAACGCGAGCGACTCCCGCTGCTCGGAGGTGAGGCTGTCGGCGAGCGCCGTGGTCGCCTCCACATGGTTGCGGGTGACCGCCCGGTGATGGCCAGCCAGATCCCGGCCATCACCGGGCACGCCGCCTTGGACGGCGGCCACCATGGTCGTCGCGGCCGCCGGCACCCGGTAGGGCCAAGTCGCCCCTGCGAGAACGGCCGCGCAAACCCCCGCCAGCATCCCGGCGGCCGCTGCGCGACGCCGCGAGGTGCGGCGCAGGAAGACGCTGCAGGCGTGGGCAAGCGCGAAGCCTCCGGTCGCGATGAGGAGCCCGGTGCCGGTGACCCCGGCGTAGGGAAGAAGCGGCTGCCACGGGGTGTCGATGGCGGTGAACCCGAGCCGCCCCCACGGCATACCTCCCAGCGGCCAGCCGCTGCGCAACGACTCGACACTGATCCACACCGTCCCGGCCCACACCGGCCCGGCCGGGAGCGACGCCACCGCGCGCACCCCGACGCTGGCCACGGCGACACTCACTGCCAGGGCACCGGAAAGGCCCAGCCAGGCCGCCCATCCGATCGAGTCCTCCAACCACCACAACAGCACGAGCATGAAGGCCAATCCGAAGCACAGCCCGGACAGGGCCGCGTACCTCAGCGGTGCGCGGGCCACGCCGGCCCACAGCAGCGCCATCGCGACCGGTGCGAGCCAGCCTGCGCCCACCGGCTCGAAGCACAGCGCGGCCACCAGTCCACCTCCGGCGGCACCGACCGCGTTGACAAGGCTGCTGTGCCGGCCGATCGTGCTGCCCCCGCCGAGCACGCCGCTGAGGCTGCGTCGGTCTCCTGGAGGCATGGTGCGGCTCGCGGCGCGGGGAACAACGGCCCGGCCGCGAGGTGCGGGAGAGTTGGAGGACATGGGACCCTGAGGACGGAACTGGAGCCAACAAGAGCAGCAACGAGACGCGACGAACCCATCGGACTACGATGCAGCATAGTAGACAGTCGGGTTGGGTGCGGGGGTGTGGAGGTCGGATGAGGCAGATGGGACAACTCGAGGCAGCAGTCATGCACCGGCTGTGGGACTGGGATCGTCCAGCCTCGGTGCGCGAGGTCGTCGACGATCTCCAGCGGGAGCGCAAGATCGCCTACACCACGGTGATGACCGTGCTCGACAACCTGCACCGCAAGGGACTGGTGCACCGGCAGAAGCAGGGCCGTGCCTATGTGTACACCGCGGTCATGTCCCAGGAGGACCACACCGCGAGCATGCTCGAAGACGTCCTCGCTCAGACCCCCGACCGTGGCGCCGCCCTGCTCAACTTCGTCGAGCAGCTCTCCTCAGAAGAACAGGTCCAAGTTCGCACCGCCCTGGCCAAGTTCGGCAAGCACGGCAGGCAGCCCCGCGATCCAGGCGACAAGGAGTGAGCGTGTGCTTGCCCCCGCCGTCCTCCTCGTCTTCGTCGCATTAGCCGCCGCCCTCGGCCCGCGGCTTCTTCTCGGCGCCGCCTGGGTGCAGCGAGCTCCCGGCTGGGGCATCCTGGCCTGGCAGGCGCTGACGGTCTCGGTCGTCGCCGCGATCGCGCTCGTCGGCCTCACCCTCGCCGCACCGCTCACACCCCTCGCTGAGTTCATCGCCCGGCTGTGCCGCACCACCCCGGCCGAGGTCATCGAGCACTACCAGACCCCAGCAGGCATCTGGGTCGCCTACCTCGCCGCTCTGGCCGCAGCGGGGCTCGCCGTCCGGATGCTGTGGCTGACCACCTCGACCGTGGTCAACGCCGCCCGCGGCCGCAGCACCCAGCTGAACCTGCTGCGCGTACTCGGCACCGAGCACCCCGACGGGTTCGTGATCGTCAAGCACCCCAAGCCACTGGTCTACTGCCTCCCAGGACTGCGCAAACGGGTCGTGGTCACCAGCGCCGCCCTCGAGATGCTGGACACACACGAGCTGGAACTCGTGCTCGCCCACGAGCGGTCACACCTGCGGTCCCGCCACGACCTGGCCCTCGCGCTTGCCGACGTGCTGCGCCGCGCGCTAGGCCCTCTGGCGGTCTTCCGAGTGGCACACGAGCAGGTGTCCACCCTGATCGAGATGCAGGCCGACGACGCCGCACACGACCGCCACGGGCTCGCCCGGGCACTGGTGACACTCGGCTCCGGCCTCGCCGCCGACGGCGTGCCCGAGCCCGGACTCGGCGCCGGCAACGTGGCCGCAGTGGCCCGGGTGGAGCGGCTCGCGGCCGCCTCGGGACCGTGGAAGCCATGGAAGCGACGCCAGAGCCTCGCGGTCTTCCTGGGCACCGCCACCCTGCTGGCGACGCCAGTCGCGCTGGCGATGTCCCCGCTAGTCGAGATGGTCATCACTGGCTGCACCACGATCCTCGGCTGAGCCACCAGCCGACTGGTCGCTCCGTCCTGGCCGGGCGTGCGTCGTGGCACTCAGCCGGCGCTCGGCCAAGGGTTACGACGACAGCCGTCCAGCCCGTGGGTCTGTTGCTGCATCACCGGCGCCCGCTCCCCCGGTCCGGGACACTCGGCATGGGCGTACCCGATGGCGTGCCCGACCTCGTGATTGACCAGGTAGGTGCGGTACATCGGCACCGCATCCTGGTAGTCGTCGGTGCCGAAGGCCCACCGCCGGGCGTTGAGCACGACCAGGTCCCCGTTGCGGCAGGAGACCTCCCCATTCGTCTTCAGCGGCGCACAGAGCTCATCGGTGGTTGCCGGTGTGGCGAGCAGAATCCGCAGCTCACCCGCATCGGCGGTCTGGTGGAACGAGCGGCCGGCCACGGTCGGCCAGCCACGGTCATCGTCCAGGATGCGGTCGATCGTCCGCGCAGTCACCGTCGGGGCGAACGGGAGACCTTCCTCGATCTCCACCGTGTAGGTCAGGTCCCCGGCTCCGGCAGCGTGGTCGGCGGTGCTGCTTGGGGGCGCGGTCACGACGAACTCACCGGACCCGGCGGCCGGGATCTTCACCTCTGCCTGCCTCATCGCGTCGCGTGTGGACCTCGATCCGGCCGGCGCGCGGCCGGTGCGGTCCCGCCCAGGCCCGTCCCTCGCCTGCATCTCCGGTCGGGACGCGGGCGGCGGCCCTGGCGACGGAGCCGGTTCCGCGGCTGACTCCTCGAGCGTGGGCGACGCATCTGGTGGAGGTGTTCTTGCCGCCGTGGGCTGCGGCCGCCCGAGCCCGCTACTGACCGCCGCAGTTGTGCCACCCAGCACCATTGCCACCAGCGCCGAGACGCCGATGACACGTCGAGCCGACACGGATCGGCGGTGGCTGCCCGACCGATGCCTGCCCGACCGATGCCTCCCGTACCGGCTGCTGTCGAACCGGTTCCTGTTGGATCGGGCACCGCTGGGCCGGCGCCCCGCGCCGGCTCTAGTCCTGCGCATCCGTCTCGGCCAGCACGGGCTCGATCAAGGCCCGCAGCGTGCTCGCAGTCACCGGCCCCACGACACGGGCCGCGACCCGGCCTTCGGGGTCGACGACCAGCGTGGTCGGCACCGCCGCAGCGGCCAGGGCGCCCTGGAAGGCGAGCATCGCCTGGCTCGAATCGGAGGAGACGATGCTGTCGTAGGGCACGTCGTGATCGCGCTCGAAGGCACGCGCGGCCGCGTCGTTGTCGCGCACGTTGATGCCAACGAACTGCACTTGACCGGTGAACTCCTCCGCGACCTCGACCAGCTCGGGCGCCTCGGTCACGCACGGTACGCACCACGACCCCCACACGTTGTAGACCGCGATCTGGCCGGCCAGATCGCCGGAATCGAACCGATCCCCGCTGAGCATCCGTGCCTGGAACGGCTCACCCTCGATCCGGTCGTCAGGTTCGAACTCCTCGACCACCGACCCGTCGGCGGACCGCGCCCGCGGGTCGCCACCGTCTGAACGGCTGGCGACCAGCCACGCAACCAGACCGATCACGGCGAGGATGACCAGCACGGACAGGATCCGGGTCCCCGGGGTCCGAGACGGGGACGGCGCCCCAGATGAACCGGTTGAACCCGGCGGACCAGGTGTGCTGGGCCCGTTGCCCATTGCCTCGCCTTCCATCCCTCTTCCTGTCCCTTCTGCCAACCGTGCCGGTCCCGCGGTGCTCGATCCGTTCTGCCCGTATCCAGTTGCGGATGTACTAGACAGGGGGCTGCCAGCCGGCGATCAGGGCCTGCATCGCGGCCATCCACTCCGACCACACCCCGGTCAACTGCAGGACGCCCAACACGATCAGGAACCCGCCACCGGCACGCGCGATCGCCCTGCCGTGAACCGCCCTGGATTCATCGGAG
>DJWE01000064.1:44942-52381 GCA_002441465.1 Propionibacteriaceae bacterium UBA6238 | reverse complement strand
TGTAGCTGAACACGTGGCCCACGTGAAGGGAGCCCGACACGGTTGGCGGAGGAGTGTCGATGCTGAACACCTGCGCGCGCGTCGCCGGACGGACGAAGGCGTAGGTGCCCTGCTCCCGCCATGCGGTCGACCATTTCGCTTCGAGCCCCTCCAGCACCGGACGCTCCGGTACGCGGCCGGTGCCCGGGGTCGCGGTCGGCACGGCGTCGCTCAGGGGCTGTTCAGTCATGAGTCGCATCTTATTGAGCGTCCGGGATAGTTCAGAATCCGCCACCCCACCCGCCGAGTTGTCAGAANNCCTATAGCCGAATGAGCTTCTGACAACTCGGCAGGTGGGGGAGGCCTTCGGGCCGTTCAGGCGTGCTGCTTGATCAGGTCGAGCAGGCCGTCCGGCTGCACCTGGCCGATGTCGCTCACCGGCAAGTCCTTGCCGTTGACGTGGACGGTCGGCGTGGAGACCTGATTGTTGATCGACTGCAGATCCTGTATGCCCAAGTCGCCCATGGTGGTCACGAAGCCCTTGGTGGACTGCTTGTCGTAGCAGGACTGGAAGGTGGTCAGGTCATTCCCGATGATGCCCAGCGCAGCCGGGATGGAATCACGGAGCGCCGTGTCGGAGTAGCCCTCACCTTCAGTCTCGGGCTGCTCGGTGTAGATCTCGTTGTGGAACTCGGAGTACTTGCCCACCGTATCGGCACAGGTCGCGGCAATGCCCGCGCGCAGGGACGCGTCGTTGTTCAGGCTCGCGTCGAGGAAGCTCATCGTTCGGTAGTGCAGTTCGATGTCACCGGACGCGGCCAGCGAGGTCAGCGTGCCGCCGTAGGTGGTCTCAAGAAGCTTGCAGTAGGGGCACTGGTAGTCGAAGAAGAGCTCGACCACCGGGGCGCCCTGCTTGGTGACTCCAGGGCTGATCACGATCGCCTTGCCGTCGGAGGTGGCGTTCGGCGGGGTGACCGCGGCCGCGCTGGTCGCGGCCTGGTGCGATTGGTTCTGGACGAGGACGCCGATGAAGACGCCGATCAGGACGACGACGAGGACCCCGGCGCCTACGCCGATGATCCGATTCAGCCGCTGCTGCTTGGCCGCGGCCGCCTGGGCCTGCCGCAGTCGTTCGCGGTTGTTCTGGGTCATCGAGTGGGCTCCTTGTCCTCGGCGGTGGTCGATTCGGGATGGTCGGCGAGTTCGGTGACCGGGGCGAACAGCCAGTTGTCGACGGCAAACGGCGACCGGGGTCGGCAGACGGTCCAGACCCCGCAAAGGAGGAGGCCGGTGTCACGAAGGATCTCCAGCGGGTATTGCGTCTGGCCTGCGTCCACCGCCGCGCCGGGGGAGAAGCAGCCACAATCGATCGAGATGCCGCGCGCCCACACCGAGGCGATTCCGATGATGAAGGCGAGCATCAACAATGATCCGACCACGGCGGAGATCCGGGTGAACGTGCCGGTGATCAGGAGCAGGCCGGTGGCGATCTCGATGATCGGCAACGCCGTGCCGACGTAGGCCGCGACGTCCCACGGCAGGATCTGATAGAGCCGGACCGACTGGATGGACGCGTCCAGCTGCGTCACCTTGAGCAGGCCGGCGACCAGCACGACGACGCCGAGGACGAGTCGAGCGGCGAGGGTCACCCACTCCGGCCAGAGTCGCCGCGACGGCGAGGCGGCTGCGGAGTCGGACACCGCGTCAGTATACCGAGCGGTGCGGCGGCTCCCGCGGCGGGTGAGCCCGGTTAGGCTGAACTCACCATGAGCAGAACCCACGCCGAGATCGTCGCCCAACTACAGGCCCGCTGGCCCGAGCACAGAGTGGCACCGAGCCAGGCCAGGGTGCAGGCGCTGTGCGATCTGCTCGGTTCTCCGGAGCGCTCCTGCCCGGTGATCCTGGTCGCCGGCACCAACGGCAAGGGCAGCACCGCTGCGATGATCGACTCTCTCCTGCGCGCGCTCGGCCTGCGGGTCGGCCGGTACTCCAGCCCGCACCTGGTGGACGTCACCGAGCGGATCGCGCTCGACGGCGAGCCGATCTCTGTGGAGCACTTCGACGAACTGGTCGAGCAGATCGAGCCGCTCGTCGCGCTGGTCGATGCCCAACTCATCGACGGTGTCGCGATGACCTTCTTCGAGGTGCTCACGGCGCTGGCCTACGCAGCCTTCGCCGACGCGCCCGTGGACGTCGCGGTGGTGGAGGTCGGCCTCGGCGGTCGGTGGGACGCGACGAACATCGTGGACGCGCAGGTGGCCGTGGTGTGCCCGATCGACCTCGACCACACCCATCTGCTGGGCAACACCGTCGCCGAGATCGCGGCCGAGAAGGCCGGGATCATCAAAGCCGGCTCGAAAGCCGTCCTGGCTGCGCAACAGCCGGACGCGGCTCGCGTCCTGCTGGCCCGGTGCACGGAGGTGGGCGCCGAGGTGCTCCGGGAAGGCCTGGAGTTCGGCTTGATCAGCCGTACGCCGGCGGTCGGCGGCCAGGTGCTGCGACTGGAAACGGCTGAGGGTCCGCTCGGCGACCTGGCGCTGCCGCTGTTCGGGGCGCACATGGCTCACAACGCCGCTCTCGCAGTGGCGGCTGCGGAGGCATTCCTCGGCGGGAAGCCACTTCCGGCCGAGGTGATCGCCGAAGGGCTGGAGCAGGTGCAGGCGCCCGCCCGACTGGAGGTCGTGCGCCGCTCGCCGACCGTGGTGCTGGACACCTGCCACAACCCGCACGGCGCGCGCGCCACGATCGATGCGATCACGGAGGCGTTCGACTTCACCCCGCTGGTGGGCGTGGTTGCGATGATGGCAGACAAGGACGTCGACGGGGTGTTGTCGATCTTCGCCGAAGCCATGTCGACCCTGGTGTGCACGAGCATCGCCTCCACCGAGCGCGCGCTGCCCGCGGAGGCGCTCGCAGAGCGCGCGGCGGGCATTCTCGGCTCGGATCGGGTGGTGGTGGTCCCCACCATGGCCGACGCGATCGAGACGGCCGTCCGGCTGGCGGACGAGGCGGGCGCGGGGGCGGGGGTGCTGATCGCCGGATCGGTGTACGCCGCCGGCGAGGCGCGTGCGCTGCTGGTGCACGAACCGCTGTCGGCCGGGCGCACGGGAGCCCTGTCCACCGTGGTTCCCATGGACGCCGAAGCAGTCGATCCGCAGGACTGGTTCGCCGAGGATCCGGAGGACTCGTGAGGCTTGCCCCGACCAACCCGATGGGCCGAGCGATGCTGAGCATCCTCGGCTTCGAGGTGATCGTCTTCGGACTGGCCATCCCGGGCATGATCCAGGTCTCCGAGGTGTCGGTGGGCATGGCCTTCGCGCTGGGCGGCGCCGCCGCGGTGCTGGCGATCATCGCCGCCGCCCTCTTGCGGCGACCGATCGGCTACCCGCTGGGCTGGCTCACCCAGCTCGTTGCGATCGCTCTCGGCTTCGCCACGCCGATGATGTTCGCCGTGGGCGGCATGTTCGCCCTGCTCTGGGTGGTCTGCTTCGTGCTCGGCCGGCGGATCGCAGCCACCCCGCCCGCCGGACCACCTGCCTGAGGGCGCCGGACGGTATGGTGCGGGCCATGACCGATCTGCAACGGACCCTCGTCCTGCTGAAGCCGGACGCGGTTCGCCGCGGCCTGGCCGGCACGATTCTGGCCCGCTACGAGGCGAAGGGACTGGCTGTCGTCGCCATGGAGCTGAGGCATGTGGACGCCCAAATGGCCGACCGCCACTACGCCGACCACGTCGAGCAGCCCTGGTATCCGCCGCTGCGGGACTACATCACGGGCGGGCCGCTGGTGGCACTGGTGCTGGAGGGACCCTCCGCGGTCGACGTGGTCCGCCTGATGAACGGTGTGACCAACTCGGCTGCCGCGGCACCGGGCACGATCCGCGGCGACTTCTCGCTGTCGAACCGGGAGAACCTCGTCCACGCCTCCGACTCGGTGGAGTCCTCGTCCCGGGAAGTCGCGCTGTGGTTCCCGACCCTGGTCTGAGCGCGCCGAGCCCGGATTCGGGCCAGCAGCCTCCCGACACCGGCGGGGCGTGGGGCGAGGTGGCTCCACCACCAGGCGTCCCGTCGTGGCAGGAACATCCCTACGCCCAGGCGCCGGGCTATCCCCAGGGTCCGGTGTATCCGCCGCCCATGTACTACGGGGTACCACAGTTCTCCGGGCCGGTGCCCAAGCCGTCGGCGTTGCCCACCTCGGAACGGGAGTACCACGAGTTCTTCCGCACCCCGCGGCTGCGCTGGTGGAAGCCACTGGCAGCGATCGGCATGTTCGTCGGCGGCGCGCTGATCTCGATCCTGATGATGACTCCGTTGATCCTGATCGACTACGCCAATCGAGTGATCACGCCAGAGCAGGTGGCCTCCGGCGAGATCGTCACCACCCCGATGCTGTTTCTGGTCAACAACGTCGCGCTCGCGTTGTGGGTACCGCTGTCGCTGCTGACCGCGTGGGCAGTGTTCCGGCAACGTCCGAAGTGGCTGTCCTCGATCCAGGGCGGCTTCCGGTGGCATCTGTTCGGGCGGTTCGCCGTGATCGCCGTCGTCGTCCTCGCCATTTCGACGGGGATCCAGATCCTGCTGGCGGGCGGTGTCGGCGAGTTGGCGTGGAACTCCGATTCGCTGTTCCTGATCGTGACCATCCTGCTCACCACGCCGTTTCAGGCCGCTGGCGAGGAGTACAGCCTGCGCGGGCTCGGCGCGCGCAGCATCGCGGCATGGTTCGGATCGCGTCGGGTGGGCCTGATCGTGGCCACCACGGTCACCTCGGTGATCTTCATGATGCTGCACGGTGCCGGAGACCCCTGGCTCAACGCCTTCTACCTTCTCTTCGCGGTGATGAGCTCGATCCTGGTCTGGCGCACCGGTGGACTGGAGGCTTCGATCGCGCTTCACGTGGCGAACAACCTGATCAGTGAGTCGGTCCTGCCGTTCACCTCGATCAGCGGCCTTTTCGATCGACAGGCAGGCTCGGCCGGGCCGGACACGCTGGGGCAGATGGCAGCCGTCCTCGTGGTTGGGGGACTCATGCTCTGGCAGGCGCGCCGGCTCAGGCTGCCGCGCACGGCGGCACCGGCCGCACCCGTCCAAGCCGAGCTTTCCGGTCCCGGCGGGGTATCCTGGAACTCTTCGCACACGATCGCATGACTTGGGGCGCGATATGACCAATGACGTGATGAACAGGCTCGATGCGGCGAGTGCACTCAAGTGGCTCCGGGCGCAGATCCGACCGCGAGCGGGGCGCACTCTGGTTGGCGTCGACGGCGTGGACGGCGCGGGGAAGACCACTTTCGCCGATGAACTCGCCGACCTCCTGCGCGAGTCGGGGCTCGAAGTGATCCGGATCTCGATGGACGACTACCTCAACCCGCGCTCGAAGCGGTATGCGCAGGGCCGCTCGTCGGCCAAGGGGTATTTCGAGGACAGCTACGACTACGAGCGGTTCACCGACGAGGTGCTCGAACCACTGGGCCATGACGGCTCAGGTCGCTATCGGACCGCCGCCTACGACCTGGATTCGGAGTCGGAGGTGCACTCGCCCTGGCGAATCGCCCCGGACGCCGCGGTGGTGATCATCGATGGGATGTTCATCCATCGAGACGAACTCTGCGCCA
The DNA here is from genome assembly GCA_002441465.1 of Propionibacteriaceae bacterium UBA6238. Taxonomy (GTDB): domain Bacteria; phylum Actinomycetota; class Actinomycetes; order Propionibacteriales; family Propionibacteriaceae; genus Propionicimonas. The sequence goes on along the minus strand of DJWE01000064.1, from coordinate 46,791 downwards.
GCCGGAAGAAGAAGGTGTGGGACATCTCGGTGTGGCTCGAGGTCCCGTTCACGGAATCCTTCCACCGCCTCTCCGAGCGGGAGGACAAGATCACCGCCGATCCGGAGGATCCGGGTAACGCCCGGTACTACCAAGGCCAGTTGCTGTACCTGCAGTCGTGCGATCCGGCGCACCGCGCGGACATCGTGGTCGAGAACGCGGCGCCGCACTCCCCGGTGATCGACTGAACGGCTCCGACCCGACCGACGTCGCCGACGCGAGCGAGCTCGCCGCCGCCCTGGTGAGTCGACTGCAGGCACTCGCCGATCCGACGAACGTGGCCGGCATGGCCCGGTATGGGATCAACTCGGCCGGAACTCTCGGCGTGTCGATGCCGGCGCTGCGCGGGCTGGCTCGCGAGCTGCGTCCGCTGCGTCGCGGACGGCCCGACCTGGCTCACGAGCTCGCGGCACGGCTGTGGACCAGTGGTCTCCACGAGGCGCGGATTCTCGCCGGACTCGTGGACGTGCCGACCCTGGTGACGCCCGGACAGGCCGACGCGTGGGCGTCCGACTTCGACTCCTGGGACGTGTGCGACCAGGTCTGCGGCCTCTTCGCGTCCACTCCGTTCGCCTACGACAAGGTCGAACAGTGGGCTTCGGCGGAGCGGGAATTCGTCAAGCGTGCGGGCTTCGTGGTGCTCTGCGCACTCGCCGTGCATGACCACGCATCACCGGACCAACGGCTCATCGACATGCTGCCCCTGGTCGTCCGCGAGGCCACGGACGGGCGCAACTTCGTCAAGAAGGCCGTGAACTGGTCGCTGCGTCAGGTGGGCAAGCGTTCGTTGGCCTGCCACGAGGCGGCGATCGCCACCGGGGAGCAGATTCTGGCCCGCCATCCCGACTCGGCTTCTGCCCGCTGGATCGCGAACGACGCCCTGCGCGAGCTTCGCAGCGACGCCGTCCTCGCCCGCCTGGCCACGCGTCGGTGACCTTGGCCGGGGCTGGATCGGCGGCGGCACGAGATAGAGACGGCCGGACGCTCGGGGTCGCAGTTGTGCGCCTGAGGGCGGCTTCGGGATCTGGGCCAGCCTTGATTACGCTGGTGCGACCATGACCATGATCGTTGAATCGCTCTACCCGAGGCTCGAGCCACTGCTGGCGCAGGTCAGCAAGCCGGTGCAGTACATCGGGGGCGAGGTGAACTCGGTGAGCAAGGGCTTCGCCGCCGCCGAGGTGCGCTGGGCCCTGATGTACCCGGACGCCTATGAGGTGGGCCAGCCGAACCAGGGCCTGGCCATCCTGTACGAACTGCTCAACGAGCGCGACTGGATGCTCGCCGAGCGCACGTTCTCCATCTGGCCGGACCTGGCCGCGCTGATGCGCAGCCACGGCCTGCCGCAGTTCACGCTGGAGAATCACCTGCCCGTCCGCGCGTTCGACGTGCTCGGGGTGAGCTTCTCCACCGAGCTCGGCTACACGAACCTGCTCGAGGCGATCGACCTGGCCGGGATGACGCTCCATGCGGCCGATCGTGGCGAGGACGAGCCGATCGTGATCGCCGGCGGGCATGCAGCGTTCAACCCCGAGCCGATCGCGGATTTCATCGACGCCGCGGTGCTCGGCGACGGCGAGGAGGCGGCGTTGGCGGTCTCCGACATCGTCCGCGAATGGAAGGCGTCGGGACGCCCGGACGGCCGGCGTGGCCTGTTGCTGCGGTTGGCCACCAGCGGGGTGGCGTACGTGCCGAGTCTCTACGACGTGAGCTACGGCGCCGGCGGCGCGATCGCGTCCGTGCGTCCGAACACCCCCGGTGTGCCGGCGAAGGTGGCCAAGCACACCCTGATGGAGCTCGACGAGTGGCCCTA
>DJWE01000064.1:0-44927 GCA_002441465.1 Propionibacteriaceae bacterium UBA6238 | reverse complement strand
TGCCGGTTCTGCCAGGCGGGCATGATCACCCGTCCCGTGCGGGAACGGAACATCGAGACGATCGGCACCATGGTCGCCGGTGGGATCGCCGCGACCGGGCTGGACGAAGTGGGCCTGCTCAGCCTGTCCAGCGCCGACCATTCCGAGATCGGGCCCGTGACCAAGCAGCTGGCCGACCGCTACGAGGGAAGCTTCGTCTCGCTGTCGTTGCCCAGTACTCGGGTGGACGCGTTCAACATCGACCTCGCCAACGAGCTGTCCCGCAACGGTCGCCGCTCCGGCCTCACGTTCGCGCCCGAGGGTGGCTCGGAGCGGATGCGCAGGGTGATCAACAAGATGGTCAGCGAGGAGGACCTGATCAACACGATCACCGCCGCGTTCAGCCAGGGCTGGCGGCAGGTGAAGCTCTACTTCATGTGCGGCCTGCCCACCGAGACCGACGAGGATGTGCTCGGCATCGCCGACATGGCCGCGCACGTGATCGAGGCCGGCCGCCGCGCCGCCGGGACCCGCGACATCCGTTGCACGATCAGCATCGGAGGGTTCGTGCCGAAGCCGCATACGCCGTTCCAGTGGGTGGCGCAGGCCGACCCGGAGACGATCGACAACCGGCTGCGGCTGTTGAAGGAGAAGATCCGGTCCGACCGCAAGTACGGCCGGGCGATCGGGATGCGTTACCACGACGGCAAGCCGGGTCTGATCGAGGGCCTGCTCAGTCGCGGCGACCGACGCGTGGGCGCGGTGATCGAGGCGGTCTGGCGTGACGGGGGGGTGCTGGACGGCTGGAGCGAGCACTTCTCATTCGACCGCTGGACGACCGCGGCAGAGAGCGCACTCGCTCCGTTCGGCGTGGATCTGGCCTGGTTCACCACCCGCGAGCGGCCGCAGTCGGAGGTGCTGCCCTGGGATCATCTCGACGCCGGGCTGGACCGCGACTGGCTCTGGCAGGACTACCAGGACTCCCTGTACGGCGCCGAGGTGGAGGACTGCCGCTGGTCGGGTTGCTACGACTGCGGGGTATGCCCCGAGTTCGGCACCGAGATCCAGATCGGCCCGACCGGACGCTCGTTGCTCCCGCTGACCGTGGTGAACCGCGCCGGCTGACCTGGGGACGGTTCCGGACTCGGTCCACCCAGCTCGACTGACCTGGGGACGGTTCCGGACTCGGTCCACCCAGCTCGACTGACCTGGGGCTGACCTGGGGACGGTTCCGGACTCGGTCCACCCAGCTCGACCGTATGACGACGGCTCGGACGCGGGTGCGCGGACGTCCGTCCGGCTTTGGGCCGAGTTCGGAACCGTCCCCGGGCGTTCCCGGATCCCCGGTCGATCCGGACGCGAGGGGATCGCCAGCTGTGGCACGCTGAAAGGCATGCGCATCCGCTCCTTGACCGTCCTCGGCGTGGTCGCGGTCTTGTCCGCCGTCCTACTGGTCGGGCCGGCGCCGACGGCTCGAGCCGCGTCGGGCTACACCTTGACCGCGAGACACGGGACCGGGGTCACCACGACGAACCGAGCGATCACGCTGAAGGTGTCGTATCGGCACAACGGCAAGAAGGTGTCGAAGGCCACTGTGGCACTGCAGTACCTGAAGGGCTCCCGCTGGGTCACGGAGAAGCGGGTGAAGGTGAAGCGGGGCACCGGTTCGACCTCGGTGAAGCACGCGGTGATGGAGCGCACTTACCGCTTCTTCGCCTCGGGCAAGGCGGCGAGCTCGTCGTTCGTCGTCCGCTTCGTCCCGGCCCGATTCGTGATCGCCGGTTCGGGTCTGGGCCACGGGGTCGGCATGGCGCAATGGGGCGCGTACGCGCTGGCCCGTGGCGGAGCCTCGGCCGCCGACATCATCGACTACTACTATCCCGGTGCCGGCGTGAGCACGGCCGTGAACAACCCGCGCACCGTGAAGGTGCAGGTGCTCGGCCCGCCGTCCGACTCCCGCACAACGACCTCACTGAAGGTGACCTCGGGCGGATTCACCATCAACGGGGACGGGGCGGTGCTGAAGACCTACTCGACCCCCGGCACGGTCACGATCGGGGTGAAGGGCTCGCTGGTGACCGCGAAGGTGACGCTCGCCAACGGATCGGTGAAGAACAAGGTCTTGGCTTCGAGCAACCGGCTCACCCTCACCTGGAAGACCGGTCCGGTGAGCGTCGCCGGAGCCCAGGGCAGCTACCGGGCCGGCAATTTGCAGGTGAGTGTGATCCGCAACCGTCCCAACGTCGTGAACGAACTGGCGATGAACACCGACTACCTCTACGGCATCGACGAGATGCCTTCGTCCTGGGGAACGGCCTCAGCCGGTGGTGCGGCGGCGTTGCAGGCCCAGGCGATCGCCGCCCGCAACTACGTCATCACCCAGGCCGTGCGGACGAACCCCCTGCCCGGTGGAGTGGACGCCGCCTGCGACTGCCAGGTCTTCGACGACACCCGCAGCCAGAACTTCACCGGCTGGAAGAAAGCCGGCGGCTCGGCGAACCAGCCGTGGCGGGACGCGGTCGACGCCACCGTGTCCGGCTCGACGGTCCAGGTGATCCGGGACGCGGGCAACGCGATCGTCGAGACGCCGTACTTCGCGTCCTCGGGCACCTACACGGCCGCGGGCCAGACCTGGTCGGGTACTGCCGGGAACGCGGACGCCTTCGGCTCGGCGGCACTGCCGTATCTCAGCCACGTCGACGACCCGTACTCGGCAGCGGCGCCGGGCAACCCGAACCTGGCCTGGACCCGCTCGGTCAGCCAGGAGAAGGTGCAGCAGGTCTTCGGGACGTCGGAGTTGGTGACCGGCCTCGAGGTCACCGTCCGCTTCCCCGGCGGACTGGCCAAGACCATACGCGCCACCACCCTCAGCGGTCAGGTGCTGTCGGTCACCAGGACGGCGGAGGCGTGGCGGATCGGGCTCCGCCTGCCCGGAGCGTGGATCGCCCGCAGCACCGGCACGTAGTCGCTGTCGCTGTCGGCTCGGCCGTATAGCGTGAGCCCATGACCGACTCCGCTGCGGTCGGCTGGCGCCGCTGGGCCCCCGGAATAGGGGTGCTGCTGTCCTACGATCGCGCGTGGCTGCGCGGCGATCTGATCGCCGGCGTCACCGTCACCGCCTATCTCGTGCCTCAGGTGATGGCCTACGCCGAGATCATCGGGTTGCCCGCGGTGAGCGGGCTGTGGGCGGTGCTGGTGCCGATGCTGCTGTACGCGGTGCTGGGCAACTCCCGCCAGCTGTCCATCGGCCCGGAGTCCACCACGGCCCTGATGACCGCCGCCGCCATCGCCGCGCTGGTCGGGCCGGTCGATCTGGCTCGGCGGGCCGAGGTGGCTGCCCTGATCGCGGTCGCGGTCGGCGTGGTCTGCCTGATCGGCTGGGTGGCCCGGCTCGGCTTCGTCGCCAACCTGCTCTCCCGGCCGGTGTTGGTGGGCTACATGGCCGGGATCGGCCTGCTCATGGTGGTCAGCCAGTACGGCAAGCTCACCCGGCTCGAGATCACCGGCTCCAATCCGTGGGAGGAGACCGTCTCCCTGGTCGCGCAGCTCGGCGCGGTGCACCTGCCCACGCTGGTGCTCGGGCTGACGGTCACGGCCGCCCTTTTCGCGTTGCGCCGCTGGGCGCCCACCTGGCCGGGCCCGTTGCTGGTGATGCTCGCTGCGGCGGCCGTGGTCTGGCTCGCGGGCCTCTCCGCCGACGGGATCGCCGTGATCGGGGAGGTGCCTCGCAACCTGCCGGTGCCCGCCGTGCCGAGCCTGGCCGGTGTCGACATCCTCCAACTCGTGCTGGCCGCTCTTGGCATCGCCGTGGTCGGCTACAGCGACGTGATCCTGACCGGACGCGCTTTCGCTGCCAAGCGTGAGGAACGAATCGACGCCACCGGCGAACTACTTGCCATGGGCGCGGCGAACATCGCGAACGGCTTTCTGGCTGGCTTTCCGGTGTCGTCGTCGGCCAGCCGGACCGTGATCGGGGACGCCGCGGGCAGCCGCACTCAGCTGCACTCGCTGGTGGCTGCGGTGATGGTGGTCGGCACGATCTTCGTGTTCTCCCCGGTGTTGGCGGCGTTTCCGCAGGCGGCGCTCGGCGGGGTCGTGGTCTATGCGGGGATCAGGCTGATCGATGTGGTCGAGCTGCGGCGAATCGCCCACTTCCGGCTGAGCGAGCTGGTCCTGGCCGTGATCACGCTGACGGCCGTCCTGGTCACCGGAATGCTGAACGGGATCGGGATCGCGGTGGGGTTGTCCTTGCTCGACCTGATCCGGAGGATCGCGCATCCGCACGACGGCATCCTGGGCTACGTGCCGGGCGTGGCCGGCATGCACGACGTCGAGGACTATCCACGGGCCACCCAGGTGCCAGGGCTGGTGGTCTACCGCTACGACTCGCCGCTGTTCTTCGCCAACGCCGACGACTTCCTCACCCGCGCCCTGGCCGCCGTCCGCCGGGCGGAGCCCACGCCGCACTGGTTCGTGCTGAACGCCGAGGCCAACATCGAGGTCGACTTGACCGCCGTCGACACCTTGGACCAGCTGCGCCGCAACCTGGCCGATCAAGGTGTCGTGTTCGCGTTGGCTCGGGTGAAGATGGAGGTCCGAGACCAGCTCGCTGCGGCCGGCTTTCTCGCCTCGGTGGGTGAGGAACGGATCTTCGCCACGCTACCGACCGCCGTCGCCGGCTACGCGGCCTGGCACCAGGACACCTTCGGAACCCGTCCGCCGGGTATCCCCGAAGCCACCCAAACCACGCCTCGAACGGAGCAGACATGACCGCACTGGCCTTCCAGGTCGTCCTCGACAGCGCCGATCCTCACACGCTCGCCGACTGGTGGGGCGAGACGCTGGGCTGGCAGGTGGAACCCTCCGATGAGGGCTTCATCCGCCGCATGATCGCCGAGGGTTATGCGTCCGAGACCGACACGAAGCTGCACCGCGGCACGCTGGTCTGGGTCGAGGGGCAGGCGATCCGACAGCCGGACGCGCCCGAGGGCAGCCCCTGCGCGCGGATCCTGTTCATGGCTGTGCCGGAGGCCAAGGCAGGCAAGAACCGGATGCACATCGACGTGCGGGCGACTCTGGACGGTGCCGATCTCGACCAGGCCAGGGACGCGCTGCTCGCCCGCGGCGCGAGCCTGTTGTGGGAGGCGGCGCAGGGACCGCACCGGTGGTACACGATGGCCGATCCCGAAGGCAACGAGTTCTGCCTGACCTAGGCACGACCTGCCGGTCAGGGCAGGGGACGCACCATGGCGTGCAGGATGATCTCCGGCCGCGGAGACCAGTCCCGGTCGGGCTCGGCGTGGAATCCCAACCGGTGGTACAGGCGGTGGGCGGCGAGCATCCAGCCCGCCGTCGAGATCACTACGGCCCGAAATCCGGCGTCCTCGGCCAGGGTGAGACAGCGCCGCACCAGGGCCTCGCCGACCCCGCGTCCCCGTGCGTCGGGGGATACGGCCAGCGTCCTGAACTCGCCTTCGTCGGGTCTACCGAGCTCGCGGTAGGCGGAATCGGCCGGGCACCAGGTCACGGTGCCCAGTAACCGGCCGTCCGCGTCCGCGGCGACCCACAGTTCGGCGTCCCGATCGCGCCCCGCGGCGTCACGAAGCACGTTGTAGTACGGATCTCCGGCCGGAAGACCTCCGCCGGCCAGGTATGCCTGTGCGGTCAACTCTCCGATCGCGGGGTATTCACCCGGTTCGGCCCTGCGTACGACGATCACCCCCGCAGCCTACGGTTCGTCGGGCCGCCGTGCGCCCCGGACCCGGCGGACGCGGTCGCGCCCGGGGCATGACGTCTGCGAAACGCCGTAGGATCTTCCGGCGTGACGCCCAGGAGACAACCGGAACAGCAGGCCCCGCCGGTGCAGCGGCTGCGGGTGCGCTACGCCAAGCGAGGACGGGCGCGGTTCGCGTCGCACCGCGACTTCGGGCGTGCGTTCGAGCGGGCGCTGCGCCGGGCGGAGATCCCGATGGCGTTTTCCTCCGGCTTCAGCCCGCACCCGAGGATCAGCTACGCCAACGCCTCGCCCACCGGAGCCGCCACTGAGGCGGAGTACCTGGAGCTCGGCCTTGCCGCGGTCCGCGATCCGGACGAGGTGAGGGACGCGCTCAACGCCGCCATGCCGGACGGGTTGGTGATCGTCGAGGTGGTGGAGGCCACCCCGGGCGCTCTGGCCGATCGGCTCACTGCCTCACGCTGGGAGATCCTGCTCGCCGGAGTCGAGCCGGGGGAACTCGCCGGGGCCGTGGCAGAGCTGCTCGCCTCGGCGCAGGTCGAGGTGGAGCGGATGACCAAGACCGGCCTGCGCCGCTTCGACGTCCGCGGTGCCGTGATCACACTGGGCGCGAACGGTGATCGGGTCGAGCTGGTCTCCGCGATCGGCGAACCGCTGGTGCGTCCCGATGACGTGGTGCAGGCGCTGCGGCTGGTCCGTCCCGCACTGGGCATCGCCGGACCGGCACTGTTCACGCGCCTCGAGCAGGGCGCCTGGGACGGCGAACGCATCCGCGATCCGCTCGCTGACTGAACCGGGACGCCCGTGCCTTGCTGGGTGCTACCGGGGGAGTGTGGAATACTGGGAACCAGGTCGGAGTCATCCAGACCCGCGACCAACGGAAGTACGTGGACCGATGTGACAGATCGGTTGTTGACGCCGGGACCTCACCGCGACGCGAGTCGACCGCGGGGGTGACGGCGGAACGGCTTCCGACCAGAACAGGCTTCGCTGCCCATGGCAGCCACGGTTGCGGCACCCCCGCCGCTTAAGGAGAGCAAGAGTGCTCGATTCCGAACACCCGAATACTGACCAGTCCGCTCAGGCCGAGCCGGAGCCCACCGCGACCGCGCCGACCCGGCGCCGACGGGCGGCGCGTCGACCGGCCGGACCCCCGTCCGCGGTCGCCGAAACCTCGGCTGTTTCCGAGGTCGACTCGACCGGGACGACCTCGCCGGAGGCGGCGCCGGTTGCCGAGGCTCCCGTTGCCGAGGCCCCGGTCGTTGAGACCCCGGTGGCCGAGCCCGCGCCGAAGCGCACCCGGCGCAGCCGCGCCAAGGTTGCCGAGCCGGCGCAGGAACCGATGATCGCCGCCGATGCCGGCGTGGCGCCGACCCCAGAGCCCGAGCCCGCTCCCGCGGTGGAGCCGGTTCCGGCCGAGCCCGAGCCGGCGCGCAAGACAACCCGGAAGCGTCGCGTGGCGCGTCCGGCCGAGCCGGTGGCAGAGCCGCCTGCAGATCACGATGAGGTCGCGGCCAGCCTGGCCGAGCTGGCTCACTCCGGCCGGGCACGGACGCGGAAGGCCGGGCTCGCGCAGAGCATCGGTCTCGACGAGGAGGCCACTCCCGATCAGGTGCTCGACTCGCTGGCCGCCGTGATCGGTGGACGCCTGGTCCAGGCCGAGCCCGAGGCCGCCGAGGAAACTGAAGAGGAGACCGACGATTCCGCAGCCGATGCCGCCGAGGCAGACGAGCTGCTGGAGGACGAGGACTCCGCCGCCGAGGGCGACGAAGCCGAAGCTGAAGCCGAAGGTGACGACGCCACGCCGCGTCGTCGTCGGCGTCGCCGCGGTGGCCGTCGCCGCCGTCGTGGCGCGGGCGAGGGAACGGCGGACGCCGAGGGCGACGGGGACGGTGAGGAGTCCGACGAGGGCGAACCCGCCGCCACCGAGGACTCCACTGCGGATGCCGGTGACGAACCGGCCGCCGAGGGCACGTCGCGTCGTCGTCGCCGGCGCCGCCGCCGGGGCGAGGACTCCGCCGACGGTGAGGACGACGGCGTGGACGTCGTCGTCCGGGTCCGCGAGCCGCGACGCCGCTCGAGCGTGAGCGACGAGGTCACCGGCATCGAAGGCTCCACCCGGATGGAGGCCAAGAAGCAGCGCCGCCGTGAGGGACGGGCCGCCGGCCGCCGGCGCGCCCCGATCCTGAGCGAGTCGGAGTTCCTGGCTCGTCGGGAGTCGGTGGAGCGCACCATGCTGATCCGGCAGGCCGAGGACTACTCGCAGATCGCGGTGATGGAGGACGGGATCCTCGTCGAGCACTATGTCGACCGGGCTTCCGCGACCTCGATGATCGGCAACATCTACCTGGGCCGAGTGCAGAACGTGCTGCCGAGCATGGAGGCGGCGTTCGTCGACATCGGTCGGGGCCGCAACGCCGTCCTCTACGCCGGCGAGGTCGACTGGGATTCTTTCGGTGTCACCGGGGCGGACAAGAAGGTCGAGAAGGTCTTCAAGTCCGGCCAGCAGGTCTTGGTGCAGGTGAGCAAGGATCCGGTCGGCGCGAAGGGCGCGCGACTGACCTCGCACATCTCCATTCCGGGTCGCTACGTCGTGTACTCCCCGGGCGGGCACCTGTCCGGAATCTCGCGCAAGCTCCCCGAGAGCGAGCGCAAGCGGCTTAAGAGCATCCTCGATGAGCTGATCGGGCCCGATGCGTCGGTCATCGTGCGCACCGCGGCCGAGGGAGCAAGCGAGGACGAGCTCGTCCGGGACGTGAACCGGCTCAAGGCGCAATGGGAGGTGCTGGAGAAGAAGTCGACGTCCGGCCAGGCGCCGCAGCTGCTCTACGCCGAACCCGACCTCACCGTCCGAATCGTGCGGGACTTGTTCACCGAGGACTTCGCAACCTTGATCGTGGACGGTAACGGTGCTGCCGACGACGCCTACGACACGGTTCAGGCCTACGTGGAGCATGTGGCGCCGCACCTGGCCGAGCGTCTGCATCGCTGGGACCGGTCCGAGAAGGGCGACATCTTCGATGCCCACCGGGTGCACGAGCAGGTCGCCAAGGCGCTGGAGCGGAAGGTGTTCCTGCCCTCTGGCGGCTCGCTGATCATCGACCGCACCGAGGCCATGACGGTGATCGACGTCAACACCGGCAAGTTCACCGGAACCTCGGGCAACCTCGAGGCGACGGTCACCTCCAACAACCTGGAGGCCGCCGAGGAGATCGTGCGCCAGCTACGGCTGCGCGACATCGGCGGCATCATCGTGATCGACTTCATCGACATGGTCCTGCCGGCCAACCGCGAGCTGTTGCTGCGCCGGCTGGTCGAGTGCCTGGGTCGCGACCGCACTCGACACCAGGTGGCCGAGGTCACCTCGCTCGGGCTCGTCCAGATGACCCGCAAGAAGATCGGCACCGGCTTGGCCGAGGCGTTCACCGTGGCGTGCGAGACCTGCAAGGGACGCGGCTACCACGTGCATGACGCCCCGGTCGCCTCCCAAGCTCCCGCCGATGGGGGCGAACGGGAGTCGGGGCGCCGCGGACGAGGCGGCAACCAGACCACGCGTCGCAGCTCCCGGGCCAAGAAGGAGGAGCCGGCCAAGCCGGCCGGTCCGTCGCCGCTGATGATCATCGCGCACGCCACCGAGCACGCCCACGCGACGGAGGTGGCCGCTACTGAGCCCGCGTCCGAGGCAGTGGTGGAGGCGGCGTCCGACATCGCGTCCGAGGCAGTCGTGGAGCCGGCGTCCGAGGCACCGGTTGCGGAGATCGAGGCCGCGACTCCCGCGCTCGAGCTGCCTGCCGCCGAGCCTGCGCCTGTGGCCGAAGCCGTGCCGGTTGAGGAGCCCGAGCCCGCCGAAGCGTGAGCCGGACTACGCGTCCGGGACGTTCGCGAGCTCGTCGAGCCACAGCCTCGCCGAGGTGTCGGACGGGGCGCGCCAGTCGCCGCGCGGTGAGAGCGATCCACCGCGCACGACCTTGGGGCCGTTGGGCAACGCCGACCGCTTGAACTGGGCGAACCCGAAGAAGCGCGAGCAGAACACGCCCAGCCACTTCTTGATCGTGGCCAGGTCGTAGGCGGCTCGTTCGTCGTGCGGGAATCCCTCGGGCCATGCTCCGGCCGTGGCGTCCGACCAGGCGTGCCAGGCGAGGAACGCGATCTTCGAGGGCTTCATGCCGTGCCGCAACACGTGAAACAGGGTGAAGTCCTGCAGGCTGTACGGCCCGATGACGGCCTGGGTGGACTGCGGAGTCTCGCCCTCGCCCACCGGCACCAGCTCCGGGGTGATCTCGGTGTCGAGGACGGCCTGGAGCGTCCCGCCCACCGCATCGTCGAACTGCCCGGAGCTGATCACCCAGCGGATCAGGTGCTGGATCAGCGTCTTCGGCACGCCGCCGTTCACGTTGTAGTGCGACATCTGGTCGCCGACGCCGTAGGTGCACCAGCCGAGCGCCAACTCGGACAGGTCGCCGGTGCCGAGCACGATTCCGCCGCGCTGGTTCGCCAGCCGGAACAGGTAGTCGGTGCGCAGGCCCGCCTGCACGTTCTCGAACGTGACGTCGTAGGCCGGCTCGCCGTCGGCGAACGGATGGTCCAGCCGGTCCAGCATCAGCCGAGCGGTGTCGGTGATGTCCAGTTCGGCGAAGCTCACCCCGAGCGCGTTGGCCAGCGCGGTCGCGTTGCCCTTCGTGTGGGTGGACGTCGCGAAGCCGGGCATCGTGAACGCCAGGATGTCGGAGCGGGGACGGCCGAGACGGTCCATCGCGCGCGCGGCGACGATCAGAGCGTGAGTGGAGTCGAGGCCGCCGGAGACGCCGATCACAACCTTCGGTTGCCCGATCGACTTCAGCCGCTGCTCCAGGCCACTGACCTGGATGTTGTAGGCCTCGTAGCAGTCCTGCGCGAGCCGCGCGGGGTCGCTCGGCACGAACGGGAATCGCGCCACTGGGCGCCGCAGCCCGAGATCGCCGGACGGGGGAGCGAGCTCGAAGACCACGGTCCGGTATTCGTTCACCCGCTCGGCGTGCGCGCGTCGGTTGTCGTCGAAGGTGCCCTGCCGGAGTCGGTCCTGCACCAGCGTGCCCAGGTCGAGGTCGGCGATGGACGCGCTGGGGCCCTTCGGGAAGCGGTGCGACTCGGCGAGCAGGACGCCCTGGTCGTAGACGAGCGTCTGGCCGTCCCAGGACAGGTCAGTGGACGACTCGCCCTCGCCGGCCGCGGAGTACACGTAGCCGCAGATGAGCCGCGACGACCCGGACGCGCAGAGCTGCTTGCGCTCGTCCGCCTTCGCAACGGTGATCGGCGAGCCGGAAAGGTTCGCGATCACGGTCGCCCCGGCCAGCGCGGCCTCAGCGGACGGAGGGATCGGCACCCACATGTCCTCGCACACCTCGACGCTCAGCACGAACCCGGGCAGGTCCTCGGCGGCGAAGAGCAGGTCGGAGCCGAAGGGCACGTCCTCTCCGGCCACCCGGATCTCGCCGGTGACGTCGTCGCCGGGGGCGATCTGACGCCGTTCGTAGAACTCGCGGTAGGTGGGCAGGTACGACTTGGGCACCACGCCGAGGATCTGGCCGCGGTGGATCACGACCGCGCAGTTGTAGATCCGGTTCAGGCTGACCAGCGGGGCGCCCACGACCAGGATGCAGTCGAGGTGTTCGGTCTGCGGGACGAGCCAGGCGAGAGCGTCCTGAGCGGCGTCGAGCACGGTGTCCTGCAGGAGCAGATCCTCGATCGAGTAGCCGGTGAGGGTGAGCTCGGGGAACACGGCCAGGCACGCGCCGGCCGCAGCGACCTCGCGGGCCTGCGCGAGCACGGCCTCGGCGTTGACGCGCGGCTGGACCATGGTGATCGGCACGGTGCACGCGGCCACCCGGGCGAACCCGTGGGCGTAAAGGTTGAAGAAGTCCATGTTGCGCTCCTGGCTGCGGTGTCTGCCTCAGCATGCCACGTCGCCCGGCGTGGACGGGCCAGACTGGACCCATGACCGAAACCGTGCGCGTGGAGACTCCCGACGGACCCGGCGAACTGATGCTGGACGCTGCGGTCGCCCCGCTGGCCGCGCTCCTGCTCGGGCACGGAGCCGGCGGTGGGGTGGACGCGTGGGACCTGGCCCTGCTGGCCCGAGAGCTGCCGGCGTCCGGGGTGAGCGTGGCTCGCTACCGCCAGCCCTGGCTGGTCGCCGGACGCAAGGTCGCCGGGCCCCCGGCCAGCCTCGATCGCGGCTGGCTGCCCGCGCTCGAACGCGTGCGGGCCGAATGGGCGGGAGTGCCCCTGTTCGCCGGTGGACGCAGCGCCGGCGCCCGGTGCGCCTGCCGCTGTTTCGACGCCGGGACGACGGGGCTGGTCGCGCTGTCGTTCCCGCTGCACCCGCCGGGAAAGCCCCACAAGAGCCGGGTGTCGGAGTTGGCTGCGGTCGGCGCACCGGTGCTGGTTCTGCAGGGAGTGAGCGACCCGTTCGGCGGTCCGGCCGACATCGCCCGCGCCCTCGCCGACGCCGGCTATTCGGGCGAGCGAACCGTGCCCGTGCCCGAGGCCACCCACTCCCTCGCCCCCACGAAGAGCCTGCCGGGGCCTGCGGCAGCAGAGCGGGAGCAGTTGCTGGTGGGTTCGGTGCTCACCTTCATCGCCGACGTCCTCGAGCCGGTTCCGTCCGCCGAGTAGCGGCTCAGCCGGCGGCCTCGCGATCGAGCAGGGAGCGCTTCACGTCCACACCCCAGGCGAAGCCGCCCAGGCTGCCGTCTCCGCGAAGCACCCGGTGGCAGGGGACGAACAGTGCCGGAGCGTTGCTGGCGCAGATGCTGGCTGCGGCGCGCACCGCGTTCGGGTTGCCGAGGGCTGCGGCGAAGCCCGCGTACGACAACGGTTCGCCGGCGGGGATCCGGCGTAGCCGTTGCCACCCGCCGCGCCGCCAGTCGCTGCCGTACTGCCGCACGGGCACCGAATCGATCGCGGCCAGGTCCCCGGCGTAGTAGGCCCGTGCTGCGCGCACCGGTCCGGCCACCTCGGGATGGTCGGGAGGAACGGTCTCGACCTCGCCAGGACGCCTGGCTGCCGGCACGCGGGTGAGGATCGCGTCCGGGTCGTCGGTCCAGCCGGACGCGAGCACGACGCCGTCGTCCGCGAGCAGGGTGAACCGGCCGTCGGGGGTGTCGATCGTGGTGAGTTTCATCTCTCTCCGTTCTGGTCAGGCGTTGCGGACGGGTTCGCGCGAGCCGGTCGTTGGGCGGCGCCGGCGGGTCGGTGGTGGGGCAGAGCGCCACAGGTGCAGGCCGGCGTACGAGCGCCAGGGCGACACCCGCGTCCCCCACGCCGCGAGTGCCGCGGGGGTGTCGGGCAGGCCGAGCGCCGCTGCGCCCCGACGCAGTGCCACGTCTCCGGTCGGCAGGATGTCGGGATGTCCCAGCACCCGCATGGCGACGTAGCCGGCGGTCCATTCGCCGATGCCGGGCTCGGCGATCAGCCGGTCGTGCTGGTCCAGCGGATCGTCGGCGACGGTGAGGTCGAGTTCGCCACAGGCGAGCCGGCCGGCGACGGCGAGGATGCTCGCCGTCCTCGCCTGTGGCCCGACAAGCACCTCGTGGCCGTGCTCGGCCACCTGCGCCGGGGTCGGGAACAACCGGTCGATCCCTTCGTGCGGCGCGTCCAGGCGGGTGCCGCAGGCCTGGGTGAGCCGGTCGAGCTGGGTGCGGGCCGCGGCGACCGAGATCTGCTGGCCGACCAGCGCTCGCAGCAACAACTCGTGGGCGTCCACGGCACCGGGCAGCCGGATGCCAGGGACGGCGCGCACGGAGCGGGCCAGGGCGGGGTCGGCAGCGAGCGCCTCGTCGATGCCGACCGGATCGGCGTCCGCGTCGAAGAGGCGCCGGACCCGGGCGAGCAGCGGTGTGAGATCCGCCAGCGTCGCGACGGACGCCGTGAGCCGCAGGCGCTCCCCGTCCCAGGTCACCGTGAACACGGCCGGTCCGCCGGGCAGGTGCACCGCGCGGGTGTAGTGGTCGGTGCCGCCCATCTCGACGCCCGGGACTGCCCGCGCCGCCAGCCAGGCGAACACCCCGTCCGCGTCGAACGGCAGCCGCACCGGGAGAGTGAGCCGCAACCCGACCCCGATCGCCGACTTGTCAGAATCTCGTTCGCCTATAGCCGAACGAGATTCTGACAAGTCGGCGGGGGAGGGGACGCGGCGCGTGGCGCGCAGTTGGGACGGGGTCCGGTCGTAGACCGCGGCGATGGTGTCGTTGAACTGGCGAATACTGCCGAACCCGGACGCGAACGCGATCTCGCTGACTGGCAAGTCGGTGCCGACGAGGAGTTCGCGGGCAGTCTGGGCTCGATGAGCCCGGGCGAGCGCGAGGGGCCCGGCGCCGAGTTCGGCGCTGAGCAGTCGGTTCAGGTGCCGCGCGGTGTAGCCCAGGCGGACGGACAGTCCCGAGACGCCCTCGCGCTCGACCACGCCGTCGGCGATGAGCCGCATCGCACGGGTCGCGACGTCGGAGCGTAGGTTCCACTCCGGCGAGCCGGGGACGGCGTCGGGCAGGCAGCGCTTGCAGGCGCGGTAGCCGGACTCGTGCGCGGCCGCGCCGGTCGGAAAGAACTCCACGTTGCCCGGTTTCGGCGTGCGAGCCGGGCACGACGGACGGCAGTAGATGCCCGTGGTACGAACCGCGAGCACGAAGGCCCCGTCGAAGCGGGCGTCGCGGGTGGCGACCGCTCGGTAGCGTTGCTCGAAGTCCATGCCGTCCAGCATGACACCAGGACGCGGGGCGAACTAGCGGAAATCGGACCTGGCCCTGGGCCCGTTTCGACCCGCAACTCACGGACGCGCGGGCGCCGCGGTGACTCCTCCTGTTGCCCGGTGGCCACCTCCGAGCCCTGCCCGGGTCGCGCTGGTTTGACCCTCCCCGCCGCGGGGCCGTAGTCTTGTCCCTCGGTGTTCGCTGCGCCGTATTCGCTGCGCGCGAGCATTACCTACAGTGAGAACCAACCCGCACCGGGGTGGGTCGCTGGTCAGATGGAAGCTTAGGGAAGTAGGTCGGGCGTGTACGCGATCGTGCGCAGTGGTGGCCGCCAGCACAAGGTGGCTGTGGGCGACATCGTGGAGATCGACAAGGTCGAGGCGAAGGCCGGCGACAGCGTTTCGCTGACCCCGCTGCTGCTCGTCGACGGCGACAAGATCACCACCGATGGCAAGAAGCTCGGCAAGGCGAGTGTCACCGCCGAGGTGATCGCCGAGACCAAGGGTCCGAAGATCCGGATCATCAAGTTCAAGAACAAGACCGGCTACAAGAAGCGCCAGGGCCACCGCCAGCGGTACACCCAGGTCAAGGTCACCGGGATCGAGAGCTGAGGCTACTGACATGGCACATAAGAAGGGCGCATCGTCCTCCCGCAACGGTCGCGATTCCAACTCCCAGCGCCTCGGCGTGAAGCGCTTCGGCGGCGAGCAGGTGAGCGCAGGCGAGATCATCGTCCGCCAGCGTGGCACCCACTTCCACCCTGGTGAGGGCGTGGGCCGCGGCGGCGACGACACCTTGTTCGCGCTCCGCGCGGGCAAGGTCGAGTTCGGTACCCGGCGCGGTCGTCGCGTGGTGAACATCGCACTCGAGGACGCCGAGTAGGCGCTCCCCATCCAGCATCAGGAGAGGCGGCCCCATCGGGGCCGCCTCTCCTGCGTTTAGGATCACGCACATGGGGTGTCGGCGGGTGCTGGCGGTGCTCGGAGCCGTGGCTGCTGGAGTGCTGCTCAGCGGGTGCCACCTCCAGGGCAGCGCCGACGTGATCTCGCCCGACGAGGCCTCCGTCGACCTACTGGTCAGCGACTACGCCTTCGACTGTGTCCAGCCGGACAACAGCGACGCCACCCTGAAGCTCGAGCCCGGCCCGGAGGTCGACGGGAGCGCCAGCTGTCACATCACCGGCACCGTGCCGCTCTCCAACCTGGGTTTCGCCGAGCTCCGAACCGGCGAGTTCGCCGAATACTGGACGTTCACCGGTTCCTTCGTCGAGGACCGCGCCAGCTGGGTCGACGCGGACCTCGAGGTGCGCTTCCCGGGTGAGGTAGTGGAGGCCAACCAGGGCACCATCCGGGGCAACACCCTCCGGCTCAATCCAGCCAAGCTCACCAACGACCTGCGGGTGGTCACGCTGAACCGGCCCGGCCCCGCAACCTGGGTGATCGCCGCATTCGTGGGCGCTGCGTCCGGTGTCGTGCTCACCCTTGCCGCGGTCGGTCTCCTCCGGCGGGCACGCCGAATCCGCGAGGCGCCGACGGCGCCGGATCCCACCGCGAATGCGCCCGAGGGTCCAGGTGCGGCGGAAGAGGCGCTTGCCGCCTCGCCGGCCGTCGCGCAATCCGAGCCCGCGCCCGAGCCCGTGGAGGTGAATCACGCGTGGTTCGCCACACCACCCCCGGCCGCCCAGCTGCCAGCCACTGCCGATCCCGAGCCGGCTCCCGTCGAAGAACCACCCGACTACTCGATCTGGGCGCCACCGGAGGAGCATCCGAGCGAGGGCCGATAGACTGAGCGTTCAAGGCCGCCCTGCACTCCGCTGCGGCCGGCTTCGATCCTGGGAAGTTCGTCGTGGCGATTCCGTCCTTCATTGACCGTGCCGTGCTCACGGTGGCCGCAGGCAACGGCGGGCACGGGTGCGCGTCCATCCGGCGGGAGAAATTCAAGCCGCTCGGCGGGCCGGACGGCGGGAACGGCGGCAACGGCGGCTCGGTCATCCTGCGGGTCGATGCGGGACTGACCACGCTGGTGGAATTCCACCGCCAGTCCGTGCGCCGGGCCGGCAACGGCCAGCCCGGACGCGGCGACTTCAACAACGGCGCGAACGGCGAGGACGTCGTCCTGGCCGTCCCGGACGGCACGGTCGTCTCCGACGCGGCGTCCGGCGTGGTCCTGGCCGACCTGGTCGGGCCGGACGCCGAGGTTGTGATCGCGCACGGCGGCCGCGGCGGTCTGGGCAACGCGGCGCTCGCGTCCTCTGCTCGCAAGGCGCCGGGTTTCGCCCTGCTCGGCGAGGACGGCGATTCGCACCAGATCACGCTCGAACTGAAGGTGGTCGCCGACATCGGCCTGGTCGGGTTCCCCAGCGCGGGGAAGTCCTCGCTGATCGCTGCGATCTCTCGGGCGCGACCCAAGATCGCCGACTACCCGTTCACCACGCTCGTGCCGAACCTCGGCGTCGTCGTGGCCGGGGCGACCACGTTCACTGTCGCCGACGTGCCCGGCCTGATCGAGGGCGCCAGCGAGGGACGCGGTCTCGGACATGACTTCCTGCGCCACATCGAGCGGTGCCGCGCGATCGTCCACGTGATCGATTGCGCCACCTACGAGCCCGGACGCGACCCGCTCACCGATCTGGACGTGATCGAGGCCGAGCTCGCCGCTCATGGCGGCCTGGAGGACCGGCCCCGCATGGTCGCGCTGAACAAGGTGGACGTGCCGGACGCCGCCGAGCTCGCCGCTCTGGTCAGCGACGACCTCGCGGCACGCGGCCTGCCGGTGTTCGCCGTCTCCACCAAGACCGGCACCGGCCTGCAAGCGCTCACCTTCGCGATGGCGGAGCTGGTCGCCGCGCGGCGGGCCGAGGACGCCGCGGTGCCGCCGAAGCGGATTGTGATCCGCCCCGAGCCGGTGGCCGGCGGCCCCGAGTTCAGCATCTCCCGTCAGGGCGACGGCGAAGGTGGCTTCGTCTGGCGCGTACGGGGCGAGAAGCCGGAACGCTGGGTGAAGCAGACCGACTTCAACAACGCCGAGGCGGTGGGCTATCTCGCCGACCGGTTCGCGCGGCTGGGGATCGAGGAGGAGCTGCTGGCGCTGGGGGCCGTGGCCGGCGATGCGGTCGCGATCGGTGCATCCGACCCGGTCGTCTTCGATTTCGCGCCCCAGATCGAGATCGGAGCCGAGATTCTGGCCCGGCGCGGTGAGGACCAGCGGCTGGTCACCGAGCGTCCGGCAGCCCGCCGGCGCCGCGCGATGGATGCCGAGTACCATGCGGCCAAGGCGGCTGAGCGGGAGGCCGCGCAGTACACCCGGCAGGCCGTCGAGGGCCTCGAGGACGACGACGATGATTGAGCAACCTGCGTCCGTGGCCACCGCGGCCCGGACGGAGATCACGAACGCTCGCAGGCTGGTCGTGAAGGTGGGATCGTCCTCGCTGACCGATGCCGCAGGCATGCTCGACATCGCGCGAATGGAGGTGCTGGTCGACTCCGTCGCCGCAGCGCGCCGACGCGGCCAGGACGTGGTGCTGGTCTCCTCCGGTGCAATGGCCTCGGGCATGGGGCCGCTGCGGATGCGGCACCGTCCCCGCGACCTCGCCAGCAAGCAGGCGGCCGCCTCGGTGGGCCAGAGCCTGCTCGTCGGACGTTACGGGTCGCTGTTCGCCCGCCACGACCTGATCGTCGGGCAGGTGCTGCTCACCGTCGAGGACGTCGCCCGCCAGGATCACTACCGCAACGCGCTGCGCACCTTCACCCGCTTGCTTGAGCTGGGCGTGGTGCCGGTGGTGAACGAGAACGACACGGTCGCCACCCATGAGATCCGCTTCGGCGACAACGATCGGCTGGCCGCTCTGGTCGCCCACCTGGTCGGGGCCGATGCGCTCGTGCTGCTCAGCGACGTGGATTCGCTCTACACCGAGCATCCTTCCCATGCCGAGGCACGGCCGATCCCGGTGGTACCCGACATCGACGAACTCGTCGTGGACACGACCGGGCGCGGCACGGAGATCGGCACCGGTGGCATGGCCACCAAGCTGCAGGCCGCGCGGATCGCGACCGCGTCCGGGATTCCGGTCGTGCTCGCGGCGGCGGCCAGCGTCGAGGCGGTCCTGACCGGCGAGCCGGTGGGCACGCTGTTCCAGGCCACGGGCAAGCGTCGCTCGCGCAAGCTGATGTGGTTGGCCTACGCGTCGGTGTCGCAGGGCGAGCTGGTGCTGGACGCGGGCGCGGTGAGGGCACTGACCGAGCGAAAGGCCTCGCTGCTTCCGGCCGGCATCGTCGAGATCCGGGGCACCTTCCGGGTCGGCGACCCGGTGCGGTTGGTCAGCGAGAGCGGGACCGTGATCGCTCGAGGCCTGGTCGGCTATGACTCGAAGGATCTGCCCGGAATCATCGGACGCAGCACCAGGGAACTGGTCGCCGAGCGTGGTGCCCGATTCGATCGTGAGGTGGTGCACCGCGACGACCTGATCGTGCGGTCGAGGAAGAAGAAGCCGTGACCCCGGTCTTCGTCTTCGGTTGGGCGGCAGCATTCGTCGGTACGGTGCTCGGTGTCCCGCAGGTGGTGCGCCTGGTGCGTACCGGGAGCGTCGAAGGCCTTTCGTTGATCGCCTGGCAGGTGATCCTCGGGCTCAACCTCGGCTGGCTCGTGCACGGCGTCCTGATCGGTCAGATGAACATGATCGTGCCGAACGGGCTCGGCATGCTCGTCACGTTGACCATCGTGCGCCTGGTCGCGCGCCAGGAGGGACGGGCGTTGCCGCGGACGCTGCTGCCCGGCGTCGGCGTCGGCGTCGGCGCGGTGATGATCCTGGTCGATGTGGTTTTCGGGTCGGCAATGTTCGGTGCTTTCGCCGTCGTGCCGGCCGTCTTCGCCAATATCGGCCAGAGCCTCGAGCTGATCCGGGCTCCGCGGGTGACTGGGGTGTCGCCGGCCTTTCTCGTCGGAGCCGTGCTGAACCAGGCGCTCTGGCTGGCCTGGGGACTGCTGGTCCCCGACCCAGGGACGACCATCGCAGCGACAGCAACCGGCACGATCACGCTGTTCAACCTGATCTGGTGGGGTCTGAGATCGGCGGGCCTGCGTGCGCTGCGTCTGGACGGGATCGCCCGGGCACAGGCCTGGCTGGGCCAGCGGGCGCCGTCGTCGGGGACGATCGCCGCACCGGTCGGCTTGGTCGTGGCGTCCGACCCGCTCGGCGCCCGTGTCGACACTGAGCCCGAGACTGCGCTGCCGGGGTGCGTCCCCGAGGTACAACCCGACGCCGAGTGAGCCGCGCTCCGGCTCCGGACGCGGGCCGGGGCCGACCGGAGCGTCCCGGACGTGGATCGGGACGGTTCGAATCCGTCCCGCGCGCCTATCCTTTCCGTCATGAGTTTCACTGAGCAGGCGAGCCGTGCCAAGGTAGCCAGTCGCGCGCTGGCCGTCCTCCCTCGCGCGCAGAAGGACGCCGCGCTGCAGGCGATGGCCGACGCGTTGGCTGCGGCCGTCGAGCCGGTCCTGGCCGCGAACGCCCTCGATGTCGCCGCCGCCCGCGCGAGCGGCACGGGCGAGGCGCTGGTGGACCGGCTCAGCCTCACCACTGCCCGGGTCGAGGGCATGGTGGACGGGCTGCGGGCACTGGCCGGACTGCCCGACCCGGTGGGTGACGTGGTGCGGGGCTGGACGAACGCCAACGGCGTCCGGGTGCGGCAGGTCCGGGTGCCACTCGGGGTGGTCGGGATCATTTACGAGGCGCGCCCGAACGTGACCGCCGACGCCGCGGGGATCTGCCTGAAGGCCGGCAACGCGTCGCTGTTGCGCGGCTCATCCTCTGCGCTGAACTCGAACCGGGCGGTGGTGGCCGCGCTCCGCGAGGGGCTGGCCGCGTCCGGGTTGCCCGAGGACGCGGTACAGCTGGTCGAGGGCGACCGCAGCGTGACCGGGGAGATGATGGCTGCCCGCGGCCTGGTGGACGTGCTGATCCCGCGCGGCGGGGCCGGCTTGATCAATGCCGTCGTGGACGGCTCGAAGGTGCCGGTGATCGAAACCGGGACCGGCAACTGCCACCTGTTCGTGGACGCGTCCGCCGACCTCGACATGGCGATCGCGATCATGCTGAACGCGAAGGTGCAGCGGCCGAGCGTCTGCAACGCTCTGGAGACCCTGCTCGTGCATGCCGATGTGGCGCCGGCCTTCCTGCCCCGGGCGCTGGCCGCGCTGGCCGAGTCCGGTGTGACCGTGCACGGCACACCCGCGGTGCAGTCGTACTCGCCGGACGTGGTGCCCGCGACAGCGGAGGAGTTCGATGCCGAGTACCTCTCGCTCGACCTCGCCTGTGACGTGGTCGGCTCGCTCGACGACGCGATCGCGCACATCCGCGTCCACAGCACGGGGCATTCGGAGACGATCATCACCTCCGAGCGGCGCTCGGCGGATCGGTTCACCGCAGAGGTGGACGCCGCAGCGGTGCTGGTGAACGCGTCCTCGCGGTTCGTGGACGGCGGCGAGTTCGGTTTCGGTGCCGAGATCGGCATCTCCACCCAGAAACTGCACGCCCGCGGACCGATGGGGCTGCCCGAGATGACCTCCACCAAGTACGTCGTGGACGGCGACGGCCAGACTCGCGCCTGAGCTCGCGGTGGGGTGACGGCCGTGAGTGCGGGCCGGTAGGATCCGCGACATGCAGACGCTCCTCGAGGTCGCCGCTTTCGACGTGACCGTGCCCGCTGTGATCGGACTGGGCGCACTCGCCATCCTCTTGGCCGGCCTCGGTTCCGTGCGCCAGATCGGAAAGGGCCGGCCGCACGCCAAATGAGTGAAACCCCCATCCTCTGGGAGCAGTCCGGCTCCCGGCGGCTCCGCCTCGGCGTCATGGGCGGCACCTTCGACCCGATTCACCACGGTCACCTGGTCGCGGCGAGCGAGGTGCAGGCTCGGTTCTCGCTCGACGAGGTCGTGTTCGTGCCGACAGGCGAGCCGTGGCAGAAGGCGGGCAAGCACGTCTCCCAGGCCGAGGATCGCTACCTGATGACCACGATCGCGACCGCGTCCAACCCGCGCTTCTCGGTGAGCCGGGTCGACATCGAGCGTTCCGGACCCACCTATACCGTCGACACCCTGCGCGACATCCGCAAGGTCCGTCCGGTGCCGATGGACCTGTTCTTCATCACCGGCGCGGACGCGCTGAGCAAGATCCTCACCTGGAAGGGTGTGGACGAGTTGTTCGACCTGGCCCACTTCGTCGGAGTGTCGCGGCCCGGGGTGCCGATGGGCGAGAGCGACATCGCGCACCTGCCCGAGGACAAGGTGACCTTGCTGGAAGTCCCGGCGTTGTCCATCTCCTCCACCGCCTGCCGGGACCGGGTCGGCCAGGGGCTGCCGATCTGGTACCTCGTCCCGGACGGTATCGTCCAGTACATCGCCAAACGTGGCTTGTACCGACACCAAGGAGCGCAGTGACCGCTACCGAGCACGCCGTCGAGATCGCCCGCACCGCAGCGAAAGCAGCGGTCGCGAAACTCGCCAAGGATCCGGTGGCGTTCGACGTCTCCGACCGGCTCGCGATCACCGATGTCTTCTTGATCGTGGCCGCGACGAACGAACGCCAGGTTGGCGCGGTCGTCGACGGTATCGAGGAGGCACTGCTCGCCGAGGGCGTGAAGGCGGTGCGCCGCGAGGGCGACCGCGAGAACCGCTGGGTGCTCCTGGACTTCCTCGACACGGTCGTGCACGTCCAGCACTCCGAGGAGCGGGCCCTGTACGCGCTGGAGCGACTGTGGAAGGACTGCCCGCGGCTCGAACTCGGAAACCTCGAGCCGCCGGTCGAGGCATGAGCGCCGCACGGAGTTCTTCTCCTGCGCTGTGCTGCCCCGGACCGCGTCGCGGGGATCGCGGATGAGCGCTGCACGGGTCGTCCTGCTCCGGCACGGCGTCACTGACTGGAACGACGGCGGACGCTTCCAGGGCCAGACCGACGTCCCCCTGAACGACACCGGACGCGCGCAGGCTGCGGCCGCCGCAGAGGTGCTGGCCGGCTTCGGGATCACCTCCGTCGTGGCTTCCGACCTTTCCCGCGCCGCGGAGACGGCCCGGATCGTGGCCGCGCGCTGCGCACTGCCGGTGACCAGCGATCCACGCCTGCAAGAGGTGAACGTGGGCTCGTGGTCCGGGCTGAGCATGGACGAGGTCGCCCAGACGGTGCCTGACTTCCGGCCCGCGTTGCGCGAGGGACGCGATTTCCGCCGGTCCCCGGAGGGCGAGACTGCGACGGAGGCCGGCCAGCGGGTGGCGTTGGCGCTGCTGGACCACGCCGAGGCCGCCGCGGACGGAGAGGTGCTGTTGGCCGTCGGACACGGCTTGTCGCTGCGGGTCGGCGCTCTGCTGCTGATGGGCCTGGACTACTCCTATGCCCGGCTCTTCCG
This sequence comes from Propionibacteriaceae bacterium UBA6238, assembly GCA_002441465.1. Taxonomy (GTDB): domain Bacteria; phylum Actinomycetota; class Actinomycetes; order Propionibacteriales; family Propionibacteriaceae; genus Propionicimonas. Next base: position 22,092 of record DJWE01000064.1, on the reverse strand, counting down.
TGGCCTGCGCAACTGCCACTGGGTCGTGCTGGAGCCCGGAAGCGAGCGCTGGGTGCTGGCGGGCTACAACCTTGGCGTGTCCTGATCGCGACGCACGAGGCTCACTCCGACCGATCCACGCGGCCTAGCATGGAGACCGATACCGGCGGAGGTGGACGATGATCCCAGTGCAGCTCGCGAGCATCGCAGTGGATTCGCGCGGCCAGCCGGTGGTCGTGTTGGCGCCGATCGACGCCGAGCCGGGCGCGCGGCGGCTGCTGCCGATCTGGATCGGATTGCCGGAGGCCAGCGCGATCATGCTCGCGGTCGAAGGCGTGCAGCCGGCCCGTCCCCAGGTGTACGACCTGATGACCAGTCTGATTCAGCGCCTCGGTGCACAGGTCGAGCAGGTGGTGGTGACCAAGCTCGAAGGCGGCACCTTCTATGCGGAGATCACGCTGGTCACCGAATCGGGGCGGGAGCTCATCGACGCCCGGCCGTCGGACTCCATTGCGCTCGCGGTCCGCACCGGTGCTCCGATCTTCGTCGCCGAGGCGGTCTTCGCCGACGCCGGCATGCCGGACGCCGAGTCGGCAGGGGATGAGCAGCACCAGCTCGCCGAGTTCCACCAGTTCTTGGACGGCGTGGAGCCCGACGACTTTCGTGGTTGATGGCCGCGGCGACCCGATGGCGGTCGGCGGTGGGTGGGCGCTCGGAGCCTGCGAGAGCTGTTCGATCCTGCGCTGTGTGCCCACCGGGGGTCACCCGAACGGGGTCTGACGTGGCGAGACCGGACTGTTCTAAAGTCGTGGCGGCCTCTCCTGGGCTGTTCCGCCAACGCCCCGGGAGCACGGACTCGAGCCGCACGTTTTGGAGGGGGCAGTCGGCCGATTCGTGGTTGCTGGTGGACGCCCGTCGATGGGATAGTGCCGCCGGCGTCCCCAGCACGGCCGATGGCGGGCTGAGGACGTGATGGGTTCGGCGCGCCGGATCCCGGTGATGCCGTGGCGGCCTGGTGCCGGCTCCGGACTCCCGTCCTTCGTGCGAATGCGGACTTGGTCCGTGGTCGCGGGTCAGGCCGAGAGCTTGATCGTGGGGACGCCGAAATGGGTGGCGTTGATGTCGATCGAGTAGTTGCCGGAGAGGTCGACGTAGTTGGTGAAGTAGCCCTTGACCTGCTTGTCGGAGGGGCACTTGGTGACGTTCCACTTGGCGTCCTGGGAGAAGCAGTAGCCGGTGATCGTGAACGCGGCGAGGCCCTTGATCTGGTACATGGCGTTGCTTCCCGTGCCGGTGTAGTCCTCGAAGATCGGGACCAGCACGGTCTTGTTCTGCAGGGTGGTCCAGTCGTAGTCCTTGCAGGAGGTCGAGCCGTCGTTGCCGGGGTCGGTGAGCACCCAGTTGCCGGCGAGGACGGTGGCCGTGCAGTTGACTCCGCTGAGCCAGCCGAAACCGCCAGGGACCTCGTTGTGCGCCGGCGGGGTGCAGCTTCGCTCGATGACGTGGATCACCGCTTCGGTATCGGCCAGCGGCTTGCCTTGGTCGTCCCAGCCCCCGGTGGCCTCGTAGAAGGCGCACCAGGAGAAGGTCAGGGGCAGCGTGGCGCCGCCCGAGGGCCAGCCCCAGATGGCGGTGGCTCGCGCGGTGAGGGTGGTAGTCGGGATCCCGATCAGGCCACCGAACCAGTTGGTTCGGACGGAGGCGGTCTCCACCGTGACTGTTCCGTTGCCGACGGTGCCGACGATCTCGCCGGTCGCCTGCCCGTCCAGCTTGTTCGCCTTCGCGTACTGGTCGGAGCTGTCGACGCAGTTGCCGAGGGCGCAGGTCTGGGCGACGGCCATCGCGCCCGCGTCCGCGCCGTTCTGCAGTTGCTGGTGATCGGAGTAGGCGCCGCCGAGATCGACTGCGGCGGCGGCGAAGCCGAGCAGGACGAACAGGGAGATCACGACGATCATCGCGGTCGCGCCGCGCTGGTTGCGCGCGGGTCGAGTTAGCCTCCGCATTGCATGCTCCCGATTCCCTTCAGCGTGACCGACTGGCCGAGGATGCCGTCGAACCATCCGGTGAGAGAGTGATAGCGGTAGGTGAGGGTGAGCGTGGTCTGGGCCAGCGGCGCGCAGACCGAAGAGAAGGTGCCGGCGACGACGTCTGCCGGGGTGGGGGTGGCGCTTTTGGCGATGTCGATCGCTGCCTGCTGGAGCTGGGTCTGGGTCAGCTTCGTGGCGGTCTCGGTCGTGTAGTTGATGGCGTAGCTGCGCGCGCCGATCCGGGCTGCGTTCGCCACGGAGGCCTGCATGAGGAAGGCATAGCTGAACTCGACGATTCCCAGCATCAGGATCATCAGCACGGGCAGGACGAGAGCGAACTCGACCGCTACCGCCCCATCTTGGCCACGCTTGATCCACACGTCGCGCTCCTTGCTAGCCAGCCCACTTCGCATCGGGGAAAGAACGGCCGAATCGCGGGTCCGCGAAGTTGCGAGAGACCATCCCCAACTGGGTAACCGTCCGCGGGGACGCAGACGTTACGTGCCCGGGCTGAGACAGTTGACGTTCCGCGGCGGCCCGCGTCCGGTGGCCCCCGATGGCTCGTGGCGAGGATCGGGGAGGATCACGTCCTGTGTCGGGTGGGGCGGCGCACGGAGTTCGGGAGCTGGCGACAGCAACCCTGGGGGCGCGCCATCTGATGGTGGGCAAGTCGCTGGGAACACTGGTGCTGCCTTTGGCCCTCGAACTCTCCATCCCCGGTGCGCGGCTCACCCCGTCGAGTTCCGAGCACGCCGTGCCAGAGATCCGCGACGCCCCATTGGTACGAGCTCTGCGCTGAGACAGCTGCCTCCCGACTAGCTCCTGGAGCGCCGTCGAGGAGCCGAGCGGGCTCTCACCTCGGTGGTGGCGACCTGCTACCTTCAGATCGAGAAAGTGCATTCGGGCACTGGCGAAACCCCATCTGACTAGGGTTTCTCACGAGGTGGAGCTAACGGGATTCGAACCCGTGGCCTCTTCCATGCCATGGAAGCGCGCTACCAACTGCGCCATAGCCCCAGCGTCCTGCGGACGAATCCCTACTCTACCCAAGACCGGCGGGCGATGCGAAATCAGCGCTTCGAGAGGACTGGTGTCGCAGGAGTAGACGATGGGTGGTGATCAGCAACGCCAGCCAGGCGAGCCCGAACAGCCAGGCGAAGACGACATCGGTGAACCAGTGGTGACCCAGGAATACGCGGCTCAGGCCCATCGCGATCGCCCACAAGATTGCGGACAGAACCGCCGCTACGCGCATCCAGATCCTCGGCGCGAGCCACACCACGAGATAGGCCAGCATGCCGGCGACGACGGTGCTGTTCAGGGTGTGGCCGGACGGGAAGGAGAAGCTCTGCTCGTAGGGCGGGACGGCGTCGGCCAGGGGCGGTCGGCTACGACCGACCAAGGCCTTGCCGACCACCGTGAAGGTGATGCTTCCCGCTGCCGCGATCACCATCAGCACGACGATCGTGCGGCGGCGGTAGCGAAGCCAGAGCGCCAGCATCGCGCCACCGCCGATGAGCACCATGGGCAGCGTGGTGCCCAGATTGGTGAACGCAGTCACCCATGTCTCCAGGAACGGGGTGCGCGCGGCGATCGCCCAGTTCAGGATCGGACGATCCAGGCCGGCGACGCCGTCCGCCTCGGTCACGGCGTCATAGACGGCGGCTGCGCCGATCATCAGTGCGACGAACACCAGCCCGCCGACCGCTGCGGTGACGATCAGGGCCGCCGTGGCCGAGCCGGATCCGGAGCGGAACCCGGCGCCACCGGCTCGTCCACCGCTCACCGGTCCCTCCGCATTCGCCGAGCGTACCCGAGGCCCGGTCGATTCCGAGCCGGGGATCGATGGCCCCTGCGGCGCGCGCCCCGGCTTCGTCGAATCGCGGAATAGCGGTGAAGCGGGGGCGGTTGGGAACATCGACACCCGAGTCGGGTGGACCCCACAGCGAAAGGCGAAATCCATGACCGTCAGCTCCGCACAAGCCCACTGGGAAGGCTCCCTGATCGAGGGACAGGGCGAGGTCGAGTTCCTCAGCTCCGCGTTGGGCAGCGTCGAGGTCGACTGGCGATCTCGTGCGGGCGAGGCTCCCGGCAGCAAGACGACCCCGGAGGAGTTCATCGCGGCCGCGCACTCCGCGTGCTACTCGATGGCGCTCTCACACGCCCTGGCCGGCAACGGCACCCCGCCGGCGAGCCTCGACACCAAGGCCGACGTGACCTTCGTCCCCGGTCAGGGGATCACGGGCATCCACCTCACCGTGCGGGCGTCGGTGCCCGGCCTGACCGCGGACCAATTCGACGGGTTCGCCGCTGAGGCCAAGACCGGATGCCCGGTGTCGGCCGCGCTCACCGGAACCACCATCACCTTGGACGCGGCGCTCGTCTGAGCCCGGATCGGGCAGCCGGCTCGCAACGACTCGGCTGCCCGACAGCTCAGCGATCGGGGGACGCGCCCCAGATCCGGTTCAGGTAGTCACGCATCGAGCGATCTGAGGAGAAGAATCCGCAGCGGGCGACATTACGGATGGCCGACTTCGTCCACGCCTCCTTGTTGATGTAGGCCGCCTCCACCTTCGCCTGAGCCTCGATGTAGGACTGGTAGTCGGCCAGCGCCATGAACCGGTCCTGGTAGAGCAGATTGGAGACGACCGGCTCGAATGCGTTGCGATCCCCGTCGCTGAACGCACCGGAGGAGATCAGGTCGATCGCACCCTTCAGATCGGCGTTCTCCTCGTAGTACTTCGACGGCTGGTAGCCCGCGGCGCCCAACTGCTCCACCTCCGGTTCGGTCATGCCGAACAGGAAGAAGTTGTCGTCGCCGACCAGTTGTCGGATCTCCACGTTCGCGCCGTCGTCGGTGCCGATGGTCAAGGCCCCGTTCAGGGCGAACTTCATGTTGCCGGTCCCGGAGGCCTCCATGCCGGCCAGCGAGATCTGCTCGGACAGATCGGCGGCAGGGATCAGCCGCTGGGCCAGGGTCACGTTGTAGTTGGCCGGGAAGGCGATGCTGAGTCGCCCGTCCAGACGGTCGTCGGCGTTGATGGTCGCGGCGACGGAGTTGATCAGGTAGATGATCTCCTTCGCCATCCGGTACCCGGGGGCTGCCTTCGCCCCGAAGACCACGGTGCGCGGCAAGATCGCGGCCGGGTCCACCCGGCCCGAGATGACCTGGTCGTACAGCGTGACGATGTGCAGCAGCTTCAGGGTCTGCCGCTTGTATTCGTGCAACCGCTTCACCATCACGTCCAGCAGATGGCCGTGCGGCAGCTCGATCCCGTCCCGGGTCTTGAGCACCTCGTAAAGGCGGACCTTGTTGCGGTCCTTCGCCTTCCGGAACGCACGGCGGAAGTCCTCGTCCTCCGCGAAGGGCTCCAGTTCGGCGAGTCGCTCCAGGTCGGTCACCCAGCCCGGCCCCACGGTGTCGGTGATCAGCTCCGACAGCGAATGGTTGGCGATTCGGATGAAACGTCGCGGGGTGACGCCGTTGGTGACGTTGGTGAACTTGTCGGGCCAGTAGCTGGAGAAGTCGGGCAGCACCTTGTCCGCCAGCAGCTGGGAGTGCAGGGCGGCGACCCCGTTCACCTTGGTACCGGCCACGGTGGCCAGGTGGGCCATCCGCACCGAGCGTTCCGGGTAGTCGGCGATGATCGACATCCGGCGGGCCCGGAGTTCGTCGTCGGGGTAGGCCTCGCGGACCCCGGCGAGGAACTCGTCGTTGATCCGGAAGATGATCTCCAGGTGCCGCGGCAGCAGGCGTCCGAGCAGGTCGGTGGACCAGGTCTCGAGCGCCTCGGGCAGCAGGGTGTGGCAGGTGTAGGCGAAGCAGCTGCTGGTGACCGCCCAGGCCTCGTCCCAGTCCCACTTCTTCTCGTCGAGCAGGATTCGCATCAACTCGGGCACGGCGATCACCGGGTGGGTGTCGTTGAGCTGGAAGTGGATGCGCTCGGGCAGCTGGTGCAGGTCGAAGTCCTCCTCGACCATCTGCTCGATGAAGTCGCGGATCGAACACGCCACGAAGAAGTACTGCTGCTGCAGACGCAGTTCCTTGCCCTGCGGAGTGGAGTCCTCGGGGTAGAGCACCTTGGTGATGTTCTCCGCGAAGGTCTGCGCTCGCACGGCCTCGGCGTAGTCGCCGGCGTTGAAGATGGACAGGTCGAACGCCTGGGTGGCGACCGCGCTCCACAAGCGCAGTGTGTTCACCCGGCCGTTCTGGTACCCGGGAACCATGTAGTTGTACGGAATGCCGAGCACGTTCCAGGCCGGCACCCACCGGGTGCGCTCCACTCCGGCATCGTCATAGGTCTCGGTGTGGCCGCCGAAGTCCACCCGGACCGACGCCTCCGGGTGCGGGAACTCCCAGGGCGCGCCGAGAGCCAGCCAGGTGTCAGGCTGCTCCACCTGGCGGCCATCGACAAAGGTCTGGCGGAAGATGCCGTACTCGTAGCGAATGCCATAGCCGATGCACGGGACGCTCATCGTGGCCAGGGAGTCGATGAAGCAGGCGGCCAGTCGGCCCAGGCCGCCGTTGCCCAGTCCTGGTTCGACCTCCTGCGCGCGCAGGGTGCCCAGGTCGAGGCCGCAACTGGTCATGGCCTTGTCGGCGACCTCGTTCAGGTCGGTCGCCAGCAGAGCGTTGTCGAGCTGGCGTCCCAGCAGGTATTCGGCCGACAGGTAGCCGACGTACTTGGCCTTGGACTGGCGGTTGTGCCGCAGCGTCTCCAGCCAGCGGGCCATCAGGTAGTGGCGGACGGTGCGCGCGAGCGCCAGGTATTGGTCGTTGACGGTCGAGCGCGACAGCGCGACGCCCTGGCCGGTGTTCAACTCGCGCAGGAACTCGCGGACGAAACCGTCCACCGAGTGCGGTGGAGCCGTCACCGGTGCCAGTGCCAACGGGTGAGTCGGCGTGGTCACGGGCCCGAGGCCGTGCACGCCGGTCGTGGGCCGTTCGTCGGCCGGGCCGTTGGTGTCAGCGGGCAGCGGTGAGGGAACGGTCTGAGCGCTCATTGCGACACCGTAGCTCGGACGCGTTACAGCGATGCAAATTGCGAGCGTCGATCACGACGTCGGCAATGGGCAAGCGAAGACATCCACAGGTACTCACAGATCGGATCGGTCAGGAAAGGTGATCGAGTCCGATGTCGAGCACTCGGGCCGAGTGGGTCAACCAGCCGACCGAGATCAGGTCCACACCGGCCTCGGCGATCGGCACGGCCACCTCGGGGGTGATCCGTCCGGACGCCTCGGTGATCATCCTGCCGTCGACCAGGTCGACTGCCTGCCTGAGGACGTCGGGCGGCATGTTGTCGAGCAGGACGGCGTCGGCGCCCACGTGGAGCAGTTCGCGTAGTTGGTCGAGAGAGTCCACCTCGACCTCGATCTTGACCAGATGCCCGACATGGGCCTTCGCCGCCGCAACCGCGGCGGTCACGCCCCCGGCGACGGCGATGTGGTTGTCCTTGATCAGGACCGCGTCGTCCAGCCCGAAGCGGTGGTTGCTGCCGCCGCCGGCGACGACGGCGTGCTTCTGCAGTGCGCGCAGTCCCGGGATGGTCTTGCGGGTGTCGGCCACCCGTGCCGATGTGTGGGCGATCGCGTCGGCGATGGTGGCGGTTCCGGTGGCCACGCCGGAGAGGTGCCCGAGGAAGTTCAGTGCCACCCGCTCGCCGCTGAGCAGACCGCGGGCAGGCCCGGTGGCGGTGCCGATCACGGTGCCGGGCCGGACGCGACTGCCGTCCGGAAGCAGGTCGGTGACCTCGATCCGCGGATCGACGAGCTCCCAGGCGAGCCGCGCGCAGTCGGTGCCGGCGATCACCCCCGATTCGCGGGACACCAGCGCCACGCTCGCTCGAGCCTCGGGGGCGATGATCGCGTCCGTGGTGAGGTCGCCGGCGCGACCCAGATCCTCCAGCAGTGCGGCCCGGACCAGTGGCTCGATCACGAGGCGGGGCAGAGATCTCACCGCGCCAGGACCTCCATCGCCGAGTTGTCAGACTCTGCTTCGGCTATAGGCGAGTGAGAGTCTGACAACTCGGCGGGTGGGGTCAGCACGTGCTGGGCCACGGATTCGGTGGCCGGGAAGTCGAGCCGGGTGTGGCCGCCTCGGGACTCCGTGCGGCGCAGGGCGGCCTCCACCACCAGATGGGCGACCAGGCCGGTGTCGTGATCGCGATACGGCGCCAATCCGGCGAGGGCGGTGCGCAGGCCGTCCGCGTCCCTGAGCACCCCGGCGCCGACACTGACGATGCGACGCACCTCGGCCACCACGGGGTCGGGCGTCCAGCTCTGCGGGTCGGGGTACATCCGGGACGCCGGAGGGGCGCCCGCGGCGACGCCGGCCCGCCGCCAGCCCTGCGCGACCCAGCGCCCGCACACCACGGCCTCGAGCAGCGAGTTGCTGGCCAGGCGGTTCGCGCCGTGCAGTCCGGTGGAGGCCACCTCTCCGGCCGCGTACAGCCCGGGCACGGTGGTGGCGCCGGTGAGATCCACCAGCACCCCGCCCATGTGGTAGTGAGCGGCCGGGCGCACCGGCAGCAGGTCCTTCGCCGGGTCCAGGCCCGACTCCCGCGCGGTGGCGTAGATGGAGCCGAACAGCTCGGCGAAGCGTTCGCCGGGATCCTTGGTCGCGTCCAGGAACACGCGGTGGCCGGCCTGCAGCTGAGCCCACTCGGCGCGCGAGACGACGTCCCGGGCCGAGAGCGGATTGCGCAGCACCCACTCGCCGAACTCGTTGACCAGGATTGCTCCCTCGCCGCGCACGGCCTCGCTGACCAGCGGCATCGGGTCGATGCCGACATCGAGCGCGGTGGGGTGGAACTGAACCAGCTCCACGTCCCGGAGAGTGGCGCCCGCGCGGTGAGCCAGCGCGAGTCCCTGCCCCCGCGAGGAGAGCGGGTTGGTGGTGTGCAGGTACAAGCCACCGATACCGCCGGTGGCCAGCAGCACGGTGTCGGTGCGCAGTTCGATCGGTCCCTCGGGCGTGCCGACCAGGACGCCGGCCACGGATCCGGCCTCGGTCAGGATCTCGATCGCGGCGGAGTGGTCCCACAACGACACCGAGTCGAGCCGGCGGGCGGCTGCCACCACGGTCTCCAGCAGTTCCGCGCCGGTGCGATCGCCGTGGGCGTGGACGATCCGTCGGCGACTGTGGGCGCCTTCCAGTCCCAGCCGCAGGCGTCCGTCATCGCCGCGGTCGAACTCGGCTCCCTGTCCGGAGAGCCACTCGATCGCCTCCGGCGCAGCGGCAGTGATGGCGTGCACCGCGTCCGGTTCGCACAGGCCGGCGCCGGCGGCGAAAGTGTCGTGGGCGTGCAGGGCGGGATCGTCGTCGGTGCCGACGGCCGCGGCGATGCCACCTTGTGCCCAACCGGTGGACGTGCCGGTGCTGACCGCACCGGCGCTGAGCACCACGCAGGGCAGCGGGCTGAGCTCGATGGCCGCGGTGAGCCCGGCCAGTCCCGCGCCGACGATGACCGGGCAGCCGGCCTGGACCACCCTGGTCACTTCGTCACCCCCACAGCGAGCATCCGCTCGACAGACAGGCGTGCGCGATCAGCCACGTCCTCGGGCACGGTGACCTCGTTGGTCATGGTCTCCAGCGCATGCCGGATGCTGCCGAGGGTGTTGCGCTTCATGTGCGGGCACAGGTTGCACGGCCGGACGAACTCCAGGTCCGGGTAGGCCTGGGCGACGTTGTCGCTCATCGAGCACTCGGTGATCAGTGCCACCTTGAGTGGGCGCTTCGCGTCCACGAATCCGACCATCTGCGCGGTGGAACCGGCGAAGTCGGCCTCGTCGACGACCTCTGGCGGGCACTCCGGGTGTGCCAGGACGGTGATGCCGGGGTTCTCGGTGCGGATCTGGCGGATGTCGTCGGGGGTGAACCGCTCGTGCACCTCGCAGGCGCCGGGGTGGACGATCACCTCGACGCCGGTCTGTCGGGCCACATTGGCAGCCAGGAACCGGTCAGGGATCATGATCACCTGCGGGACGCCGAGACTCTCGATCACCTTCACTGCGTTGCCGGAGGTGCAGCAGATGTCGGACTCGGCCTTCACTGCAGCGGAGGTGTTCACATAGGTGACTACGGGGACGCCCGGGTGCGCGGCACGCAGCGCGCGCACGTCCTCGGCGGTGATCGACTCGGCGAGCGAACAGCCCGAGCGCAGGTCGGGGATCAGGACGGTCTTGCCCGGGTTGAGCAGCTTGGCGGTCTCGGCCATGAAGTGGACGCCGGCCAGCACGATCACGTCGGCGTCGACCTCGACGGCCTCGCGGGCCAGCGCGAGGGAGTCCCCGACGATGTCGGCGACGCCGTGGAAGATCTCCGGGGTCATGTAGTTGTGGGCGAGGATCACGGCGTTCCGCTCGCGCTTGAGGCGCTGGATCGCGTCCACGTCGTCGGCCATCGTGGCCCATTCGACAGAAGGGACGACGTGAGCGACCTTCGAGTAGAGGTCGGCGGCGGTCGGCAGCGTTGTGGTCATCTCGGTCCCTTCGGCGGCAGCCTTATGCTAGTTGTGAGCAAAAGCGACGAACGCCAGTATTCCACGATCTGAGCAAAAGGGGGAATCGGCGCCAGTGAGCGGCCTGTGCGAGGGCAGGCTCAGTGGGCGCGGACGGTGGGCAGCTTGGTGCCGGCCACGTGACGTTCGGCCAGCACCTGGCGACGGAAGCGGTACAGCCGCGCCGGGCGTCCGCCGGTTTCGAGCAGGCTGCCGGTCTCCTCGACCAGGGCTTGTTGCTCGACCAACCGGCGGAAGTTCTGGGTGTGCACGGCGTGCCCGGAGAGCGCCTCGACGCAGTCCTGGAGCTGACGCAGCGTGAAGGTGGGGGGCATCAGTTCGAAGACCACCGGGCGGTAACCGATCTTCGCGCGAAGCCGGGCGATGCCGGTGGCCAGAGCCCGGCGGTGATCGCCCAGCATCCGTCCCCCCGGTGCCAGCTCCGCGTCGGGACGCCGCCACTCGTCGGGTGCCTCGGCCACCAGCCCGGCCTCGTACAGCAGTTCGTAGCGCTGCAGGGTGAGCTCTGGTTGCCAGGCGCGTCCATCGAGCCCGAAGTCGATCGCCACCCGCTGGGCCCGCTCGTCCCTGCAGTCGGCGTCGGAGTTCGCCCAGGCCCGCAGGCGCCCGATCAGCGGATCGGTCGGCGCGGCGTGGCCACGGTGGTCCTCCCAGGCGAACAGGTCGTACCAGCCGGCCCAGCCGCCGATACCGGATTCGCCCGAAGTCGTCAGGCCGAGGTAGGAGATCGAGATCCGCCGTCCGACCGACTCCCGGTCCAGATCGGCGAAGGTGTAGAGCTGTTCCAGGTAGCCCAGTCGCCGTCCGGTCTGTTCTTCGACCCAGGCCCGGGTGGCGGCCTGCAGTGAGCGGTGGCTCGGCAGCAGCGGACCGGCCGGCAACCTGGGCGGCGTGCCGAGGGTGAGCACGCAGGGGTGCCCGTCCACCATCGCGACGACGACGGCGAGCAGTTCTGCGGTCACCACCTGTCCGGTCATCGCGGTCCCTCTCGTTCCCGGTCAGGATAGCGATGCAGAACCGCTGCCGAGCGAACGTCGGTGGGCCTTGTTAGGCTCGCTGCATGAAGCGGCTGTGGAGGTTGGTGGCGGCCCTGGTGGTGGCGCTGGTCGGGCTGCTGCTCGTGCCGGGCGTCGCTCGGGCGAACGGCGAAAGCTGGAGAATCACCGACTACCGGGCGGTGGCCACCGTCGATGCTCAGGGCACCGCCGACGTGCAGCTGAGCCTGTCGTTCGACTTCGGCAACGATCCAGGACACGGGCCGTACCTGACGTTCCCACTCCGGCAGGAGATCGCCAACGATCCCGACCACTGGCGGATGCTCGACATGACCATTGGCCAGGTGTCCAGCCCGAGTGGTGCGGATGCCTCGGTGCAGACCAAGGAGGAGGACGGCAACCTGCTGATCCGGGTGGGCAGCGAGGGGCGCACGTTCACCGGGGTCCAGACCTACCAGGTCAACTACACGATCCGGGGTCTGATCGCTCCGCAACAGGCCCAGTCCGGACTGGACGAGTTCAACTGGAATGCGGTCGGCTCCGGGTGGGAGGTTCCGATCGATTCGGCGAGCGTCACCGTGACCGGACCGGCCGCGATCTCGCGAGTGAGTTGCTATTCGGGCACCTCCTTCGATTACCCGTGCGACGCCACGTCCAAGGGAACAGAGGCGACCTACGCGGTGTCCCAGATCGGGAACGGCAGCGGCATGCAGGTGGTTGCCGGATTCCCCGCAGGGACCTTCACCGGCGCTGAGGCGCGGCTGGAGCGGCGCTACGGGGTCGGCAACATGTTCCCGGTGACACCGTGGACGGCCGGTGTGGCCGGCGTGCTCACGGCGCTGGGCCTGGCCGCGGTGCTCCGACGGACCCGGCGCAGTGCTCGCGATCAGGTCTACCTCGGGCTCACGCCGGGCTTGGTGCCTGCCGATGGCCAGGAGTCGAACGTGGGGCATCAGGGCTCAGACGTTCCGGTCGCGGTGCAGTTCACCCCGCCGAAGGGGGCGCGTCCTGGCGAGTTGGGGACGCTGATGGACGCGACCGCTGACGACAAGGACATCAGCGCCACCATCATCGATCTGGCCGTTCGCGGGCACCTCAGTATCGCTCAGACCGGCAAGCGCGACTGGACGTTCACGCGCCAGCAGGGGGGTGATCGGTTGGCCGGCTACGAGTCCCGGTTGCTGAACACGATGTTCTCCGCCGGCGACCAGGTGGCCACCGACGATCTGAAGGACTCCCGCTATTCGGACCTGCTCTCGCAGACCAAGAGCGCGCTTCATCGGCGTGTCACCACCGATCTGAAGTGGTTCACCGCGAATCCGGCCACCGTGCGCGGTCTGGCCTTCGCCGCCGGTGTCGTCCTGGTTGTCGTCGGGGTGGGCGTCGGCTTCCTGTTCGGGCTCTTCGGCTGGGGTCTGGTCGGGGTCGCCGGTGTGATCACCGGGCTGGCCGTGATGGCCATGAACAACCGTTTCGGGTCCAGGACCGCCACGGGTTCGGCTGTGCTGGCGCAGGCGCGGGGTTTTGAGTTGTACCTGCGCACGGCCGAGGCCGACCAGATCAGGTTCGAGGAGGGCATCGACGTGTTCTCGCGCTACCTGCCCTACGCGATCATGTTCGGCGTCGCCGAGCGCTGGACCAAGGTCTTCAGCGATCTTGCCGCTCAGGGACGCTACGCGTTCGACACCCCTTGGTACTACGGGTACGGGTACGGCTTCGCCTACCACAACTTCGCCTCCTCGCTGGACTCTCTCGCCCACACCATGACCAGCTCGCTGCAGTCGGCCACGGCCGCCACCAGCGGCGGCTCCGGCTTCTCCGGTGGAGGTGGCTTCGGAGGGGGCGGAGGCGGCGGCTGGTGATCATCCCGTGGCGCCGTCCGTCAACGGGCCTGGGCACATGACCGGACTCGGGGCGTCCTGGGTGGTTCCGCGCCGAGTGCTGCTGCTCTGCGTGCTCGCCAGCGTCGTCGCGCTCGTGCCGCTGGCCGGGGCCTTCCTGCTGGCCGGGGCGTCCGCCGCGGTGGGCATGGTGATGGGCTACACCGCCGGCGCCCGGCCGGCGCTCACTCTGCGTCCGAGGCACGCGCTGGCGCTGGCCGTGCCCGCTGCGATGACCGGAGTGGTCGCGGTCGCGCTGCGGGGCCAGCCTGCTGCTGCGGCCTGCTTCGTGGCGCTGTGCTGTCTGCTGGTCGCGCCGGCCAGTATGCGTGCGGACGGGTTGATGGCCGGCGTCCCCAGTGTTGCAGCCGTCCTGTCGCTGGTACCGGGCGATTTCCGGCCCGAACTGGTGGGGCTGTGGATGCTCGCCGGCGGCGTGGTGATGGTTCTGCTCGGCAGCCGGATCGGCGCACCGGATCGTCCCCGGGACGGCGTCGCCCCGGCCAGGGCGTGGCGGCATGCCGTCGTGATGGCGGTGACGGTCGGCTCGGCGGTGTACGCCGTCGGTGTGCTCGCCTGGCCGCACGGCTACTGGATCGCGCTCACGCTGACCATCGTGCTCCGTCCGTTCGACGACCAGACCCTGAAGCGGTCGTGGCAGCGGGTGCTGGGGACGGTTGGTGGGGTCATCCTGGCTCTGCTGCTCGCCGGGCTGCTGCCGCTGTGGGCCATCGGGGTCGCGCTCGGTGCCTGCCTGGTCCTCATGTTGGCCTACACGGTGCAAGGCGATTACCCCAAACAGGTACTGTTCCTCACCCCGAGTGTGGTGCTGCTCGGCTCGGCGAGCCCGGGCACCCTCGCTGCGGAACGGGCGCTGTACACCGCGGTAGGGGCGATCCTGGCCGGCGCGGTCGCGATTGCCCTGGCTTGGTACGACACTCATCGACCGAAGGAGAACCCGGCGTGAGCGGAGGCTTGCTGCAAGGCGTGCCGCTGTGGGCGGTGGCGGCCGCGCTGCCGATCGTGCTGGTAGTGGCGTGGTTACTCGGATCCGTGGCCCGCTGGCTGCTTCGCGGCCGGGCCAGGCTGGGGGTCGCGACCACGATCGTGGTCTCGATCATCGGCACGGCCCTCGGCCTTCTGCTGGCCTGGTGGATCGATCCGCGGGCGGCGTTGTGGAGCCCCCTGGCCATCTTGTTGGCCCTGGGCATGACCGTCGTGGCCGTCGCCGGCTACGGCGCCGTGGCTGCGCACTTCCAGCGTCCGCAGTGTGCGGGGATCGCCGAACTTCTGGTCGCGGGGGAGTCGGATCGCGTCGAGTTCAAGTCGACCGCTCGGATCAACCTGCGCACGGGGCAGAAGGACGAACGGATGGAGCAGGTCATCGCCAAGACGGCCTGCGCCTTCCTGAACGCCGACGGCGGCACGCTCGTCATCGGCGTGGACGACCTCGGCACGCCACTGGGCCTGGAGCCGGACCTGGCCACCATGAAGAGCCCGGACCTCGACCGCTACGAACTGTGGTTGCGAGACCTGCTCACCTCGACCCTCGGCCAGACCTCCGCCGCGACCGTGCAGATCGAGTTTCCCTCGGTCCCCAATGCTGAGGATCAGCCGACGAGTGTGTGCCGGGTGACCTGCGTCCCGAGCCCGCGTCCGGTCTACCTGCGGCATGGCAAGGGCGCGGCGCCGGAGCTGTGGGTGCGTTCGGGCAACTCGACCCGGCAGCTCACCGTGGACGAGGCCACCGAGTATGTGATGCACCGCTGGCCGCTGAACCTGGGCTCGAGCATCGCCGCGCAGGTGCGAGCCGCGGTGCGCTTCTCCGAGGAACACTGAGCCGGGGCCGAGTCCGGCGAGCCGGTTGGGAGCGACCCGCTAGGCTGACCAAGATTCGCCGTCGACAAGACAGGATGACATGACGCACCCTCTCCTCGTCCCCGGGTTCCGATGGTTTGAGCAGAACATCCCGCTCGCCATCGCGATTGTCGTCGTGGCGTCATTCCTGTTTGCCGGTGGATCTACCATCCAGCACCTTGCCGTGAGCCGCACTGTGGACAAGGCGGCGGAGAATCGCTCGATGGGCCTGGCCCAGGTGTTCGGCCTGCTGAAGAACCCGCGGTGGTTGCTCGGCCTGGCCACGGTCGCGCTCGGAGCCAGCATGCACATCGTGGGCCTGATGCTCGCGCCGGTGACGGTGGTGCAGCCGGTCGGGATCCTCGCCGTGCCGTGGGCGGTCCTGCTGGCCGCGAAGATCCATCATTTCCGGCCCACGAGACTGATCTGGGGCGCGGTGGCGATGACCATCGCCGGCATCGTCGTGTTCACGCTGTTCTCGGCACACAAGGCCGCCCCCGACACGGCGCTGCCGCCGGCGCGGATCATCATCGCCAGCCTGATCGTGTTCGCGATCGGCGCGGCCCTGGGATACCTGGGTCGATTCGGGTCGCCCTCGATGCGTTGTTTGATGTGGGCGTCCGGCGGGTCGTTCTTCTACGGCCTCAGTTCAGTGTTGATCAAGACAATCTCGGAACTGGTCAGGGGCGGCCAATTCACGACTCGACCGCTGTTCTGGACCGCGGCAGCGTTCCTGCTGGTCTGCTACCTCGTCGGCGGCTGGATGGTGCAGCAGGGCTACGCGAATGGGCCCGCGGAGATCGTGGTGGGGTCGATGACCACCACCGACCCGATCGTGGCGGTCACCTTCGGTCTGGCCGTGCTGGGCGAGGGCGTCCGACTGGGTGTCCTGGACGCCGTGGGCATGGCGATCAGTGGTGCGGTGGCCGTCGCCGGAGTCTTCGTGCTCTCCCGCTACCATCCCGACGCGCAGCGCAACCGTCCGGCCGCTCTGCCGGAGGGGGAGCCATTGCCCGCAGCGGAGTTGGTCACCGAGCCCAGCCCGGACGCGGAGCCGAGCGGACGCTGAGCCCGCAGGCGTCGGTCCGGTCCGGGCTGAGCCGGCGGCACCGGCGCTCCGGCGGTGGCAGCCGACCTCAGGGACGCTCGACGGCCGACGACCGCGAAGCGATCGCTCGCCGATAGGTCTCCACGTAGGCGTCCCGCATCGCTGCGGCCGTGAGCCCACGGCCGCGCTCGGCGGATGCGGCGGACATCGCGACCAGACGTTCCGGGTCGTCGATGAGTTCGGCCATCCCGGCGGCGAGGCCGGCGGCGTCCGGTCCGGTGAGCAGGGCGTTGTCGGCACTCACGCCGACGGTGAGTCGATCGTCGCAGTAGAGGATCGGGGTGCCGGTCGCCGCGGCCTCGGCCAGCACCATCCCCTGGGTGTCGAACCGATAGGACGCCAGCACGAACACGTCGGCGTCGGCGATCTCCTGCGCGATCAACTCGGCATCGTTGAAGTGGCCGAGGAATCGCACTGTTCCACGCTGGATCCGCGCGGCCTGCTGACGTAGCGCTGGCTCGGCCGAACCGGTGCCCACGATGTGCAACTCGGCATCGTCGCGGCCGAGCCGTTCGAAGGCGTCCAGGATGACGTCCACGCGCTTCTCCGGGCCGAGCCGGCCACAACTGAGGAACCGGGTCACCTCGCCCCGTGGTCGCTTGCGCCGGGCATGGGTGAAGGCATCGGCCACTCCGGAGGCGACCACGTGCCCCCGACCCGCCAGGGAGCCGTCCGATGCGTCCAGGATCGCGTCCACGACGTAGCCCGCGGGCGAGGTGAACGCGTCGACGGCGGAGGCGAGGCGAGCGAGACTCCGCCAGTCGCGCCGGGCGAACCGGGAATCGGATGCGGCGTCCGGATCGGACGGGAAGCCGATGGTGGCGTCCGAACCCTGGCCGGACACCCGGCGCAGCCAGCGTCCGGCCCAGTCGAGGTAGGTCAGCGAGTTGAGCCCGGACGAGAGTGGCGTCGTGCGATGGGTGCCCACGTAGTTGGAGTGGAAGGTGTGTACGTGCGGGATTCCCGCAGCCTTGGCCACCTGCGCGGCGAGGAAGATCGAGCCGCGCTCGTTCTGGGAGTGGACCACGTCGAGCCGGTGTTCGGCCGCGATCCGTTGTGCCAGTCGTGGCGTGGCCGGCAGCGAGCACAGGAAGCTGGGCGTGCCCGGCACCCGCCAATAGGGCAGGCCTTCCCATGCGCTGTCCGGCGGCGGGGTGAACTTGATCCGCGGCGCGAACAAGGTCACTTTGTGCCCGGCCCTAGTCAGCTGCTCGACCTGTAGCTGGATCGAGCGCGACACCCCGCCGGACTCGGGGTAGAAGTCGTCGGTGAAGATGCCTACTCTCACGGCGGCGTCCGGCAAGGTCACCCGCTCACCATAGACGACGAGCCGCTCCGGACGGGTGAGCTCGACGGGGCTGGCGGAGGAGTGCGGAACCTCCCTCGTGGATTGGCCGTGTTCGGCGATCTAGCCGGAAACCGGCAGCGCGGACATCTGGCGGCCGGCGGCCGTGGCCAGGAGGATCGTGCTGGCGCCGCGTTGTAGGGGGAAGAACAACCAGCCCGTCTCTGCGGCTCCGCTCTGAATGGGCATTCCCGAGAACTGTGGGGATTGCGAGCCCGGTTGTGCGGCCGTTGCCTGGACGTCGTCGTTGCCGAAAGCCATGAACGAGTAGGAGATGGGGCCCTGGTCGGCCATCACGCGGATCTCGACCTCGAGCCCGGAGTCGGTCCACGTGTGGCGCAGGATCTCCCAGCGTCCCGTGTAGCGCTCGTCCGGCGTGACGAACGGAAGGCCGGCTGCGGTCGAGGTCTGCGTTGGCTGGGCGCTCGGGCTCGCGGACGCGGTAGCGCCCGGCAGGGGAGCTCGCAGTGTCGTGCCCGCCCAGATCAGTCCGGCAACCACCACGGCGATCAGCGCGACCACGAGCGGCAGCCGGGAGCGAGGCGGTGCGAATTCCTCGATCTTGGTCGAGGGCAGTGTCGGGCCGCCGAGTGCTTGGCCATGCTCGGTCTGCGGCGGCGGTCGGTCGCCCACATTCGGGCGGCCACCATCGGACAGCGGTGCGGGCGCCCATCCGGACGGTGGTGGCTGGGCGCCAGGGGATTCGGCGGGAAGCTGTTCCTGGGTCATCGCCGCCAAGGCTACCTCGGACGCGTCGGCCTGGCTGTGGACAACCCCGCCGGCCGGTCCTGCCCCTGTGGATGGCTGCACGCCGTTCGGCGGTGCTGCCGACAATCCCTGGGCATGAGCGTCTCCGAACAACCTGCCCGCCTTGCCGTACGCAGCGTCGACGACCTGATCGGCCTTGTGCCCTACCTGATCGGCTTCCATCCGGAGGACTCCTTGGTGGTGATGTTGCTGGAGGACGGACGGGTGCTCGTGACCGCCCGGGTCGACCTCGCCGCGGTGGCCGACCTGGTCGCCCTGGACGCGTTGCTCGCCCGGTTGTTCGATCGGTTCCCGCACGCCGAGGGATGGTTTATGGCCTACACCGACGATCACGAGGTCGCCTGGGGTGTGCTGGCCGCCTGCGTGGATCGGGTGGGCACGGTTCGACTGGGCCGGGTGCTGCAGGTGGCGAGCACGCAGTGGCGGGGTGATCACCCCGGCGGGCCGACCGGACCGATCACCGGAGCGATCAGCCCACTGGCAGTGGAAGCGGCTGTGCTGGGGCTGCCTGCCCGAGCATCGAGACGGGAGCTCGCCGCGGGCCTCGCGGGGCCCTCCGACTCCGAGATCGAGGGGCTCCTCGCTCAGTTCGAGGCTTGCGCCGAAGAACTGCACAGGCTTGGCGTCCGTGGTCGTCGACGGCTGTTGCGCCGGCTGCTGCGGGCGTCGGGGCAGGTTCTGGTGGTTGACTGCGTCCGCCTGGCTCTGCTCGCCGCGCGTCCCGAGGGCCAACTCGCCGTGTTGCGAGGGCTTGGCAGGGGCAACGCCGAGCAGCAGCTGGAGCTGTGGGCTGCGGTGGTGCGGCGGTGTCCGCTCGGTCGCCGAGCGCCGATCTTGGGTCTGGTCGGTATGGCTGCTTGGCAGACGGGCGACGGCGCGCTCCAGGTGGTCTGTCTGGAGGAACTCGACCAGATCGACCCGCAGGCTCCGATCGCGGCTCTGTTGGAGTGGCTGAATCAGAACGTGGTGCCGCCGGGGGAGTGGGAGGCGATCCGCGGCGCCCTGCTGGAGGCGCTCGCGGTCGAGTTCACAACTGCTGGCCGACCAGCCATCCCACAAGGTAGGTGAGCCCCATGGCGAGACTGCCCACGACGACATTGCGGACGATGGCCCGCACGGGCCGGGCGCCACCCAACCGTGCGCTGACGAATCCGGTGATGACCAGCGCGCCGAGTACGGCGAGCACGGTGAGCGGCAGCCGCACGGCGCGCGGGGTGGTGATGATCGCAACCAGCGGGATCACCGAGCCGGCAAGGAAGGCTACGAGCGAGGCTCGCGCCGCCACCCAGGGTGAGACCTGCTCGTCGGCGTCGAGGTTGAGGAAGACCTGCGCGTGGGCGTCCAGGGCGGCGTGCTGGCTGAGTTCGCTGGCGACGCGCTCGGCAAGGTCGTGGCTGAGCCCGCGCTCTGCGTAGTGATCGGCGAGCTGGCGGAGCTTGCCATGCGGGTCGGTGGCGAGCTCGTGCTCCTGCTGGCGCAAGGCGGCGAGTTCGCTGTCCTTCTGACTGCTCACGCTGACGTACTCGCCGCCGGCCATCGAGAGCGCACCGGCGACCATTCCGGCGAGGCCCGCGACCAGCAGAGCGACGGTGTCGGTGGTGGCGCCGGCGACGCCGAACACCAGGCCGGCGGTGGAGACGATCCCGTCATTGGCGCCGAGTACACCGGCGCGCAGCCAGTTCAATCGCTGGGACAACGACTGCTTGGGGATCGATTCGGCGATACCGGGAGCAATGGCCATGGGTCCATCGTTCTGGGTAAAACCCCTAGTCGCAAGCAAGGAAAGGCTTGCCTAATCGGTCCGGCTGAGGCGCCCGGAAGGTGTGCGGTAAGGAATTGTTCGCAAGGCATCCCAGGCCTCGGGGGTACCGGCTGGTCGGCGAACATCCCCTCCGGAGCGATCCGATACCATGTCTGCGTGCACAACGCATCGCTGTTGCTTCCATAGCCGCGGCTGCAGAGCAGTCGCGGCGGCCCCTGGCGAGCCTGACGGCCCGCGGGGGCTTTTTCATGCCGGAGCACAGGGAGTGCATGCAGACGAAGGAGAGACCGGAAGTGACCGCCGAGGCAATTCGCGCTAGCTACGACGCCGCCGCAGCCCAAGAGAGGTGGCAGCGGTTCTGGGAGACCGACGGCACCTTCACCCCGCTCGATGACGGGTCGAAGGAACGGCGCTACATACTCGACATGTTCCCCTACCCCTCCGGCGACCTGCACATGGGTCATGCCGAGGCGTTCGTGATGGGCGACGTGGTGGCTCGCTACTGGCGACTGCGCGGCTACGACGTGATGCACCCGATCGGTTGGGACTCGTTCGGCCTGCCCGCGGAGAACGCCGCGATCGCCAGGGACGCCCATCCCGCCGACTGGACTTACGCGAATATCGAGACCCAGGCCCGCTCGTTCAAGCGCTACGGACTGAGCCTGGACTGGTCCCGGCGACTGCACACCTCCGATCCCGAGTACTACAAGTGGACGCAGTGGTTGTTCCTGCGCTTCCACGAGCGTGGCCTCGCCTATCGCAAGGACAGCTACGTCAACTGGTGCCCGAACGACCAGACCGTGCTCGCCAACGAGCAGGTGGTACAGGGGCTGTGCGAGCGTTGTGGCGCCGTCGTGACCAAGCGCAAGCTCACCCAGTGGTACTTCAAGATCACCGACTACGCTCAGCGACTGCTCGACGACATGTCACTGATCGAGGGCAACTGGCCCGACCGGGTTCTGGCCATGCAGCGCAACTGGATCGGTCGCTCCGAGGGCGCCTGGGTCGACTTCGCCATCGAGGGACGCGACGAGCCGGTGCGGGTGTTCACCACTCGCCCCGACACCCTGTTCGGCGCGACGTTCTTCGTGATCGCTCCGGAGGCCGCGCTGGCGGCCGAGATCGTCACCGACGCCCAGCGTCCCGCCTTCGAGGAGTACCTGGAGGCGACCAAGCGGGTCAGCGAGATCGAGCGGCAGTCGTCCGAGCGGCCCAAGACCGGTGTGTTCCTCGGCGTGCACGCGACCAACCCGGTGAACGGAGAGCAACTGCCCGTCTACGCGGCCGACTACGTGCTGGCCGAGTACGGTACGGGCGCGGTGATGGCCGTGCCCGCGCACGACCAGCGCGACCTGGACTTCGCGAAGGCGTTCGACCTGCCCGTCCGGGTGGTGGTCGAGACCGGTGAGCCCGATCCGGGTCAGACCTGGGTGGCCACGCCCGGCGACGGCACGTATGTGAACTCTCCCGCTCTGGACGGGCTGGCGGACAAGAAGGCGGGCATCGCCGCGATCACGGCCCGGCTGGCCGCCGAGGGGCGTGGCGAGGCGGCGGTCACCTATCGGCTGCGGGACTGGCTGCTCAGCCGGCAGCGGTTCTGGGGCTGTCCGATCCCCATCGTGCACTGCCCGTCCTGTGGCGAGGTGCCGGTGCCCGACGACCAGTTGCCGGTACGCCTGCCCGACCTGCGGGGGGCCGCGCTGGCACCGAAGGGCACCAGCCCGCTGGCCTCGGCGACCGAGTGGGTGAACGTCGAGTGCCCCAAGTGCGGCGGCCCGGCGCAACGCGACACGGACACGATGGACACCTTTGTCGACTCGTCGTGGTACTACTTCCGCTACTGCTCGCC
>DJWE01000065.1:2598-8411 GCA_002441465.1 Propionibacteriaceae bacterium UBA6238 | reverse complement strand
CAGCGGGCGCCTTGTCCAGCAGCTCCGCGATGGTGATGGAGCGGAGGATGCCGTCCAGCGGCGGGGTGACGAGCACCCCGTCCAGGTCCAGGACCACGCTGGAGGTGGGGCCCTCAAGCAGGGAGCCCGACGGCGTGACGAAGATGACGTCGTCGGCCCCGTTCGCCTTCGCGTAGCGCTTGGCCGCCATGTTGATGCCGTAGGACAGCGACTTCGCGCCCGGCAGCAGCCAGGGCAGCGGGGCGACGTCGGCGCCCTCGAACCCGCGGTCCAGGACCAGGACGCGCACGCCGTCGGTCCGCTCACGCTTGGTGGTGGCGTCGAGCGGGGCGGCCATCACCCACCCGTTGGGCTCGTCGAGGCCCTCAGGCCCACGGGTCATGATGGTCCGCAGCACCGCCTCGGGCTCGTCGTCCCAGTCCCAGGCGGCCAGAATCGCGGCGACGGCGCGGCGGTAGCCGGCGTCGTCGGGGGCGGGCAGCTGCAGGATGCTGGCGGACGCCGCCAGCCTTGCCAGGTGCTCGTCGAGGTGGTGCGCACGGCCGAAGCTGGCCAGCAGCGCGTCGAAGACGCCGTCGCCGCGGACCACGCCCTGGTCGTCGGCGCGGACGATGGGTGTCGCGGGGTCGACGAGGGTGCCGTCGAGAAGCGCGAGCATGCGGATGGTCATGGTGCCGAGGTTACGCCGTCGGGACCCACCCGCGCCGGGGACAGCGTCGCTGCCCCGATCGGGGTGCGCCCGTCGCGTGCTTCATTGAGCAGGACACTGCACCCGCGCCGGTGGCATGAGCCGGACACGGCTCTTGCGGGGCTGGTTTGAGCCGGGTTTCGGACTCAGCATCGCGGAAGCGCTTCCCTGCAGCGATTCCTTGGGTTGAGCCGGATTTCGGAGTCAATCTCGCCGAAACCGGTTTCATCGTCGATCCTGGACTTCGAGCCCGGAATCCGGCTCAAACCGGCCCCGCAAGAGCCGTGTCCGGCTCAAACCACCCCCGCGAGAGCCGTGTCCGGCTCAACTCTTTCCCGCCCAAGGGTGGGGAGGCCGCGACGACAGGGTCAGGAGCGCGGGGCGAAGGCGCGGCCGGTCAGGCGGCGGTACGCCTCCAGGTAGCGGTCGCGGGTGGCCGCGACCACGTCGGCCGGCAGCGGCGGGGGCGGGGTATCCGACGCCCTGTCCCAGCCGGAGTCCTTCGCGAGCCAGTCGCGCACGTACTGCTTGTCGAAGCTCGGCAGCGACTCCCCCGGCACCCATGCCGCCGCGTCCCAGAACCGCGACGAGTCGGGGGTCAGCACCTCGTCGGCCAGCACCAGCGTGCCGTCGGGGCGGCGACCGAACTCGAACTTCGTGTCGGCCAGGATGATGCCGCGCGCCGCGGCGATCTCCCGGGCCCGCGCGTAGATCGTCAAGGTGAGGTCGCGCAGCACGGCGGCCAACTCCTCGCCGTGGAGGCCGGCGATGGTGGCGAAGTCAACGTTCTCGTCGTGCTCGCCCAGGGGAGCCTTGATGGCGGGGGTGAAGATGGGCTCGGGCAGCTGGTCGCCGTCGCGCAGCCCCTCGGGCAGCGGAACCCCGCACACCGTCCGCGACGCCTGGTACTCGACCCATCCAGAGCCGGTGAGGTAGCCGCGCGCCACGCACTCCACCTCCACCATGTCGAGCGCCTCGACCAGCGTCGCGCGCCCGGCCACGGCCTCCGGCACGTCGGTGCTCACCACGTGGTTGTCGACGAGGTCCGCCAGCTGGTCGAACCACCACAGGCTGAGCTGGGTCAGGATGGCGCCCTTGTCCGGGATGGGCGTGCTGAGCACGTGGTCGAACGCCGAGATGTTGTCGGTGGCCACCATGAGGATGCGCTCGGCGCCCTCGTCGTCGACGACGGTGTACAGCTCGCGCACCTTGCCGGCGTGACGGAGCGGGAGACGGAGGAGATCGGCGTACTGGCTCACGCGACGAGCCTAGTGGCCATCACCCTCCCAATCCTCACCCGCCTGGTGGCCCGCCACTCCCCGAGACGAGCCACCACGGCAGCCCAGCCGGCTCGGCCCAGGCTGCCCGGCTCGGCCCGAGCCCGCCGAATGTCACGAAATGGTCACGACCGAAACCGCTTCTTGACGAACCAGGGGAGGCCGGTTTACCTTTATGTCATCGATGTAAACCGGTGGCCCTCGGAGGAGGGTAAAACGGCTGATCGGAGCGGGACAGCACGGACGCTGCGCCCGTTTTCAACGCTATAACAGGTGACACGCCATGGAGGCGTGCGGAGGCGGAGGCTCGCTGTGATCCAGCGCACATACAGCCAGGGCGAGGAGTAGCCCGGTGAGAAGAATGCTCTACTCGCCCAAGGTGGCGCCCTACATCTTCGTGCTCCCCTTCGTGCTCACGCTCGCCATCTTCTGGGTGAGCCCCCTGATCAAGTCCTTCATCATGAGCACGCAGGACATCATCCCGGGTTCCGTCACCAACGTCGGCCTGGCGAACTTCGAGCGGCTCATCGGCGATCGCCTCTTCTACGTTGCCCTCGGCAACTCCATGAAGTACATGATCTTCACGCTGTTCCTCCTCATCCCCATCCCGCTGCTGCTGGCGGTGCTCATCAACTCGAAGCTGGGCAGTGACCGGATCAAGGCCGTCTTCAAGTCGGTCATGTTCATCCCGGCGCTCACGTCTGTGGTCGTCGCCGGCATCGTCTTCCGCCTGATCTTCAGCGAGTCCCCCACGGCGCTGATGAACCAGATCGTCGGGGCCTTCGGCATCGAGCCGGTCAAGTGGCTGAAGAACAGCGAGACCGGCTTCATGGCCCTGCTGACCGTCGCTAGCTGGCGCTGGACCGGGGTCAACATCCTCTACTTCCTGGCCGGCCTGCAGGCCATCCCGAACGACTACTACGAGGCGGCGGACCTCGACGGCGCCAACGCCTGGCAGAAGTTCTGGCACGTCACGGTGCCACAGATCAAGCCCACCCTCGTCTTCGTCGTCACCATCAGCGTCTACGGCGGCCTGGCCATGTTCCTCGAGAGCTTCATGCTCTGGGGCGGCAACAACTCGCCGCAGAACATCGGCCTCACCATCGTCGGCTACCTCTACCGGCAGGGCATCGAGAAGAACGACCTCGGCTACGCCTCGGCGGTCGGCGTGGTGCTGCTCATCATCGTGCTCGCCATCAACATCCCGCAGCTCATCGCCACCGGGACCTTCAAGAAGGAGGAGCGATGACCGCGTCGTCGTCACAGGTGAAGCCGCTCGACGCCCGTCTCAGCGGAGACGAGGTCACGGAGGTCGGCAAGAACGGCCGCCAGATGAGCGACGAGGGCAGGGCCCATCGCCGTCGCTCCATCGGCAGGACCGCCCTGCTGGTCGCCCTCTTCGCGGCCCTGGCCGCCCTGGTGCTCATCCCGTTCTGGGCGATCTTCGTCGCAACCTTCCAGGACGGCAACATGATCGTCCGCTACGGCCTCAACCTCGGGATCGACTTCGCGACGGCGAGCTTCGACAACTGGGTCGCCCTGTTCACGGACTCCGGAAGCTACTTCCGCTGGTTCTTCAACAGCACCGTCGTCACGCTGCTCCAGGTGGTCCTCACGCTGGCGATCAGCTCCTTCGTGGCCTACGGGTTCGCCATGTACGAGTTCCGCTTCAAGAGTGCGCTGTTCGTCTCGGTGATCCTGCTGATGTCGGTGCCGTTCGAGATGCTCATGCTCCCCCTGTACATCCAGATCAACGACATGCAGCTCCAGGACACCTACACCGCGGTGATCCTGCCCTTCCTCGCGCACGCCGTGACCATCATGTTCTTCCGGCAGTACCTGCGGGGCATCCCGAAGGAGATCGTCGAGGCGGGCCGCCTCGATGGCGTCTCGGAGATCGGCATCTTCTTCCGCCTCATCCTGCCGCTGACCAAGCCCGCCTTCGCCGCCATGGCCATCCTCAACGGCATGGGCAGCTGGAACAACTTCCTCTGGCCGCTACTCGCCCTGCGCAGCCCGGACAAGTACACGCTGCCCATCGGCCTCAACACCCTGTTGACGCCCTACGGCAACAACTACGAGCTCCTCATCGTCGGGTCGTTCTTCTCCATGATCCCGATCTTCATCCTGTTCATGCTGTTCCAGCGGTTCTTCATCGAAGGCATGACCGCCGGCGCCGTCAAGGGCTGAACCCACTCCCCCCGTCCACCCCCTAGTCATCATCTTTCGTCAGCTGCTCCCCAGCACAGGTGCTGGAGGACAAGAAAGGAACACCCCGATGAAACTCAAGAAGTTCGCGACAGCGGCTCTTGCGGCGGGCATGGCCACCCTGGCCCTGACCGCGTGCAACACCGCCACCCCCGATGCGGAAACCACCGCCGAGGGCTCCATGATCACCCAGGAGGCCGTCGAGGGCGCCACTGAGCTTGAGCTCTGGACGTTCGTCGAGCTGCACGCGCAGTTCTACACCGAGATGGCCGAGATCTGGAACGAGGAGAACCCGGACAAGAAGGTCCAGATCGCCGTCAACGTCCTGCCCTACGACGACATGCACAACAAGCTGCAGATCGCGCTCACCTCGGGCCAGGGCGCCCCGGACATCTCCGACATCGAGGCCGGCAAGTTCCCGCAGTTCACGCAGGGCACCCCTGCGCTGATGGACCTCACCGAGGCCGCCGCACCGTACCGCGACGACATCGTCGAGGCCCGCCTGGATCTGTTCTCCAAGGATGACGCCCTGTACGGCCTCGACTTCCACGTCGGCGCCACCGTCGCCTTCTACAACACCGAGCTGCTCGAGGCCGCCGGGATCGACTACACGACGATCAAGACCTGGGACGACTACCAGGAGGCGGGTGCCGAGTACTTCGAGAAGACCGGCAAGTACCTGGGCACCGTCGACACCTCCGCGGCGTGGCAGGAGGGCCTCCTGCTGGCCCAGCTCGGCGGCGAGTACTTCACCGAGGACGGCAAGGTCAACGTCAACAGCCCCGAGATGATCGAGGCGCTCACCATCCTCAAGGGCCTGCAGGACGCCAACGCGGCCGCCGTCCCCCCGGGTGGCCAGCCTGACACCGAGGAGGCGTTCGGCGCCTACAACAACGGCGACTTCGCCGCCGCCGTGATGCCGTTCTGGTTCACCTCGCGCTACCTGGCCTACATGCCCGACTTCGCGGAGAAGATCGCCATCGCTCCCCCGCCCACCGTCGAGAACCCCGTCAACATCTCCGTCGGCGGCGGCGGTACCGGCACCGCGGTGATGAAGGACGGCGAGAACGCCGAGCTGGCCGCCGAGTTCATCGCATGGGCCAAGCTGGGCACCGAGGGCAACATCTCCACGTGGGAGCTGCTGGGCTTCGACCCGCTGAACACCGAGGTGTGGGCGGATCAGGAGATCACGCACAACCCGGAGAACAAGTTCGTCAAGTACTTCCAGAACAACCCGTTCGAGCCGCTCCTGGAGATCCAGGACAGCATCGGTCACCTGGAGTCCTTCACCAACGGCTCCATGCCTTCGGTGAACAACCTCCTCAACACCCAGACCCTCAACGACATCTTCGAAAACGACGTGCCGATCGAGGACGCGCTGAACCAGGCGCAGTCTGACCTGCAGAACGAGCTCGGCGAGTAATCGTCCCGCTCTTCCCATCCCTCTGAAACGGGGCGNNAGCCCGCGGGCTGCCCGATCGCCCCGTTCCTCTTGCCCGGCCCCATGCCGGCAGCCCAACAACCCGCCTGAGGAAGACCCCACACCATGAGCAACACCCGCATCACCGTCGACCCGGACTTCGTCGTCGGCCCCGTGCGCCCCCGGACCTTCGGCTCCTTCGTCGAGCACCTCGGGCGCT
>DJWE01000065.1:0-2582 GCA_002441465.1 Propionibacteriaceae bacterium UBA6238 | reverse complement strand
GCTACCCCGGCGGCAACTTCGTCTCCGGCTACCGGTGGGAGGACGGGGTCGGGCCGGTCGACCAGCGCCCCGCACGCCTCGACCTGGCCTGGCACTCCACCGAGCCCAACACCTTCGGCACCGACGAGTTCATGTCCTGGTGCGTCAAGGCCGACGTCGAGCCCATGATGGCCGTCAACCTCGGCACGCGCGGAATCCAGGAGTCGCTGGACATCCTCGAGTACTGCAACGTGCCCGGCGGCTCGCACTTCGCCGACACGCGCCGAGCCAACGGCGTCGAGGACCCCTACCGCGTGAAGATGTGGTGCCTCGGCAACGAGATGGACGGCCCGTGGCAGATCGGCCACAAGACGCCGCAGGAGTACGGTCGCCTCGCGGCCGAGACTGCGCGCGCCATGCGGATGATCGACCCGGACCTCGAACTCGTGGCGTGCGGCTCCTCGAACACCGACATGCCGACGTTCGGCGAGTGGGAGCGCGTGGTCCTGACGGAGACCTATGACGTGGTGGACCTGGTCTCGGCCCACGTCTACTACTACGAGGACGAGGGCGACCTCGGCTCGTTCCTCGCCTCAGCGGTCAACATGGACGGCTTCATCGACGGCGTGGTCGCCACCGCGGACGCGGTGCGGACCGCCACCAAGCGGACCAAGCGGATCAACATCTCGTTCGACGAGTGGAACGTCTGGTACCAGCAGCGGGTCGAGTCCAAGGTCTCCGAGGGCGATGACTGGCCAGTGGCGCCGCGGCTCCTTGAGGACCTCTACAACGTGGCCGACGCCGTCGTGGTGGGCAACCTGCTCATCTCGCTGCTGCGCCACACGGACCGCGTGCACTCCGCGTCCCTGGCGCAGCTGGTCAACGTGATCGCCCCGATCATGACCGAGCCCGGCGGCCCGGCCTGGAAGCAGACCACCTTCCACCCGTTCGCGCTCACCTCGAGGTACGCCAAGGGTTCAGTGCTCAACGTGCCGATCCACAGCGGCACCTACGAGACGGCCAAGTACGGCGAGGTGGCGCTCGTCGACGCGGTGGCCACGCACGACGCGGAGGCCGGCGAGGTGGCGGTCTTCGTCGTCAACCGCGGCATGGAGGGCACGGCCCCGGTGGAGGTCAACCTCAAGGCATTCGGAGAGGCGCGCCTGGTCGAGGCGGTCCAGTTGTCGAACCCGGACCACACCTGGGCTGCGTCGATGGAGGACTCCACCTCGGTCGAGCCCAAGGCCATCGGCGGCGCGTCGATCGTCGACGGGGTGCTGAAGGCGGAGCTTCCCGCGGTCAGCTGGGCGATGTTCCGGATCGCGACCGCGTGATCTAGTGACCCGTCGGCGGGCACTCCCGGCACCGTCACGGTGCGGGCGCCGGGCGCGAGACTCCGCCGCCCTCCCCTGCAGGTGCCGGGAGCCCTGACACGAGGCCCGTGCGGCCCTTGACCACCTTCTGCTTCTCGACCGCCATTCGGTCAGGGGCTGGGTAGTTGAGGCCGCCCGGGCCTCGTCTCACGTCTCCCTGCACTCGTTCGGCGGTGGCGTGGTCCCTTCCGGGCGTGTGCCGTCAGGGCGGCCCTGGCTCGAGTCTGCTCAGGCGGGACGCCAGCTGGGCGCCCCTCGGGCTGGGCATCCCTGCGCCCGGCCGCCCTGCCGTCCCCCACCCTCGCGCACACCTCACGCCTCCCCGCCGTTCGGAGCCTCAATGTCACATCTGGTGCCGTAGTCGACACCAGACGTGACACTCAGCGCCTTCGCCCATCCCGGCCGGGTTTGAGGGAGCGGGCGGTCTCGACGCAACAGCCGGAACTCAGATGTCGGCGCCCGCGTAGCGGTCGGGAGCATCCGCCATCCCGGCGGCCAGCGTCGAGCCGTCGGCGTCGTCGATCAGCAGGAAGGCGCCGCTGCGGCGGAGCTCCAGGTAGTCGTCGATGGGGAGGTCGTCGGCGAGCCGGACCCGCACGCGGCCGATGTCGTTGAGCCGCAGCTCCTGCGGGGCGCGCCGGTACTCGACCGAATCGATGTCGAGCTGGTCGATGATCTCCTCCACCATGGCCCGCACGGTGCGGGTGCCCGCGCGGAGCAGGACCCTGTCCCGGGGGCGGACCGGGCGCTCGGACAGCACACAGACGGTGCCGCCCACCGACCGGGTGACGTGGCCCGGGCGGCCCGGATCGGCGAGGAGGTCGCCGCGGGAGATGTCGATGTCGTCGGCGAGCCGCAGCGTCACGGACTGCGGCGCGAAGGCTTCGGACAGTTCCGTGACCGTGCCGTCGCCGCGCCCCAGGTCGATGCCGACCACGCGGGTCGTGCGGCCACCCGGCAGGACGGCGACCTCGTCGCCGACGCGGACGACCCCGGCGGTGATGCGGCCGGCGTAGCCGCGGTAGTCGCGGTACTCCCCCGCCTGCGGCCGGATCACGACCTGCACGGGGAACCGGAATGGCTGCGTCGCGGGGTCGGTACCGACGGGCACGGCCTCGAGGTGCTCGAGCAGCGTCGGGCCGTCGTACCACGGGGTGTGCGCGGAGCGCTCGACGACGTTGTCGCCCAGCAGCGCCGACAGCGGGACCGCGACGACGTCCTCGATGTCGA
>DJWE01000076.1 GCA_002441465.1 Propionibacteriaceae bacterium UBA6238 | reverse complement strand
AGACTCCTCGCAGAACTCGTCGTCTAGACTGAGCGTCCACCAACCCGGATGAGGCGTGTGAGCGAGCGTTGACCCAGACCCAGTGGATCCTGCTGGCCGTTGCCGCTGCCTGCGTGATCCTTGCTGCGTTCGCCACCGCAGCGGAAACCGCGCTATCGGCGATCTCGCGCTCGCGAGCCGAGCGACTCCTCGAAGAGGGCCACCGCGCCGGGCGACGGCTGTTGTTGATCGCCCAGGATCCCGCGCCGGCGCTGAACACGCTGCTGTTCGTGCGCCTGCTGCTGGAGGTGGTGGCGACCGTCCTGGTCACGCTGGTCTACTTCGACCACTTCGTGGCGACCTGGGCGCGCATCCTCTACCCGGTCTTGACCATGGTCCTGATCTCGTTCATCGTCCTCGGCGTGGCGGCGCGGACGTTGGGACGCCAGCACGCGGAGCGGGTCGCGCTCGCCGCGTCCGGCCCGGTCGCGGCGCTGAGCACAGTGCTGGGCCCGGTGCCCCAACTGATGATCCTGCTGGGCAATGCAGTCACGCCCGGCAAGGGGTTCACGGAGGGTCCGTTCACCTCCGAGGCGGAGTTGCGCGAGCTGGTCGATCTCGCCGAGGCACGCGAGGTGATCGAGGCCGGCGAACGCCAGATGATCCACTCGGTCTTCGAGCTGGGCGACACGATCGTCAAGGAAGTCATGGTGCCTCGCACCGAGATGGTCTACATCGAGCGCGGCAAGACGCTGCGTCAGGGAGTCTCGCTGGCACTGCGATCGGGCTTCAGCCGGATCCCGGTGATCGGCGAGGACGTGGACGACGTGGTCGGCATCCTCTACCTCAAGGACGTCATCCGGCGGATGTACGACAACCCCAAGGCGCAGGCCAACGAGACCGTGGACACACTGATGCGTCCGCCGACCTACTGCCCCGACTCCAAGCCCGTGGACGAGCTGCTACGTGAGATGCAGCTCACCCGTAGCCACGTCGTGATCGTGATCGACGAGTTCGGCGGTACCGCGGGGCTGGCCACGATCGAGGACGTGCTGGAGGAGATCGTCGGAGAGATCGTCGACGAGTACGACGATGAGGTGGCTCCGGTCACCGAGTTGGGTGAACATCGGTTCCGGGTCTCCGCACGACTGCCGATCGACCACCTCGGCGAGCTGTTCGGGCTCAAGGTGGACGACGAGGACGTGGACACGGTGCTCGGCCTGATGGCCAAGGAACTGAACAAGGTGCCGATCCCGGGCTCGGTCGTGCACTGGGAGGGGATCGAGCTCACCGCCGAGCGAGGCTCGGATCGCCGCCACAGCATCCAGACCGTGCTGGCTTCACTCGTCGCCGACGAGGACACGGCTGCCGAAGCCGCGACGAAGCTGGCCGAGGAATCGGCGAAGAGGAGATCATGACCCCCACCCCAACGGTTCCTGAGCAGCCCGGCGAGCAGCAGCGAGCCGGGGGTGACGAAGGCTCCTCCGTCCCGGGTTTCCGCTCCGGCTTCGCCTGTTTCGTGGGCCGCCCCAACGCGGGCAAGTCCACGCTGACCAACGCCCTGGTGGGCAGCAAGATCGCGATCGCCTCGTCCAAGCCGCAGACCACCCGGCACGCGGTTCGGGGCATCGTGAACCGCCCGGACGCGCAACTGGTCGTGATCGACACTCCGGGGCTGCACAAGCCACGCACGCTGCTCGGCGAGCGGCTGAACGACCTCGTCCGAGACACCTGGTCAGAGGTGGACGTGGTCGGCGTCTGCCTGCCCGCCAATCAGCGGATCGGGCCAGGCGACACCTACCTGGTCGGGGAGATCGCCAAGCTGCCCAAGCGCCCGCTGCTGGTCGCTCTGGCGACGAAGTCCGATCTGGTCACGCCGGCGAGGATGGCCGAGCACCTGCTGCGGATCGCCTCGCTGGAGGCCGAGCTGGGCATCCGCTGGGCGAGCATCATCCCGGTGTCGGCCCTTACCGACGATCAGGTGGACGTGGTGGCCGAGGAGCTGATCGCGCTGCTGCCCGAGGGTCCGAGTTACTACCCCGACGGCGAAGTCACCGATGAACCGACCGAAACCCTGATCGCCGAGCTGATCCGGGAGGCGGCGCTGGAGGGCGTCCGTGACGAGTTGCCGCACTCGCTGATGGTGGTCGTGGAGGAGATGGGGGAGCGCGAGGGGCGTCCGGCCGATCGTCCGCTGCTGGACATCTACGCGTCCATGGTGGTCGAACGGGATTCCCAGAAGGGCATCGTGATCGGCCACCAGGGGCAGCGGCTGAAGGAGGTCGGCACGGCGGCCCGCGCCCAGATCGCGGCGCTGGTGGGCATGCCGGTGCATCTGGATCTGCGGGTGAAAGTGCTCAAGGACTGGCAGCGGGATCCCAAGCACCTCAACCGTCTCGGCTTCTGATCGCGCGAACCGCCTGGACCGAGTTCGGAACCGTCCCCAGCGCGGCCCGGCCACATCGGGGACGGTTCCGAACTCGGTCCAGGTACACCGGGGACGGGTCGTCTCAGCATGTGCGCCACCCATGGTGAATGTGACGATCGTGTGTCACGATGAGTGGCATGTCATGGGCGCGACTCCTCCTTGGTCGCCGCAGCGAGGCCTCGTAACAGATCAGGCCTCCTCGCTGCGGAGTTCGTCATGCGCCTGTCAGCCCGCACGCCAACCAGCGAGGAATCCATGACAACCCAGACTTTCGGGACGCGTCCGCAGCCTGTCCCGGTCCAGAAATCCAGCCCGATGCCCTTCGGCCGGTACACGCCGTTCGAGCCCGTCGACCTGCCGGACCGGACCTGGCCGACGAAGAAGATCACCGCCGCACCCCGGTGGCTGTCCACCGATCTGCGGGACGGCAACCAGGCGCTGATCGACCCGATGACGCCGTCGCGCAAGCGGAAGATGTTCGACCTGCTGGTGCGGATGGGCTACAAGGAGANNCCGACGATGTCACCATCAGCGTCCTCACCCAAGCCCGTGAGGATCTGATCGAACGCACCGCGCAGTCCCTGATCGGGACCCAGCGGGCGACCATCCACCTGTACAACGCAACCGCGGAACTGTTCCGGCGGGTGGT
>DJWE01000001.1:7427-9679 GCA_002441465.1 Propionibacteriaceae bacterium UBA6238 | reverse complement strand
GCAGAAGAGGTGTGCCCGCCCATGCCCAGCGCACGTCACGAAACGGAAACGACAGGGGCTCGCATGAACGACTGGATACCTCTCGTCATCGGAGGGCTCGGGCTCCTCGGCGGCGTCATGGTCGCCTTCATCAACCGCAACGCATCCCCCTACGCCGAACTGGCGAGGCGGGTCGTGCAGCTGGAGAAGTCCGACGAGGAGAAGTCCGATCGCATCGACGCGCTCGAGGACCAGATCGACACGCTCAAACGCGCGGACGGGTCGTGGCGTACCCGCGTCAAGCGGCTCCTCGAGCACATCGACTACCTGTACGCCTACATCACCGTCCACGGGCAGTCGGACGCGCCGAGGCCTGACGAGCTGCCCGACGACCTACGGATGCTCTAGGAGGCTGAGACGTGTTCACCGCTACTTGGACGCCCGAGTACCCCGACAACGCGCCGCATGTCGGCAAGACCGTCGTGTTCGTGCCGAACCCCGAGGTGTTCCTCGGGGAGGACGGGTCGACGACGCTCGGCGCGGTCGAGGGTGTCATCGACACCGCGGGCGCGCTCAAGGCCAAGGACGGCACGACCGCGCTGCAGCTGAAGTGGAAGCCGGGCCTGCAGTATCAGGTGCGGCTCGTCGGCTCGGGGCTGCACCCGTTCTGGTTCGACGTGGAGACCAACGTCGCCGATCTGGGCACGCTCGACCTGTCCACGGTGGTGCCGTCGGCTGGTGCGGCGCTGGTGCCGACGCAGTACGCGGAGTTGGACGCGCGCATCGACGTGCTCGAGGCTGCCCCGCCGGGGTCCGCGCCGGACGCGACGACCACGAGCAAGGGCATCGTGCAGTTGGCGGGCGACCTTGGCGGGACGGCTGCCGCGCCGACGGTGCCGGGATTGGCGGGCAAGGCGGCCACGGTCCACACGCACTCCCCAGCGGACGTGACCGGGACCGCTGTCATCACGACGGACCCGCGCCTGTCGGACGCCCGCACCCCGACCGCGCACACACACCCCGCCTCGCAGATCAGCGACTCGACCGCCACGGGCCGCTCCGTCGTCACCGCTGCGGACGCGGCTGCGGCACGGACGGCGATCGGTGCGGGCACATCCAGCCTCGCGCTCGGCACCACGGCAGGCACCGCGCTCGACGCATCCACCGCGCCTGAGTTGATCCGGGACACGATGGGCACCGCGCTCGTCGCCGGGTCGAACGTCACCATCACCCCGAACGACGCGGGCGACACCATCACGATCGCCGCGGCAGCCCCACCTGTGCCCACCCTCCTCGGAGGCGGCGTGCGCCTTACCAATACCGGCTCAACATTTGGCATATCCGCTTCCCTTGGGGGCTTTACATTCCCCCATCCCATTTCAGTGACTAAGATCGCAGTTGAAGTTACGACTGCGGTTGCTGCCGCTACCGGCATCCTTGTCGCTTATGTACCAACGAGTGGTACCAACCTAGAACTGCTGTACAACTTCGGCACTATCGACGCCAGCGCGGTGGGGTGGAAAACCCTTACCGGGCAGTGGAATCTCCCCGGCAGTATCCAGATATGGTGGGGGATTTGGAGAACATCGGAAGCGTCCGGCGCTGTCTACCGATCGGGCAGTTCCAACCTTTTCGTCACCCAGCGGGACGTCAACAACGCGGGCGAACTACGAACAGGGCTGGCGGTCGGCGCTGGGTTCGTTCCGCCACCGACAATATCTGTCCCTAATAACGCGAATATGTGGGCCGGGCGCATCGTTCCATACATGATCTCCTAAGAGAGAGAGCTCGATCGAGATGGATACAGAGTATTTTCAGGGCGGCTACATTCCGACCCGAATTGGCGGGAACATTAGGAGGATCGGCGACCCGGCGAGCCGCACCGTCACCACCTACGATGAGTCGGGCGCGGTCGTCTCGACCCGCCCCTACACGCCCGAGGAGAACGCCGACGCTGACGCGAGGGCAGCCGACGCGCAGGCCGAGTCTGTCGCCGCCCAACTGGAGACGGACGCCACCGCCGACCTGACCAACCTCCGCGCCGCCATCGACCAACTCGCGCTGCTCCTGGCCGACAACACCACCACCGGCTCCATCCGGGCGTGGAAGGCCCCCATCGCCAACAACGCCACCTTGACCGGCGCGCAGGGCAAGGCACTCGCGGACCTGCTCATCGACGACACGCAGGCCACCCGCAAGATCGCCCGGCAGGTGCTGCGGCTCGCCAAGGCGATGGTCGGGGACTACGCCAGCGCCGACGTCGGCACCGAGTG
>DJWE01000001.1:0-7371 GCA_002441465.1 Propionibacteriaceae bacterium UBA6238 | reverse complement strand
GCCTCCTGCCTCTCCCGCGTCAAGTCGTGGGAGGACTACCACCGCAGCAAGGGCTGGAACAGCATCGGCTACAACCTGCTCATCTGCGTCCACTCCCGCGTCATCGAGGGCCGCGGCATCGACTACCGCGGCGCACACTCGGGCAGCACCGACGACAACGCGGCCACCTACGGCACGCAGTTCATGCTCGGACAGGGGGAGCAGGCCACCGACGCGATGTTCGACCGGGCGACCCGCCTCGAGCGGGAGCTGTGGGAGCACTCCGGGCACTCGCTGTTCAGCGCCGGTCACCGCGACGCGCCGAGCGCATCCACCGAGTGCCCCGGCGACCAGATCCAGAGGTGGGCGCACCAGACGCACACCCTCACGACCGCACCATCCGAGGAGGACGACATGCCCACAGCAGACGAGATCGCCAAGGCCGTTCACGACCGGCCCGTGCAGGTCGGCACCAGCAAGGAGCCGCTCGGGCTCGCCACCGGCCGCTCCCTGGCCGCCGCCCGACGCACCGAGGCCAAGGTCGACGCGCTCGCGGCCGGGCTCGCCGAGGTCCTCGCCGGGATCGAGGGTGTGCCTGACGACGTCGGTGCCATCCTCGAGCAGAAGCTCAAGGANNCATGCGCGCCGTCCTCGCCCTCGTCTACCGCTTCAAGCCGCTACGCACGGCAATGCAGGCGTTCGCCGGCACGCTGACCGCCGCGACCATCTTCGACGTCGACTGGCGGCTCTCGCTCGGGTCGGGCGCGGTGGCCGGCCTCTACGCCTTCGCCCAGATCTGGGGCGAGGGCGGCGACATGCTCGCGGCCGACAAGCGGGTCACCGGGAGCAAGCCGTCCGAGCCGGTCCTGCCGCAGTCGCGGCTCGACGCGATGCACGACGTGTTCGACGACGGCAACGGCGCCGAGGACTACCGGCCATGAGCAACGCCGTTCTGCGTCACGGCAGCGACGGCATCGACAGGCTCTGGCTCTGGTGCCCCGGCTGCCAGGACCTCCACATGATCTACGTCGCAGGTGGGACGGCCCCGTGGGATTGGGACGGTGACACCGTGGCGCCGACGATCAGCCCGTCCATCCTCGTGCGCTACCCCACCCCCGAGCCGCACCCGCGCAACGTCTGCCACTCGTTCGTCCGCGCCGGCGTGTGGGAGTTCCTCGGCGACTGCACCCACGCGCTCGCCGGGCAGCACGTCCCTATGTCCACGGTCGAGCCCCGGTGGCCATGGAGCACCGAGGAGCAGTCATGACCGTCTGGACGTGGCTGTGGCTCGGGTGGGCCGCAGCCTTCGCCGTCATCGAGGGCGTCGCCATCGCCAACGACGTCAAGGACGACACCCTCTCGGAGCACTTCCGCCGCTGGTTCCGCACCGACACCAAGCTCGGGCGCACCGTGTGGCTCATCGTGTCCGGGTGCTTCGCCGCATGGTTCGTAACCCATGTGGCCGTCGTGGGATCCATCTGACCCGCTAGACCCCCAGCGTTCTACGCACCGAGCCCCACCTGCCTACGGGCGGGTGGGGCTCTTTCGTCGTGTCCGGGGCTACATGACGATGACGCCGGGAGCCACCTCGACGTGCGCGAAGTCCTCGCCTGTGATGATCCGCAGCCACTCGGCGGGGGTGGCGCGAGCTGAGCCGAACGTCGTCTCATGGATCGCCAGCCATTCCGCCAACGCCGCGGGAGTGTCGAACACGGGGGAGATGGGCGAACCCTCCGAGGTGTCCTCCCACATCTGCCAGCCGTCGCCGGTCGGAGGCTCGACAGCCTCCCACGCCTCAGCCTCGGCCCTCTGCCCGGGCCACCGCTCGACGCTGCCGTGGCCCTCACAGTGGGAGCACAGGTAGGGCAGACCCTCGCGCTTACACCTCGCCTTGACGACGATCATGCAGTTGATCGAGTCATGCCCCATGCCCATCAGCGACCAGTGGTTCACCTCGGCAGGCGTTACGGTCGGCATGGGGTTGCGCGGCACCCATCCCTCGCCCTTGACCCAGTCGTGCGTGAGGTCTTTGAGCCGTCCGGCCTCGATCAGGGCGTCCACGTCCTCCTGCGTGAGGTGGTGCGACCATGCACCGTTCCAGAGGTCCGCAAGGCGTCGGGCCTCTCGTCGGATCGTAGCCTCACCCGACCCGTAGTACTCGGGTGAGTGCTCCACGTTTCGCTCAGCGAACTGCCGCACCCCGGGCGTCTCGGGCGTGAGCGGGACCGAGCCCGTCTCGGACGGGTCGAACCGTCCGTTGCTGTACCACTTCTCGCGGAGCCGGTCGGCCTGGGGCGAGTAGCCGTTCCCGCCACACTTCTCGCACTCGCGCTCATGGAGACGCTTCGGCATCAGGTAGCCGTCCCACGTCTCACGCAGAGGCCAGTCGAACCCGATTGGCACTCGCTTCGCTATCCTGCCCATGTCCACTCCTTGCTAGTGGGCCAGCCCCCGGCCGTTCCCTCGGTGCGGGGGCGCTTACGTGTCCACGGTAGCACCTGACCGCCGAATGGGTACACCGATGGGCACACTTGGCCCTGATCCCACCCCCGAGACACCTAGAGCGGCTAACCTGTCTGTGCAGGTCAGCCGCTCTTTTCATGCTCCCCGGGCAGGAGTCGAACCTGCGTCGCTTGTCCTGATTCAAAGTCAGGTAATGGTACGCTCAGAGGAGCCGAATCCCGTTGCAAACTAAGGGTTTGAGCACGGTAACCATAGGTAGACCCTACGATGAGAATGGGTACACTAATGGGCACACTAGATCGGAGACAGGACATGGATCACCTCCACCTCAATGCCGAGAGCCTTGCCTCGAAGTGGGGGTTCAACGACGGCGACTGCCCTGACTGGATCCTCGACGCCTGCGATGAACGCGGGCTCACTTATCCGGGCGACTGGCACAACACCCTGCGCGGTCTCGTGCGGGACTTCCTACTCCCAGCCTTCGCCGACGGTGACCGGCCCGAGGTGTACGACGTCGAGACCACCCACAACCCAATCCGAACCGATGACTTCATTGACGACGACGCGCCGCCCGTCATCGTCTCCGTGCCGCTGGACACCGTGCTTCTCCGGGCGGGAGTGATGAGGCGCCGGGATGCCTCCTAAGCCTCGCGCGCCCTACGGCACCGGCACCAAACCCGCCCGCCGCAAGGACGGCATGTGGGTCGCACGCATCGAAGCCGGCTGGACCGCCAACGGCACCCGCCACCGCATCACCATCAGCGCCAAGACCGAGACCGAGTGCCGACGCCGCCTCAAGGAGCGCCAGCGCCAGATCGCCAAGGACGGACTGCCCACCGCGGGCACCTCCACCCGCGCCACCGTCAAGGCATGGGCCGAGGCATGGCTCCCCGTCCACGCCACCAAGGTCCGGCCCACCACCTACACCACCGACGCCGGCACCATCCGCAAGTGGATCGTGCCCACCCTCGGCCACCGCCGCCTCACCGACCTGACCCCCGCAGACCTGCGCGCGCTGCGCCAGGCCATCACCAGCGCCGGCCGGTCCACCACCACCGCCGCCCACGCCCACCGCGTGCTGCGCAAGATGCTGCGCGACGCGATCGTCGAGGGCCACGCNNGCCATCCCGCTCGAGCACGCCCTGCGCATCCTCGCCGTCACCGACCGACGCCCCGACGCCGCCCGCTGGACGGCCGGGATGCTCCAGGGGATGCGCCAGGGTGAGGCGCTCGGGCTGACGTGGGACGCGATCGACCTCGACCACTCCCTCATGACCATCTCGTGGCAGCTGCAACGCCTGCCCCACGACTACTCGCCCCCGGACGGGTGGCGGGCGCGGCACCTCACCGGCCCCTACTGGCTCACCCCGCCCAAGACCGCCGCAGGGTCGCGGGTCGTGCCCATCGTCCGGTCGCTACGGGCCGCGCTGCTGGTCGCCCGGGATGCGTGGGAGCCGAACCCGTGGGGCCTGATCTGGACGACGGCCGACGGGGCGCCCATCCCCGACGACGACGACCGCGACACGTTCCGCGAGATCCAGCACGAGGCGGGCGTGGCGCATCCGTCCGGCCGAGCGTGGCACGGCCACGAGATGCGCCACTTCGCGATCTCGTTCCTGCTCGCCGACGGCGTGGAGCGCTCGGTCGTGCAGCGCATCGTGGGCCAGTCGAAGCTCGTCGAGTCCTACGTGCACGTCAACGTAGAGCAGATGCGCGCCGCGCTCGAAGGGCTCTCGGGCCGGTTCGGGTCAGTCGCTCTCGACGACGCGCAGCCGCGGGCGCTCGGAGGCTGACTCCTCCCACCCGACACGCCGCCCCACCTCGAACACCTGCGTCACGGGCAGCGTGAGGCGCCTCAGCGCGAGGACGATCGAGCACGTCGGGCCGACCGCGACGCCCATCCGCCCCATCTCAAACGCCAGCTCGCCCTTCGGAATCACCATGCTCGCCACCAGCGCGAGCCACGCGGCCACGCAGATCACACGCAGGGCGACCGTGCCACTCCCCCGAAACTTCATCTCCGCCACCTGTCCCGAGCGGGGGGCGCCGGCCTGACCGGGCCCCTGTGTGCCTGACCATAGGCCGAGGCTCCGACGATGCACAGAGGGCCGGTAGAAATCTGGACAAACCTTTACCCTGCGGTGCGCGTGTCGGCTTGCGGGTCGGAGGCGTTGATGGTTGTCGGCGGCATCCGGCCGGTCGCCCTCGTCACGAAGTCGACGATGCTCAGGTCGAGGGCGGCGCACAGGCGACCGATCTGGTTCGTGTCCATCTCGCGGTCGTTCTCCTCAAGGCGGCGGATCGTCATCTCGGAGACGCCGGACGCCTTGGCCAGGGCTGCGCGGGACAGCTTCTTGGCGGCGCGCTCGGCTCGCAGTTGTTCCGCGAAGGAGGCGGAGAGCGCCGAGCGGTGAGGGGTGTCCATGTCCATCAGACCAGCCTAGAACAAATCTGATACCGCACGGGACCAAGATCTTCTGAAACTCGCGGGCGCAAACCCCTTGCATTCGTTCCAAACGGACCGTAATGTGTTCCGCATGGAACAGACCCCCACCGACATCACGAAGCGCATAGCCGCCACGGTGAAATCGGCGCTGAGGGATCGAGGGATCACCCAGGAGGACGCCTCCGAGCGTACCGGAATCCCCTTCACCACCTTCAAGCGCCACCTCGCCGGTAACTCACCGATGGACACCCGCGAGCTGGAGGCCGTCGCCGCCCTGCTCGACACCACCGTCCTCGCGCTCTTCCTCGCCGCCGAGGACGCGGCATGAGCGCCGACAAGATGCTGCTCACCCTGAGCGAGGCAGCCGCCCGCGTCCCGTGGTCCGTCGACATCATCCGCAAGGCCATCCACGCCACCGACCCGGCCGCGTTTCCGCCGCCGCTCAAGGCGAAGCGTGGGCCGCGGGGCCAGCACATCATCCGGCCCGTCGACCTGCAGGCGTGGGTCGACTCCCTCCCGGACGCATGATGACCACCATCGTCGCCGCCAACGACGTCGCTGCGGCCGAGCGCCGCGCCGAGCGGATCCGCCTGCGGCTTGACTCCATTGCGGACAACATCGATGCGGTCCTGCCGATGATCCGTGAGGCCATCCACAAGGGCGACGCGGAGACCCTCGGCTACAACGGCGTCAGCGACTACGTGCAGGACAGGTTCGGCGGTGCGCTGACCCGGTTGCCGGTCGACCTGCGCCGCCCAGTCGTGCACGAGCTGGCGTCGGCTGGCATGTCGACCAGGGCCATCGCGCCCGTCGTCGGCGTTCACCGCGAGACCGTCGCTGCGGATCTCCGAGGTGGCAGAAATCTGCCACCTGCCGTCGACATCGAGACCGGCGAGGTCTCCGACAACTTCCCAGCCCCGGAGGTCCTTCCGGCTGGGAAAGGTGGGGCCGCTGTCACCCCACCAACCGAGGCGCGGGTCGAGACCCCCACTCCCCGCGCCTCGGTCACCGGACTCGACGGCAAGAACTACACCCGGCCCGAGCCGAAGGCGCCCAAGCGCAAGCCATACCTAGACGACCTCGCAGGCGTCGTGCACGTCCTGTCCGGCGCCGCCGAGAAGTTGCACGCGCTCATGTGCGACTCCCGCTTCACCCAGAACTCGGAAAAGGCCGCCGCGGAGAACCGTGACGACCTGCTCCGAATCATCAGCGTCCTGCAAGACGCCACGCAACGCATGTCCTAGAAGAAAGGTTACCAGCCCATGTCCCATGTCCCACTGATGTTCACCACCGAAGAGAAGGCGGCCATCGTCGATCTCACGCCAGAGATCGCCGAGAACTGGCTCACCTTCAACACCGAGAACCGCAAGCAGTCCGACATGAACCGCGCCCGACTCGGACGGGCCATGCTCGAAGGCCGATTTCAGTTCAACGGCGACACCATCCGTTGGACCACCGTGGCCACCCTAGCCGACGGCCAGCACCGCCTCGAAGAGGTCGTGGCGACGGGCAAGACGATCAAGACCGTCGTCGTGTGGGGCATCAAGCCCGAGGCCACGATCACCATCGACCGGAACAAGCGGCGCACCCTGCGCGACCACCTTGAGCGCAGTGGGGAGCGACATGGCAAGGAACTTCCGACAGTGCTAAATCTCGCCGTCCAGTGGGCGCGCGGCGATCGCTTCAACATCGGACACCAGTCCGGCGCGCTACTCCCGTCCTATGAGGATGCCGACGTCTTCCTCAGGGAGAACCCGGCGATCAGGGCATCCGTCGAGTTCGCCAGTCAACTGCCCGGTGCTCGCAAGGTCTTCAATCTCGCGCACCTCGCGCTCCTCCACTGGGTCTTCTCGGACATCGGTGGCGATGACTCCGACGAGTTCTTGGCCCGGGTCGTTTCCGGCGATCACCGTCACGAACACGACCCGGAGTGGCGGCTCCGCGAACGGATGATCGGGCTGCGGCAGGAGCACACCGACCGGCCGTGGATCGTCGTGCCACTCGCCTGCAAGGCGTGGAACTACTGGCGCGACAGCGACTCGCTGAGGACGCTGCGAATCCGCACTGGTGGCTCGAATCCCGAGAAGTTCCCCGAGCCGTACTAGATCGCCGGCCGCTCGCCGTGGTGAGGGCCAGCGAGCGGCCGTGCACAACCCCCGGCCGGGTCGAGCGACCCCCCCGCTCCCCGGCCGGGACCCAAGCCAAGAAGAGAAGCCGGAGCCCGGCACCACCGCCAAAGCAGCACCGGGCTCACGAACTGAGAACGAGGTTACAACAATGACCCAGCCGCAGAGCACCCCGGACGCAGCCGACTGGCTCGCCTTCGTCCGGGCCGGTGCCGACGAGCACAAGCCCACCTACGCGCAGCTGCGCGCTGAGGGCCTGACCGAGGACGCGATCCAGACCCTCTTCATCGCCCGCGACGGACTCGCCGCAGGGTCGAGCGCCGAGCAGGTCGCCGACTTCCTGCGGCTCTCGCAGCG
>DJWE01000062.1:550-3507 GCA_002441465.1 Propionibacteriaceae bacterium UBA6238 | reverse complement strand
ACCACCCATTACATGGACGAGGCTGCGAACTGCAATCGGCTGGCCTTCATCTACCGGGGACGGATCATCGCCGAAGGCAGCCCCACGGAGATCCGCGCCAACCACATGGAACAGCGCATCTTCGACATCACCACCACACAGGTCGACCCGGCACTGCAGTGGCTGGAGACCGCGCCGGGCATCGACGAGGCCTACCTCTCGGGGGCGTCCCTGCACGCCGTCGTGCCGGCCGATTCGCCACTCGACGACGCGCGACTGCGCAGCCGCCTCGTGGCGGCCGGATTCGGTGACGCCCTGGTAGCGGAGGTGGACCCGACTATCGAGGATGTGTTCGTCAACCTGGAGTCGCGGCAACGCTGACCAGCCGAGCAGCCCGGGCAGCAACAGCTGAGCACCGGCCAGCAGGACGCCGACGGTGACCCCAGTCAGGCGGCGTCCGGTGACGTCGTGTGGGCCTTGGCTGATGTGATGCCGGAGTTGTGGACCGGCACGGCCGACCTGGCCGGGTCGAACAACATCACCATGAAAAGCGTGAAGTCGTTTAGGCCGCCCGAGCAGCTCGTGGCCCTCGGGGTGTCCGACGCCGGTACTGCAGCGACCGCCATCGCCATCGCGACGGCGTACGCGGGGGTGGCAGGCACGGCGGCGGGAGCGCTGAACGGCTTGCTGGTAGCTTCTACGGAAGAGCGCAGGTCATCGGCGGAACGATCGGATCGGGTCCTTGTTCGCCGCTTCATCCTCAACCCGGAAACGCCCATGTACGTCGGCGCAGTGGTGATCCACCTTTGCGGCTGGACTCTTCGTGCTCAGCCGGGCAACGGGCCGCCTGGTTCAGTGATTGGCAAGTTGCGTTTCTTCCCACGTATCGGCTGGCGATATTGGCGCGGTGGTGGCCGGGCGGCTGCGTGAGGTATGCGGTTCAACGCTCACGTGACGGGCGGGGCGGAGGGTGCTCTGTGGCAACTCAGTCTCCGGCTGTGGACGGTGGTGTGTGTGGGCGGTCGCGACCATCAGTTTGATCCGGTTCAGCTGGTTGGTTTCGGAAGCGCCGGGGTCGTAGTCGACGGAGACGATGTTGGCTTCGGGGTGGCGCCGCCGGAGTTCGGCGAACATGCCTTTGCCCACCACGTGGTTGGGCAGGCAGGCGAACGGTTGGGCGCAGATGATGTTGGGCGCGCCGAGTTCGATGAGTTCGACCATCTCTGCTGTCAGCAGCCAGCCCTCGCCGGCCCTTGTGCCGATGGAGATCACCCCGTCAGCGTTCGCCGCCAGATCCTTCATCTTCGCAGGGAGGTCGAACTTGCCGCCGGTCGTCTGCAGCGCCTGGATCACGGGCTGCTGATACTGCTCGATCAGCCACATCG
The DNA here is from genome assembly GCA_002441465.1 of Propionibacteriaceae bacterium UBA6238. Taxonomy (GTDB): domain Bacteria; phylum Actinomycetota; class Actinomycetes; order Propionibacteriales; family Propionibacteriaceae; genus Propionicimonas. Next base: position 2,143 of record DJWE01000062.1, on the reverse strand, counting down.
CAAGCTTCTTCACGTGATGTGAGCGCGGCCCGATTCCCAGGGTCTCCCACTGGTACTGGGATGAGTAGAGCGGCATGAGGAAGAACTGCAGGATGCCTGGCAGGACGGCCTCGCATCCCTCGGCCTCAACCACGTCCACGACGTGGTTGTTGGCGTCGGGGTGGAACTTGACCAGGATCTCCCCGACGATGCCGACTCGTGGCTTGCGTGGCATGTCCCGCAGCGGGAGCAGGTCGAACTCACGGACGATCTGTCGGATCAGGCCGGTGTAGCCGATGTGGCGTCTCAGCGTCTTGCTGAAGCCACCGTATTGGAGGAACTCCTGGCAGGCCTGGTCCCACTTGTCGTAGAGGGCCAAGCTGGCGCCGGGGGTCGCCTCGTAGGGGCGGACGCGCAGCAGTGCGGCCTGCAGGAGGTCGCCCAGGACGAGTGCCTGGATGGCGGGGAGTAGGAGGGCGGGGGTGAGCTTGAAGCCGGGATTGGCTTCGAGTCCTTGGACACTGATGGCCAGTACCGGGATCTGCGGGTAGCCGGCATCGGCGAGCGCCTTGCGCAGGAGCCCGACGTAGTTGGTGGCCCGACACATGCCGCCGGTCTGGGTGATGGCGACGGAGGTACGGTCGGGGTCGGCCTCACCGGACTCGATCTTGTTCACCAGTTGGCCGACGACCATGATCGCGGGGAAGCACGCGTCGTTGTTCACGTACTTCAGACCCACTTCGACGTCCTCTGCGCTGGCCTTTTCCAAGAGTTGGACGTTGAGTCCGACCTTGTGGAATACCGGCATCAGGAGTCGGAAGTGGGTGGGCGCCATCTGTGGCGCGTAGATGGTGTGGGTGTCGCGAGCATTCTGGTCGAACAGCCGACGCTCCCCGAGCGGCCCGAAAGTGCTGACGGTGGCCGATCCGCGACGCTCGGCCGCTGCGGCTTTCATGGAACGCAGCCGGATCGTTGCGGCGCCGAGGTTGGAGACCTCGTCGATCTTGAGCAGCGTGTACATGTCGCCGGCTGCTTCGAGGATCTCCGCGACCTGGTCGGTGGTGATCGCGTCGACTCCGCAGCCGAAGGAGTTCAGCTGCACCAGATGCAGCTCTGGCTGGCCCCCGACGATTGCGGCCGACTCGTAGAGCCGGGTGTGGTAGGCCCATTGGTCGCGCACCCGGATGGGTCGGGCCAGCTGGGGTTCGTTCGGCTGGATGATCGAATCCTCGGTGAGCACGGCCATGCCCAGGCCGTTGATCAGGCTCGGGATACCGTGGTGCACTTCGGGATCGAGGTGGTAGGGCCGTCCGGCGAGCACGATTCCCTTCACGTTGTGTTCGGCCATGTAGGCGAGAGCCCGGCGTCCTTCGGCTCGGACGTCGGCTTTCGCCTTGGCGTCTTCGGCGTAGCCGGCCTCGACCGCAGCGTTGGCCTCCTCCAGCGTCACGTCCCAGTCGGAGAACACCTCCACCAGTCGCCTGGCGAGTTTGGCGGGGTCGTCCAGGTTGAGCAGCGGCGCCAGGTAGCGGACGTCTGGCTGCTGGAGGGAGGTGAGGTTGCGCTGGATGACTTGCGGGTAGAAGGCGACCACCGGGCAGTTGAAGTGGTTGT
>DJWE01000062.1:277-514 GCA_002441465.1 Propionibacteriaceae bacterium UBA6238 | reverse complement strand
TGGCCGGGTAGCAGACGTTCTCCGACGGGATGGATTCCATGCCGCGCTCGAACATCGCGTGGTTGGAGCGTCCCGAAGGGGTCACCCGGAAGCCCAGGCTGGTGAGAACGGTGAACCACAAAGGGTAGTTGTCGTACATGTTCAGGACTCTGGGGATGCCGATCTCGCCCCGGAACGCCTTGTCATCGGTGAGGCGTCGGTAGCCGAACATTCGCCGGTACTTGTAGTCGAACAGGT
>DJWE01000062.1:0-176 GCA_002441465.1 Propionibacteriaceae bacterium UBA6238 | reverse complement strand
CGGCCCCGTAGGCACCCATCAGCCCGGCGATGTCGGGACGGATCACGTGCACGCCGGTCTGCAACTCGAAGGCCCGCAGCACCGCATTGTTGAGGAACGTGCCGCCCTGCACCACCACCTTCTCGCCGAGCTGGGAGGCGTCCCTGAGCTTGATCACCTTGTACAGGGCGTTGCGC
>DJWE01000048.1 GCA_002441465.1 Propionibacteriaceae bacterium UBA6238 | reverse complement strand
CGGCGACGACCTGTTCGTGACCAACGTGACCCGGCTGCAGAAGGGCATCGATACCGACACCGCGAACGCGCTGCTGGTGAAGGTGAACCAGATCGGCTCGCTCACCGAGACCATCGACGCGGTCACCTTGGCCCATCGCAGCGGTTACTCCACGATGATGAGCCACCGTTCCGGCGAGACCGAGGACACCACGATCTCCGACCTCGCCGTGGCACTGGGCTGCGGCCAGATCAAGACCGGCGCCCCGGCTCGCACCGAGCGGGTCGCGAAGTACAACCAGCTGCTCCGGATCGAGGAGGACCTGGACGACGCCGCGCGCTACGCCGGAGCGTCCGCGTTCCCGCGGTTCAAGGCCTGAGCTACACCATCACGGGCGCCGGCGGGTTCTCCCGCCGGCGCCCGGTTGTTGTCCGAACCCCGCGGCGGCCAGCGCGTCCGCTCGGGTGCCTCCGAGGCGTCCACCTATCCTTGACGCGATGAGGGCCGAGGACGATGGCACGCGCAACGCGTAGCCCGCGCAGTACGAGCACCGGTCCGGGACGCACCCCAAGGCGCACCCGGACGTCGTCGCGTACGTCGAGCCCGGTCACCCCGCCGCAGGCGGCCCCGTCCGCCGAGGAGCGGACGAGCGTCCCGGTCTGGCAGCGCGGCCTGGGCCTCACCCGGCGGGCTCTGGTGATGGTGGTCGTGATCGTTGCGCTGGCGATCTCGTTCGGCACGTCGCTGCGGGTCTATCTGACCCAGCAGCACGACCTTGCCGTGGCGGAGCAGGAGATCCGGGATCGGTCCGCCCAGATCGCCGACCTGCAGTCCGAGCTGGCTCGCTGGGATGACCCCGACTACGTGAAGGCTCAGGCGCGGGAGCGTCTCGGTTGGGTGATGCCCGGCGAAACCGGCTATCGGGTGGTCGGCGAGGACGGCAAGCCGCTCGGTGGGGGCGTGGTGATCGAGTCCGAGCAGACCCTCGCGGCCGGTGAGCACGACCCGGTCTGGTGGGACCGGCTGTGGGGCTCGATCCAGACCGCCGATGCACCCACCCGCAAGGTCACCACTCCCTGACGCGCCAGGCGTCCGCCGGGATCGGCCGTGCCACAATGGCGCGCGTGCTTGAACCGCTCACTCCTGCCGACGCGCAGTCCGTCGCCGCCCAGCTCGGCCGCGAGGCCAGAGGAGTGGCGGGCGTGGCCTGGCGTTGCCCGTGCGGCAAGCCGGGCGTGCTGGCCACCGAGCCCCGACTGCCGGACGGAACACCGTTCCCCACCACCTACTACCTGACCTGCCCGCGTGCGACGTCCGCCTGCTCCACCCTCGAGGCGCAGGGGTTGATGACCGAGATGAACGACCGTCTCGCCGCGGACTCCGACCTGGCCACGGCCTACGCCGCTGCCCATGAGGCCTACCTCGCCGACCGTGCCGCACTGGGTAGCGTGCCCGAGATCGAGGGGGTGAGTGCCGGGGGCATGCCCACTCGGGTGAAGTGCCTGCACGTTCTCGCCGCGCACGCTCTCGCCGTGGGGCCGGGAGTGAACCCCCTGGGCGATGAGACCCTGGCTCGGCTGGGGGAGTTCTGGGCGAGGCCGTGTCTGGAGGACCATGCCTGAAGACCTGTACGCCGCCGTCGACTGCGGCACGAACTCGGTCCGGTTGCTCGTCTGCCGACTCATCGATGGACGCCTGGTCGAGCGTGACCGGAGACTCCACCTGACCCGACTGGGTCAAGGTGTGGACGCCACCGGCCGGTTCCACCCCGACGCGCTGGCCCGCACCCTGGTCGCCCTGGCCGATTTCGGGGCCGAACTGGACGATCTCGGCGTCCGGCATCGGAGGGTGGTGGCCACGTCCGCCGCCAGGGACGCGGCCAACTCCGCGGAGTTCTTCGCCGGTGTTCGGGCTCGGCTGGGGGTGGACGCCGAGGTCATCGCGGGTGCGGAGGAGGCCCGTCTGTCCTTCGCGGGAGCGGTGGGGGCACTGCCTGACCTGGCTCAGCCCGTCCTGGTGATGGACATCGGCGGCGGCTCCACCGAGCTCGTGGTCGGCCGCGACGGCGTGCCCGCGCATGCGATCTCGCTCGATGTGGGATCGGTGCGGCTTCGGGAGCGGCTGCTGCGCTCCGATCCGCCGCTGCCGGACGAGGTCGCGGCGGCTCGTGGTCACGTCGACGCCCTGCTGGATACGACCGGGATCGACTTCGGTGCCGTGTCGTCCTGGGTGGGCGTTGGCGGAACGGCGACCAGCTTGTCTGCCCTCGCCCAAGGACAGCAGAGCTATGACCGAGCGCTCGTGCACGGCTCGGTGCTGTCCGGGACGGAACTCACGACGTTGACTGAGCGCCTGCTCGGCCTGCCGGTGGAGGAGGTCACGGCCCTGCCCACGATGGTGCCCGGGCGGGCGGACGTGATCTGCGCCGGTGCGCTGATCTGTGCCACTGTCGCGCAACGGGTGTCCGGACCGCTGCTGGTCAGCGAGGCGGACATTCTCGACGGAATCGTGCTCGGCCTGATCGGCTGACCCGAGCCAGCCGGGTGGTGATAGAGATCCGCGCCGCCCGCCCTAGAATCGCGCCCAGGCCCCCATGGCCCAACCGGCAGAGGCAGGCGGCTTAAACCCGCCACAGTATGGGTTCGAATCCCATTGGGGGCACGCGAAAAGTGTCATTTGATTAGGATAAATGCGGTGATACCCGGATGAGGCGGCCGCCGAAGCGGGACGCCGGCAGGTGGCCGTGGGCGATTCGGCGCCTCAGGGTGTCGACGCGGACTCCGTGCATGAGGGCCGCCTGCTGGAGCGAGACCCACTCGGGGCTGGGGTGGTTCCACGGGGTGGGGGTGGGCGAGAGGGTCATGGTTGTGTCCTTCCGGTGGTGCGGTGTGTCGGTCAGATGCTGATGCCGTGGCTGGGGCCGGGCATTCTGGGTGGTTGGTGGCGGCGAGGACGGGCAGGGTGGCGTCGTTGGTCAGGTCGGGTGTGGCCTGCGTGATCTTGGGTAGCCATTCGCGGATGCCGGTCTGGGCGGTTTCGAGTTGGTGGTCGAGATCGCGCCGGTACCGACGCCGGACCATGTCGCCTTGAATCGGTCACGCTCGATCGGTCACCACTGATCTATGCGGACTTGTCCGGTCGCCACCGTCCACGCCGTCGCGCCTCGCCGGCCCGAGCCGTCTTCAAGCGGCGTCGTCACGCGATCTGTACTCTGCCAGGCATGGGCGGATGAGGCGTTCTCCTGCTGATGACCGTAGCCACGGTTGTGGTCCTGGTCGGCGTACCGACCGTCCTGGCGATCATCGTGGCTTTGCGCCGGCGACGGTCCTACGGATCCGTCTCGCGGATGCAGGCCGAGGCACGGGCAGTCAACAAGCGCTCCCTGATCGCGGGGGGTGGCGCCTCCGTTGACCAGCGTTACTACGTGACGTTCCAGTTCCCAGACGGCAACCGCGTCGAACTCGCCGTCCCGGCGTCCGAGGCAGGCATGCTCATCGTCGGCGATGGAGGCCGTCTGGAGTGGCAAGGCAGCAGCTACCTCGGGTTTGCGCGCGAAATCCTGCGCTGACACGTTCACTACAGCGTGGCCGGATGCCGCCGTCGTGACGCAACTCACGAGACCCGACTGCCCGATCGGGTGAATCAAGCGTCCACGGTTGCCCGAACGACCCACCGATAGTTGGTTCGGCCGTAATGGTCTGAGGCTGGACGTCGCGGGCAGTGAGGCCCTCCAGCATCTGGCGTCCGAGGGCACCGGTCGCACCGAATACGAGGACGCGAGGGTCAGACACGGTCGTGGAGGGTGATCTGGTAGCCGTCGGGGTCGGCGAACGTGAAGGTCCGTCCGAACGGGCCGTCGATCGGCGCCAATACGATCGTGTGCCCGTCGGCGACGAGGGTGTCGTGGATCTCCTGCACATTTGTGGCGTGCAGCCAGATCGCCGCACCGATGCCAGGTTGGGGTACTGCGCCGAGGTCGGTGCCGGGAATCAGGTCGCGCAATGCGAAAGCGATCGGCTTCGTGTCGAAAACGACCGCGTGCGGAGGTCCGGCTGGTGAGCGCACCAAGCCGAGGTATTTCTCGTAGAACGCCTGCGAAGCGTCGAGGTCACGCGTCTGCAGAGAGATGAAGTCGGGACCGGTAGCAGGCATGTTGTACTCCTTCATTTGATGTCAATCTTCTGACATGGATCACGGTATGTCATACTGTTGACATGAGTCAAGGCGAGGTCGGTATTAACCTGGAGGTCTCGGTGGGGTATGCGCTCAAGGAGGCCTCCAGCGCCCTGCGGACCGCAATGGAGGAGGTTCTGCGTCCGCTCGGCATGACGGTGACCCACTACTCCTGTCTGGAACTTCTCGCCCAGCGACCGGGCCTGTCGAACTCCGCGCTTGCTCGTGGCACCTTCGTCACGCGCCAAGCGATGAACGTGCTCCTCCAAGCGCTGGAGCGAGACGGCTACGTCACCAGGCCCGATGCCGCTCCTGTCGGCAGAGCGCTTCCGACGCGCCTCACCCCTCGCGGGCGGCGCAGGCTCGAGAAGGCGTCCGCGGCGATTCGAGCGGTCGAGAACCGAATGCTCGCAGGCATTCCTGCGACTGAGCAAGCAGCCATCCTTCGGGCTTTGCGGCAGATGACGCAGTCCCTGCAGGGCGCGGCCGAGGCCACGACTCCGCCTCCGGCGAACCGATAGGGCGCAGTATCGCGAGCACGCGCCCGGCGGTGTGACGCCCGTGTGGTCCGCCCAGTGTCAGCCGCTGCGCGCCGGGCGTTATTGAATCGTTACTAAGAGAGGTGGCTCACGGTCTTGTAGATCGCTCTACAGGTTGCGTAGATTAACTTTCCGATGGACGTAGAGCGATCTACACAACTCTCGAGGAGGAGAGCGGTGACGACTCAGGCCAGGCGCTCGGTAACGATCGAGGACGTCGCGCAGCATGCCGGAGTGTCCCGCGCCGCTGTGTCCAAGGTGATCCGCGACGCGTACGGTGTCAGCGACGAGATGCGGGTCAGGGTGACCGCGTCGATCGCGGAACTGGGTTACCGACCTCGGGCGTCAGCCCGCGCGATGCGCGGATCGTCGTACACCCTGGGCTTCGAGATTCCCAGCATCCACAACCATTTCTTTCCGAAGATCATCACCGGAGCGATGACGGCGCTCGCCGAGAGCCGCTACCAGCTGATCATCGCCCCGGCCGGGCCGGATCACGATCAGGGACCGCAGGCCATTGAGGTTCTCGCCGACCGCCAGGTCGACGGCATCGTCGCGATCTCGTCCCGGGTGCCGCAGGAGTGGCTGGAGGAACTTGGCCGGACTACCCCGCTGGTGATGATCGGACGCCACCACGCGTCGGTCCACTACGACACCTTGGTGGCCGACGACATCGCCGGTGCGGCGCTCGCGGTTCGCCACCTCTACGATCTGGGCCACCGCCGGATCGTTCACCTCACGCTCGCCGAGGGCGTCCCGGACGCGACTTCGTCCACACCGCACGGCGTTCGCGCGCTGGGGTATGAGCGGGTGATGCGAGAACTGGGCTTGGAGCCGGAGTTTCTTCGGGTCGACCCTGACGACGCGCGCGGCCGGGACGGCGGCGAGAGTCAGGCCTACGCAGCGGTCTTCGAGCTCCTCGATCGAGCGGACGAACCGGTAGCCATCTTCGCTGCTCACGACGAGCTTGCGCTCGGCGTTCTCCGGGCGGTCGCCGAACTCGGCCTGAGCGCAGGGCAGGCGTCTGTGGTCGGTTACGACGACACCGACATCGCCGAACACCCGCGGATGTCGCTGACCAGCGTCAACCAGTCCGGCACTCGGATGGGCGCGATCGCGGTGCGTCTGCTGTTGGAGCGGATCGCCGGTCGCGCCCAATCGGTCCACGAAGTCGTCGCGCCCAAGATGATGGCGCGGGGTAGCAGCGCGGCACCGGAGCACCGCGCGCACGAGCGGCGGAGGCGCACTCCGTGAACCCCATCGAGTAACCCAACCGGCCCGTCACCAGGTGTGGCAGCCACAACCAGGAGGTACAAAGAAGTGTCATTCCGAAAACAGGGTCGATTGGCTCTGATCGCAAGCTTGGGGGCCGGCGCACTCGCGCTGACGGCGTGCACGCCGGGGTCGCTGGGCAGTAACGCCAGTTCTGGTTCGGCGTCCGGCGCGACCGCGGTGACCATCACCGTGCTCGCCGACAACTCCGACCAGACCACCAAACCGTTGCAGGCCGTGATTGACGCCTTCAACGCCAAGGACACCGGAGTCACGGTGAAACTGGAGAGCCGTCCCCAGGGCACGGACGGGGACAACATCGTCAAGACCCGGCTGTCGACCGGCGACATGGATGAGGTGTTCCAGTACAACTCGGGTTCGCTGCTCGCGGCACTGGATCCGGCGAAGAACATTGTCCCGCTCACCGACGAGTCCTTCATGGCCAACGTCGATGACTCGTTCAAGACCTCGGTCACCTCCGATGGCCAGATCTATGGCGTGCCGCTCGGGCAGGCGACTGGCGGCGGCATCCTCTACAACAAGAAGGTCTTCGCCAAGCTCGGCCTTTCGGTGCCGAAGACCTGGGCTGAGTTCATGGCGAACAACGCCAAGATCAAGGCCGCCGGGATCGATCCTGTGATCCAGACCTACGGCGACACCTGGACCTCCCAGCTGTTCGTGCTGGCCGACTTCCACAACGTGTCCACCGCCGATCCGGAATGGGCGACGAAGTACACCGCGAACGATCCGTCCGCGAAGTACGCCGTGGACCCGGCGCTGAAGGGCTTCCAGCGTCTCGAGGACGTCGCCAAGGCCGGCTACCTGAACAAGGACTTCGCTTCGGCCAAGAACTCTCAAGGCTTGCAGAAGCTGGTCAAGGGGACCGGGGCGCAGTACCCGATGCTCACCTTCGTGGTCGGCACCTACTCGGCGATGTCCGACACCGCTGCCCAAGACATCGGCTTCTTCGCCCAGCCGGGCGACGATGCGTCCACCAACGGTCTGACTTCCTGGTCGCCCGGGGGCCTCTACATCCCGACCAGTGCCAGTGCTGAGAAGCAGGCTGCGGCGAAGAAGTTCCTTGAGTTCGTCGCGACTCCCGAGGCCTGTGACGTCCAGACCAAGGCGGTGGCCCCGTCCGGCCCGTACGCCATCAAGGGCTGCACGCTTCCGGACGGCCTGCCGGCCGCCGTCACGGACCTGCAGAAGTACTTTGACGACGGCAATGTCAGCCCTGCACTGGAGTTCGTGTCGCCGTTGAAGGGCCCGAACCTGGAGAAGATCACTGTCGAGGTGGGCTCCAAAATCACATCGGCCGCCGATGGCGCGAAGCGCTACGACGAGGACGTGAAGAAGCAGGCCCAGCAGCTCGGACTCGAGGGCTGGTGACCGGTGTGGTTCGTGGGGGCCGGATAGTGGCCGGCCCCCACTCCCCACGCTGAACTTACTCGCTCTCCGGGGCCGATGCCGCCCCGAGGTCGCGAGTCCCGGACGCCTGCGTGGTGGGTCGGCGATTGATGCCCCCACCACGCGGTGCATTCAAGATTCCTCGTCAGGACACTCTCTGACCCGAGCACAGGATCGCTTCACCATGAGCTACACCACCATCCGCAGTGGCGAGCAGGTCTCGCTGAAGCGCGCGCCGCGCGCGTCCGCCGAACACGTGGACAAGACCTATCCTCTGTGGTTCCACCTGCCCGGCGGGATCATCTACCTCGTCTTGTTCATCGTGCCGACCGTGTTCAGCTTCTACTTCGCCTTCACTCGCTGGACGTTGTTCAAGTCGACGTTCATCGGGTTCGACAACTTCGTGCTGTTCTTCTCCGAGCCGGGCCTGATCGGTTCGCTGAGGAACACCCTGGTCTACGGGTTCCTGACATCGGGGCTGAAGGTCGTGCTGGGCATGATGCTGGCCGTGGTGCTGAGCGCGCCGATCATTGCCCGAGGCTACCTTCGCTCGGTCACCTTCTTCCCCGTGCTGGTCTCGGCGGTCGGGGTGGGCCTGACCTTCCAGGTGCTGCTGGATCCGTTCAACGGCGTGGTGAACCAACTGATCACCGCGATCACCGGGCACGACGGTCCGGGTTGGCTCACGGATCCGAACATCGCCCTGCTCAGCGTCGTGGGGATCGATGTGTGGAAGGGGATCGGGCTGGCCACCTTGATCTACATCGCCGGGATCGCGGCGATCCCGAACGAGTACTTCGAGGCGGCTCGGGTGGACGGCGCGAGTTCCTGGCAGGTCTTCCGCAACATCATCCTGCCGTTGAGTTTCCCGGCCACTTCGACGGTGATCATCTTGTCGCTGATCGGTGGCCTGCGGTCCTTCGACCTGATCTGGACGACTACTCAGGGTGGGCCGGGCTTCGCCTCGGACGTGATCGCTTCGGTGATCTACAAGCAGTACCAGGCGGGCTTCTACGGCTTGTCCACCGCGGGCAACGTGATCTTGTTCATCGTCGTGACGGCGATCATCTACCCGCTCAGCCGCTGGTTGAACTCGAAGGAGACGGTGCTGTGAACGCCATCCGCACTCCGACCCGCTGGCTGGTCGGCCTGGTTGGGATCCTGCTCACGACGGCGCTGTTCCTGGTGCCGTTCGCGTTCATCTTCGTGACCGCGGCCAAGGACGCCAATGACGCCTCGATGCTGCAGTTCTCCTGGCCGGTCCACTTCCAGCTGTGGCAGAACATCGTGGACGTCTTCCAAGCCCGCGACTACATGCTGGTGATCGCCTTCATCAACTCCACCGTCCTGACCGTTGGCAGTGTCGCGTTGATGGTGGTGTGCGGATCGATGATCGCTTACGTCCTGGACCGAAGGAAGAGCAGGCTGAACCCGCTGATCAACACCCTTGTCCTGGCCGGGCTGATCATCCCACCGGCGGTCGTGCCCACCATCTGGGTGATGCAGAGCCTTCACCTGTTCCGGACCCTGCCGGGCTTGATCCTGGTCGAGGTCGCGTTCGGGCTGTCGTTCACGGTGCTGACCATGCGCGCGTTCGTCGCCACCATCCCTCGTGAGATCGACGAGGCGGCGATCGTGGACGGCGCCGGACCGTTGCGCCTGTTCTTCCGGGTGATCTTCCCCCTGCTGAAGTCGGTGATCGTGACGATCGTGGTGGTGCAGTCGATCTTCGTATTCAACGATTTCCAGAACCCGCTGTACTTCCTTCCCGGGAATCAGAACGCCACCGTCCAGCTGACCTTGTTCAACTACATGTCTCAGGCGAGCACGACGTACAACCTTCTGTTCGCAAACATCTTGGTGATCACCATTCCGATGTTGGTCATGTACATCCTCTTCCAGCGCCAGATCGTCGCCGGCATGACCTCCGGCGCGGTCAAAGGCTGAAGCTCAGCGCTCGACTCCTCACGTTCCGTCACTGCCCGAAAGGCCCGCAATGCCCACCGTTGTCGATTCCGTCCGATTCGAGTACCGGCCGGGTTCGGATGTTCCCGTTCCTTCGCCCAGGCTGTCCTGGGTGACCACCAGTGAGGTTCCCGGCTGGCGCCAGCTCGCCGCCGAGATTTCCTGGGATGACGGGACGCAGATCACCAACTACCAGGTCGACGGCGATTCCTCGGTATTGGTGGAGTGGCCGTTCGCCCCGCTGGCGCCGCGGCAGCAGGGCACGGTGAGGGTGCGGGTCCAGGGCGTCGACGGTTGGTCGATGTGGAGCAGGGACCACGCCCTGGCTGCGTCCTTCCTGGGTGAGGGGGAGTGGCGAGCCAGCTTCGTCGGACTGCCGCACCCGCGGCGGGACGCTCAGCCTGCGCTGTTGCGTCGCGAGTTCGGGGTTGCGCCCGGCCTGGTCCGGGCCACTCTCTATGCGACCGCACGCGGCGTATACCAGACGTTCGTCAACGGCGCGGCGGTGGACGACCAGGTGCTCAAGCCGGGCTGGACGCCGTATCAGTACCGCCTCGTGCACGAGACCACCGACGTGACCGCACGGCTGGTCGAGGGCGTCAACGCGATCGGGGTGGCGCTCGCCGGTGGCTGGTTCACCGAGAGCTTCGGATTCCGGGGTCTCGCACGGCCGTTCTATGGCACCCAGCCCAGCTTCGCCGCGCAGTTGCTGCTGGAGTACGCCGGCGGCCGATCCGAATGGGTCATGACGGGGCCGGACTGGCTGGCGAGCGGCGACGGGCCGTGGTTGTCAGCGGGGATCTATGCCGGGGAGTCCTTCGACGCCCGCAGGATGGAGCCGAGTTGGTCCTTGCCCGGCTTCGACATGTCGGGCTGGACCGCTGCGCTGTCTTGCGAATCAGGCCCGGAGCCGGGCCCGCGCACTGGCCCGGAGGTCCGGGTAACCCAGCAAGTGCGGGTGGTTGAGGTGCTCACTTCGCCGTCGGGGAGGACGTTGCTGGATTTCGGGCAGAACCTGGTCGGTCGGCTTCGGATCCGTGTCCAGGGCCCGGCCGGCGCGATCGTGACGCTGCGTCACGCCGAGGTGTTGGAGGATGGGGAGCTGGGCGTGAGGCCGTTGCGGGTGGCGAGGGCCACCGACAGCTACGCGTTGGCTGGCGCTGGGGTGGAGGAGTGGGCGCCCAGCTTCACCTTCCACGGTTTCCGCTACGCCGAGGTGACCGGCTGGCCGGGCGCCTTCGACCCGGCTGACGTCACTGCGGAGGTGGTCGGCTCGGACATGGTGCGGACGGGCTGGTTCGAGTGCTCGGACCCGATGGTGAACCGGCTCCACGAGAACGTGGTGTGGGGCATGCGGGGCAACTTCTTGTACTTGCCGACCGATTGCCCGCAGCGGGACGAGCGACTGGGCTGGACCGGCGACATCCAGGTGTTCAGCCCAACTGCCAGCTACCTCTACGACTGCGACGGCTTCCTGGCGTCCTGGCTGGTCGACCTCGCCCTCGAGCAGCGCCACGCCGGGGGCGTGCCGTTCATCGTCCCGGATGTACTCGACTCCGGAAAGGTGCCCGCCGCCGCCTGGGGTGATGCTGCGGTCGTCCTGCCCTGGGTGCTCCACCAGCGGTTCGGCGATCTGGGCGTGCTTGACGTGCAGTACCCGTCGATGAAGGGCTGGGTGGACCAAATCCTGGCCATCGCAGGCGAGCGACACCTGTGGGAGGGCGGATCGCAATTCGGCGACTGGGTCGACCCGGACGCCCCGCCCGACCTGCCCGGCAAGGCCAAGGCCGACCCCGACCTGGTCGCGTCCGCCTACCTCTACCGATCCGCCAGCCTGCTCGCCCAGACCGCTACGCTGCTCGGGGAGTTCGCAGACGCCGAGCACTACGCCGGCGAAGCTGAGCTCGTCCGGCAGGCCTGGCTCACCGAATACGTCACTCCCGCCGGCCGAATCCTGTCCGACGCCCAGACCAGCTACGCCCTGGCGATCGAGTTCGGCATCGCCACCGGCAACCTGGCCCAGCAGATGGGTGAACGCCTGGCTTGGCTCGCCCGCCGCGACGGCTACCGAATCAGCACCGGCTTCGTCGGCACCCCGCTGGTCACCGACGCGCTCAGCCGCACTGGCCACCTCCGGCAAGCCGGACGGATGCTGACCCAGACCGAATGCCCGTCCTGGCTCTACCCGGTGACGATGGGCGCCACCACAATCTGGGAACGCTGGGACTCCCTGCTCGAAGACGGCTCGATCAACCCCGGCGAAATGACCAGCTTCAACCACTACGCCCTCGGTGCGGTCGCTGACTGGCTCCACCGAGTGGTTGCCGGCCTCGCCCCAGCAGCCCCCGGCTACCACAAGCTCCAGATCGCCCCCCAACCATTGCCCGGGCTCGATTGGGTCAGCACCCGGCACGACACCCCCTACGGCACCGCAACCGTTGCCTGGCGCCGGAGCGACGGCCGGATCACGATCGATGCAACCGTCCCGGCCAACGTCACCGCGCACGTCGCACTTCCCGACGCGCGAGAGTTCGACGTCGCCGCCGGCACGCATCAGTGGGTGGTCGACGTCCAGCCCGAACCGATGCCGGCAGCGCTCACCACCTCCTCCTCGCTCGCCCAGATCATGGACGACGCCGCGGCCTACCGTGCCGTCGTCGACGCCTTCACTCGGATCGATCCGGACGTGGCCAGGGACTTCACGCGGCGGATGGCGTGGGTGCAGAACCAGCCGCTGTTTGGGGCGTTCAGCCTGATCTCCCCTGCTGTCGTGGCCGAGGTCGAGGGCAGCCTCGCCGCGTTGAACGCCGAGCGCGGGGCCTGAACATGGCGACCGACTGGCTGGACGCGTCGGCCGACCTCGACGAGAGGGTGGACGCGGTGCTCGCGGACCTGACGCCGGAGGAGCGGACGGTGATCGCGCTCGGTGACTTCGATCCGCTTACCACTCGCGGCCTGCCCGCGCCGGACTACGTGGACGCGGGTACGGGCCTGCGTGATGTGCCCGGCGCGACGGCCTTCCCCGCCGGCATCGCGCTCGCCGCCAGCTTTGATCCCGATCTCGCCGGTGAGTACGGCGCGGCGGTGGGAGCGGAGGCGAGGCGAGCGGGCTTCACCGTCCTGCTCGGACCGACGCTCGACCTCGCCCGTGACCCGCGGGCCGGACGCATCCCCGAGGCGCTGGGCGAGGATCCCTACCTGTCTGGTCTGATCGGCGCGGCACACGTTCGCGGCGCGCAGTCGAACCACCTGATCTGCCAGGTCAAGCATTTCATCGCCTACAACGGAGAGGACCGGCGCACCGGCTACGGGCTCGGTCCTGATCGTGGAGACTCGATGAACGTCCGGATCTCCACGGGTGTCCTGCAGGACTCCTACTTGCGGCCGTTCCGCGCGGTCGTCGAGGCCGGGGCCTGGTCGATGATGGGCTCCTACAACCGAGTCAATGGCCACTACGCCTGCGAGAGCCCCGACCTCCTTGCCATCCCTCGCCGCGAGTGGGGCTGGCTGGGCTTCTATTGCCCCGACTTCCTGTTCGCGGTTCGTGACGACGCGAGCGCGCTCGCCGCGGGGCTCGATCTCGGGGCGCTCGGCGGACCAGGAGGACGCACGCGGGAGATGGTCGAGGCCGCCAGGGACGGCGTCGTGGATACGTTGGTCAAGAACCTGGTCCGGGCCTTGATCGGGTCGGGCCTTGCGGATCATCCCCGATCCGGAACGACAGCCCCCTCCACCGTCGAGCATCGCGAACTGGCCGAGCGGACAGCGATCGCCGGTGCCGTTCTGCTCCGCAACGAACGGCACGCGCTCCCGCTGGGCCCTGAGGTGTCCTCGGTGGCTGTGATCGGACCAAGTGGCACCGACGCGATCTACGTGGTCGGCGGCTCCGCTGCGGTGGACGTCGACCTGGATCGCCTGGTCACGCCTGCCGACGGGATCCTGGATCGAGCGGGGGAGCGGGACGTGGTGCTCGCGCAGGGCAGCCTTGGCGATGCCGTGCTGCCCCCCGTCCCCGCCACGGCATTCGGGCTTCCGGACGGCTCAGGACCAGGTGTTGAAGTGGAGTTCGCCGATGCGTCCGGTCGTCGCTGGAGCGGGGTGCTGGCGTCCATCGATCACGCCGTAGTTCCCGGTGAGGCCGCGTCCGGCTGGCCGGCGCGCTGGCGCACCCGACTGACCAGCGAGGTCACGGGGCCGCATCGGATCAGCCTCAGCCTGGGCGGGCGTGCCACGCTTCGGGTCGACGGAATCACCGTCCTGGTGGGCTCGCGCGAGGCCGAGTGGTTCATCCACGGACCGCATTACCCGTTGCAGGCGACGATCCACCTCACGGCGGGGGAGCCGGTCGAGCTCGAGATCGACTACCAGGAAGGCCCGGCGATCGCGATCCCGCCGATGGGGATCGCTCCGGTGCTGCGGCTGGGTTGGCAGCCGCCGGACGACCTGATCGAGCAGGCTGTGGCTGCCGCTCAGCGCTGTGATGCTGCCGTGGTCATTGCGGACCAGGCCTCCGGCGAGGGCATGGACCGTGATGGTCTGGCGCTCCCCGGCGACCAGGACGAACTCATCCGCCGAGTCGCCGCTGCCAACCCGCGCACGATCGTGGTTCTGAACACCCCCGGTGCAGTGCTGCTGCCCTGGCTCGACCAGGTCGAGGCAGTGCTGCAGGTCTGGTACCCGGGCGAGCGGTTCGGTTCAGCCCTGGCCGCGATCCTGTTCGGCGACGCAGAGCCCGGTGGACGGCTGCCGCTGACGTTCCCGCATGACCGGGCGCACCTGCCCGGCGGTGACCACGGCCCCGACAGCGTGCCGAACGGCCTCGACTACGACGCCGACGGCGGGATCGGGTATCGGGCCCCAGGCATCCGCGAGCACGGCGCCGTGTTCGGCTTCGGTCACGGCTTGAGCTACACCGATTCCCATGTGGAATCGATCACGACCTACGTCGCCGGCGGAGAGCTCCTGATCCAGATCTCGGTGTCCAATCGAGGCGATCGCGACACGGTGCACGTTGCCCAGCTCTACAGCCAGATCAGCGGCGAGAGCCCGGAACTCGTCGGGGTGATTCGCGTGCCGGTGCAGGCCGGGACCAGCGCCGCCGGCCGCGCGTCTGTGACCGCCGACGCGTTCGCTCGGTGGACTCCGCAGCGCTCACGGCGGCTCCCCGTCGACGGCGATCACGTTCTGTGGGTGGGTCAGTCTTCGGATCGCCTGGGTGAAGCTCTGGCTGTGCGCGTGCGGCACGACGTTATCGTGGCCGTGACAGGCGAGGCCTCGGACGAGACGGCGAGTCCGCGCGGACACGTCCCGCCCGGTGCGGTGGGCTCAGGCTGAATCGCTCGGCGTGGGGAGGCAGAGGCCTGGGCGCGCGGCGTGGACGATGCTCTCGCAGATCGTCTGCAGTTGGGTGACCTGGGCGGCGGAGAGGACGCCGAACACGAGCCGCTGGACCTCTTCGACGTGCCCCGGCGCGGTGGCGACGACCTTGTCCCACCCCTCGGAGGTGAGAGTGGCCAAGGTGGCCCGGCCGTCCCTGGGATCGCGCGATCGCGACAGCCAGCCGCGTTCCTCGAGCCGGGAGGCGATTCGGGACAGGTGCGACAGCTGAACGTTCGCCAGCGCGGCGACGTCGCTCATTCGTGCGCTTCGAGAGGGCTGCATCGACAGCCAGGACAAGACGGTGTACTCGACGTGGCTGATGCCGGCGTCGCGCTGAAGCTGTTCGTCGAGCGCCGCCGGAAGCCACACCAGCGTGGAGGCGAGTGCGATCCACGCCCGCGTCTGGTCGTCGGTGAGCCACGGTGGTGTCGCGTCGGGCATGCCCACAGATTACTTGACGCGGGAAGTAGATGCGAGCGATACTTTCCGCGTCAAGTAATCGGCAAGAGCCTCGCGGGAGTGTGGCGGCGGAGTCGGGTTCGTGCCCGGCGCGCGGCGCGTCCGCAGTGCTCTGGTCGGCGCCGGTTCTACCGCTGAAGGAAGCTTCCCGTGAACATCGTCATCTGGATCCTGCAGTCGCTGCTCGCCGTGGCCTTCCTTGCGGCGGGCGCGATGAAGATCAGCCAGCCCAAGGAGAAGCTCGAGGCTGCCATGGGATGGGTCGCGGACTTCTCTGCACCGATGGTCCGCTTCATCGGGGCCGTCGAAATCCTCGCCGCCCTCGGCCTGGTGCTTCCGGCGGCCACCGGTATCGCCACCGTACTGACTCCGCTGGCTGCCAGTGGCCTGGTAATCGTGATGATCGGTGCCATCGTCACGCACGCTCGCCGCAAGGAACCTCAGGTGATCGCCATGAACGCCGTCCTGCTGGTGCTTGCTGCCGTCGTCGCCTGGGCTCGCTTCGGCCCGTACGCCCTGTAGTCGACTAGCGCTCAAGCCCCCGGTGCGTCGGTGGTGCACGTCACCGCAGACCGTTACGTCCCGCTCTTGCTCACCCTTGGCGCGGCGACCGACCCTCAAGCGTCGGTGACCGCGGCCATTGAACGGCTCTGGCTAGGGAACTCGATTCGGTCGATCCGGGTGGCCTGAGGTCGCGAGCCGGTGCCGGATCATCCATCGCGCGGTGTTGCTGGGCGGGAGCTGCCCGCCGTCCTGGAGGGGTCGGGGGACCCTTGCGGACCCGCTATTCAGTGTTACTATGTACCGGTAGTCAGTGACATTGAGTAGCAGGAGGTTCGTGATGGGCAAGCAGATGACTGAGCTGCTCAAAGGCACGTTGGAGGGCATCGTGCTCGCCCTGCTCTCCGGGCGAGCGGCCTATGGCTACGAGATCACCGCGTGGCTGCGTGAGCAGGGCTTCGCCGACATCGCCGAGGGCACCATCTATGCGCTGCTCGTCCGGATCGAGCAGCGCGGCCTGGTCGACGTAGAGAAGGTCCCTTCCGAGAAGGGGCCACCACGCAAGGTCTATTCGCTCAACGCGCGGGGTCGCGCCGACCTCGCGGAGTTCTGGACAACCTGGGGCTTCCTCGCCGAACGGCTGGAACGGCTCCATCACGAAGGGAGATAGCGATGGCTGCGAAATGGATAGAGTTCGTCACCGGCTCGCTGGAGGAGAAGAAGCGGTACCGCCAGTATCGGGCCCGTATCGAGGCCCTGCCCGAGCCGTACGCCGACACCGCAAAGGCGTTCCAGCGGTACTTCATGTACTACGGCGGTGTCGTGGACGGCGAGACCACGCTCACCATGATGGGCGATTTCGTCGAACTCTGGGAGCGGGCCGCCGCCGACGGTACGTCGGTACGAGCGATCGTCGGAGCGGACCCGGTGGAGTTCGCGGAGACTTTCGCCCAGGCCTATGCCGGCAAGCACTGGATCGACAAGGAGCGTGCCCGGCTGACCAAGGCGGTCGAGGACGCCGAGCGGGGTGGGTCGGCATGACCACGGACGCGGCCATCCGGGTGCGCGGCCTGGAGAAGGCCTACGGCGAGGTGTCGGTGTTGCGGGGGGTCGACTTCGACGTGGCTCGCGGCAGCATCTTCGCGCTCCTGGGCTCCAACGGCGCGGGCAAGACCACCGTCGTGAAGATCCTGTCCACCCTGCTCAAGGCGGACGCGGGCGCGTCCGGCGTGAACGGCTTCGACGTCGCCACGCAGGGGGCGCAGGTTCGGGCGTCCATCAGTCTCACCGGACAATTCGCGGCG
Source organism: Propionibacteriaceae bacterium UBA6238 (assembly GCA_002441465.1). Classification (GTDB taxonomy): domain Bacteria; phylum Actinomycetota; class Actinomycetes; order Propionibacteriales; family Propionibacteriaceae; genus Propionicimonas. The sequence goes on along the minus strand of DJWE01000048.1, from coordinate 24,280 downwards.
GTCGACGAGATCCTCAGCGGGCGGGAGAACCTCGTCCTGGTGGCGCGGCTGCGGCATCTGCCCGACCCGGGCGCGATCGCGGACGACCTGCTGGAGCGGTTCTCGCTGACGGAGGCGGCGGGACGGCCGGTGTCCACCTATTCCGGAGGCATGCGTCGCCGGCTCGATATCGCAATGAGCCTGGTCGGCGAGCCGCCGGTGATCTTCCTCGACGAACCGACGACCGGCCTCGATCCCCAGGCCCGGCTGGAGGTGTGGCGGGCCGTGCGACAGCTGGCCGATCAAGGGGCGACGGTGCTGCTCACCACCCAATACCTGGACGAGGCCGAGCAGCTCGCGGGCCGGATCGCGATCCTGCACGAGGGCCGGATCATCGTGGACGGCACCCTCGCCGAACTCAAGGCGCTGCTCCCTCCGACCAGGGTCGAGTACGTCGAGAAGCAACCCACGCTCGAGGAGGTCTTTCTCGCCGTGGTCGGGGAGAGCAGGGAGGCAAAGGAATGACGATCGCGCACTTCTTCGGCGACACCAGTGTTCTCCTGGGACGCTCGCTGCGGCACATCACCCGCAGCCTGGACACGATCATCACGACCACGATCATGCCGATCGCCTTCCTCCTGCTCTTCGTCTACGTCTTCGGGGGAGCGATTCAGGCCGGGTCGGGTCCCTACGTGAACTACCTGCTGCCCGGGATCTTGCTGATCACGATCGCCTCTGGCATCTCCTACACGGCGTTCCGGCTGTTCCTGGACCTGCAGAGCGGCATCTTCGAGCGGTTCCATTCGATGCCGATCGCGCGGTCGTCGGTGTTGTGGGCACACGTGCTCACGTCGCTGGTCGCCAACCTGGTCGCCGTCGCCGTCGTCGTCCTGGTCGCACTGCTGATGGGTTTCCGGTCCGGGGCCGGGCTGCTCGCCTGGCTGGCGATCGCCGGCGTCTTGATCCTGTTCACCCTGGCGCTGACCTGGATCGCCGTGATCCCGGGGATCACCGCGAAATCCGCCGACGGTGCCAGCGCGTTCGCCTATCCGCTGATCTTCCTGCCGTTCATCAGCTCCGCGTTCGTGCCGACCGAGACGATGCCCGGTCCGGTGCGCTGGTTTGCCGAGAACCAGCCCGTGACGTCCATCGTGAACGCGATCCGCGACCTCTTCGACCAGCAGCCGGTCGGCGTCGACCTTTGGGTGGCACTCGCCTGGTGTGTCGGCATCCTGGTCCTCGCCTACGGCCTGGCCATGCGTGCGTACCGGCGCCGAATCGCCACCTAGCGATCGCCCACAGGTTGCGATCAGGCTCCGCACAGGCAGGGCGTGGAGACTGATCGCAGCACGTTCTGGGGGTACCGTGACCGATCTTGTCGACGACACACAGCTGATCCTCGCCCTGCGCACCGAGGACGCCGATCCGGCCCGCGATCCGCTGGGGCGGATCTCGCTCGCCGTGGTCACGAAGGCGTCGCTGCAGGCCAAGGCGCAGGCATACGAGATGCGGGTCACGCGCGCCATGGCCGAGGCCGCCAATCAGGGCGCGGGGCTCACCGAGCTTGCCGATGCGGCGGGAACCAGCATCGACGAGGTCCGCGAGCGACTTTCGCGCCATCCGGAGCTGCTCGAGCCGTCCGCACGCGACCGCCTGCTTGCGCCGGTCCGACATCGCCGCTGGTGACCTGGGGACGGTTTCTAACTCGGTCCACCCGCCGGCTGACGGTGCCGTGACCTGGGGACGGTTCCTAACTCGGTCCACCCGCCGGCTGACGGTGCCTGGGGACGGTTCCTAACCCGGTCCACCCGCCGGCCGAACCCATCGACTCAGGGTTGTCGGTTCAGGGTTGGTTCAGGGTGGAACACAGACAGCACACAGCGGTGTTACCTACCATGGAAGTCCGACGACGGCAGAGCCGTCGCCAGCCTAGGAGGAAGCAGCAGATGCGCAGCAGCAACCCGGTCCTGTCCAGGCCCGACGCGTGGCAGGTGGAACCCGCCCAGCAGGCTCAGTACGGTCAGTACCCGGGCCAGCCGACTCAGGCCCCATACGGCCAGCCCGGCCAGATGCCGGGTCAGCCCTATGGCTACGCCGACGGCAACGCCCAGCAGTTCGCACCGCAGGGTCAGGTCGCCGGACGGATGACGATCGACGACGTGATCACCAAGACGGCGATCACGCTCGGTACGGTGATCGCGGTGGCTGCGGTCACCTACATGTTCCTTCCGGTCGCCTTGCTGATGCCGATCTGGATCGTCTCCGGTCTGGTCGCGTTCGGCGTGGTGATGCTGGTCAGCTTCCGCCGTCGGATCAACCCGGCGTTCGTGCTGGCCTACGCTGCGATCGAGGGCGTCTTCCTCGGTGCGGTCAGCAAGGCCTTTGAGTACATGTACCCGGGCATCGTGATGCCGGCAGTGGTCGGCACCTTCGTGGCCGCGGGCATGACTCTCGCCGTCTACAAGATCTTCCGGATCCGGGTCACCGACAAGTTCCGCAAGATGGTGCTCATCGGCACCATGGCCTACGCCGGCGTGCTCTTGATCAACTTCGTCTTGTCCTTCTTCGGGATGGCGTTCATCCAGGCCGGCAATCTCACTGTGATCGCGTTGCTCGCTTCGGCGATCGGCGTCGGCTTGGCGGTGTTCAACCTGATCCTCGATTTCGACTTCATCGAGCAGGGCATCGCGATGGGTGCACCGTCCTCGGAGTCGTGGCGAGGCGCGTTCGGCCTCACCGTCACCATGGTGTGGCTCTACATCGAGCTGCTCCGGCTGTTGTCGTACTTCCGGCGCTAGCCGTCACCCCAGAGCTGAGGGCCCCGGCGGGATCGCCGGGGCCCTCGCCATGCCGTCCGCCTCCTGCTCGGGCCACCGCAGGCTCGTGTCGACGCACGGTGGGACGCCGGGGCGCGTTTCTCGCGAGGGGTCGACTCAGCGCGGAATCAGGCCCGAGTGGATCAACTCACGCAGATGCCGATCCAGGAGCGTCCGAGCACCGGACGACCAAGCCGTCCTCGCCCAACGATCGAGCGGCAGCCAGGCGGCAGCCTCCGTCGTGCCGCCTCGGTCGTACACCACCGGATCCGTGGGCGTCGGGCAGCTCGCGGCATAGATGATCCGGACGGCGTGGAAGTCCTCCACCACCCCGGTCGGGGATCGCCCAATCCAGTGGTCGGTCTGCACGTCGAGCAGGTGCGAGATCTCCGGCTCCTGGCCGGTCTCCTCGGCGATCTCTCTGATCAGGGCTTGGCTAGGGCCTTCGTCGACGTCGATACCTCCGCCGGGCAGTCCCCACAGGCCGGGCACGGCGGTGCGGTCGGAGAACTGGGTGGCCAGCAGGCCTCGCGAGGACAGCACGATGCCGTAGGCGGCCAGGCGCTGCCGGACGACCGGATCGGGCTCGGCGGACAAGTCGAGATCGGGATCGATCGAGCGGGTCTTGGGAGCCTGCAGTTCCGCGCTTCGCCCGTGCCGCCCGACCTGGACGGTAAGGGTCAGGTCCGGCGCGATGCCGGTGGCCGACAGTGGCCGGACGATCCGATAGCCGAGTTCCCAGGCGAGCCGATGCGGGTCTGCGCCGTGCGGCAACGGCCGGACGAACACCGCAGCGCCCCCGGCCACCTCGACTCCGATGATCCGCATCGATCCATCATGACCCCGTCGCGGTAGCGAACCAAGCCGCCTCCCCGCCTGGTAACCGACTGGTAACGGGGGTCGCTGGCTATGCTTCGGTTGCCGACGGCAGTGGAGGTGGAGCGTGCAGTACAACGAGAATGCGAAGCTCGACCCGTCCCAGGTCAGTGGTGGAGGCGGTGGACGCCGTGGCACCAGGATCGCGCTCGGCGGCGGCGCCGGCGTCCTCGTGGTGCTCGTGGCTGTGCTGCTCGGAGTCGACCCGACCCTGCTGACCGGCGGGGTGGCGCCGTCGGCCCAGGACGCCACGACCGACCCGTACGCCCAGTGCACCTCCGGCGCAGACATCAGCCAGAATCGCGATTGCCGTTTCGTTGCCTACACCAACTCGATCCAGGCGTATTGGGCGAAGACCTACTCCGGATACCAGCAGACCCAGACGACGATCTTCAGCGGTCAGGTCGCGACCGGCTGCGGCACGGCTACTGCTGCGGTCGGCCCGTTCTATTGCCCCGCCGACAAGGTGGTCTACCTCGACGACAGCTTCTTCGACGACATGCTGACCGCCGAGTTGGGCGCCAAGGGCGGGGACGCGGCGGAGGCCTACGTGCTCGCCCACGAGTACGGTCACCACATCTCGGATCTGACCGGCACACTGGCCAAGGCGCAGGCGTCCGGCAACCGCACCGGGCCGACATCGGCCCAGGTGCGACTCGAACTGCAGGCCGACTGCTATGCGGGGGCCTGGCTGGCCAATGCTGCCGCGGACCCGAACTCGCCGATCAAGCAGATCACCTCCGACGACCTCGACCGCGCGGTGAACGCGGCGCTGGCGGTGGGTGACGACCGGATCCAACTGAAGTCCACCGGGTCGGTCTCGCCCGAGTCGTGGACGCACGGGTCCGCCGCGATGCGCAAGAAGTGGCTGGCTGTCGGCTTCAACTCCGGCGATCCGAGCACCTGCAACACCTTCGCGGCAGGCGCCCTGGGTTGATCAAGTACCTGGGCTCGAAGCGCCGACTGGTCGGTGAGCTGGGCCGGCTGTTCAGCGCCGCGGGCGCGGTCACCGCGCTCGACCTGTTCACCGGCACCACCAGGGTCGCGCAGGAGTTCTGCCGACGCGGCGGCTTTGCCACCTGCGTGGACACCGCGGCGTACTCGGAGGTGCTTGCACAGGCCTACGTCGTCACCGATGCCGCGGACGTCGATTCCGACGAACTCGCCGAGGCACTCGCGAGGCTCGAGTCACTTCCGGACCGGCGCGGATATGTCACCGAGGTGTTCTGCGAGCGGGCGCGCTACTTCCACCCGGACAACGGCGTGCGGATCGATGCGATTCGCGAAGGCATCGATGACCTGTTCGCCGATCACCCGCTGCGTCCGGTGTTGCTGACCGCCCTGCTGGAGGCCGCGGACCGGGTCGACTCGACCGTCGGGCTCCAGATGGCCTACCTGAAGGACTGGGCGCCGCGCGCGCTGCGTCCGCTGCGGCTGGCTGCCCCCGAACTCACCACGGGTACCGGGCGGGCGGTCCGCGGGGACGCGCTCGAGCTGGCCGGGACGCTGGATCCGGTCGACTTGGCCTACCTGGATCCGCCGTACAACCAGCACCGCTATTTCACGAACTACCACGTCTGGGAGACCCTGGTGCGCTGGGACGCCCCGGAGCACTACGGCGTGGCGTGCAAGCGGGTGGACGCCCGGGAGGCGGCGACGCGCAGCCCGTTCAACTCCCGGCGCACCATGCCGGACGCGCTGGCCGCGGTGATCGCGCAGGTGCGCGCCGAGACGATGGTGGTCTCGTTCAGCAACGAAGGATTCGTGCCGCTGCCGGAATTGGTCGAGATGTGCGCAGTGCGCGGGCATCCGGTCGAGGTGCTGGCCTTCGACACCAGGCGCTACATCGGTCAGCGGCTGGGGGTCTTCAATCCGGACGGACGTCGGGTCGGCGTCCCCGGCCCGGAGCGGAACGTCGAGTACGTCTTGATCAGCGCCCCTGCGGAGGTCCAGGTGGCGCTGGCTACCCGATGACCTCGTTCCCGGCCAGGTCGGTGGTGACCACCCTGGTGCCGAAGCTGAAGTACATCCGGGGCAGGCCCAGGTTGCGGCGATCGTCGATCACCACGCTCCAGCCGCCCTGCTCGGGGAGATCCCCCGCGTTTCGGGCCTGGTCCACCACCCGCCAGATCGCGGTGGCGCTCACCCGGCTCACGACGAACAGCGGCAGGTTCACGCTGCGGGCGGTCACGTTCGTCGTGACCGGTACCTTCGAGGTGCGGGTGCGCCGCACCACGGTGGAAGACTCGCCGGGGTAGTCGATCCAGACGCCCTGGCTGGAGTCGACCGTGACCGAATACACGGTCATCCGTGAGCCACGGGCGTCGGTGATGCCTTGGGCGATGCCGCCCTCGGTGTCGAAGTTGAGCACCGGCAGCAGTGCTCCGCTCGAGGTGAAGAACACGGTGCGCGATTCCGGCACGGTCGACACCGACATGGTCACGTTGCCGCCGGAGTAGTCGACGATGGTCAAGGTCTGGTTCGTTGCAGACCCGGACTGGCCGGCTGCTGCGCGGAACAGCGCGCCGACGTCGGAGAAATTGAAGCGGGACACCTCGAAGGTGGCCTGGTCGACGTACTGCTGATCGGTGGCCACCTGGCCGATCTCCCCGTTGCGGTAAGCCCAGGCGACCGGCTGATTGTCGTTGTCGAGGACCGTGACCTCGACCGTGGTGGCGGTGATGTCGACGGTGAGTACCTGCTGGCTGTCGGCCTCGGCGAGGAGGCGCTTCACCATGGCCGTCGCAGCGTCGGGCGCGGTGAAGTCGGGGGCGGTCGCAGAGGGAGACGGCGTCGGAGTCTGAGTGGCGGTGCCGCAGCCGGTCAGGAGCATCCCGCACAACCAGCCCAGGACGAGCAGGCGGCGGGGGCGCGTGATCACGCGTCGAGGGTAGCGCGCTGCTCCGACAAGGGCAGACTGTTGCCGTGTATGACCTGACCCTTGCGGCCCTCGACCTGGCGCCGTTGCTGCTCGGGGCCCTGGTCAGCGACGGGGGCGTCACCGTCCAGCTCACCGAGGTGGAGGCTTACGCGGGCACCGGCGACCCGGCCGCCCACGCCTGGCCGGGGCCGCGTCCGCGCACTCGACACCTGTTCGGTGCGCCCGGCACGCTGTATTGCTACCTGTCCCACGGTCTGCACATCTGCGGGAATGTGGTCTGCGGCGAAGCCGGTGGCGGCTCGGCGGTGTTGCTTCGCGCCGGACGCGTGGTTTCGGGCCTCGACGTCGCCCGCGCGCGGCGTCCGGGGGTTGCGGACATCGCGCTGGCCAGGGGCCGGGGAACTTCGGCCGCGCCCTGGGCTGGACCCTGGACGACTCGGGCCGCGCGTTCGGGTCCGGTGGGCTCGAGCTGACCTGCGGTGAGGCGTCCGGCCGGGTGGTGTCGGGGCCGCGGGTCGGGGTGAGCGTCGCTGCCGCTCGTCCGTGGCGGTTCTGGGTGGACGGAGAGTCGACGGTGTCGGCTTACCGGCGCAGCCCCCGGGTGGTGCCCGGCCGCCACGACTGGTGAGCGGGTGGACCGAGTTCGGAACCGTCCCCGCCTTCCACGGGGACGGTTCCGAACTCGGTCCACCTCGCGGGTCAGGGGGCGATCGAGAGGAAAAGGAAGGCGGCCAGCAGGACGAGGTGCACCCAGCCCTGCAGCGTCCGGGCCCTTCCCGGGGTGACGGTCAGGATCGCGATCACCGCGGACAAGAACAGCAGCACCATATGCACCGGCTCCAGTCCGAGCGCGAGCGGGCCGGGAATCCAGATCGAGGCCACGGCGATGGTCGGGATGGTCAGCCCGATCGACGCCATGGCTGAGCCGTAGGCCAGGTTGAGGCTGGTCTGTACCCGGTTGCGTCCGGCGGCCTTCACCGCGGCCATCGATTCCGGCAGCAGAACCAGCAGTGCGATCACGACGCCGACGAACGACGGCGGAAACCCGAGCGCCTCCACGCCCGCCTCGATCACCGGCGACTCCAGCTTGGTCAGTCCGACCACGGCGACCAGCGATGCCAGTAGCATGCCGAGACTGGTCAGCGCGGTGGCGTTGCTGGGCGGCTCGGCGTGATCGTCGGCATCGAGGACGCCGCCGTCGGGCCTAGTGGGCAAGAAGAAGTCCCGGTGCCGCACGGTCTGGGTGAATACGAACAGGCCGTAGAGGGCCAAAGAGGTGACGGCGGCGAATGCCAGCTGGGCTGGGCTGAACTCGGGGCCGGGCTCGGTGGTGGTGAACCTCGGCAGCACGAGCGTGAGTCCGGCCAGCGTGATCACGGTGGCAAGGGCGGATCCGGTGCCCTCGGCGTTGAACACAACCTGGTGGTGGCGCCGGGCACCGACCAGCAGGGCCAGGCCGACGATGCCGTTCATGGTCAACATCACGGCGGAGAACACGGTGTCGCGGGCCAGTGTCGAGGTGTCGCCCTTGCCGGTCAACATCAAGGTCACGATCAAGGCGACCTCGATCACGGTCACGGCGACGGCTAGCACCAGCGATCCGAACGGCTCGCCCACCCGGTGCGCCACGACTTCGGCGTGGTGGACGGCTGCGAGCACCGATCCGATCAGGAAGAAGGCCTCGATCGCCAGAATCACCCCTCCGGGATCGCGTCCCCAGGTCAGGGCGAGGAGCAGCACGGCGACCGTGGGAAGGCTCAGCGTCCAGTGCAACCAGGGGCGAACGCGGGTGGTGAGCATGAATGACCTCCGGGACGGGGGTCTCCCAACTCTACCGGGCGGGCGGCTACCGGCCATGGACGGTGCCGGCAAAGGCGAAGGCCGGACCAAGTATGAGTTGGTCCGGCCTTCAGGTTGTTCGAAGCGGGACGCTCCCCGAACCCGTCCAGCGCGCCAGCCCCACCTCCCGTCCCGGAGGCGCCCCGCAGATCGCTCCGCTGGGTGAAGAACCACGATTGCTGTACGGCCGCCGACTCGGTTTCCGCGCCCTTTCGGGTCTGGCTCCGCGATCTGCGTAGAGACAGTTCTACGCCTGGCGCGAGGGCCGCGCAAGCGGTTCTGGCGAAGTTCATCGGGGAAATTCAGGCGAGCTGTCACAGCTGTTCCCAGCCGTCCCACTCGGCACATCAGGCACAGCCTCCGGGACGTGAAAGCCGGACCATCTCATACTTGGTCCGGCCTTGCCCCATGTCTATCCGGTGGCGCGGATCGCCGGGCGTAGCGACACGCGGGAGGGCCACAAAAGGTCGCCGAAAGTTGCTCGGCGAACCCCCTGCCATGGCCGGTGATCCTGAGTAGGGTGTCGTTACCGGCCCACTGACGGGACGGTTCGAACCACTGAGTGGAACGAGGTACCTCATGACCGAACAGAGCCAGGGCGACACGCTCGTGAACCCTGTGGACACCACCGTGACTGTCAGCCGGTCGGTGTCCAAACCCGTCAAGGAAATGTGGAAGTTACTAGCGACCCGCGAGGGCGCTGAGGCCCTGCTCGGGGCCGGGGGCGAACTCGGCGACAAGGGTGACAGCTGGCACGCGGCCGACGGCACCTTCGGAGTCGTCCGGTCCTTCCACCCGTTGGAGCAGATCCGGTTCAGCTGGCACGCTGCGGAAGAAGCGCCCAAGACCATCGTCGAGGTCGACCTGGCCGCGTCCGACGACGGCACCAGGGTCGAGATCCGGCACGAACACATCCCGGCCTACTTCGACGCCGCGGCGCTCACCCGCAAGTGGGAGCAGGCGCTGGACAAGCTAGCGGCCGCCGCGGGGTGAGAACGTCGGGTTTCCGCGCCGCAGCGTCGCGGACGGGAACCCGGCTCGATCCCGCGTGCCCATGGTCCGCACGGAGCGCCATCGGCTCGGCGCGGGGATCCATGCGATCCTCCGCCGCACCGGTGGCGCTCGCGTTTTCGCCGGGGATCGCGGGAGGTTCGAGTCGTCCCCGGAGCTCGACCCGCAGAAGCGGCGCTCGCCCGAGCGAAGCCGGCGACGGACTCAGGCGCTGACTGGATAGCGGGACGCGGCGCGAGCCCGTGCCTTCGCCGCCTCTTCCTCACGATTCTTCGGTGGTGCCGTGGTGGTGAGGTGCTCCAGCAGGTGCTGGGTGGCGTGTGCGATCGCGTCCACCGCCTCGTCGAAGGCTTCCTGGTTCGCTCGGGAAGGCCGCGTCGTGCCGGCAACCTTGCGCACGTACTGCAGGGCGGCGGCGTACACCTCGTCGCCGGTCGCGGGCGGGTCGAAATTGTGCAGGGTATGGATGTTTCGGCACATGCCTGCCGAGAGTAGGCCCGGGCGGGCGGCGGGCCAAGGTGGAGATTCTGCCCGCTACTCGCCGGGCGGGGGGTTGGTCGAGGAGCGGTGGATGATCGTGCACGGCTCGTAGGTGCGCGAGGGCAGGCCGTCCACGGAGCGGTCGAGGACGTGCTGCGCGGCGAGCCGGCCCATCTCGTAGAAGGGGATCCGCACCGTGGTCAGCGCGGGGGAGAGGTCCGCGGCGAGGGGCTCGTCGTCGTAGCCGACCACGGACACGTCGTCGGGGATGCGCAGGCCCAGCCGGGCCAACGCGAGGTAGGCGCCGGTGGCCATCTGGTCGTTTCCCATCAGCAGCGCGGTCGGTGGGTGGACGCCGCGCATCGCCTCGAGAGCGAGTTCGTAGCCGCTGTCGATGCGGTAGTTGCCAAGTCGAACCGGGCAGGCGGACGGATCGATGCCGGCGGCCTCGAGGCCGTCCCGGAAACCCCGAATTCGCATCCTGGTCGCCCAGGCGGCTTCGCGTCCGGCGATGAACGCGATCCGGCGGTGGCCGAGGGCAAGGACGTGCTCGACAGCCGCCCGTCCTCCCGCGAGCTCGTCGGGCAGGATGGCCGGCAGCCGGCCGTCGGTGGTGAAGGCGTTCACCAGCAGGGTGGGGGTGGCCGAGGCGACGTCGGGGAAGTCGACCGGACGGGTGCCCATCGCGGCGAAGATCAGCGCGTCCACCTGGCGGTCGAGCAGGTCGTGAACCGCGGCGCGCAGCCGGCTGGGGTTGCGGGTGGTGTTGACCATCAGCAGCAGGGACCGTCGCTCCCAGGCGAGGTCGTGGATGCCGGCGATCATCGGGCCCGAGAACGGCTCGATCGCGATCTCGTCGGTCAGGAAGCCGATCGTGCTGGTGGTGCCGAGGCGGAGCCCCTGCGCGGTGCGGTTGGGTCGGTAGTCGAGTTCGGCGACGGCGGCCAGCACGCGTCCCCTGGTGGCTTCGCTGATCCTGGTGTCCCGCCCGTTCAGGACGAGGGACACCGTGGTGGGGGAGACGCCGGCCGCGCGGCCGACGTCGGCCATCGTCGGTCGGGTGGGATCGGGCTCGTCCGTCATGGTCCTCACCGCTAACTGGATCGCTGCCAGTAAACCGGCGTCGGGAGCCGGGGGTCAATCGGGACGGCGCTCAGGCCGCCGAGCCGCGCCCTTCGCGCCTGGCGTCCGGACCCCGGGGACGGTTCCGATCTCAGGCCATTCTCAGGTGGACCGAGATCGGAACCGTCCCCAGGTTCGGGTGGACCGAGATCGGAACCGTCCCCACGTGGTTCGGCGGTCTCGGGTTGGGGCTCAGCCGCAGGTCACGCCGGTGGCGTGGACGGGGCAGTAGCCGTTCGGGTTCTTGTCCAGATACTGCTGGTGGTAGCGCTCGGCGTAGTAGAAGGGCCCGGCAGGGACGATCTCGGTGGTGATCGCGCCGTAGCCGGCCTTGCTCAGTTCCGGCTGGTAGTCGGCAATCGCGGCGCGAGCGGCCGCGTCCTGCTCGGGACCGGTGGTGTAGATCGCCGAGCGGTACTGGGTGCCGTGGTCATTGCCCTGGCGCATGCCCTGGGTCGGGTCGTGGTTCTCCAGGAACACCTTCAGCAGCGCCGCGTAGCTGGTCTTCGCCGGATCGAACACCACCTTGACGGACTCAGCTTGCCCGGTGCGTCCGGAGCAGACCTCTTCGTAGGTGGGATTCGGCGTGTAGCCGCCCTGGTAGCCGACGGCGGTCGTGATCACGCCGTCCTGCTGCCAGAACAGCTTTTCCGCCCCCCAGAAGCAACCGAGGGCGAAATAGGCCACCTCGGCGCCGTCGGGCACCTCGTCGATACGCGTGCCGAGCACCTCGTGGAAGCTGGTGCCGGGCGTCAGAATCGGGCGCTCGCGTCCGGGCAGAGCGCTGTCGGCAGTGATCATCGTTGACTTGGTGAAGGTGAACACGCCCCTTCAACACTCCTTCTCGGTGCGACATTCCGAATCGGAGCCACCCGATGCTGTGAATCAGCTATGAGGTTCGAGGCGCCAGTCGATCTCGGTGCCGCCCTGCGCCACGAGCGCGGCATTGGCCCTGCTGAACGGACGCGACCCGAAGAAGCCCGAATGCGCCGACATCGGGGACGGGTGGGCGGACGCGATCTGCGGGATCCCGGCCAGCCGGGTGCTGAGCGACTGCGCGTCCCGACCCCACAAGATGGCGACCAGCGGTCCGCCGCGAGTGGCGAGGGCCTCGATCGCGCATTCGGTGACCTCTTCCCAGCCCTTGCCCCGATGCGATCCGGGCGAGCCGGGACGCACGGTGAGCACCCGGTTCAGCAGCAGCACCCCCTGCTCGAACCACGGCGTCAGGTCCCCGGACGCCGCGGGCGGGACGCCGAGGTCGGCCTCCAGCTCGGCGAAGATGTTCACCAGGCTCCGCGGAAGCGGGCGGACGTCCGGCGCCACCGAGAACGACAGGCCGACCGGGTGTCCGCGGGTGGGGTAGGGGTCCTGGCCGACAATCAGCACCTTCACCTCGGCCAGGGGACGGGAGAACGCCCGCAACACGTTCTGGCCCGCCGGCAGGTAGTCCCGTCCGGCGGCGAGCTCTGCCCTCAGGAAGTCGCCCATCGCCGTGATCCGGTCGGCCACCGGCGCCAGCGCCTCGGCCCAGTCGGGTGCGATCAGTTCCGGCAGAGGCGTCCTCACGGCGGCCACCCTACTGCGGTCGGTCAGCGCGGTGGGACGGACGGAACCGGGGGCGGGTCCGGGGGACCCCCAGGCGCGTGGACGGGACCGGCTGGGTAGGGTCTGGGCATGCTCACACCCCGTCCCCGTCGACGGCCAGACGCCGGCTCGAGGGTTCCCCAGGGGCTGGTCACGGCCGCCGACTGGTCCTGGCGCGTGATCGTTGTCGCCGGCGTCGTCGCGCTGCTGTGGTGGCTGCTCACCTACTTCTCCGCCGTCTCCGTTCCGCTTGCGGTCGCTGTGCTGCTCGCCGCTTTGCTGACGCCGCTGAACCGGCTGCTGCGCGGGTGGAGATGGCATCCGGCGCTCGCGGCGGCCACGTGCCTGCTCGCGATGGTCCTGGTCGTCGTCGGCGTGCTGGCTGCGATCGGTACCCAGGTCGCCAGGGAGTGGCCCCAGCTCTGGGACAAGGCGCTGGCCGGCTTCGGCACCTTTCTGAACTGGCTGGCCACCGGGCCGTTGCACATCGATCAGGCTCAGCTCGACGCCTACTTCGCCCAGTTCACCGACTGGGTCAACGCCTCCCGCGCCGACCTCGCGGCCGCGCTCGCTCACGCCGGGGTCGGGGTGGGCCACTTCTTCGCCGGACTTGCGATCGCCCTGATCGCGACGTTCTTCTTCCTCGCGTCCGGACGCCCGATCTGGACCTCGATCACCCGGCTCGTGCCGCGCCACTACGTGGTCGCCACCCGGCGGGCCGCCGATCGCGGCTGGGCGTCGCTGGTCTCCTACATGCGGGCGCAGGTGCTGGTCGCTCTGGTGGACGCGGTCGGCATCCTGATCGGCGCGCTCGCACTGGGCCTGCCGATGCCGTGGGCGCTGTTCGCGCTCACCTTCGTGGCGGCGTTCGTGCCGGTCGTGGGCGCGGTGCTCGCCGGGACGGTGGCCTGCGCGCTGGCCCTGGTCACCTACGGCCCGGTGAGTGCGGCGATCATGCTGGCCATCACGATCTTCGTGATGGAGGCCGAGGGGCACTTCCTGCAGCCGATCCTGCTCGGCCGGGCGGTGTCGCTGCACCCGCTCGCCGTGCTGCTCGGGCTGGCCGTGGGGGCGACCATCGCCGGCATCGTCGGTGCACTTCTGGTGATCCCGGTGCTCGCCTTCTCGGTGGCGTTCATCCGTGGTCTCGACCCGGAACGCTTCGATCCGGCACACACCAAGTTGCCAGAATAGAAAGACCTTCTTTCCTTTCTGGCAACTCCGACTACCATTGAGGAATGAGCACACCGGATCTGAACCCCATCCTCGAAGACCTCGCGGCCGGGCGTATCGATGCGTCCGAGGCCGCGCGTCGGATCGACGCGCTGAAGGCGGAGGCCCCGCCGGAGCCCAAGCCCACCGAGCCGACGAACGAAGAGCTCGGCGAGGATCCCGGACGACGCCAGTACTCGCCCTACGCCCGCGAGGTGTTCGGGCAACCGGGTGAGGAGGAGCCGTCCCCGGCGTCGGGACGCCGCCGTCCGACCGGCAGCAAAGGAGTGGACCGGATCTCCGTCCGTGCCGTCGGCCGGCGGGTGCGGATCGTCGGTGATCCGAGCGTGGCGACGGCCTCCGCGGAGGGACCGCACGTGCTGCGTCGCAACGGCTCGGTCCTCGAGGTGACCAGCGACGGCGAGCTCGGGCCGAGCCTGGACGGGTTCAGCATCCTGCGTCCTCCGCGCAACCTCGACGACATCCGCGCGATGGGCTTGGGCAAGGAGCTCTTCCTGCGGATCAACCCCGGGATCATCGTGGACGTCGAGGTCACCGCGGGCCATTTGACCTGCGCGGACGTGCCGTACTTCGGCAAGGTGCGGGTCACCGCAGGCGGAGCCGAGTTGTCCGGCATCGCCGAGGTCAGCGACGTGCTGGTGCAGGCGGGGTCGGCCACCGTGAAGGGCAGCATCACGACGGGACGCTCCCGGGTGCGGGTGGAGTCCGGTCAGCTCACTGTCGAACTCGCCGACGACTCCAACGTCACCGTGCGCGGTGAGGCCCAGCTCGGCAAGATCAGCTGGAGCGGTGCGCACAGCGGCCAGGTCGACGAGGTGGTGCTCGGCAACGGCTCCGCCCGCCTGGACGTCGGTGTAGTGATGGGATGGGCCAACATCAAGGCCGGGAGCGCGGAATGAGCTACCGGCCACCGTCGGAATGTCCGGTCTGCGGCGGCGAACTCGTCACCACCCGGCTGGGGTGCCGCAACTGCGGCTCCGAACTGGCCGGCGAGTTCGGCCACTGCGACTTCTGCGCTCTCGACGAGCGCGAGACCGAGTTGCTCCAGGTGTTCCTGGCCTCCCGGGGCAACCTGAGGGAGGTCGAGAAGCACCTCGGCGTGTCCTATCCGACCGCTCGGGCGCGGTTCACCGCGCTGCTGGTGAAGCTCGGCCTGGCCGGGGACGCCGATGCGCCCGCGGCGATGACCCGGGATCAGGTGCTCGGCGAGGTTGCCTCCGGTGCGCTGTCGCCCGCCGAGGCGGCAGAGCTGCTGGCCGGCTTGGGGTAGGTCAGCTGGTGAAGGGCTCCACCGTGACGATGGTGACCTCGATCGACTTGCCCGTGGGAGCGACGTAGCGCACGGTCTCGCCCGCCCTGTGGCCGAGGATCGCGGCGCCGAGCGGTGACTGAGGGCTGAACACTTCGACGTCCACCGAGTCGTCGAGTCCCACGAGCTCGCGTGAGCCGAGCAGGAACGTGTCGGTGTCGTCGGGGTCGTCGTCGTAGTAGATGGTCACCGAGACGCCGGGGAGAACCTCGTTCGAGCCGGCGGCAGGAGCCTCGCCCACCTGGGCATTCTCCAGCATTGCGGTGAGCTGGCGGATCCGTGCCTCTTGGTGGCCCTGTTCCTCGCGAGCGGCGTGGTAGCCGCCGTTCTCGCTGAGGTCGCCTTCCTCGCGAGCCTGGGCGATCTTCGCTGTGACCTTCTGGCGCCCCTCGGTCTTGAGGTAGGCGAGTTCAGCGGTCAGTCGGTCGAAGGCCTCCTGGGTCAGCCACGTGGTCGGATCAGTCATAGTTGGCAGGCTAGCCCAATCCGTGGACCAGACAACCATCAGGTGGTCACGTGGCACGAATCGATCACGGCGGTGGTGGCCCGCTTGAAGGTGCGCAGCGGAATCTCGAGCCGGGTCAGGGTTTGACCGCCGGCCGGCACGGTGACGGAGAGCTCGCCGACCCGGTCGTAGGTGATCGCCTGGGCGTAGAGCTGGCAGACGGCGCCCTGGGACGGGTTGGGTCGCTCGATGGTCACGGTGACGTCGATCTGGGAGTCGGAGCGGACGGTGAACGCGTCCACTCGGGCGGTGACCGTGAGCACGGCGCCGTGCACCCCGGCCCAGACCAGCCAGGCCACACCGGCGATCGCAAGCACGATCGCCACTGCGATCCACCAGCGGCTGCGGGCCGGCGGGGGATAGCGGCGGGCGAGGCGGGCGGCGGCGTCCGGGTCGGTCACGACGTCCATTCTGTCCTGTCGGCTTGGGTCCAGCGCCCTCGGTTCCGCAGAATGGGGCCATGAGCTTGCGGTTGCTGCACGTCCACGCGCACCCCGACGACGAGTCGAGTAAGGGTGCCGCGACCACTGCCTACTACGTTGCACAGGGAGTGCGGGTGCGGGTGGCCACCTGCACCGGCGGGGAGCGTGGCTCGATCCTGAACCCGAAGCTGGAGACGCCGGAGAACGAGGCGAACCTGCCGGCTCTGCGCAAGGCCGAGATGGCCGAGGCCGCGCGGATCCTCGGCATCGAGCAGGTCTGGCTCGACTACGTCGACTCGGGCATGCCCGAGGAGGGGGAGGAGCTCCCGCCGGACGCGTTCGCGCGGCTCGACCCTGCGGTCGCCGCGGGTCCGCT
Organism: Propionibacteriaceae bacterium UBA6238; assembly: GCA_002441465.1. Classification (GTDB taxonomy): domain Bacteria; phylum Actinomycetota; class Actinomycetes; order Propionibacteriales; family Propionibacteriaceae; genus Propionicimonas. The sequence goes on along the minus strand of DJWE01000048.1, from coordinate 7,844 downwards.
GGTGAAGGTGATCCGTGAGTTCCGTCCGCAGGTGCTGACCACCTACGACGAGAGTGGCGGCTATCCGCATCCCGACCACATCCAGTGCCACCGGGTGTCGATGGCCGCGGTGGAGGCCGCCGCCGACCCGGACGCCTGGCCCGAGCACGGCGAGCCGTGGGTCGTGCCCAAGGTCTACTACGACATGACCCTGCACCGAGGCCGCTACGCCGCGCTGGACGCGGCGATGCACGCCGCAGGGCTGGGTCGTCCCTACGCCGAATGGCTGGCGCAGTGGGGCGAGGATTCCGAGCGTCTCTCTCGGCTGACCACCTTCGTACCCTGTGCGGACTTCTTCGACGTCCGCAACCAGGCCTTGCTCGCCCATGCCACCCAGATCGATCCCGAGGGACGCTGGTTCGCGGTGCCGCTGGCGATCCAGCGGGCCGGCTGGCCGACCGAGGACTACCAGCTGGTGCGCTCGACGGTGCCGGTGGCCCTGCCGGAGTCGGATCTGTTCGCCGGCCTCCGCCAGGCAGAATCGGGCGATGCGGGGAACTACTCGATCTAGGTGCGTCGGGCCGTCCGGTTGCTGAGCAGGCTCGTGAACAAAAAGGGGACAGGTACCTATTGTTCAGGTTCTGCCCACGGGTGGTGACATCCCAGCGGTCACCCGACAAGGCTGGTCGAGCGGGATTCGCCAGGAGTTCGCGGGGGAACACGCGCTAGCCTTGCCCCATGGTGCAACTGACGCTGGTGACACCGTCGTGGCTGCCGCTAGCCATGGCGGTCGGGCTACTGGTCCTGCTCGGCTTCCTCTTCTGGAGCATGCACCGCAACCTGAACCGGATCGACTTCGACGAGGAGTCGACTCCGGAATCGCCCCAGTCTCCTTCAGCCTGACAGCGCGATCCGGCCGTCCCGCTCAGCTGAAGAGCTCGGCCTCGAGATAGTCCGCCACGGCGTCGTCGCCATGGTGTCCGATCACGACATCGGCGATGTCGAGCACTCCGGGGAAGGCGTTCGAGGTGGCCACGGCCCGTCCCAGCAGGCTGAGCCAGCCGGTGTCGATGTCGCTGTCGCCGAATCCCCACGCGTCGGCGGGGTCGATCTCGAGCGACTCCAGCAGAAAGGCCATCGCCTCCCGCTTGGTGATGTCGGCCGGCCCGGCCTCGTAGAAGGCGCTCATCGAACGCACCATTCCGGGAACGCTGGCTTCCAGGGACGGGCCGATCTCGTCCAGGAGCTCGGGGGAGCCGCCGATCATGATCTTGACCACATCCTCGGTCGCGATCACCTCTTCGAGCCGGCGACGCTGCGGCGGGCACTCCAGCAGCACGTTGAGCAGGTCGATGCTCGATCCGTCCTGGTCGGCGTACCAGGCGTCGGTCGTCCATAGGCTCGGTTCGGCGCCGTGCGCTCTCGCCACGCTCACGGCATGAGCGGCGTCATCGGGGTCGACGTGGCGGACCCACAACTTCTCGCCTCCGTCGGGGACGCTGATCACCGCACCGTTGCTGGAGATGGCGGGTGCGCGGAAGCCGATCGAGCGCGCGATCCGGCGAGTCACCCACTCGGCGCGGCCGGTCACCACCACCCCCGCGATGCCGGCCGGATACAGCCGGGAGAGGACCTCTCGGGTGCGCGGGCTGATCAGGTGATCGGTGCCGGCGATCGTCCCGTCCACGTCGACGGCTATCAGTGCCGGACGGTCCATGGTCGCGGTCCCTTTCCCGGGGCGCTCGACCCTTCCGTCGGTGCGCGCAGCCCCATCGGCACCCACGAACGCCGGCGGGCGGCGGGCGTTCGGCGTCCGCTCGACCTGCCGGTGTCTCCACCCTAGGTGCCGGGCCGGAGCGCGCCGATATTGAAAGGACTTTCGATAGTGGAAGCGGCGTCCGTGCGTCTGTGGCGAACGGACGCGAGTGGGTCGTCCGCAGCTGTTCCGGCAGCGCTCTGCCCGGCAGTTATTGAAACAACTTTCCATATGGTGTCGGCGGTGCCATCGGCCTAGCCTGACTACGGATCCGAAAAAGAGCGCTACGGCGCTTCGATCGATAATCACAGGAGCATGCGAGGAGGCGTGCCGGACTATGAATCAACTGTATGACCCGAGTCTCTTCCCGGTCTGGGAAGGAATCAACTCTGAGGACTACGTCATTGCCACGTATTTGGTGGCTGGCGGGCCGCATTCTGATTTGGTCGCAAAATCCGCGGCACTGGCAATTGAGCAGTCGTCCGGATCCTGGTTCGCCGTTCCTGGGGAGACCGAGGAAGTGCGTGCGCGCAGCGCGGCGAAGATCGTCGGCATCTACAGCGTGCCGAACTACGAGCTGATCGCGCAGGTGCCCAGGGAGGCTCGCCGCACTTTCGTGCTGCGCGCCGCGTTCCCGTGGATCAACTTCTACGACAACCTGCCGCTGATGCTGTCGTCGGTGATCGGCAACATCTCCTCGATGCCAGATCTCAAGCTGCTCGATCTGGAGTTCCCGCCGAGCTTCCTCAAGCAGTTCAAGGGGCCCAAGTTCGGTATCACCGGCGTGCGCGATCTGTTGGGCATTCCGGAACGGCCGATCCTCAACAACATGATCAAGCCCTGCACGGGAATCGTTCCCGAAGACGGCGCGAAGCTGTTCTACGAAGCAGCCGTCGGCGGCGCGGACTGGATCAAGGACGACGAGCTCATCGGCGGCAGCCCCGCCTTCTCGCCGCTGGAGGACCGGGTGCGCGCCTACATGGACGCGGCTCGGCGGGCGGACGCGGAGAAGCACGAGAAGACGCTGTTCACCGCGAACGTCACCGATGAGGTGAGCCGGCTCAAGGACAACGCCTACCGCGCCATCGAGGCCGGAGCGAACGCCCTGCTGGTCAACGTGTTCGCGGTCGGGTTCTCCGGCCTGCGCATGCTTGCCGAGGATCCGAACATCAACGTCCCGATCGGTGCGCACACCTGCTACGGCGGCGCCCAGACGGTCGCTCCCAACCAGGGCCTGAGCACTGAGGTGGCGCAGAAGCTGATCCGGCTGTGCGGCGCGGATATGTCGTTGAACGTGGCTCCGTCGGCCAAGTTCAACGCCCTGCTGGAGAAGTTCGTGCGGGTCTGGCACATCGGCTACTCGCCGATGGGCCACATCAAGCAGACCTTCACCCACGCCGGCGGCGGCGTTACCCCCGGTATGGTTCCCTACCTGGTCGAGCAGCTCGGGAACGAGTTCATCCTCGGCGTCGGCGCGGGCATCCACGGTCATCCGTCGGGCCCCAGGGCCGGTGCGATGGCCATGCGCCAGAGCGTGGACGCGGTCATGCAGGGTATCGATATCACCGAGTACGCCAAGGATCACACCGAACTCGCTGAGGCCCTTCGGGTCTGGGGCGTCTACGGTGTGGACGACTACGCGAAGCTCTACGACCTCGAGTCCTGATCCTCGCATGCTCGGTTGAACGGTCGATGACCCGAACCGCCCGGTCGGGTCATCGATCCTCCGTAGCCAGTCACCCCGGCGCTCCCGGCGATCCGGGGTGGCTGGCTGCCTCCTCCGTCCATAACTGACACCCCCAGACAACACGAGCAGTTCACAAGGTTCCTGGCAAACGAACGAAACGATCAAAGGAGATCGCAGGTGTCTGAGCAGCAGTACATTATGGCACTGGATTCCGGGACGACCGGAGTGCGCACCATCATTTGGAACAAGAACGGTGAAATGATTGGCGATTGCGCCAAGGAATTCACCCAGCTCTATCCCCAGCCCGGCTGGGTCGAGCACAATCCGGAAGAGATTCTGGAGGCACAGCTCTACACCGCCCGCAAGGCGCTGGACAAGGCGGGCGTCTCTCCGGAAGAGATACGAGCGATCGGAATCACCAATCAGCGCGAGTCCGCCGTCTTGTGGGATCGGGAGACGGGCAAGCCCCTGTACAACTCGATCTGCTGGCAGTCCCGGCAGACCGCCGACATCGTCGAGGAATGGATGCGGCAGGGGTTGACCCAGGAGATCCGCGACAAGACCGGTCTGGTCATCGACGCCTACTTCTCGGCCTCGAAGATTCCGTTCGTGTTCGACGCCGTCCCGGGCAGCCGGGAGCGCGCCGAGCGTGGTGAGATCGCCTTCGGCACGATCGACACCTGGCTGATCTGGAACCTCACCGGCGGACGCAGCCATCTGACCGACTACTCCAACGCCTCGCGGTCGATGATCTTCAACATCAACACCAAGCAGTGGGACGAAGAGCTGTGCGCCAAGATGGGCATCCCGATGCAGGTGCTGCCCCGCGTGATCGACTCCAACGGTGACTTCGGTGCCACCACGGCCGGCCTGTTCGGGGTGGAGATCCCGATTCGTGGCGTCGCCGGTGACCAGCAGGCCGCCCTGTTCGGCCAGGCCTGCTACAAGCCGGGCATGGCGAAGAACACGTTCGGTACGGCCGGCGTGTACATGATGAACACCGGCGATCGCCCGATCTTCAAAGACGGCCTCACCACCACGATCGCCTGGGGGCTCAACGGTGAGATCACCTACGCGCTCGAGGGCGTCATCTTCATCTCCGGAGCCACCATTCAGTGGCTGCGGGACGAGCTGAAGATCATCCAGACCTCGGCCGACACCGAGTGGTACGGCTTCATGGTGCCCGACACCCAGGGCGTCTACCTGGTTCCGGCGTTCGTCGGGCTGTGCGCTCCCTACTGGGACATGTACGCCCGTGGCCTGATGGTTGGCATGACCCGAGGCACGAACCGGTACCACATCATCCGTGCCGGGCTGGAGGCGCTGGCCTACCAGACCAGGGACATCATCGATGCCGTTACCGCCGATGGGAGTATCGAGGTCACCGAGCTGCGGGTGGACGGCGGAGCTGTGGCCAACAACCTGTTGTGCCAGTTCCAGGCCGACATCCTCGGTCTGCCGACCATCCGTCCCACCGTGGTGGAGATGACCGCGCTCGGCGCCGCGTACCTCGCGGGTCTTGGCAGCGGGCTGTGGACGAGCACCGACGACATCGCCGGCAACTGGGGTGTCGACCGCTGCTTCCACCCGGTCATGCCGGAGGAGCGCAGAGAGGCGCTCTACGCAGGCTGGAAGGCTGCCGTGGAGCTCAGCCGCGGCTGGGCCAAGAAGGTGCCCGCGATCTAGCGGCCGCGTCCTTCAGGCCCCGGGCGGCGGGGGCGGCCTCGCGTCCCCGCCGCCGAGGGCCAACTCGTCCGCGCCCCGAAACGGGCGCGGACCAATCCTGACCGATCGATCAATGGGAGCTTTTGCGTGATACGCCTGAACACCGATGTGGTGGTGATCGGCGGAGGAGTGACGGGTGCCGGAATCCTCCGTGATGTCGCCATGCGGGGTCTCTCCGCCGTGCTGCTGGAACGTGCTGACCTGGCACAGGGCACCTCGGGACGGTTCCATGGACTGTTGCATTCCGGGGCGCGCTACATGGTCGCCGATCCGCACTCGGGAATGGAGTGCGCCAGCGAGAACCGAATCCTCCGGCGAATCCAGGCCGGAGCGATCGAAGCCACCGGCGGCTACTTCGTCCAGTTCGCCGGAGATGATCCGGACTACGCCGAGCGCTGGGTCAAGGCCTCCACCGAGGCAGGCCTTCCGTTCGCCGAGGTTGAGGTCGCCGAACTGCTCCGGCGTGAACCGCGGGTGAACCCGACCGCCCAGCGCGCCTTCCAGGTGGAGGACGGATCGGTGGACGGCTGGCAGTTGGCTTGGGGCGCGGCGCGCTCGGCCAAGGAGCACGGCGCGCAGATCCGGACCTACACCGAGGTCGTGGGGATCGAAACCAGCGCGGGCGCCGTCCGGGCGGTCCGGTGCCTGGACCGGCGCACCGGTGAGGAGGTCGTTATCGACACCTCGTTCGTGGTGAACGCGACCGGGCCCTGGGCCGGACGAGTGGCCGCGCTGGCCGGTTGCGCGGAGGTCGAGGTTGTGCCGGGTCGCGGCATCATGGTCGCGATGGCACACCGACTGGTGAACAGTGTCGTGAATCGGCTGGCCGTGCCCGGGGACGGTGACCTGATCGTGCCTGCGCACACGGTGAGCATCATCGGCACCACGGACGTTCGCGCCGCAGACCCCGACCACCTGGCGATCGAGCCCGATGAGGTCCAGCAGATGCTGGACGCCGGGGAGTCGCTGGTGCCGGGCTTCCGTCAGTCCCGTGCGGTGCACGCGTGGGCGGGTGCGCGTCCGCTGGTCAGGGACACGCGCACCGACGCGTCCGACACCCGGCACATGAGTCGCGGCATGTGCATTCTCGACCACAGTTCCCGCGATGGGCTGGACGGCATGCTGACGATCGTCGGCGGCAAGCTCACCACCTATCGGCTGATGGCCGAAGGGCTGGTCGATCAGTTGGTCGAGCGGCTCGGCGTGGACCGGCCGTGCCGGACCGCGCTTGAGCCGGTGCCCGATCCGGAGCCCACTCGAACCCATCGGGTCACCGATCGGCTCGAGCGCAGGGAGGCCGACTTCGGGACCGAACCGCTGCTGTGTGAGTGCGAGTTGCTGACCCGCCGGGAGTTCGTCCAAGCCCTCCACGAGGAGAGCGAGGCGAGTCTGGACGACCTGCGTCGCCAGTCCCGGCTGGGCATGGGTGCTTGTCAGGGTGGATTCTGCGCTGCCAGGGCCGCCGGTGTGGCCTGCGCGAGCGGGGAGTGGGACGCCGCCCGGGCCACAGGAGAGCTACGCGCGTTCTTGAAGAACCGCTGGATCGGGTTGTGGCCCGTCCTGTACGGCGCCCAGGTGCGCCAGATGGCCTTGGACAACTGGATCATCAAGGGCACCCTCTGCATCGATGACCTTCCCGACGGCGCGGTGGGGCAGCGATGAGCCGCGTGGTCGTCGTCGGGGCAGGTCTGGGTGGTCTTGTGGCCGCGATCAGGCTGGCCGACGCCGGAAACCAGGTGACGCTGATCGCCAAGGGACTGGGCGGGCTACCGCTCTCCCAGGGCACTATCGACGTGTTCGGTCGAGACGGGCGCGAGCTCGTCCGCGAGCCGTGGGAGCGACTGCGTTCGGTTCGGGCCGGCCACCCCTACGCGCAGATCGGCGCTGAGTCGGTGCGCGAGGGACTGGCCTACCTCCGCGACCTGGTGGGCCCGGAGTTCCTGGTTGGCGACGGAACCTCGAACCTCCTGCTGCCCACGGCGGTGGGCGCGTTGCGACCGACCGCTCTGGTTCCACCGTCGATGCTGGCCGGGGCGGCCCGTCCGCGGCGTCGGTGGCTGATCGCGGGGTTCGAGCTGCTGAAGGACTTCAGCCCGGCGTTGGTCGCGGAGAACCTCAACCGTACCGAGCTGCCCGGCGGCGGCCGGATTCGGGCGAGAGCGGTGACCGTGCGGCTCGCCCCGCGTCCCGGTGAGGCGAACCCGACCGCGGTGGCCTTCGCGCGGGCCTTCGACACTGAGGAGTTCCGCGACCGGGTCGTCGCGGCACTGCGCCCCGATCTGGACGACGCCGAGGCGGTCGGCCTGCCTGCGGTGCTGGGGTTGGCCGACGCCCAGGTCTGGCGCAGGCTCGCGGACGCGCTGGATTGCCCGGTGTTCGAGATTCCGCTGCCGCCACCGTCGGTGCCGGGGCTGAGGCTGGACCGGCGACTGCGCGCCATCGCAGCCGACAAGGGCGTCCGGTTCGTCGCCGGCGTCGGTGTGGTCGGGTTCGATGCCGATGGTGGCAGGGTCACCGCGATTCGCACGGCAGCTGCGGGTCGTCCGCGCCGGTATCCCGGGGACGCGTTCGTGTTGGCGACGGGTGGGTTTGAGTCGGGTGCGTTGGAGTTGGATTCCTACGGGAGCGTGACTGAGACACTGTTCGGGCTGCCACTGCAGGGTTTGGATGCTGGTCCGTTGGTGCATGGTGATTATT
>DJWE01000080.1 GCA_002441465.1 Propionibacteriaceae bacterium UBA6238 | reverse complement strand
CCGTCGGCGGTGCCGCCGAAGGTGATGACGACGTCCGGCCTGGCCTCGACGATCGCGGCGATGCTGTCGATGAAGGTGGCGCAGGGACCGGCGTCGCACGAGCGGGGCACGGAGAGGTAGCCGCGGCCGGGAGCGGAGAGGTTGACGATGTCGCCCCAGCCGAGTTCGTCGGCGGCGGTGCCGACCCAGGTGTCGGCCTCGTCACCGACGGAGTTGGAATCGCCGATGATCACGACGGTGGGGCCGGTCCCCGCCGATGCGCCAGGGCTATCGCTCGGCTCGGGGCTGGGGGAGGGGCTGGCTGAGGATTCCGGATCGGGCGAATCGACGGCCGACGGTGTGGCGCTGCCGGCGACGGGGGACGACGACGGCGCGGGCGCGGCCTCGACGCTCCGGAACCGCGTGAGCGCCAGCGCGCTGAGGATGAGGGCCACGAGGCCGAGGACGATGAGGCCGGCCACGCTGAGCGTGCCGGCGTTGCGCAGTGCCTTCATGTCCCTCTTCCCCGGCCGATTTAGCCTGAACCCAGAGTCACATTATTGTAGGCGGCGGATGGGCCGCTAGCGGCGGCACAATCTGCCCTGACAACGCGTCGTGCTGGTGTGCGGCGGCGCTCACCCGAGGACGGCTATGGAGTTTCAACAGTACCTTCACATTTTGAGACGGTATTGGAGAAGCGCGTTGGCCACTGTTCTCGCGTGTGTGGCAGTCGCGGCCGTAGTCACGCTGCTTCAGAAGCCCACCTACGCGTCGACGGCGTCGGTGTTCATCTCCGTCGAAAGCGGGGGCACCGCGGGCGAACTCTCGCAGGGCGCCACCTACGCGGAGCGGCAGGTCAAGTCCTATGTGGCGGTGGCCACCTCGGCCATGGTGTTGGACCCGGTGATCCGCGAATTGGGTCTCGATGAGACTCCGTCCTCGCTCAAGGAATCGCTGGTCGTTAGTGCACCAACGGCCACTTCTGTGATCCGCATTGAGGCGCAGAATCAGGATCCTGTTGCGGCGGCGGAGATCGCCAACGCCGTGGCGGACAGCCTGCAGACTGCGGTGGCGGAACTGGCCCCGCCGTCGGCCGACGGCACCGATCTCGTGAGTGCCACCGTCGTCGATGATGCACCTGTCCCCGCTGTGCCTGTTGCTCCGCGACCTGCGGTGAATCTGGCCCTGGGGGTGCTGCTCGGCCTCATGCTGGGATTCGGACAAGCGATCCTCCGCAGCTTGGCGGACACACGCGTTCGGTCCACCGAGGATGTCGAGCAGCTGACGGACGCTCCGGTGCTGGCCTCGATCGGGCACCTCACCACGCCGGCGGGCCGAGCCTCGGACGCGGGCGGCCAGCACTGGGCCAACGGGGAGGCCTATCGGCGGCTCCGCACCAACGTGGGCTTCCTCGGGCTTGGCGGCGAACGCCGGCCGTCGTTCGTGGTGACCTCCTCCATCCCGAACGAGGGAAAGACGGAGACCGTCGTCAACCTCGCACGGGTCCTGGCGCAGGCCGGGGAGTCGGTGTTGCTCATCGACGCTGATCTGCGGCGCCCTCAGGTGGCCGCGAGGATGAGGCTCGATGCGGAGCTAGGCTTGACCGATGTCCTGGCAGGCCGCGCCTCGTTCGCCGACCTGGTGATTCCCACCGGTCCGGGCCGTCTGGACGTCCTACCCGCAGGCAGCATCCCACCGAATCCATCAGAGATGCTCGGCTCCGACGCCATGGCGCAGCTGATCGCCTCGGTGGAGCGGCACTACGACTACGTCCTCTTCGACACGCCGCCACTGCTTCCAGTGACCGACGCGGTGGTGCTGTCTGCCCAAACGGGCGGCGCCATCCTCGTCAGCCGGTCCGGTGTGGCCAAGCGCGCCCACGTGGAGGAGGCCGTCGACATCCTGGCCTCATCACACGCTAGCCTGCTCGGCGTCGTGCTTAACGACGTTGCCGAGCGGTCGCGCGAGGTGTACCAGGGCTACTATGTGGAAGCCCGTACCAAGTGAGGGAGTGTGCTTTGAAGCCGCTCTGGGCGGTGTGGGCGGGTGCTGTGGGTGCCGGCCTGACAGTAGAAGCTGGTAGCTGCAACGCCGAAATCCGGGGGGATCTAGATGAATCGACAAAAACTGAAGGACGACGTGACCGCGGCCTCGTCGCGTCCGGTGGGCCCGGGAGGAGCTGGCCCCAAGGCTGCACACCCGTCGACAGAGAGGATCCACCTCTCGTCGCCTGATGTGACAGAACTTGAAGAAGAAGCCCTCCTTCGGGCTGTCCGATCGGGCTGGATCGCGCCCCTTGGGCCTGAGGTCGATGCCTTCGAGCAGGAGCTCGCCGCGTACTGCGGGCGCGCCCACGCGGTTGCCCTGTCGTCGGGCACCGCGGCGCTGCACCTCGGCCTGCTGACGCTTGGTGTAGGTAGAGGCGATCTAGTGATCACGTCCTCGATGACTTTTGCAGCCACGGCGAATGCCATCACCTACACGGGCGCAGAGCCGGTGTTTGTTGACTGTGATGAGACCGGCAACATGAACCCTGACCTCTTGGAAGAGGCCTTCCGGGAACTGAAGTCCGAAGGCCGCACGGTTCGTGCGGTGGTTCCGGTAGATCTGTTGGGCAAGGTCGCTGACCATGAGCGGATTGGAGCGATCGCTGCCACCTATGGGGTGCCCGTGTTGTCCGACGCGGCTGAGTCGCTCGGTGCGGTGCGCCAGGGTCGATCTTCAGGATCGTACGGTGTCGCCGCGGCGGTGTCGTTCAACGGGAACAAGATCATGACAACGTCAGGAGGGGGAGCTCTCCTCACCGACGACCCGGAGACGGCGCGCCGGGTCCGCTACCTCGCCACTCAAGCGCGACAGCCTGTCGCGCACTACGAGCACACCGATGTCGGCTACAACTATCGCCTGTCGAACCTGCTGGCGGCGCTGGGACGCGCCCAGCTGTCGCGGCTCGACGAGATGATCGAGCGCCGCCGCCTGCTTCGGTTGCACTATCGGCAGTTCTTCGGCCGCGTGCCCGGCGTCACCCTCTTTGGAGAGCCGTCAGGCGCCGACGGTGGCTCGACAAGGGATAACTGGTGGCTCACGTCTGTTCTTGTCGACCCTGCGGTTGCAGGTTTCGATGCTGACGACTTGCGGCTTGCCCTGCTGGAAGCCAACATCGAAGCTCGACCTCTTTGGAAGCCGATGCACGTCCAGCCGGTGTTTGAAGGGCTGCGGGCCTTCACCGACGGAACTGGCGAGCGGCTCTTCGCCCGTGGCGTCTCGATGCCGAGCGGCTCAGTTCTCACGGAGGCGCAGGTCGCGCGGGTGACCGATCGCATTGGGATCTTCCTGGCGGGCGATCGTGTCTGACCGGAATACCAACGCTTCCCGCGCCTTGCATGACGGCGTCAAACGCGTGATCGACGTTATTGCGAGCGCGGTAGGGCTCCTAATTACGGCCCCGATCACGACGGCGACGGCCGTCGCCGTCGCCGTATCCATGGGCCGCCCCGTCCTCTTCCGGCAGCAGCGCCCAGGCAAGGACGGCCGCATCTTCGAACTCGTGAAGTTCCGTTCAATGCGAGAGCCGGATGCGACGTACAAGTCCGACGCCGAACGCCTTACGCGCACTGGTCGATTCCTGCGCTCCACCAGCCTGGACGAGCTTCCGACGTTGTGGAACGTCCTGAAGGGAGACATGAGCCTGGTTGGCCCCCGGCCGCTGCTCGTTGAGTACCTCGATAGATACACCCCCGAGCAGGCACGCCGTCATGAGGTACGCCCAGGCGTTACGGGGCTGGCCCAAGTCAGCGGACGGAACGCGATTAGTTGGGAGCAGAAGCTCGCAATCGACGTGGAGTACGTCGATAATCAGAGCTTCGTCATGGATCTCAAAGTCCTGCTCAGGACTGTGTCCTCCGTTCTGCGTCGCGACGGCATCTCCGCGGAGGGTGAAGCCACCGCCACACTCTTCACAGGCACGGACCCTGCTCCTGGCGGCAATCATGGGGTCTGACAGGGTCATAGTCGTCGGTGCGGCCGGGTTTGGGCGGGAGTGCCTGGATGTGCTGGACGCGATGGCATCAAAGGGAGCCGACATTGACGTACTCGGAGTGGTGGACGATGCTCTGTCTATCGCCAACCTAGAACGACTTCGTGCCCGTCAAGTCTCATACCTCGGGACCGTAGATGAGTGGCTGAACTCCGGCAGCTCCGCGGGTGTCAGCTATGTACTCGGGATCGGTTCGCCCCCCATCCGCCGCCGCCTCGTGGCGCGTCTGGAGGATCTGGGCTACCAGGCATTCACCGCGGTTCACCCGAGCGCCACCTTTGGTGCCAATGTCACTCTAGAGGTGGGCGCTGTGGTGTGCTCTGGTGCTGTCGTCTCAAACAACGTCAAGCTGGGGCGTCATGTGCATATTAACCCGAACGCCACCGTTGGACATGACGCGGTACTGGAGGACTTCGTCTCCGTGAATCCCGGCGCGATCATTTCTGGCGAGGTACTCATTGAGACGGAGGTGCTCGTTGGCGCCGGGGCGACGGTCCTCCAGGGGCTAGAGGTGGGACGTGGTGCCACGGTTGGTGCTGCTGCTCTTGTGACCAAGAGTGTTCCACCGGGTGTCGTCGTGAAGGGAGTACCTGGCGTCTGGCCGGGCGCGGTTCGGCTCGAGGGCAAGCGAGGCACGGACGAGAACGGACCTCGCGAGTGAAAATCCTCGTCGTTTCGCAGTACTTTCCACCCGAGAACACGCCGATTCCCTCAGCAGTGGCACATGGTCTCAACGCCGCTGGGCATCAAGTTCGAGTGCTGACGGGTTTTCCAAACTACCCCACCGGACGTCTCATCTCTGGGTACAGGCAGGCATGGCGAACACATGAGCAGGTTCATGGTGTCGACGTCCTCCGGGTACCCCTCTGGGTAGATCATTCACAGAGTGCGACACGGCGGGCTCTGAATTACGGTTCTTTCGCGCTGTCAGCGGCAACAGCATCGGGCTTCGCAAGGGGCGCGGACGTCATCTACGTCTATGCCACCCAGATGACCCCTGCTCTGGGTCCTTGGCTCTGGCGGATTGCGGGAGGTGCACCCTATGTTCTGCATGTTCAGGACCTCTGGCCCGACTCCATCACGGGATCATCGCTAGTTGGTGACGGACGAGCAACAAAGATCGTCGAGACTCTCCTAGCACCTTGGTTGTCCGCCGTGTACCGGCGTTCGGCCGCGGTCATCGGGATCGCTCCATCGATGGTCGAGATGCTCGCAGAGCGGGGCGTGGCTCGCTCGAAACTCCACTTGGTCTACAACTGGGCGGATGAGAGCCAAGCCGTGCGACCGGCGGATCCTGCATTGCGTTCAGCGCCCCAGAAGGGCACGACGATCCTCTATGCGGGGAACGTCGGTGACATGCAGGCTCTGGAAGTGGCCGTCGAAGCGGCTCACAACGCAAGGGACGCCCGAGTCCGCCTGCAGATTGTGGGTGACGGGACGGCGTTGGGCAGGGTCAAAGCGCTGGTGCATACCCTGGAAGCTGGAAATGTCGAGTTCCGCGAGCGTGTGCCTCAGACAGAGATGGCTCGATACTACGAAGAGGCGGACTATGCCTTGGTATCTTTGAAGGATTTGCCGGCATTCCGAGGGACCATCCCTTCGAAAGTGCAAAGTAGCCTGGCGCACGGGTTGCCTCTCATCACGACTGTTCAGGGCGATGTGCGCAGGATTGTTGAAGACGCCGGAGTGGGGCACACAGCCGACAGTGACAGTGTCTCTTCACTGGAGCAAGCCTTCCGGAAGGCTGCGAGCGACTCCGCTGAAACGCGGAGGCTGATGGGACAGCGTGCGCGATCCACTTATACAGAACGCTTCTCTCGATCAGCGGCGATAGCCGCCATCGAGGGTGTCCTCATGCAATCAGCTCATAGTAAGGGACAGAGGTAGATGGTCAACATGCAATCACAGCCGCTTGAAGGGACCGTGGTGACTATCACGGGAGGAACAGGATCCTTCGGTGCAACGATGGCGTCTCACTTGCTCCAGCGAGGGGTGGGCCGAGTGAACATCTTCAGCCGGGACGAGGCGAAGCAGGATGACATGCGTCGAAGGTTCAGTGACGAGCGTCTCCGGTTCTATCTGGGCGACGTGCGGGATGCGGCTAGCGTCGCTCCAGCCATGCGTGACGTCGATTTTGTCTTTCACGCGGCCGCCCTCAAGCAGGTGCCTTCGTGTGAGTTCTTTCCCCAGCAGGCCGTCAAGACCAACGTCGTTGGGAGTGAC
>DJWE01000096.1 GCA_002441465.1 Propionibacteriaceae bacterium UBA6238 | reverse complement strand
TGCCGACTTGTCAGAATCTCGTTGACCTATAGCTCAACGAGATTCTGACAAGTCGGCAGAAGGGACGGGTGGGGAGTTCAGTCCGGGTCGCGAACGACTGCCTCCATGGCTCGTCCGAGGGCTTCGAAGTCGGCGGGGTCGACTCGGTCGACCAGGGCGCGACGGACCGAGTCCACATGGCTCGGCGCGGCCTTGACCAACAACTGATAGCCCATCTCGGTCATGATCGCGTTCACGCCCCGACGGTCGGACGGGCAGGCGACCCGGCTCACGAGTCCCTTCGACTCCATCCGCGAGATCGTGTGGGTCAGTCGGGAGCGGGACTGCCGTACCCGCTCGGCGAGGTCGGACATCCGCAACATGTGCCGATCGGCCTCAGACAGGTGCACCAGGATCTCGTACTCGCCCAGATCGAGCCCGAACGAGCGCAGCTCGGCGTCGAGGCGTTCGTTGATTCGGGCCACACCGTTCAGGAACGACCGCCAGATGCGCTGCTGCTCAGCGTTCAACCATCGGGGTTTCACTGGAGTCATCACCGGCCAAGACTATCAGTTTAGTTTACGGTTCAACAACCTGTCGGGGTGATGGGTAGGTCCCATTCTGTCGTACAACCGCCGGTCCGGGGAGTCGCCGAGGGGATGCGAGTTTCGGAACCGTCCCGCGCGTCCGGACGCCGGATCGGTCGAACGGGGACGCGCGGAGTGGTCGGGATGCTCGGGCGCGTCCCTGGGGATAGGCTCGCAGTAACCCCCAACTGGCACCGCGGCATCCCGCGGAGTGACGATCGGAGGGCAAGTGATCGAAGTGATGAGCGCGCGCGGACTCGCCGCGGGCCGAAGGGCCGGACGATTCGTGGGCGACACCCTCGACACCCTCAGAAGCCGGGTCACCGTGGGCACCAACCTGCTGGAGATCGACCAGTGGGCCGCGGAGCTGATCGCTGCCGCAGGCGCGGTGTCCTGCTACGTCGACTACGCGCCGCCATTCGGACGCGGGCCCTTCGGCAAGGTCATCTGCACCTCGGTCAACGATGCGGTCCTGCACGGGCTGCCGCACGACTACGCCCTCCGCGACGGCGACCTGATCAGCCTCGACTTCGCAGTCTCCGTGGACGGCTGCGTGGCCGACGCCGCGACCAGCTTCGTAGTGGGGGAGCGGGTCGACCCGCAGGACCAGCGGATGATCGAGGTCACCCGCACCGCACTGGACGCCGGCATTGCCGCCGCGCGACCGGGCGCCCGAGTGGGCGACATCTCCCACGCCGTCGGGGCCGTGCTCCGGAGCGCGGGGTACCGGGTGAACACCGATTTCGGTGGCCATGGCGTCGGCAGCACCATGCACCAGGATCCGCACATCCCCAACGACGGACGCCCGGGGCGCGGCCTGCGGCTGCAGCCGGGCCTCCTGCTCGCGATCGAGCCATGGGTGATGCTCGATACCGACGAGCTGATCACCGACGCGGACGGGTGGACGCTGCGCAGCGCGACCGGCTGTCGCACCGCGCACAGCGAGCACACCGTCGCGATCACCGAGTCCGGGGCGGAGATCCTCACGCCGCACGAATAGCCGTGGATGTGATGAGTACAAACGCCACCGTCCTCGGCAGTGGACGGGTCGCTGGGCCCTAGACTGCCAAGACAGTCCAATGGGGGATGTGAGGGAAATGACATCTTCGAGCATCGACGTCGACGCCCTGGTCGCGCAGGCGCCGCGCTCAGCGGGGGCACTGTTCCGCTGGCGGGTCGCGCAGACCCCCACCAAGGAGGCGTTCCGCTATCCGGACGCAGACGATCGATGGGTCTCGATCGATTGGACCGAGACCCGGCGTCGCGTCGACGCGTACGCGGCCGGCCTGCTCGCACTGGGTCTGCAACCCGAGCAGCGGGTCGCGATCGTCGCCAACACCAGGATCGAATGGATCCTCACCGACTACGCGATCAACTGTGCCGGCGGCGCCACGACGACGATCTACCCGAACACCCAGGGCGCGGACTTCGCACACATCGTCACCGACTCCGGCTCGGTGATTCTGATCGCCGAGAACGACGAACAGATCGCCAAGCTCGACTCGTCGGTGGACGCCGAGCGGCAGATCCGGCACATCGTCGTCTTCGACGGTGAGGGGGACGGCGAGCGGGTGCTCACCCTCGATCAGTTGGCCGAGCGTGGACGGGCGCTGCTCGCGTCCGATCCCGAGGCGGTCGACCGGGCGATCGCGTCCATCCAGCTCGATGATCTGGCGACCCTGATCTACACCTCGGGCACCACCGGCATGCCCAAGGGCGTCGAGTTGACCCACCGCTGTTGGGTCTACCAGGCCGTGGTGCTGAACGAGATGGGGCTGATCAGCCCGCGCGCGCTGCAATACCTGTGGCTGCCGCTCTCGCACGTGTTCGGCAAGGATCTGCTCACCATCCAGCTGGGCATCGGCTTCAGCACCGCGGTGGACGGTCGAATCGATCACATCGTGAGCGGGCTCGGCGAGACCCATCCGAACTTCATGTGCGGAGCCCCGCGGATCTTCGAAAAGGTGCGGGCGGCTGTGATGCTGTCCTCGCCCCAGGGTGGGGTCAAGGGGCGGATCGCCCGCTGGGCGTTCGCGGTGGGCCGCGCGTCGCGCGAGTACCGGCTCGCGGACCGGTCGCTGCCGCCCGCGATGCGGCTGGCGTATGCGGTCGCGGATCGCCTCGTGTTCAGCAAGCTGAAGGACCGCGTGGGCGGCAGCATCGACTTCTTCATCTCCGGCTCGGCGAAGCTGAGCTCGCAGGTGCAGGCGTGGTTCTACTCGGCCGGCCTGATGGTCGCTGAGGGCTATGGCCTCACGGAGACCGGAGCGGTGAGTTGTGTGAACCTGCCGTTGCCGGTGCGCTTCGGGACGGTCGGCCCGGTGCTGCCTGGCACCGAGCTGCAGATCGCCGCCGATGGGGAGATCCTGGTCAAGGGTCCCGCGGTGATGCGCGGGTACCACAATGATCCCGAGCGCACCGCGGAGGTGCTGGTGGACGGCTGGTTCCACACCGGCGACATCGGCGTGCTGGACGCTGACGGCTTCTTGACCATCACCGACCGCAAGAAGGATCTGATGAAGACCTCCGGCGGCAAGTACGTGGCGCCGGCGAAGGTGGAGAGCGTGATCGCCGCGACCATCCCGTACGTGTCCCAGGTGGTTGCGGTCGGGGACGGACGCAAGTACATCTCTGCGCTGCTCACCATGGACCGGGACAACCTCGCCAAGTGGGCGGCTCGGCACAACCTCGCCGACGTCGACTACAGCGAGCTCACCCAGAGCCCGGAGCTGCGCAAGACGATCGATCGGTTCATGAACGCGGCCAACGGCAAGCTGGAGCGGTGGGAGACGGTGAAGAAGTTCGCGATCCTGCCTACCGAGTTGAGCGTCGACGACGGTGGGGTCACCCCGAACATGAAGATCCGCCGCAAGGTGGTCACTGAGCGCTACGCGGAGGTCGTCGCCTCGCTCTACGAGGAAGAGTCGGTCGGAATCGAGTGAGCGGGTACGTCAGCCGCGTCCCGCTGCGTTGGGTCGACCTGGACGCCCAGGGTCATGTGAACAATGCCGTGATCGCCGACTACCTGCAGGAGGCCCGGGTCGACTGGTTGCTGTCGGGTCCGAACGCGCACCTGCTCGGCACGTCCACGATGGTGGTCTCCCATCAGGTGGAGTACCTCGGGCCGGTCGTCTTCGGGATCGAACCGGTGCAGGTGACGCTGAGCGTCGGGGCGGTCGGGGCGTCCCGGTTCACGGTGGGCTACTCGGTGTGCCAGGACGGACGTGAGTTGGCCAGAGCTCGCTCGATGCTGTGCCTGTACGACTACGCGGCGTCTCGTCCCCGCCGGATGACCGGCGCGGAGCGCGGCTGGTTCGTGGGGCAGTCGGTCCAGCTGGAGCCGTTTCCCACGCTCGGCCGCTGGCTGGTCGGTGAACGCGCGCACGCCTATGACTTCGTGGTTCGCTGGACCGACCTGGATCCGTACGGTCATGTGAACAACGTCCGGGTGTTCGACTTCGTGGCCGAGGCGCGGATTCGCATGAACCCCGAGGACGAGACCAGCACCCGGATGCACGCTGCGGCCGAGCAGGGACTGCTGTGGATGGTCGCCCGGCAGGACGTGGACTATGTGGGCCAGATCGCGCATCGCACCGAGCCGTACCGGGTGCGCTCGGCGATCGCGCGCGTCGGTCGTACGTCGGCGACCATCGTCGCGCAGGTCGAGGACCCGTTCGACGGCACAGTGCTCACTCGCACGCGGACGGTGCTGGTCTGCGGAGACGCGACCGGACGTCCCGTGCCCCTGCCCGAGTCGATGCGCCGCGCCGCGGAGCTGTGGCCGGCCCAGGAACTGTGAGCGCAGCCTGCGGGCGGGCTGGTCAGGTGCGACGGAGGTCTGAGGACGCGCGGACGATCAGCTCCGGCTCGAACATCGTGTGCGGGTGATCGGTGAGGAGCAGGTCGGCGGCGGCCCAGCCGAGTTGACGCATCGGCTGGCGGACCGAGCTCAGCGGAGTCATCAGCTCGGCGGCGAAGTACAGGTCGTCGTAGCCGACCACAGCCATATCGCCGGGAATCGAAAGGCCGCGGACGCGGAGTTCCCGCATCGCGCCAAGGGCGACGACGTCGTTCATGGCGAACACGGCGGTGGGCTGAGGTCCGGGTCCATCGAGCGCCTCGATCAGGCCGCGTTGGCCCTCGTTCGCCGTGACGTAGGGCAGGTTCACGACCTGCAGCACGTCGGCGGGGTCGAGCCCGGCAGCCTGTACCGCCTCGACAGCGCCACGCAGGCGGTGCCGGGTCTGCTGAAGGTCGGTCGGCCCGGCCAGGTAGAGGATCCGCCGGTGGCCTTGGGCAATCAGGTGGGTGATCGCCTGGCGTCCGCCGGAGACGTGGTCGACGCCGACGGAGGTGTGCTGCGAGCTGAGGGAGTCCATCAGGACCGACGGGATGCCGAGGCGTCGCAGTTCGCCCAGGCGCTGCATGGTTGAGGCGATCGGCGTGACCAGCACGCCGCGGACGCCCTGCTCGGCGAGCAGGCGGAGGAACTGGGCCTCACGATGCGGGTCCTCGTCCGATGAGCACAGGATCAGGGTGTGATCGTCGTTGGCGAGGCGGTCTTCGATGCCGCGGGCGAGTTCGGTGTAGTACGGGTTCCCTACGTCCATCACGATCACGCCGACGGTACGAGACACCCCAGCGCGTAGTTGCCGGGCGGAGGCGTTGCGATGGAAGTTGAGCTCGGCCATTGCCTGCTCAACCTTGGTACGGGTCTTCTCCGTGACCGATGCCGGTCGATTGAGCACGTTCGACACGGTGCCGACCGACACCCCGGCCAGCAGCGCCACGTCCTTCACGCTCGCCCGTTGTGCGGTCATCGGTGTCCTTCCAGCCTCTGGCCCGAGCATAACCACGGTCCTCGCCGGAATGCGGCAGAATCGCCCAACTGATGAATCGATTCATGCTCGCCCACCGCCGAGTTGTCAGAATCTCATGCGGCTATAGGCGCATGAGATTCTGACAACTCGGGTGGTTAGCGGCGGAAGGTGGCCGTGCCCTTCCAGAAGGTGGCGACGACCGGGTCGGGCAGTTCGCGCCCGTGGTAAGGATTGTTCCGGGATCGGGAGCGGGACGCGTCCCGGTCGACGACGGCACGGGCGGACGGATCCACCAGCACGACGTTCGCCGGCTCTCCGGGGGTGAGCGGACGGCCCTGGCTGGGCACCTGGCCGATCCGGGCCGGTGCGGCCGACATGCGCTCCACCACGGTGGGCCAGTCCATCCGGCCGGTGTTCACCATGACCTCCATCACCACCGCCAGTGCCTGCTCCAGGCCGATCATGCCGGGCAGCGCCACGTCGAAGGGGTGGTCCTTGTCCTGGCGCGCATGCGGGGCGTGGTCAGTGCCGACGATGTCGATCGTGCCGTCGGCCAGCGCGTCGCGCACCGCCTCGAGGTGCTCGGAGGTACGCAGCGGCGGATTGACCTTGAACGTCGTGTCGTAGCCGGCGACCAGCGGCGTATCGAGCAGCAGGTGGTGCGGGGTGGCCTCGGCGGTCACCTTGATGCCGCGCTTCTTCGCCCAGCGGACGATGTCGACACTCTCCGCGGTGGACACGTGGCAGACGTGGACGCGGGAGTCGGTGAGCTCGGCCAGCTGGACGTCGCGGGCCACGATGATGCTCTCCGCCTGGGACGGCCAGCCCGGCAGGCCGAGGCGTCCGGACCACTCCGACTCGTGGCAGCAGGCGCTCGGACCGGCCAGCATCGTGTCCTGGGAGTGCTGGGCGATCACGCCGTCGAAGGAGCGGACGTAGCTCAGCGCGCGGCGCATCAACTGGGAGTCGCCGACGCAGCGGCCGTCGTCGGAGAAGACCCGGACGCGCGCGCCGGAGTCCGCCATCAGGCCGAGTTCGGCGAGTTCGGCGCCATCGAGTCCCTTGGTGACCGCCCCGACGACCCGGACTTCGCAGTGCCCTTCGCGCTCGCCCAGCCCGGCCACGTACTCGGCCGCCTCGGCAGTGTCGGTGACCGGGGTGGTGTTGGCCATCGCGTGGACGCAGGTGAACCCGCCCCGTGCCGCCGCAGCGGTGCCGGAATCGACCGTCTCGGCGTCCTCGCGTCCGGGCTGGCGCAGATGGGTGTGCAGGTCGACCAGCCCGGGTAGGGCCAGCAACCCGTCGGCGTCGAACCGTTCCACTCCCGCCGGCGCGGACGCCGGGTCGGCGAGCAACCCACCGGAGAGGTACAGCTCCCGCCTGCTCCCGTCGGCCAGAGTCGCGCCCGTGATCAGCAGGTCACCCGGGATGGTGGTCAATGCATCGCTCCTTCGTCCGAACCCAGTAGGTGGTACAGCACGCTCATCCGGATCGCCACGCCGGCGGCGACCTGGTCGAGCACGAGCGAGTTGGTCGCGTCCGCGGCCGCGCTGGAGATCTCCACGCCCCGATTCATCGGGCCCGGGTGGCAGATCGCCGCCCCCGGTTTCATCGCGGACAGCCGGTCCTCGGTCAGCCCGAACCGCTCGGTGTACTCGCGCTCGGTGGGGAAGAATCCGCCCGCCATCCGCTCCCGCTGTACCCGCAGCATCATCACGATGTCGGCCTCGCCGAGCACCGAGTCGAGGTCGTCGGTGACCTCGCAGCCCCAGTTCTCGACGCCGGTGGGCAGCAGGGTGGGCGGCGCGACAAGGACGACTTCGCCACCGAGGGTGTGCTGCAGCAAGACGTTGCTGCGCACGACCCGGGAGTGCAGCAGGTCGCCGACGATCGCGATCTTCTTTCCGGCGAAGCCCTCGGCGCCGATCGCACGGAAGTGCTGGCGCATCGTCAAGGCGTCGAGTAGCGCCTGGGTCGGGTGTTCGTGCTGGCCGTCCCCGGCGTTCACCACCTGGGCGCGCACCCAGCTGGCCACCTGCGCGGCGGCGCCGGAGGAGGAGTGCCGGATCACGAAACAGTCCACGCCCATCGCGTCGAGGGTGAGCATGGTGTCGCGCAGGGATTCGCCCTTGCTCACCGAGGAGCCCTTTGCGGAGACGTTGATGGTGTCGGCGGAAAGCCACTTGCCGGCGATCTCGAACGAGGTTCGGGTGCGGGTGGAGTCCTCGAAGAAGATGTTCACGATCGTGCGTCCGCGCAGCGCCGGCAGCTTCTTCACCGGGCGCGACTGCACCTGCTGCATCTCCTCGGCGAGGTCGAGGATGCCGGTGGCGGTGGTCAGATCGAGGTCGGCGCAGCTGAGCAGGTGCCTCATCGGTTGCCTTCCCTCCCGATCGTGACGGCGTCGCGCCCGTCGAACTCTTCGAGCAGCACCGTGACGTGTTCGTCGGCGGCGGTCTGGATGGTCCGTCCCACGTGGTCGGCGGCGACGGGCAGCTCGCGGTGTCCGCGGTCGACCAGGACGGCCAGTCGGATGGCCCGTGGCCGACCGAGGTCGCGCAGGGCGTCGATCGCGGCCCCGATGGTGCGTCCGGAGTAGAGCACGTCGTCGACGAGCACCACGATCGAGTCGTCGATCCGGCCCGGGATGGACGTTCGGGCCGGGTTCCGGGTGGGGTTGCTGCGCAGGTCGTCGCGGTACATCGTGATGTCGAGTTCGCCGAGACGGACGGGGCGTCCCTCGATCTCGGAGATCAACGCGGCCAGCCGCCGGGCGAGGAAGACGCCGCGGGTCGGAATGCCCAACAGCACCAGGTCGGCGGCGCCGCGATTGGCCTCGAGGATCTCGTGTGCGATCCGAACCAGCGAACGGGCCAGCTCGGACGCGTCGACGACGGTGCGGGAACTCTCCTCCGAACCACTGGTCGAGACCTGATCGGTTGCCGGTTCAGCCACGCAAGCGCTCCTCGTTTTCTCTCGGACCGGCGGCCATCAGCACAGGTGCCACCCGTCTTCGAGCGGCCAGACTATCCGAGGTCGGCTACGGTGTGGGCATGCTTCCAGTTCCCGCGCTCTTCCCACTGGAAACCCTGCCCAGTTGGCCGGCAGCACCGGATCCGACGGTGCTGGAGATGCTCAGCCTGACGGTCTTCATTCCCTTCGCGATCGCCGCCGTCCTCACCGCTGTCGTGATGGGTCCGAGCTGGCGCCAGAAGAGCGAGTAGCCGGCCTCAGCCCTGCACGGACGCCTGCGCGGCCTCCTGGCAGCGCAGGGCGCGCTCCGCGTCGTCGCGGTGTTCGACCACCTGACGCAGCACGGAGTCGCTGAGCGGCGTCCCCTGCAACCACAGGTCCAGCAGGTGCACGGTCGACCGATCGGCGAGGGGGCTGGGGAACATGCGGCCGAGCACGTGCTGCCGGATCGCCGAACTGCGCTCGCCCCACCCGTCGGTGCCCGCCGAGATCGCCTGCGCGACGTCGAGGTAGCGCTGCAGGTAGGGCCGAAGCACTTCGTCCTGGTCGAACTGCCAGAACCGTTGGCACACCTGGAAGTGCGTCTCGTTGGGAACCGTGTCGTCCTGGGTCGCCAGCCGCCAGGCCTCCGCCTTCGCGTCCGCGGTGGGTTGAGCCGCGCGGGCCCCTGCGGCCTGTTCGGCGCCCCGCGCGGTCGGATCCCGAGTCAGCTCGGCGTCGATCTCGGCGTCCCCGACCGCCCCGAGGCGGGCCAGGTTGGTCAGGATCAGCCAGCGCAGGTCGGTGTCGACGGCCAGCCCCTGGGGGGCTTCCTCCCCGGACAGCCACGCCTGCAGCAGTTGTGCGACGGCGTCGGAGTCGGCCGCGTTCGCCAGCGCCCTGGCGAACGCGAGCTGGTGGTCCGAACCGGGTTCGGACTCCTTCAGCAGGCGGGCAAGGCCGGTCACGAAGCGCTCGTTGAGGTCGTGGCGGGTCTGCGGCGGCGCGTAGTAGTCGATCGCGGTCCGAGCCTGGGCCAGCACTCCCTGCACCGCGGTGAGGTCGGTCTCCACCCCGACGCCGGACAACACGAGCGTGACGAAGTCGGACGCCGACAGCTCGGCGTCGCGGCACATGTCCCAGCTCGCGCCCCAGCACAGTGCTCGGCTGAGCGGGTCCTCGAGCTTGCCGAACCCGTTCACGACGGTGGACAGCGAGATCGGGTCGAGCCGGATCTTGGTGTAGGTGAGGTCGTCGTCGTTGAGCAGGATCAACGACGGACGCTGCTGGCCGACGAGTTCGGGCAGCTCGGTCACCTCGCCGGCGATGTCCACCTCGGCGCGATGGACGCGAACCAGGCGTCCGTCCTGCTCGGCGTAGAGCCCGACCGCGAGCCGGTGGTGTCGCAGCGTCGGCCACTCGGCCGGCGCCACCTGGCGGATCGCGAACCGGGAGAAGCGGCCGTCCTCGTCGAGGGCGAACTCGGCCCAGATGGTGTTCACCCCTGCCGTCTGCAGCCACTCGGTCGCGAAGTGGGACAGGTCGCGTCCGGACGCCTCGGTGAGCGCGGCGAGCAGGTCGGAGAGCTGCGTGTTCCCCCAGGCGTGGGTGGCGAAGTAGGCGCGCACTCCGGTGAGGAACGCGTCCTGGCCGACGAAGGCGACCAGCTGCCGCAGCACCGAGGCGCCCTTGGCGTAGGTGATGCCGTCGAAGTTCAGCTCCACGGCGGCGAGGTCGACCATGTCCGCGGCCACCGGGTGGGTCGAGGGCAGCTGATCCTGCCGGTAGGCCCAGTTCTTGCGGCTGTTCGCGAAGGTGGCCCACGGGTCGTCGCGGACGACTCCCTTGGCGCGGATCTCGGCCTGGCAGAAGTGGGACGCCCACTCGGCGAAGGACTCGTTCAGCCACAGGTCGTCCCACCAGGTCATCGTGACCAGGTCGCCGAACCACATGTGCGCGAGCTCGTGCAGGATCGTGTTGTCGCGCGCCTCGTAGGACGCATTGGTGACCCGCGAGCGGTACAGGTACTCGTCGCGGATGGTCACGCAGCCGGCGTTCTCCATGGCTCCGGCGTTGAACTCCGGCACGAAGACCTGCGCATAGTCGGCGAACGGGTAGGGCATCCCGAAGTGCTCCTCGAACACCTCGAACCCGGCCTTGGTGGTGGCGAGGATGCGGTCGGCGTCCAGGTGAGGCGCGACGGACTGCCGACACGACACCGACATCGGGATCACGTCGGCCTTGCCGGTGTAGCTGTCCTGGACGGTGTGGAAGTTGCCGGCGATCAGCGCGGTGATGTAGGTCGAGATCGGGGGAGTGGCGTCGAAGACCCAGCGGGCGAGACCGTCGTCCAGGGGGACCGGCTCGACCTGGGGCGAGTTGGACAGCACCGTCCATTCCGCCGGCGCGATCACGGTGAGTGCGAAGGTCGCCTTGAGGTCGGGCTGCTCGAAGCAGGCGTACATCCGGCGCGCATCCGCGGTTTCGAACTGGGTGTAGCAGTAGACCAGTCCGTCCACGGGGTCGACGAAGCGGTGCAGGCCTTCACCGGTTCGGCTGTAGCGGCACAGCGCGGTGATGCTGAGTTCGTGTTCGCCGAGCGCTGCGCTGAAGTGAAGCTTGTGCTCGTCGAGTTCGGCGTCGAACAGGGGCTGGCCGTCCAGCGTCACGGCCAGCAGGCGGTCGGCGATCAGGTTGATCCAGCTCGAGCCGCCGCGACTGGTGAACCGCACCGTCGACGTCGAGACGAAGGTCGTGGTCGGGTCGTACTCGCCGGCGTCGGGGACGCGTCCGGACAGGTCGACGGTGACGGTGTAGCTGTGCGTGGCGATCTGGCCCGAGCGGGCCGTTGCTTCGGCGCGGGTGATATTTGCCGGGTACATGCAACCTCACTGGCTAGGGGTGATGGAACGAGCGTCCTTCGTTCACAGGCTCACGCGAGGGTACCGCTGGCGGCCCGCGCGCTCAAAACATACTCCGGGGGGTGATGCTCAGCGGCGAGTACGGTCAAGTCGAGCCAGTGCGGCATCGGCTGCGGCCCGGGCCGCGACCTCGTCCGACGGCGTGGGACGGGAGACGTCGCGGGCCCGTTGCGCCCGGTGGACGCTGACCAGCCCGGAGATGCCGTCCCTGCCGAAAGCGCGCTCCGAGTCGGGATGGCGCTGCGTCGAGGTCATAGGTGCAGCGTAGACTCCGAAATCCTTGTCCACCCGGAGTTGACATGCCTGAAGGCCACGTGATCCACCGCCTCGCGGGCGAGCTCGCGATGGCGTTCGCCGGTCGTGCGGTGCGGGTGACGAGCCCGCAGGGCCGGTTCGCGGACGCGGCGGCGCTGCTGGACGGCGGCACGTTCCGGGCCGCGGAGGCCTTCGGGAAGCATCTGCTGATCGACTTCGGCACCGCCCTTCCCGAGCAGGACGCCGAGGGGCGCGGTCTGGATCGCGGGGGGCCGGGTCCATTCGTGCACATTCACCTGGGCCTGATCGGCAAGCTGCGCTGGGTGCGTCCCGGACCGGTCGAGGGAGCCGACACGCTGCGGTTGCGCATCGAGACCGACCTGCACGCGGCAGAGCTGCGCGGCCCCCAGACGTGCGCCCTGATCGGCCCGGACGAGGCGGCGGCGCTGATCGAGGGGTTGGGTCCGGACCCGTTGCGTGCCGACGCGGATCCGGCCAGGGCCTGGCAGCGGGTGCATCGTTCCGGACGCAGCATCGCGTCCCTGCTGATGGATCAGCGCGTCGCGGCCGGAGTGGGCAATATCTACCGGGCCGAGGTGTTGTACCGGCAGCGGATCCACCCTGACACACCGGGCAACGTGCTTTCCGCGCGTGCGTGGCAGCGGATCTGGTCCGATCTGGTTGAGCTGATGCCGCTGGGGGTCCGGCATGGGCGAATCGACACCGTGCGTCCCGAGCACCTGCCGGAGGCGATGGGCAGGGCGCCGCGCGTCGACCCGCACGGCGGCGAGGTCTATGTGTACCGGCGAGCCGGTCTGCCGTGTCTGGTCTGCGGACGCGAGGTGCGCGTGCGGGAGTTCGAGGGCCGTAACCTCTACTGGTGCCCGAGATGTCAGCGCCGGCGGTGATGCACTGGGCCGAGGGCGCGGCCGAGGTGCGGGTCGCCGCGGACGGGACGTCGGCGCGGCTGTTCCGCGGACCCGACCTCGTGGTGGAACTGTCCTGGGTCGGAGCGACGGGAGCCCCGGCCGAGTTCGAGGCGTCCGACGAGGTGGAGCACACGCTGGCCACCCCGCGGGGGCGGGTGTTCCAGCGGTTCTCGGTGCTGGAGGGTTGGCGCTGCCGCTGGGTGCTCACTCAGCAGGCGCGTGGTTCGGCTGTCGTCGAAGATCGGCTCAGGGTGCGTCCGGGGCCTGACCATGCGCTGTGGAGCTGGGGGAGCGGGGTGAGTGCGCTGCTCGCCGTCGCGCCGGCCCACGCCGCGGGACCCGTGCTGGGGCTGCGGCTGGAGCAGGGCTATCTGGAGGAGTTCCGCGACCCGGCGGCGAGTAGCGCGTCGGTGGACTATTCGGTGTTGCCGGCCGCTGCGGAGCCGGCGCCGGGGGAGCGGTTGGTCACCTCGCTGGTCGCGGACTGGTATCCGGTGCTGGATGACCTGGCCGGTCGGCTGCCGCCGTGGCTGAACGACTCCCAGCTGGACGCGGAGGAGTCCTGGTGGGGAGACGTCGCCGACTACGGGCTGAACGCGCCCGAGGATGTGGTGATCGACTTCACCGACGGAATGGTGTCGGTGACTGCGCCGGCGGGTCGCCGGATCGTGGACGTGCAGAGTCCGCGCGGGTTGAGCCGGATCCCGCTGGAGTGGGTGCCCTCGACCGAGACCGTGCTGCACCGGGTGGCGTCGGAGGCGGTGGAGCGTGGTGACGGTCTGAGCGTGCCGGAGGCGCTGTGCGTCCAGTTCGCCGCGGATCGGCACGCGCTGTGGCTCGACCCGATCGCGCACGACCTGCTCGACCGAGTGGACTGGGCCGCGGAGGAGTCGGTGCTGGGCGCGGCGTTCGGGCTCGCCCGCGGACGCAGCCTGGGTGAGGCCGCGCTGGTCTCGGACGCGCTGCGGCTGCTCGGGCGGATCCCCGCGGGCGAGGGCTACGGACGGGTGGCGATGGCGGGGTGGATCGCATCGCTGTCGGTCGGTCTGGAGGCGCGCGAGCGGTGCCACGAGTTGATGGGCCGGACGGCGGTGGGGCGAACGGCGTCCTTGGAGAGTTCGCTGCTGCACTACCGCAGCGCCGACTTCGGGGACGCCGAGCTGGCCGGGGTGGCGAATCGGCTCGGCGGGATACTGCCCGGTGAAGCCCCGCTGCTGTCCTGGACCGAGCAGGCCCGGCTGGTTGGGCTGCTGGAGCTGTGCCCGCCCGAGTGGGATCGCGCCGGGCACTACGGCCTGGTCGCGGAGAAGGCTCGCGGTCAGGTGTTCTGTGCCTACGTCGATGGCCGTATCTCCGCTGCCGAGCCGCTGGCCTGGCTGCTGCTGAATCCCGGTCTCGGCGCGCTCGGCTGATTCCGCGTCCGTTCGTTCGCGTGTTCGCGGGGCGCCCGTCAAGACCTCGGTTGTGATCCCGCCGCCCACGCTGGATAGAGTTGCGGCGGTCCACGGGGCGTAGCGCAGTGGCTAGCGCGCCTGCTTTGGGAGCAGGAGATCGCAGGTTCGAGTCCTGTCGCCCCGACAATTTGTGCCCAGGCTGGGGCTCGCGTCAGGAGTGGCGTCCGCCGGTAAAGGTGAAGGGCCAGCCGGACGACCTGGATACCCTGGCCGGCTACGCGCGGCACTGCCTGGCCGAGCGCGAGCTGACGCCGCGGACGCGTGAGGAGTACGGCCGGCTCCTGGAGAAGTTGATCGCCCCGACGCTCGGGAGTTTCAAGCTGAAGTACCTCGAACCCGACCAGATCCGCCGCTGGTACTCCACTGTGCTGTCGGCGGATCGTCCGGTGCAGCGCAAGCACGCCTACTCGCTGCTGCGCTCGATCCTGCGCGAGGCCGAGGATGAGGGCCTGATCGACCGCAACCCGTGCCGCGTCCGCAACGCAGGCAAGGTGCGCCGGACCCGCGACATCGAGCCGGCGACGCCCGCCGAACTCAACAAGCTGCTGGATCTGCCCGCGAAACAAGGGCTGCCGGTGGTGCTGGCCGGTTGGTGCGGGCTGAGGTCGGGGGAGGTGCGTGGCCTGCGGCGTCGTGACCTGGACCTCACCGAGGGCGTGGTGCGCGTCCGGCAGGCGGTGACGCGGACGAAGGGCCAGGTGCACGTCGGCGCGCCGAAGACCGCGGCCGGCTCCCGAGATGTCGGCATTCCGCCGCACGTGATCCCGTACCTGGCCAAGTACGTGGCAGCGCTCCCGGTGACCGAACGCGACGGCTTCCTGTTCCCCGGCCACGACGGGACCTCACCGATGTCGGAGAAGGCGCTGCGCTACGCCTACGGCAAGGCGCGCAAGGTCATCGGCCGCGAGGATCTGACCTTCCACGACATGCGCCATTCGGCGGCGTCCCTGGCGGGCATGACCGGTGCGACGACCGCCGAACTGAAGGCGATGATGGGTCACGCGACCGCAGGGAGTCTGTGCTCCGATCGCCATTTGGTGGCTGCCCTGACCAGGATGGGAGTGATCGCGGGGTAGGTGAGGCTGTCGGGCAGCGTGTCGCTGGTGGTGGTCTCTGCGATCTCGAAGTTGGGTAGTGGGGATCGTGTGTGGATGTCGGCGGTGTAGAGGCGGCCGGCGACGCCATCGACTTCGTAGTCGGCGACGGCTGTCAGGCCCTTGGGCACGATCCCGGTCTCCTCGAACAGTTCTCGATCGGCGGCTTCGGTGGGCGTTTCGCCGGGTTCGATGTGTCCGCCGGGGGTTTCCCAGGTGGAGCGGTCCTTGTGTCGGCACAGCACCAGCCGTCCGGCACCGTCGAATACGACGATCACAGTGAACACGTAGTCGTGGAGCTGTCCAGTTGGGGCCAGCCTGACTCGCACCCCGCGAACGTAGCATCGGATGCGCGCGGGCGTGGCGGAGAACCTGCTGTGGGTAGGCTGCGATGTCGTCATGGCACACATTCACACCGGCCCGGGTCAGCACGATCTGACGGTGAGCGCGTTCATCGTGCGGGAAACCGCTGAGGGTTGGCGGCTTCTCTTGCATCGGCACAAGACCCTCGGCATACCCCTCCAACCAGGCGGGCATGTGGAACTCGATGAGAATCCGTGGGCGGCGATCCTGCGGGAAATCGCCGAGGAGACCGGGTACGCGCCGGAGCAGCTCATGGTTCTGCAACCTCCCGTGCGGGTGCCCGAGACTGTCGACGGAACAGCGATCCATCATCCCCAGCCCGTCAGTGTCCGCACGCACGACTTCGACGCGGACAGCCAGCATCGCCACATCGACCTGGGGTTCGCCTTCCTGGCCGGTTCAGAACCGGCCGGCGGCCGCTCGGCCGGGGAATCCGCAGAGTTGATGTGGGTGGGCACCGAGGGACTCGCGGCACTGCCGGACATACCTGAGAACGCTCGGACCATCGCCATGTTCGTCCTCGAGCAGGCTCGCTCAGCCTGGGAATCGGTCCCTATCTCAAGGTTCAAGAGGCGACCTGAGTAGAGAGACGCTCGACGACCGCGTTCCGCAGTCACCGCGACTGTTGTCGCGGCTGCTTGCGCCGGGGCAGGTCAGATGAGAGCGTGCGCTCATGAGGGATGTCCTCCTGAGCCAGCTGGATCTCGTGTGGGGTTTCGCCACGCAGTTCGTCCTCGACGATGTGGACGAGCGGCAGGCGCTCTGGGAGCCGTCGGGCAACGTCGTCACCGTTCACAACACCGAGGATGGCTGGGTTGCCGATTGGCCCGATGAGGAATCTCGGCCTCTACCGGACGCGACGATCGGCTGGATCCTGTGGCATGTCGAGATGTGGTGGGCCAACGCTGCGGATTCCGCCGAAGGTCGACGCGCCCGCACGCCGGACGAAGTCCGCTGGTCAGGCTCAACCGATGGCGTGATCGCGGCTCACGATCGCTGGGTGGAGATCCTCAGTTCCCACGATCTGGAGGCACCCGTGCGAGGACTGATGCCTGAGCCTCGCCCCTTCTCGTTCGTAGCCGCATGGGTGAACTTCGAGCTCACCAAGAACCTCGCCGAGATCAACCAGCTCAAGATTCAGTACGGCAATCGCAATCCGTAGCTCTTGGGTGAGCAAGTTCCGGATCGGCGACGCGCTCGCGATCGTGCTCCCAGTCCGGATCGGTGGGACCGGCGAACAGTCCGGCGATGTCGCTCCAACGCCGCCACTGGGTCTGCTCGAGCGGTACCAGTCGAGCGCTCGGCCGGCCGGAGACGGTGATCGTGATCTCCTCCCCGGTCTGGGCGCGACGCACCAGTTCGGAGGCATGCCGACGCAACTCCGTCAGATCCACGCTGGCGCTCATGGCAGCGAGGATAGGACGTGCCTCGTCCTGGGGGCAGGCCGAGCAGTGACACGAGGTGGCAGATCTTCACATCCCGGGTCCTCCGGTGTCCGGATCGGGCCCCTTCTGAGGCTTAAGGCTGCGGAAGGAGATCGCCATGGAACAGCAGCGCTACGAGTCCCTCGCCCAGGCGGCCGAGCGGACGGGGATCAGCCGGAAGACCCTGCGTCGCCGGATCGCGTCCGGCCAGCTGCCGGTCTTCTCCAGCGGACGGCGCATCCTCCGCGTACGCCCCGAGGACGTCGACGCCATGCTGCGTCCGTTCTGGCTCAGTTGAGCCCAGAACTCGGGCATCCCGGAGAGGTACCATTTGGGTATGACTGATGTGGCTACCATCAAGGTTCCTCGCGTGGTGCGTGACCGCGTGCGCGACGCTGCCCGAGCGGCGCACCTGACCCAGGCCCAGCTCATCGAGGAGATGCTCGAAGAGAGGCGCAAGGCTGAGTTCTGGGCTGCGCTCGAAGCCGAGACCCCCGACCAGGAGTATCTGGACGACCTTGCCGAGGCAGACGCGGCCTTCGCCGGCGACGCCGAGGAGTCCATTGCCCGGTTCGAGGCGGGCGAGTGATCCAGATTGCCCGTGGCGATGTCGTCTGGGCGAGCATGGACCCGACCATCGGCCGCGAGCAGGCCAAGCACCGGCCTTGGCTGGTGCTGTCCGAGCCAGCGCTCCATCGAGCCCGAGGTCTGCTCATCGCGGTGCCGCTGACGCACACCGACCGCGGATGGTCCACCCACGTGAAGCTCGCGTCCCGAGACTCGGCAACCACCGTGGCGATGTGTGAACAGGTCAAGTCGATGTCGATCGACCGTGTCACCCGCGTTGACCCCGCGCCTTACGCGCTCGCGCAGGTCGATCAGGTCCACCAGATCCTTGCGCTGCTCACTGGCGGCCGGTAGGCGCACCACTGGAGCTTGCAGATGAGCAGCGCCGAGAACGACGTGGCCGGCCCGGATCAGTTCGACCCGGCGGTGTACCCGGCCCGCGATGCGGTGCACTTCCGGCGCATCCTGGCGGCCCGACAGGGGATCGCGGATGCGGAGCAGGAGTTGCGCGACGCGGTGAAGCCCGCGCAGGACGCCGGCGATTCATGGGCAGTGATCGCGTCCGCACTGGACGCGACCCGTTAGGCGGCGCAAGAGCGCTTCGGCGGCAACTGGCCGACTCACGTTGCGGAGCGCGCGAACCTTCAGGTTCGACACCTCAGATCCGCAAGTTTCATTGCTCAAATCTGCAAGTTCTCGGGCAGCGTTGAGCCGGCTTCTGGTCCTCCTTCCTCCATGGACGAGGTCGCCGCGCGGTCGCATCGCGCGCCGTCCCAAGGTCGCCCTGAACGACACTGGCTTGTCCGCCCATCTCACGGGCTTCACCAGCGCCGCAGCCGGCACGGTGGGGGGACGCGAGTACTTCGGAGCCCTTGCCGAGCAGTGCGTCGCGCTGGAGTTGCGAAAGCAGTCCGCCTGGACTCAGCAGCCGTTCCAGCTGTACCACTACCGTGACCTCGACGGCTTGGAAGTCGACATCGTCGCCGAACTCCCGGACGGTCAACTGCTGGCTATTGAGGTGAAGAGCACGCGAACGGTCACAGAGCAGTCCTGGTCGGCGCTGGAGCGCTTCCGCAACCGATACCTAGACCGGAAGACCACGGGGGTCGTCCTTCACGGGGGTACTCAGGTCGCACACCTTCACGGCTGGCTGCACGTGCTGCCCATTCGGAGCCTCTGGGATCACTGAACCTCGCCGAGCGCGTCGCAAACGCCGAGGCGACCTGACCAACCCGGGTGGGGGAGTTGTTCAGCGTTTCGAGCCGTCCACGCGCTGGAGGTAGTGGTCGACCAGGTTGCGCATGGGATCGTCGATGGTCGGCAGATCGCGGTTGTAGAGCAACCCGGTGGCGAGCTGCATGGTCAGCTCGTCGAGGAGGGTGACCCACTCGGAGACGTCCCGTTTGTGCGAGCGTTGCGGCGACGCGGTGGCCTGGTCGACGGTCTCGGGGAAGACGGCGCGCGCCGTCCGGATCATGGCGTCGGAGAGGATCTGGCGGTGTCCAGCGTCGCCGTTCAAGCCCTGTTCTTCGATGCGTGCGAGCGCGTCCATGAGCAGTTCGGGCCGGCTCGCGACCATCTCGACGACCGCGTCGCGATCGAGGTTTCGCTCGATCTGCTGGCGCCGTTCCTTCTCCCAATCGCTGAGTCGAGCGGCGGGTGAAACGACCTTCACGACCTCGGGTTTGACCCCGACGATCTCGTTCCCGCGGCGCTCAATGGACGCCTCGACCCGGCAACGCGCCGAGCACCAGACCGGACGTCGTCCGCGTCCCTTGTAGGTCACCGGAGCACCGCACCGAGGGCACCTGAACGCCTTCGCCGGATCGCGGATCACCTCTCGCATGCGAAGCTCCTAGTGGGAGGAGTGTTGTATTTCATACTAACGAAATGCCGAAGCGCATGCCAGAGGTGTGTGATGCTTGTGATCGGGCGGCCCGGGCTAGGGTTCCTGGCCGGCACTGGGTGAGGTGGTGCTCTCGGGCGGGTCGGAGAGCATGGGAAGCCTTGCCGGGATCTTCACTACTGGGTCGCGCCTCCGGATCGTGACGCCCGGTTTCGGCCTGCCAAGCCTTCCCGGCTTCACTTGACCACGCGTAGACGTCTTCCATCAGCCGAGCCAAGCTCCAGGTCGAAGCGCGCGGCGAACTCCTCGGGACGCATGGCCGCGACCTTTGCGAGTTCCTCAACGCTGTAGCCGTGTTCACGCAGGTGGATGTTGAGCGTCGCCCCGAGAACAGACGGTTTGTCGCGGTCCACATCCACTGGCTCGACCTTGCGCCAGCCTTTCTGGGAGATGGACACGTTGAGGCTCTTGTAGCGGCGGTCGTCAATCACGCCGAGATCCTTCGCGCGTCGGATCAGGGCACCCATCGAGACCTTCCAGACGGGCTTCAGTTGAGCGGCTCGCTCCAGGGTGATGCCCTTCAATTGGGTCCGGATCTCGGCAGCAGGCATGAGGAACTCCGACGCGAAGGAGTCTGCCTCGCGCTCTGCCTCCTCCGGCGCCGTGATTGTGGTGTGCATCACCAAGTGGCCCAACTCGTGCGCCAGTGTGAAGCGTTCACGGTCAGCCGGCATGCTGGAGTTGAGGATGATGAGCGCGGGGTAGGCCGCAACGTTGTCGAGACTGATCGCCGAGATCCTCGGCGACTCAAACGGGTACCGCAAGACGAGTACCCCTGCCAGTTCGAGTACGGTCGCGACATCCCGGACTGGCCCCATCGGCAGACGCCAGGTTGCCCGCACCGCCCGCGCAACCTCGGCAGGGCCGCCGAACTCCTCGACCACGAGGTGAGGCAGTTCATGCTGAGCGTCGACCTCGATCGAGCGCATGAGACGTTCCAGCCGCATACGCGTGAGATTGACCTCAGCCTGGATTCGGCGAAGGGCAGTCTGAGGCAGAGTCTGCTGCTTCCGGTGGTAGAACGCGGCGCTGCCGAAGCCGTACACAGGGTCAGTCCAGTTGAAGGCCTCTACCGGATAGCCGAGCGCGTCGGCAATGAGCTTCATGCGGTCGTCATCGATGGACGCGAGCCCGTTCTCGAT
Source organism: Propionibacteriaceae bacterium UBA6238 (assembly GCA_002441465.1). GTDB lineage: Bacteria > Actinomycetota > Actinomycetes > Propionibacteriales > Propionibacteriaceae > Propionicimonas. Next base: position 15,568 of record DJWE01000096.1, on the reverse strand, counting down.
TCGGGACAGGGTTGGCTGCGGGATACCTGTCATGGTTGCCAGGCGGGCACCGCTGTATCCACGTGACTCGCGCAGAAGGGTAAGCATCTGCGGCTGCATGGTCACTCCTCGTTGCTGATCTCCCGAGCGGGCTCGACGCGGGCGCTTCGAACCGTCGGAGCCTGCGGCTGATCGACCCGCGCGGGCACTGCCGAGAGGGGTTCCTCACCGAAGAGGTCGATGTCCCAGATCACCTTCGACGCGTAGGTGCACGCCACGGCCACGACCTCGAGGCCAATGCCGATATCGTCCGGAAGATACCCAACGACAGCATGGGTCTGCTGCAGACCATCGAACGCCGGCTGTTGATACTCGATAGCTAGCCGCTGCTGCGTCGCGATTCCGGCCGTGCTCAGTGCCCCATTCCGGAACTTCTTGAATCGCAGAATCAGGCGTCCGTCACCCAATGCGACAGTGAGGAAGCCACGTCGCCGCGAAGTGGGGACGCCCTGCGCGTCGAAGTACTCCTCAGCGCGCTGTGAGATGCGGTCGTAGACGACGTTCGCACGCGACGTGGCGCGGCTGGTTGCGAGGAACGGCGCATCGTGCACAGCCTGGTGCCAATCGGCCCAGCCGCGTTCGACGCACTCGCGTAGGGCAACCAGGTGGGGTTCAAGGAGCGCTTCGGCGTCTCCCTTGGAGAGCAAGTCGTCCGGCATGTCGCCCATACTGGCCTATAAAATCACCGACGTCAACTATTCACCAACTATGCGGTTGGCAGGCTGGTCGGCTGGGATGGTCGGCAGCCCTGAGCATGCGGCGGTGCTCGCCCGTCGCGCCTACGTCTGCGATTTGACCCACACCGCAAGGCAGCGAGGCGTAGCGTTCCAGCCACACGAATGTGGAGGGGGCAAGGTGGCCACGCAACGACTGACGATCTTCCTTCTGCGCGACATCCAGCAACCTGACGACGCCCTCACCGACGACGGCACCACGGGCCTCGACATTGAAGAGCTGACTGCGGAGTCTGGCCTCTCTGGGCGGTTCTACTCCAAGAAGAACCCGCCGAAGACACCAAGTTGGGCCAAGTACGTCCAGCCAATCGTCGACGGGGGTATGCAGGGCATGCAGTCAGCGTCGTCCTCCGGTCTGCTCGTGCTGATGGTCGACGGTCACGCCTTCGCATTGACGTTCGGTTATGGCCGCAGCTTCCTCAATCAGGCGAAGATCGAGCGTCGCTTTGGGCTGAAGGTGGCTCTCAACCTCATCGACGAGCGCCAGATCCGGAGCCTGGACACGAAGAAGTTCGATGAGATGGTTGTGTCGACCAACGTTCAGACGAGTCGGACGACAGAGCTGCCGACGTTCGGCGTTGACATTCTGCGCGACATCCTCCGCGCCGTCACCGGTATTGCGCCGGACGGCAGCGGGTACAAGTCGCTTAGCGGGGCGGATGCGCTAGTGCTCGGGGTAGACAAGCCTGTGACTGAACTTGTCACGCTCCTGCGGGATCTGTACTCGCACTACACCGCCACGAGGTACCAGGCGGCGTTTGGCTGGGTGGATCAGCTGGCCGAGGTTAGGGATCCGTCGCTTGCTGACGCCCTCGACGCTCAGATGGTTGAGCAACTTAGGGCCTTCGACACCGGCAGCACACACATGGCTATGCCCGAAAACCTCGAATGGGAGGACATCGAGCACTTTCTGATCGTGCCTACTAAGCGGCAGACCCAATTCGACGAACTGGACTTGGATGCCTATCTCGCGCAGCCAATGACCAAACACGCCGACCTCACGGTGGATCAACTCAAGCGCCGGAAGGTGTCGGTGAAGTTCATCCGCAGCGCGGAACCAGACGATCGGTGGAGCGTGTATCAGTGCCTTGTCTCGGAACAGCGGTACGGCGGCGTGCTTTATGCACTTATCGAGGGTCGGTGGTTCTCGATAGCCGACTCCCTTGTCGCTCAAGTCGACGCCGCTGTGTCGGCCATCCCCAAGGCGACCGTTACCCTCCCTGCTGGTCTTCCGGGAGAGTCGGAGGGTGACTACAACCGTCGCGCCGCTTCCATCTCACCGGATCTCGCGCTGCTCGACAAGGAACTTGTCTCCCCGAGCGGAGCACGAACCAAGATCGAGTTCTGCGACCTCATGAGCACCGATGGCTCGCTCGTCCACGTCAAGCGCAAGTCCCGTTCCTCGACTCTGAGCCACCTCTTTGCGCAAGGGCACGTGTCGGCGGAGGCGCTCGTCGACGGGGCGATGCGTGACCAGGTACGTCAGGCCATCCAGAAGGGGGCTGGGACCGCAGACGCCTCCGATTGGCTGAGCCTGGTTCCACCAAACGGAACTGCTCTTGAGCGTGACCTAGTGACGGTGGTCTACGTGGTCATCGCCAACTCGTCGGCAAGTGGCGTTGAATGGCTGCCCTTCTTCAGTCGACTCACTCTCATGCAGACTGTCCGCGACCTCAACCGCCTCGGCTTCACGAAGGTTGCCTTGACACGTGTGCCAGTGGAAGCTTCCGCCGGCTGATGCCGCCCGCCCGGGTCTTCAGCTCAGCCGGCTATCTCTTCGACGTGTTGCCTGACTGACTCCAACCCTTCCCAAGGTTCGAGTATCCGGACACATCGGGACGGTTCACTGTCGTTCTTCACTCCGGCAAGGGCAGCGGCCTCACGGCATTAGCCCTCCGTGTCGGAACTCGGGTCTATGCTCACGTCATCGATGCGGGTTCCTCAACTCAACCCGTACGAAGGCCAAGACAGGAGAAGAAATGAGCCGTGACGACCGTATGGCGGCTATCCAAGCGCTACAGGCCGCACGCGGCGACACGACCGTAATCACCTACCTGACCTCAACTCGGGCCGGCTTGGAGTCGTCGATGTCGCTCGACGTCATACCGCGAATCTATCGCCACCTTACTGAAGCCGCTGCGGCCGGCGCGAGCCGCAATATCGATCTGTTCATTCACAGTAACGGGGGCGACGGCATCGTCCCCTGGCGTCTGATTACCCTTCTTCGCGAATTTGCCGACAAGGTCACAGTCTTGGTGCCGCACCGCGCGTTCAGCGCTGCCACGCTAACAGCGCTCGGAGCCGACGAGGTTGTGATGCATCCCATGGGGATGCTGGGGCCGACGGATCCGACGGTCACAGGCCCGTTTAACCCGGGCGATCCGAACGCGCAAGGCCAACTCTTGGGCGTTTCAGTGGAGGATGTTGCAGCCTATATCGCGCTCGTTAAGGATGACTTTGGGATCGGCCACGAAGACGAACTGATCCAGTCGCTTAATTCTCTGACGGATAAGGTTCACCCGCTTGCGCTCGGCGCCGTCAAGCGGAGTAGCCTGCAGTCCCAAATGATGGGTCGGAAGCTGCTTGGGATTCGATCAGATGGCGCGGAGAAGTTGGCGGATCACAAGATTGACGGAGTAATCAAGAAGCTTGGCTCGGAACTCTTCTTCCACGGACATCCAATCAACAGACAAGAAGCACGCGATGACGTTGGTTTGGATTTTGTGCGTGACGCTAGTTCCGCCGAGGAGTCGGCGATGTGGGCCTTGTATGAACTCTATGAGTCCGAGATGAAACTTGAGACAGCATTCCAGCCAATCGAGGAAGCGTTGGCAATCACCCCCGTCGATCCCGCGCCGGTTCCCTTGATGATGAATGGCCAGCAGCTCCACCCGGTGCCTCAACTGAATGTGGTATCCATCGACCTTGATCCGTGCCGAATGGCAGTGGTGGAGTCGACGACTAGGTGCGACTTTGCGTTCGTCAAGCTCAACGTTACCGTCGCTCGCGACCTAGCCGGCAAGACTAACGCGAACGTGTCGGTGGTTCGTCAGGGCTGGGACAGCGAGTAACTCACTTCGTTGCCGTCCCCTCGACGAAGCGCCGCACCCGTGGATGTGCGCGTCCAGGAGGCAGGGAGGTTCGAGCGAACCTGGTACGAGCGTGAGCCAAAGCGGGGTGGCAGCACGTCCGCGCGTCCCCCAAGGGTCGCGGTGTGATGTTGCTTGATCGCTTCCATACCATGCTCCCAATCGGTTGTCAAGCCGGTCTCGCACCCACCAAGATAATAGGGCAGTCTCCATGCGAGTACCACGGGAACCGGTAAATAGTTCCTATCAACGCGGCCCGGTCCCTCATTGTGCCGTCCCGCCAAGTGGCAGCTCTGAATGCTCTTGGGCGGGCTCGACCCCGGCCGAGTGGTCGGGGGCCAGGCTGAGGTCCACGGCTCGGCGATGCCACGCCACTCAGATCGCGCAATCGGCGCGCCTCGGCGTGTCGGCGACGAGCCCGTCTGAGGGGTTGCACGGACATAGCCACACCCCCTCATCGGCTATGCGCGTGAGGAACTGGGCACGCCGCCGGGCGACAGGCTCACATGCTGAACTCTGTGCCCCAGATAAGCCCCAACTGGTCGACAAGAACCCCTTATCTCGCCTATCGCAGCTAGTCAGACGCCAGTTGTGCGCGGCCATCCCTCCGGTTCGAGTCCTGTCGCCCCGACCATTGGTGCCCCACGCTGGGGCTAGGCATTATGCCTGGATGACTAGGCCAAACACCGAGAAGGCGACAGGCAACCTGCATCCGGAAGTGGCCATGCCAAGACCTCTGGTGTGCCTCAGCTGAGCCAAGAATTGAGGCGGATTGTGGTGCAGGCGAAAGCGCTAGTCAGAGGAGACATGGGCCTCCGCTGGAGGCGCGTCCGCAAACGAGATCACGTGAGGGATTCAGGCCTCTGCGGCCGCTGAACTCATCGCGAGTGTGCTGCGGAAGGCGGCGCGCGTCTCGGCGACGAGGTCGCCAGGGGTTGCGGCAAGGCTGTGGCCGCTGGCGTAGCAGGCCAGCGCGAGCTGCGCGGCCATGGTGGCGACGGCGGGGGGAGCGTTGTGCTTGAGGAGCACCTTCTCGAGCTCCTTCGCGATGTACTGGTTCTTCAGTGCGTCGCGTGCGCGCAGTTCCTCGTTCGCGTCGAGGAGGAGCGTGTGCCGCTCGTAGGCAGCAAGGTCGGCAGTCGCCTGCTCGCACAATCGGACCACGAGAGGTTCGAGGGCGCTCAAAGCGCCGGCAAGGGAGTCCAGGGACTGCGTGGGCGCCAACACCACCGATGTTGCGTCGGTGATGGCGTCGTACATGGCCTGCTCTTTGGCGAAGACGACCTCGGTCTTGTCGCCGAAATGCCGGAAGAACGTGGTGCGTCCCACCTCGGCACGCTCGGCGATGTCGGTGACGGAGACATTGTCGAAGCCTCGCTCGGCGAAGAGGGCATCCGCGGCCTCGACGATCCGGTTGCGCGCCGCGAGCTGTTTGCGTTCGACCAAGGACAGCGAGGCCTTCTTCACCTCGGAGCGTCGCTCGGACATGACTGCAGCATACCACGAGCCTGGTTAGCGTTCCAAAAGGTATCGAGTGTGATATGGTACTGAGTACCAACGAAGAAGGAGAAAGCATGCTCACTGCCCCGGATCGTCAGCAGATCACCGAAACCCTCTCCCGTCATGCGTTCATGGCCGACGAGAATCGTCTGGACGAGTTCGGGGAGGTGTTCACGCCTGAAGCGACGTACGACATGGGCCGCTCGGGGATGGGCACCTTCCAGGGCATCGAAGCCATGACTGCTGCCGCGGGGCAGATGTCCGCTGCCGGGTTCGCACCGCTCTCGCACTTCGTGACCAACATCGTCATCACCGAGACGGGGGAGTCGACGGCGTCGGTTCGATCCAAGGGGCTGATGATCATGCCCGATGGCGGCCTGCACGGGGTGGTCTACGACGACACGGTTGTCCTGCAAGAGGGTCGCTGGCTCATCGCGAGCCGGGTCATTTCGCCCATGCGCGCCCCTGCCACCGACAACCACTGATGGCAGCCGGAGCATCCCGGACCACCCGCGTCCCGTCGCGTCGCGGGCTGAACGCCACGAGGAGAACACGATGAAGCGCCTGCAGTACCACCGCTACGGCGGACCGGACGTCCTCACCCTCGCAGACGCACCCACCCCCACACCGGGCCGAGGTCAGGTGCTGGTGCGGGTACGTGCGGCTGCGGCAAACGCGATGGACTGGAAGATCCGCAGAGGCGAGATGCGGCCCATGACCGGAAGGAAGTTCCCTCGCGGCGTCGGCCACGACTTCGCCGGGGTCATCGAACGCGTCGGAGAGGGTGTGACCCGTCTCCAGGTCGGTGACGAGGTGTTGGGGGCGGCGCGCCTGCAGGACGCAGGAGCGTTCGCGGAGTTCGTGATCGCGGACGAACCGTCCGTCGCCCACAAGCCCGAAGCGCTCACCTTCGTCCAGGCCTCCACCCTGCCTGTCGTCGGGCTCACCGCCTACCAGGCTGTGACCAGGGTTGGCAGACTCCAGCCGGGGCAGGAGATCTTCATCAACGGCTGTCTTGGGGGAGTCGGCCGAGTAGCCGTGCAGGTCGCAACCGGTGTCGGCGCATCCGTGACCGGTAGCTGCCGCTCGGGGTCAGAAGCGGACGCCCAGCAGCTCGGCGTCGATACCGTCGTCCCCTTCGATCTCGACCATGCGCCCCTGACCGGACAGTTCGATGTCGTCTTCGACACGGCGGGAACTCTGCCCTACGCCACCGCACGTCGGATGCTCAGGCCCGGCGGCCGAATAGTCGACATCGTCCCCTCGGTCACGAAGCTCGCACGCAGCATCCTGCCCGGCCCCTACACCGCCTTCATGGGGCGGCCTGACAGCGACGACCTCCAGCACGTCGCCGATGCCGCTGGACGAGGGGAGATCGTCACCCGCATCTCCCGCACCGTCACCCTCGGCGACGCCATCCCTGCCCTCATCGAACTGGAGAACGCCCCCACCTCCGGCGGCGGCAAGCTGGTCCTCACCATCGACTGATCCGTCCCGAACGGCGACCCGAGCGGTCATCGCAGCCAGGCTCAGGTCGCGGAGGGGAACCCCCCGGACGTCCATGCCGCCCAGCCGCCCTGGATGACGTAGACGTGCTTGTACCCCGCGTCGTGCAGCGCGTTGGCCACGGCCTCCGCATCCTTCCCGGACGCGTCGTAGAGGAACCAGCTGCCGGACTTGTCCAGGCTCGCCGCCTTCGCCACCACATCGGCCGGTGTCGCTTCGATATTCAGGGCGCCGTCGATGTGGCCCTTCGCGTAGTCGGCGGCCGGCCGCAGGTCGATCGCGGCGAAGGAGTCGGTGCCTGTGTTGCGGCTGAGCAACTCGTAGGCGCCCTGCGGAATCAGCGGGATCACGGGCGCGACCAGCCCGGACGCATCCGGCGCGGACACGTCGACCCCGAAGTTGCTCTTGATCCGCTGCTGCAGTTCCGCCTGGGTGAGCATGCCGCCAGCGAAATCCACCAGCGTGCCGTTCGCGTCGTAGAAGGCGGTCACCGGCAGCCCCTGCGAACCGTACGACAGCCACAACTCGGACGCCGGGTCGTCGCCGATGTCGTGCGCCAGGTGGAAGCCCGCGCCGGCGAGGTCGAACCGGTGCGCCACCGCCGCGCCGTCGCCGGGGTCGTCGGTGTCCACGCCCACGAACGACACCTGGCCGGTCGTCGCGTGTGCGACCTGGACGAACCCCGGCAGTTCCTCGTTGCAGTACACGCACCAGGAGGCGAAGAAGTTCACCACAACTGGTTTGCCCGCGAACTCCGCCAGTGCGACGGTCGCGTTCTCGTCGAGCAGGCCGGGCAGCCGGAAGTTCTCCTTGGTCGCGACGTACGCCTGGCCGCTCGCGTCCGTCCGGTTGCTCGAGCCCTGGCCGCCGAGGGCGAACACGCCGACGACGACGAGGACGGCGGCAAGCCCGACGACCACGCCGATCTTGATGACCCTGCTTCGCCGCTCCCGGCGGGCGAGTTCGGCCGCCCGCGCGGCACGGCGGGACTGCTGCGGCTTTGCGGCCGTGGCTGCGCGCTTGCTGCTCATCGAACGAGGTGACCTTCCTGCTTAGCCGAGCCCCAGCAGCCCACCGAGACCGATGGACTCCAGGACCGACTGGGTGAACGTGGTGACCAGGGACATCCGGTTGAACGCGAGGAGGGCCCCGAAGATCGCGAGGATCACGCCCGAAGTCACCGTGATCGCAAAGAAGTGCTTCTTCACGAAGTCGAAGGCGCCCGCCACCCGGTCCAGCGCGAGCGCTGCCGCCAGGAACGGGACCGCGAGCCCAGCGGAGTAGGCGATCAGCATCGCCGTACCCCGGCCGACGTCCCCGCTGCTCGCCGCTACCGCGAGCACGCTGGTCAGCACCGGCCCGATGCACGGCGTCCAGCCGAACCCGAACGCGACTCCGGCGACCGGGGCGGCGAACGGCCCGAACCGGTCCAGCTGCGGATGCCAGCGAGCCTCCTGGTACAGCCATGGGGCCTTCAGGAACAGCGAGCCGAGCAGGAACAGCGCCATCGCGAGCACCACCAGGCCGGAGATCCGGGTGAGCAGGACGCGGTTCAGGTACAGCACCTGTCCGACCGCCGTCACCGACAGCCCGAGCAGGACGAACACCGTGCTGAACCCGACGATGAAGCCGAGCGACGTCTTCAACACCTGCGCCAGGTGCGCGCGTCCGCCGGCCTGCACGGACGCGGCGCCGAGCCCGGTGACCACGGAGATGTAGGCCGGGATCACGGGCAGCACACAGGGGGAGAGGAACGACACCAGTCCGCCGAGAAAGGCGCCGAGCAGGGTGAGGTCGCTCATCGCCCGGCCCGCCTCACAGCGGCGGCGCGGTGGCCGGCGGTGGCGTTCATGGGGGGATCGGGTCCTCGGGCTCGGGGTCGTTCGACGAGCTAAGCATACCCCTAGGGGTATGTGTTCAGGGTAACTTCCGCGAGGATCAGATCTTGATCGGGAACGTGGCCAGGATGCCCGCGCCGACCAGCGTGACCGCGATCGCCAGGCCCAGCAGCACCCAGTTCGCCCACGGCACCCTCGCCCGCTGCGACATAGCGGTGAGGAACAGCACGAGGGCGAACAGCACCGTGAGCAGCGAGTAGTTGTCGCCGCGCTGGTTGTTCTCCAGGGCCTGGGCGAACTTCGCGTCGGCCGTCGCGTTCAGCTCCGCGGCCTCCCTGGTTCCGGCGGGCACGTAGGCCGGATTGGCGAACGGCGACGCCTCGACCCGGCCGGCCGCGTCCCACGCCGTGAATGCGGTCGCGAAGTCCGGTGTGAACCGGGCCTCGATGTAGTCGGCGAGCTGGGTCTTGTTCTCCGCGACCGCCTGGACGTAGTTGGCCCAGATGACCAGGTCGAACATGCGAGCGTCGCGGGACCGGCCGTCCGCGTTCGCGGCCTGGACGCGGGCAGAGGACGCCTGGCTGAAGGCGATCGACATCTCGCCGCCCCACTTGGACGCCTCGAAGCCGCACCAGGCCGTGATGATCGCGACAGTGGAGAGCATGAACACCCCGACCACGTCGATCAGGGAGCGCTGCCTCTTCTTCGACCGCTTCTTCGCCCTGGTGTCAGGGTCGGGCTGCGAGGGTTGCGGGGCGGGGGTCTCGGCGGTCATCGGCGGTTCCGTCCTCGACGCGGGCCGGCGCGTCGTTGGAGCAATCGTGGCCGAAGGTCGTCCGGACGGGCAAGGGTGTCGCCCGCAGTGACCTGGCGACGGGTTCCTCGCCGGTGCTCCCCGGGACGGGCTCTCGACAGGCTCGACCAGCCGCTCCAGCCTCAGCTGATCCGGATGCCGTACAACTTCTTGGCGTACGTGCCCACCACGAGCATGTTGCCGTAGACCGCGGGGGAGGCCTCGATGTTCTGGCTCAACTGCAGCGTGGAGTAGTCCGCCCCGGTGTTCGGGTCGAACAGGTGCAACAGCCCGGAGGAGTCACCGACGACCCCGTAGGCGTGGCCGTCCGTGCCGGTGAGGATCAACGGAGAGCTCCAGCCGAAGTGGGGCAGCGTCCGCTTCCACGCCACGGTGCCGGTCTTCCGGTCCAGCGCGAGCAGGGTGCCGGTCTTCTGCGAGCCGGTCTTGGCAATGTTGAAGAACACCAGGTCGGACACCTCGCCGGTGCCCAGCACCGGGGTCGCCATCAACCCGCCGTTCACCGCCTCGTTGTAGACCGCGTCGATCTCGTACTGCCAGACGGTCTTGCCGGTGAACCCGTTGATCTTCTGGATGGTGACCGGGCCGTGGCTGGCGCCCTTGTCTTGTCCGCGTATGTCCATCTCGTTGCCGGTGTAGAGGAACGGGGTGCCGTTGTCGTCCTCGAGCACGATCGAGGCGTCGGTGTCATCGCCGGTGGGATGCACCCAGACGACCTGCAGCGTGGTGGCGTCCCAGCAGACGATGTTGCCGTCGTTGTCACCGGCGTACATCAGGTTCCGGTAGGCCGCGGCGGAACTCTCGATGCCGTGACGGGAGGAGTCGGGGGTGTTGTAGTTCAGCTTGGTGAACTCGGGGTTCACACTCACCGTCTTCGCCACCGGGTCGAAGGTCGCGTTCAGCTTCACCTTGTAGACCAGGCCGTTCTCGGCCGGCTCGATCAGGGTGTCGGTGGCCGCGTTCACCAGCGCGGAGGAGTCGAACGCACCCCAGTCGCGCGGGGCGCCCGGGTCGGAGCCGTCCCAGCCGGACACCTCCTTGTTCTGGATCAGGTCGAAGATCCGGTAGCGCCAGGGGCCGGTCTTGTCCCCGTTCTGGTTCAGGCCCATTCCGGAGTAGAGCAGCGGGTAGCCGCGCGGATCGATCGAGCCCGTGCCCTTGAACGCCCAGCCCACCTGGATCGGCGGCTTGGTCTGCCGCCCGGTGGCCAGGTCGAGCCGGTACACGTTGCCGTCCACGACCGGGTAGATCACCTCGACGAAGTTCGGGTCGTCGATCTGGGCCTGGCTGAGTCCCATCGCGTCCTTGGTGGCCTTCGGCCAGTTCACCAGCAGCGGTTGGCCCGTCCACCCGGCGCCCGCCCAGTGCGACTTCTCCGCGTAGACGTCGCCGGTGTCCTGCGTCCAGACGACCTGCATCTTCTTCTGACCGACGTCGGTGGTGCCGTACACCGGCGCATCGCGGTAGTTGTTGCCGCGGAACGTGAGCACGCCGGGGATCTTCGTGTAGGTCGACGAGTCGCCGAATGCCACGGGCTGGCTCGGGTCGTAGTTCTTGATCACCTGGTTGGAGCCGTCCAGCACCTTCCAGGTCACCGCGCCACTGGCGTCGGTGAGCGGACGGCTGAACGTTCCGTCCCCCTTCGCGGTGGCTGCCGTCCAGCCGGGCAGGTCGGAAAGGGTGAGTGCGAGCTTGGCCGGGTCGGTCTCCGCACTGTGGGACGGCGTGCTGGTCGCCGTCGGCGAATTCGGCCGTTCGCCGGTCACGATCGAGTCGGGGGTCGAGCACGCCGCCAAGGTGACCAGCATCGACGCACCGACGACAGCGGCCGCGACGCGCGAACCACCGAATCTCGCCATAGCAGAGCCTTCCGGAAGCAGGGGATCCATCGGGAGTCTACGTGGCCTCCGCGGTCGGTTCAGGTCGACGGGCGGCGTCCGAATGGCCCAGCACGGGCGGGAGGAAGAAAGCTGAGAAAACGCAATGTCATCTCGACCGGCGGCCAGGAGTGCCCTAGCATTCAGGTATCTAGCTTCATTCGGGGGGAAGGAGCGAGATGCGCTATCTGATGCGTATCAGCGGAATGATCGTGGGGGTTCTTCTGGGAAGCGCCGTGTTGGCGTCTGTCCTGAGCCAGTTCACCGTCCAATATCAGGCTCTGTCCGGCCTGGACGCCGGGGGCGTCTTCGTGGGTCTGGCCACCATGGGGTTCATGGCCGCGATCTTGACCCGAGAGGTGTGGCTCGCGGCCTGAATGGGCCTCGGTACGACGGAGGATCATCGGACGCGATGCCGATGCCGCCGCCGGATCAGAGCGGATGACGGGAATCGAACCCGCATGGCCAGCTTGGAAGGCTGGGGCTCTGCCATTGAGCTACATCCGCGTGCTGGCCAAGAGTAACCGAAGCGGCGGCCTCCGTGCCCGAGGTGACCTGCGCTGCCGGGCTGGCTAACATTGGCAGGTCTGTCTATATCCGATCAGGAGCCCGCACATTGTCCAGCACCGTCGAGCAGCTCAGCCCGTCCCGGGTCAAGCTCACCGTTGAGATCCCCTTCGCCGACCTGAAGCCCCACCTGGACAAGGCGTACCACGAGATCGCCCAGCAGGTCACGATTCCCGGCTTCCGCAAGGGCAAGGTGCCGAATCTGGTGATCGACCAGCGCTTCGGACGGGGCATGGTGCTGCAGGAGGCGATCAACGCCGCGCTGCCGGGTGCCTTCGAGACGGCTGTTGCCGAGGCGAAGGTCGTTCCCCTGGGCGAGCCCGAGGTCGAGGTCACCAAGCTCGAGGACGGCGAGGTCGTCGAGTTCACCGCCGAGATCGACATCCGTCCGGACTTCACCGTGCCGGCCTTCGACACGCTCGAGGCCACTGTCGAGGTGAAGCGGCCCGTCGGCGACGAGGTCGATGAGCGGATCGAGCTGCTGAGGCAGCGATTCGCGACCTCCACCGAGGTTGATCGCCCGGCCGCCGCAGGCGACCAGATCACGATCAGCCTCGTCGGTAGCCGCGACGGCGAGACCCTTCCGGACGCGACCGCGGAGAACGTCACCTACGTGATCGGTTCCGGCGGCATGATCGACGGTCTCGACGAGGCTGTCACCGGCCTGAGCGCGGGGCAGGAGGCGACCTTCTCGTCCACCCTGGTGGGTGGGCCGCTGGAGGGCGAGCCCGCCGACATCACCGTGACCCTCGTCAAGGTCTCCGAGCAGCAGTTGCCCGAGGTGGACGACGACTTCGCCCAGCTGATCTCCGAGTTCGACACGGTCGAGGAGATGCGGGCCGACCTCACCACCAGTGTCGAGCAGATGATCGCCGCCGAGCAGGTCGCGAGCGGTCGCGACAAGGTGCTCGAGGCGCTCGTCGAGGCGACCGAGTTCGAGGTTCCCACGCGCGTGCTCGAGGCGGAGATCGCGTCCCGCAAGGAGCAGATCACCGACCAGCTGCAGCGTGCCGGTCTCACCCTTGAGCGCTACTTGGAGCAGTCCGAGGACGAGGCCGAAAGCCCCGAGGCCTTCTGGGCCGACATCGAGGCTTCGACCGAGCGCAGCCTGAAGGCGCAGCTGATCCTCGACAAGGTCGCCGACGACGCGGAGGTGGGCGTGGAACAGGCCGACCTGTCCGAGCTGCTGGTGCGCAAGGCCGCCCAGAACGGGACCAGTCCCGAACAAGAGGCGCAGCACATGATGGAGCACAACCACATCGGCGCCTGGATGCAGGAGATTCGACGCAACAAGGCGCTCGTCCTGATCGTCGCGGACGCCAAGGTGACCGACACCGACGGCAATCCTGTCGACGTGTCCGGTGCGACGCCCGAGGCGGGCGCCGCTGAAGAGGACGCGGCCGAGTAGCCGTCCGAGGCCCACGCGGCGCCGTCACCTTCGGGTGGCGGCGCCGCTGCGTTGACGCGGCGTCGCGGCAGGCGAGGCGGCACAGGAGGACTCGGCCAGTTCGGCGGATCGCCGCCGCCGGAACGTCCGGTGCTCGACGGCTGCCGCGCGCTGCGCGTCACCCTCTGATGCGTGATCGCGTCGTGGCCGTGCGCCGACAGCGAACAGGCGGGGGAACGGCGCCGAAATGAGGGAGGTACCGGGTAGGTTCGCCTGCGTGAACGAACATCGAGCCATTCAGCGCGGCCTGTCCATGGCCGCTGGTCCCGGCGGCATCGGCATGACCGACAACGTCTACCAGGCCCTGCTCGCCAACCGGATCATCTTCTTGGGTTCCGAGGTGAAGGACGACAACGCGAACGCCATCTGCGCGCAGATGTTGCTGCTCAACGCCGAGGACCCGACCAAGGACATCTACCTCTACATCAACTCCCCGGGCGGCTCGGTCGACTCCGGCATGGCCATCTACGACACCATGCAGTGGATCTCCAACGACGTCGCCACCGTGGCCATGGGCCTGGCCGCTTCGATGGGTCAGTTCCTCCTGTCGTCCGGCGCGAAGGGCAAGCGGTTCGCGCTGCCGCACAGCCGGATCATGATGCACCAGCCCTCCGGCGGCCTCGGCGGCACCGCCTCCGACATCCGGATCCAGGCTGAGCAGTCGTTGCACATCAAGCAGACGATGGCGCGGCTCATCGCGCAGCACACCGGCCAGACCCTCGAGCAGATCGAGACCGACTCCGACCGCGACCGGTGGTTCACCGCGGAGCAGGCCCTGGCATACGGATTCATCGACCATGTGTTCGAGCGCGCTGCCCAGATCCCCACCGACGCCCCGAACAAGTAAGGACTGTGCACACATGAACGCCGACATGCCGATGCTTCCCGGTGGCCTCGCGCCAGCCGGCCCGCGCATGGACTACTACATCCCGCAGTGGGAGGAGCGGACGTCGTACGGCATGCGCCGCGTCGATCCCTACACCAAGCTGTTCGAGGATCGGATCATCTTCCTCGGCACGCCGATCAGCGACGACATCGCCAACGCGGTGATGGCGCAGCTGCTGTGCTTGCAGTCGATGGATCCCGAGCGTCCGATCAGCATCTACCTCAACTCTCCGGGTGGTTCGTTCACCGCGCTCACCGCGATCTACGACACCATGCGCTACATCAAGCCGGACGTGCAGACGATCTGCCTGGGTCAGGCCGCTTCGGCCGCGGCCGTGCTGCTCGCAGCCGGTACCAAGGGCAAGCGACTCGCCCTGCCCAACAGCCGAATCCTGATCCACCAGCCGGCGACCGAAGGTGGCTACGGGCAGTCGTCCGACCTGGAGATCCAGGCCAAGGAGATCATGCGGATCCGCTCGCTGATGGAGGGCATGCTCGCCGACAGCACGGGTCAGCCGATCGAGAAGATCAGCCGTGACATCGAACGCGACAAGTACCTGACCGCGGAAGAGGCCGTCGAGTACGGCATCGTCGACGACATCCTGACGTCCCTCAAGGACGTTCCCCACTGATCTCTGTGCCCGGTCAACCCCTCCTCGTTGGGGTGGCCGGGTTAGGGTTGACCGACGAAGACGGATGGAAGGCGCGACGTGGCACGCATCGGCGAGACCTCGGACCTGCTGAAGTGCTCGTTCTGCGGGAAGAGCCAAAAGCAGGTTAAGAAGCTCATCGCAGGCCCGGGAGTGTACATCTGCGACGAGTGCATCGATCTGTGCAACGAGATCATCGAGGAGGAGTTCGCCGAGACCAGCGACTCGGGTCTGCTCGATGAACTGCCCAAGCCCGCTGAGATCCGTGAGTTCCTCGACTCCTACGTGATCGGGCAGGAGACGGCGAAGAAGGCGCTCGCCGTCGCCGTCTACAACCACTACAAGCGGGTTCAGGCCCAGGCGAGCACGCCCGGACGCCGGATCGCCGACGACGAGCTGGTCGAGCTCGGCAAGTCGAACATCCTGCTGATCGGGCCGACCGGCTGCGGCAAGACCTATCTCGCCCAGACCATGGCGCGGATGCTGAATGTCCCGTTCGCGATGGCCGACGCCACCGCCCTCACCGAGGCGGGATACGTCGGCGAGGACGTGGAGAACATTCTGCTCAAGCTGATCCAGGCCGCCGATTACGACGTGAAGAAGGCCGAGACCGGCATCATCT
>DJWE01000034.1:25908-28330 GCA_002441465.1 Propionibacteriaceae bacterium UBA6238 | reverse complement strand
GACGCCCGACCTGTGCAAGTCAGGCCAGACGTCGGCCAGCACCTCGACGAGCATCGCCCCGTCGTTGCGTTACCCGCCCGTGACCACTGCGGCCAGTGGTCGACCGCGGCCGCCGGTGCCCTGGTGGATCTTGGTGCTCAGCCCGCCACGGGAGCGCCCGATGCCATGACCTGCAGGTTTACGCGTCCCGCCGACCGGGCTGTGGATGAACCCCTCCGGGGCGTTCGTGTGATTCGCTCGCGCCCCCTGTGTCCTGCTCCGGGCGGGTGGTGTTCGTCCCATGCTGGTGAGCGCGGGCGATCGTGGCGTCCACCGAGACCGTCCAGTCCACCTGCCCGGCCGCGTCGGCCTCGGCGAGCAACCGGGACAGCACCCGGTCCCACGTCCCGTCCTGGGCGTAGCGGCGGTGGCGCTTCCAGACCGTCTGCCACGGCCCGAACTGCTCGCGCGGCAGGTCACGCCACGCGATCCCGGTCCGATACCGGTACGCGATCGCCTCGACCACCCGCCGATCATCACCGAACGGATGACCCCGCCGACCCGCGTTCGACGGCAACAACGGCTGGACCCGAGCCCACTGCGCGTCACTGAACACCTGGAACCGAGAAGACGACGTCACCAGCCAAGATTGCCCCGAGCCTCACCCCAGATATGGGAGACACGCCCTAGCTGGAGCGGGCCCAGCCGCTTGCGCAGGCGCAGCGAGATGATTCTGCGGGCGGTGGTCCGGTCGGTCTTGCCCGGCCTCGGCCGCGGGCGCGATGAATAATCGGCCATGGACTCCCCGGCGGCGTAGCGGTCGGCCCACCGCTTGACCGTCGACCATGAACACTGGAACCGAGCCGCGACCTCGGCGTTGGGGTCTCTCGCTAGGCCACGAGCCGGGCGACGGACAGCCGAGCCCGAGGCGTTAGGGCAGCGTGAGCGTGGCACCCGAGGGCCTCCTGTCAGCTGAGCGGAAACTTCGGCAGTTCCACTCCGCCGCGGGAGGCCCACACGCGCATCACCCAGATCAGCGCATCACGCCCATTCGACCAATGTCCCCGGTCAGTACTGCCAGCTCGTGTGGCTGGCGCCTGACGGTCGCGTCGAGGATGACTGGGCGTTCGGCGTCGACGGAGGGGGGATGAGCGGGGTCTGGTCGTTGATCTTGCCGGTAGCTGAGGTTAGCGGTCGTAGTCGTCGCACGAGGTTGCGGATTGGCGACCGGTGCGCCCCGCGTTCGCGGCGCTGGGCAGTGATCACCATTTTCGTGCGCGTTTCGATCGTTTCGTGGCCGCACTGGACCATGGTGCTGGCGATTAGGGCGGCCTCGGACATCCGGAAAGACTACCCGCCTAGTCACGGGTCGGCGTGCCGGCCGAACTTCTGGCCCGTTTCGTGGCTCCTCCAAGTTGAGGGTGTCAGCGGGGTTGACGTGTGATGTCTCAGGACGTCGTGGACGGGATTGGCACGTTGGTCCCGGGGAAGGCGTCGAGGTCTCCCGACGATGAGGGTTCTCACACCAGCCATTCGGAAGACTTCGGCGTGCACGACTCCACCCCGCAGGTGGGTTTAGCTGCGTGCTGCGCGGGGGCGCTGGCGTGGATTGCAGCGATATTTCGCTCAGGGCGTCGGGATGTTTTCCGTCGCACAGGAGGTCCTCGTTCAAGAGGAAGCGACCGGCCTGCTCGATCTTGGAGCGTTTGGTCCAGGGCCCGATGTCGCGCGGAAAAGCGATAGGCGAGCGTTGGGGGTCAAGGCACCTGTCCGACTTGAGAGATTCAGGGCCGTCTGGTCGGCCTGGCACCTTTCGGGAGTCGGGCCAAGTCACTGCACGGAATCAACTGCTTGGACAATAGTCTCTGATCTCATCCGGAATGTCTTCTCCCGGGGATCCGCAGGCTTTGTCGACGTTTGACATGTGCCACCCACCCACCGTCGATTCAAGGAAGTACGCGCGCTGTGAATTCGCGTCGATGGCAGCTGCCCACATTGTTGGCGGAACAATTGCGCAATTGAATCTCTCCACTTTCACACCATCAGGGAGCGCGCTGGAAATGGATGCTTCGGTGCATTCGGCAAGATCCGCCGCTACCGATGGATTCTGGGGTGTCTGGTTGAAGGGCCCGGCGCTTTCAAGTGAACTTGCGATGCTGCCTGCCTCATCTGTGCCTGGCGATTGCGAGTAGCAGCCGCTCAGCAAACAGACGAGAACGCATCCTGCGATTGCGACTCCCTTCAGTTGCGTTCCGCTCTTCAAGATGATCTCCAAGGTGAGTCGTGGAGTGCCCAACGTCCAGGGCCGGTCTCCTACTTCAGTTGTCCAGCACCTCGCGCCCGACGGGCGGGCCTCCCAGTGAATCCGCCCGTCGAGCCAGCCGGGTCATGACGCGCTCAACCGCCCGGTAGTGCGCTGACTGCTGCCGAAGGCGCCGACGGT
>DJWE01000034.1:25471-25833 GCA_002441465.1 Propionibacteriaceae bacterium UBA6238 | reverse complement strand
CCACACCCGTTGGCGCACCGGAGGCCGCCACGTTCGGGGTGTAAGCCGGAGTCGTGGCGGACCACGGGCCAGTCCCACTGGCGTTGGCAGCCACGATCCGGAACACATAGGCCGTTCCGTTGGTCAGCCCCGTGACCGTGTAGCTCGTCGACGTCATCAGCGCCGACGGAGCGACCGCGGTGGACCACGTGGTGCCATCGTCGCTGGAGTAGTCAACCCCATAGCCGGTGATCGGCGACCCGCCCGTGGTCGATGGCGCCTGCCAGGTCAGGGCAACTTGCCCGACCCCGGCCGTGCCCGACACGGTGCGAGGCGCGGGCGGCGTCGCCAACGTCACGACTGCTGCCGAAGGCGCCGACGGT
>DJWE01000034.1:0-25424 GCA_002441465.1 Propionibacteriaceae bacterium UBA6238 | reverse complement strand
CCACACCCGTTGGCGCACCGGAGGCGGTGGTCGCACGGACCACAGCAGAGGCCGTGGACCACGCGCCGTTGCCAACCGTGTTGACAGCCTGGACCCGGAAGATGTAACTCGAACCCCTGATCAGGCCCGTCACCGTAGTGCTCGTGACGTTGCCGACCGTGCTGGCTTCGGTCCAGACTGGCGCCCCAATCGCTGGGCTCTGCTGGATCACGTAGCCCGTAATCGGCGACCCACCGTCATTGGCCGGAGCCATCCACGACAGGTTCACCGAACCGCCAGCCGTGCCGCTCGTCCCGACCACGTCCGTCGGAGCGTCCGGCGCAGTGAACGTCACCAGAGCGGCGTTCGAGGGCGTCTCGCCGGCCGCAGTCCAGGCAACGACCCGGTAGAGGCCGGTGCCGGCCGAGGCAGGAACCGTGAACGACGTGGCGTTGGCCAGCGCCTTACCGACGTCGGAGTACTCCCCGGCGCCGCCACCCGGGAGGACGTCAGCACGCTGGATCTTGTACCCGATCTCCGCCGTTCCCTTGGCGGCACCCGTGAGGGTCCAGCTGTGGGGGTCGGTCAGGTCGACCGGGGTCGGGTCGGTCCAGGTCAGAACGCCACCCGCGCCGGTCGTCAGCACCGAGGCCGGCGCCAGGGCCTCAGGTGCGATGACCACCTGCGGCCGCATCATGTCCATCTCTTCATGGCTGAGGATGTGGCAGTGCCACATGTACTCCCAGTGGAAGTTGGTGACCTCGTTGACGATCGGTTCGATCGGGTTGCCGTTGACGTCGGTGTTGTTGAAGCCCGCCTCGATGCCCGCAGAGCCGACCTGGCCGGCGACTGAGCCTCTGGCGCCGATGGGCATCATCGGGTTGAGCGGTCGCCAGTTGTCCGGGACTCCGAACGGGACCGTGGGCAGGATCGGGCGCACCGCAACGTAGGTGTCCTCGAGCGGACTGACCCTGATCGTGTCCTTCCAGCCGAGCTCGTTCGGTTCGGGAGGGATGATGATGTTGTCCCACGTGACCCTGTTGATCAGCTGGACGTCATAGAGATGCCAGTGGATGGGGTGCGTATCGACCCCGTTGTGGGTGATCTTCCATATCTGCGTGCCATCGGCGTTGGTGGATATGGGTGTCACGTGAAGACTGCTCGGCTCGTCGGTGGCGTCGAGGATCTCCGTCGCCGGATTCACGAACGGTTCGAGGATGACGTTCTGCAGCAGCGGTGTCGCACCTGGCGCTTCGACGCCGAGCTGGCCCATCATCCGTCCGTACGGGTCGAAGCTGGCCGCGTTCGTCTCGTCGTGGATCGCCTTGGGCTGCAGCGGGATCGAGATCTGGTTGCCGCTCAGGGTGTCGAACGTGAACGGCATGCCGCCCTGCTGGTCGATCCGGGCGAAACCGTCGCACTTCGCGGTCGGGTTGACGGGCGAGCTGCAGTCGCCGGTGCCGACGAAGTCGGTGCCGTAGGCCGAGTTGTAGGCCGCCTGGCCGACGATCGTCGGGTCCTGACCGGACTCGAAGACACCCGAGCCGTCCGCGTGGTGCGCGAACGCCGCCATCAGGGCGCCCATCTTGTCGTTCGTCGTGTTCGGCCGGTCGAACGCGAGGGCCGGCGCCGCGCTCGACACCTTGACCTGCATGATCGTCCGCGTGTTCGGGCCGTAGCCGGGCAGCGTCGTGGGGGCGCCGACCGGGGTCTGGTCCGGGTCGCCGGTGTAGTAGTCGTACCCCGGCACGCGCGCCGGGAAGGCGGCGGGCGCGTCGTTGTAGAGGATGAGCGTCTTCCCGCGGTACTGCGAGAAGTCGACGACCACGTCGGCGCGCTCGGCCGGCGCGAGGAGCAGCGAGTGCTCGTCCACGTTCCCGACGTCGAACCGTGTCGGGTCAGTGATGTACGTGATGTCGTGCGCCGGGATCACCGCCGGGGTCGGCAGGAACCCGCTGTCGGTACCGATCTGGATCCAGTCCGGCCCCTTCGGACTCAGGTTCTGGTCCACCGTCGGCGCCACGACCGGGTCGGTCTGGGCTGCCGCGACCTCGGACTTCTTCAGAGCGACCTCGGTCAAGGTCCCCGTCGTCGGGTCGGCAACGAACCACGACAGGTTCCAGAACCGGTCGTCGGCTGCGTTGAGGATGCGGAACCGGTAGGCCTTCGGATCCACCGTGGTGGTCGGGTAGGCCGTGCCGTTGACGATGGGCGTGTCCTGGAAGGCCTCCATGCCCATCGACTCGTTCGGGGTCGACGGGATCTGGGCGGGCTCGCAGAACGGCTGCACGTCAGGGTCGCAGCTCGGGTCGTAGTACGGGTTCGCGATCGGCGGGTACTTCTGGTTCGTCGACGGCGGCCAGAACCACGGGCCGTACATCCACCGGCCGAACGGGTTGGCACCGGTGGCCGAACCTGGGTTCTGCGCAGGCATGTAGACGTGCGGCTGCCAGAGGTTGCCCTCGCCGCCCCACTTGTCGTAGTTCCACGTCGGGTCGTTCTTCGCCATCGTCGCCGTGTCGGGGACGAAGGTCTTGTCCTGGATGGTCAGTGAGCGGCCCACGCCGGAGTTGCCCATGTCGACACCTTCGAGGGCGCCGCCAGGTCCGATGAGCTTCTGCTCGGTCGGGTCCGTGATGAGGTACGGCGCAGCCGCACCGGCATACACGTTGAGTCGGGTGATGCCCCAGGCGTGGTCGTGGTAGAAGAGCAGCCGCGCGCTCTGCTGGTTGGTGTAGAAGAAGGTCTGCGCACCGGGACCCGGGTCGGGCATGTCCGGGACGTTCTGCATGCTGACACCGGTGGGGTAGTCGGTGCTCTCACCGGCGGGGGTCGTCCACTGGTGCGGGTTGCCATCGCTGATCCACGGCGTGATGCCGCCGTGCAGGTGCACGATGGCGCGGTTCTCGGTGTAGCAGCCCGCCGGCTTGGGGTCCTGGCCACAGACCGGGTTGCGCACACCGTCGGTGACGGTGCCCTCGTCCTTGACCATGTCCATCGGCACGCCGTTGGCGTCGAGCGTCATCATGTTCGGGCCCTCGCCGGAGCCCATGTAGCTCGTGTCCACCGGGAGGAAGAGGTCGCCGTCCTTGCCGGTCGGCAGCAGGTTCCGGAACAGGACCCGGACGGGCCGGTCCTTCGTCGCGACGATGGTCGGGCCGAGGTAGTGGGGGTCGTCGACGCCGAAGTAGCCGGTCGAGGTAGCGGGTTTGGTCGGGTCGAGGTTCGCGTTGCTCAGCTGTACGTGCTTGCCCGGGATGACGCCGGTCGACAGCTGCACATAGCCGCGTAGCAGGGTGTCCGGCAGGCTGCTGGCGAACTTCTCGCGGTACTGGACCAGGGCGATCTCGTAGTAGTCGGTGCCGGGGTAGGTGGTGGTGTCGGGCACCGCGATCGGGATGTACTGGCCCATGTTGTTCGCCTCGGCCTCGCCGTCACCGGGCAGGGTGTCGACGAACTTCTTCAGGCCGGGCGTGAGGTAGCCGGAGCCGGCCGCGTCGACGGTGATGGCGGTGACAGCGCCCATCACGGCAACCGTGGCGACGGCACTGGCGCCCTTGTCGGCCGGGATCACGGTGTCGCTGACCGTCACGGTGGGCACCGAGTCATAACCGGCACCGCCGTCGCTGATCGCGATCCGACCGATGTTGATCGTTGACGTGACCGTCGCGGCGCCTGCTGCGTTGGCGGTCCCGCCGTCATAGATGTCGATGCTGGGCGCCGTGGCGTAGCCCGAGCCAGGGGTCAGCAGCTCGATGCCGGTGACGGCGCCGCCGCTCATGGTCGCCTTCGCCGTCGGCTGTTCACACGTCTCGCCAGGGTTGGCGCAGTAGTCGGCGTCAGGCAGGGAGAAGTGCACGATCGGCGCAACGGCGTAGCCGGAGCCGCCGTTCACGAGGGTCAGGTTGTCGACCCCACCGCTCGCCTGCGCCACAGCCGGCGTGCTCGGGGTGCCCCCGCCGGTGAGGGCAACCGCGGGCGCGGTGAAGCCGAAGCCTGCTTCAGTGACGGCGATGCTCGTCACGACACCAGGAGAGATCGTTGAGTGAGCGGCTGCCGGAGTCGTCGGGGTGATGCCGGGGGACGTGATCGACACGGTTGGCGGTGTCGCATAGCCCGAGCCCGGATCGGTGATGGTGATCTCGCTGACTCCGCCGGTCTTGGGGTCGACATGGGCGAACGCCGTCGCGCCGTCGCCGGGATCCGTCGGCGTGACGGTGGCGGCGAACGAGTAGGTCCGGTCCTGCGAGGTGAGCGGGTAGTTCGAGGCGCCGAGGGTCAACACGTAGCCCTGGGCCGGGGCGACAGTCGTCGCCATCGTGGAGTCCGCCGAGGCCGGGGTGCTCAGGATGTCGGCGTCGACGCCACCGACGTCCCGCGGGACGCCTTGTCCGTAGAAGCCGATGACGTCACCCTGCTGGACGGCCACCGGTGTGCCGACATCGAAGGTCGTCACCTCACCTGCGGAGTTCGTGGGGACGGGGACCGTCAGCTCACCGCTGTCGTACACGACCGTGTACTTGTGGGCGACGGAGGCGTCAGGGCGGAGGACGTAGGCGTGCACGAGGTTGCCGGCGGACGGGTTCAGGCTTCCCCCGAGCGTCGTCTGGTTGAAGATCTGGAAGTCCGACAGGGTGCCGGCAGGCAGCTTGGCACCCGGGAGCACGACGAGGGTCGGGGCAAGGGCGCCGGGCGCCACGGCCTCGTCGGTGGCGAACGCGCGCTCGGTCAGCGCATTGCCGACCGAGACCGGTGCGGGTGCCACCTTCTCGAGCGTGACGATCGCGTCCGCCAGGGTCTGCGGGCTGTTCGCCCAGTTCGGGTAGGGCCCGAAGTAGTGGGGCACCTTGGTCTCGTCCGTCGGGCTGAAGCTCACCCCCGGCATCGGAGCCGCCTGGGCCGGCGCGGTCGCCACGAAGGTGGACTGGGCGGCCACCATCGACAGGGCTGCGACCAGGGGCAGAAGCCATCGGGTCCGGATGCGGTTCATGGGTTCCCCTTGAGAGCGTGCGATGCGCTACTGGCGAGTGAGCGGTCGAGACGTGCACAACCTCGCTGGGCGAAGCCCGTGGAGACTGGTGCTGGTGCGTTCGCTGTGGGCTCGCTGTGGAAGCTATTAGAGCGGTACAAACCGTACATATGCCACCCCCGAACGGGTGACGAATCTTTTACCCGGCGGACACCGTGTTTTTGGAGACGGGATGTGCTGTTCGATGCGCCTGCCGCGGCAGCCCCCGCGAGGCCGTCACTCCACCGGCCCGGAGTCGAGCCGCTGCACGAGTGCGGTTGGGCACCGGTGAGGCCCGTGGCGGGCCGGGGTCAAGCTCTTGACGGATCCCACGGAGTCGCCATGACGTCGCGTGGTGCCCAACCGCGGAGGCGGAGGCGCGTCGAGGCGTCGTCCGGTCCGCCCGGAAGTTGGTTCGGCTCGCTCTCGCTCGTGCCGCGAGTAGTGCAGGCGCGACCGGCAAGGAATCGAGTAGAGACTCAAGGAGGGGGAGGTGGACTGCGCGGGAGAATTCCTGGTTACCCGGAGCCTCCTGATGCGTCGGGCGAGAACGCAAATCGGGGCAATCGGTGCGCCGGTTCTTGTGGCGCGCACCCGATTAGTCGATCACCGCTGATCGAGAGACGTGAGAGCATTGGCTGACGCCTGATCGAGGTCGCGTCGCCGTCGAACGCAGGAGTAGGTACGGGTGGAACTGACTGACTACCTCACGATCGTGCGTAAGCGCTGGGTGTCGATCGTGCTCGTCACGGTGCTTGCCCTGGCCGGTGCGATCGCGCTGTCGTTGATCAGCCAACCGACGTACCAGGCCTCCTCGCAGGTCTTCGTCTCGGTGAGCTCCGCCGGTACGGCGTCTGACCTGCTCCAGGGCAGCGCCTACAGCCAGAACCAGGTGAAGTCCTACACCGACCTGGTCACGAGCCCCAGGGTGCTCGCCCCAGTCATTGAAAAGCTCGGCCTTGGAGTGACGCCAGAGGTGCTGGCCAAGTCCGTCACTGCGGACTCGCCGCTCAATACGGTGCTCATCAACATCACGGTGACCAGCACGGTCCCCAAGTCGGCGAGCGACATCGCGAACGCTATCGCCGAGAGCTTGGGGACGCAGGTGGCCGAGCTCGAGAAGCCTTCGAGCGGAGCGGCCTCCCCGGTCAAGGTCAGTACGGTGCGCACGGCTTCCGTACCGCTCGTTGCGGCATCTCCGAAAAAGGTGCGGAACGCAGCCCTGGGCCTGGTTCTCGGCCTGCTGCTCGGCTTCGGCATCGCCGTCCTTCGCGAGATTCTTGACACGAAGGTTCGCAACGAGGCCGACGTCCACAAGGTGACCGAGACCTCGATCATCGGCACCGTGCACTACGACCCCGATGCTCCCGACCATCCGCTGATCGTGCAGACCAGCCCGCAGAGTCACCGCGCGGAGTCGTTCCGGCGTCTGCGGACCAATCTGCAGTTCATCGACATCGCTGACCACCCCAAGACGATCGTCGTCACGTCCTCGCTCCCGGGTGAGGGTAAGTCGACCACGTCGATCAACCTCGCGATCACTCTCGCCGACGCCGGAGCCCGCGTCGTGCTCGTCGACGCCGACCTCCGCCGCCCGTCAGTCGCGGAGTACATGGGGCTCGAGGGTGAGGTGGGACTCACGACGGTACTGATCGGCCGCGCTGCTGTGCTTGACGTCGTCCAGCCGTGGGGCAACGGTCAGCTCCACGTGCTGCCGTCCGGTCAGGTTCCTCCCAACCCGAGCGAGCTGCTCGGATCGCGCTCGATGGTCAACCTGCTCGAGAAGTTGACCCAGCTCTACGACATCGTGCTGATCGACACCCCACCGCTGCTGCCCGTCACCGACGCGGCGATTCTCTCCAAGCTCACCGGCGGCGCGCTCCTGGTGGTCGGCGCGGACAAGCTGCAGCGCCACCAGCTCGCAGATGCGATGGGTTCGCTCGAGACCGTCGGGGCGCGCGTCCTCGGCCTGGTACTCAACCGCGTTGCGAAGGCGTCGTCGGACTCGTACATGTACTACGACTACTCCTCGGACGCGGCGTCCACCGGTAAGAAGCGGAAGAAGAAGGCGCGTTCGACACCAGCAGTCGGTCGGGAGCCGCGGCCCCCGGCGCATACGGGCTCGCGGCGGGCGGTCACCCGCCCCGACCAGACCCACGAGGTGAGCTCGGCAAGACCCGCGCCCCGCAGCGAGGTCGACGACCCGATGAGTGACCTCTTCCCGCCAATCGAACCGCAACGCACATCGGTCTGGCCTGGAGAGCGCATGAACGGCGGCACCAAGGAAGAGTGGCCGTCGCGTCAGGCGTGACGAGTTGTCCATAGGGGAGCGTGACGTGATGGCCGAACCGCCAACGTCTGCAGGAAGACCGTTCGCCGTCTTGGTTGTCTGCACAGGAAACATCTGCCGATCGCCTGCCGTGGAGCGACTCCTCCGCGCGGACCTCGGATCGACGAGCGACATCCGCGTGACCAGCGCCGGTGTGAACGCCGTCGTCGGCGCGCCCATCCCGGCCCTGATGGCGTCCTTGGTGGCAAAGGCGGGCGCCGATCCAGACGGATTCGTGGCGCGTCAGCTCACCGAGCAGATGATCCGTGACGCCGATCTGGTGCTCGCCCTGACCAAGGGGCACCGGTCGCAGATCGTGTCCCTTCACCCCGGCGCAGTCCGCCATGCGTTCACGTTGCGCGAGCTCGCCCGACTCGCGAGTGCCGTCGACCCTGCGGCGATCCCGTCAGGTTCGCACGCGACTCGGCTTGCCGCGCTCCTGCCCCTCGCGGCCGCGCAGCGCGGTCGGCGGCCAAGTGAACCGGGGGAGGACGATGTCGTCGACCCGTATGGCGGCGACGCGGCGCTCTATGAACGCTCCTTCGGAGAGCTCCACCCAGCGGTACGCGCGATCGCGCGACTCGTGCGCGGCTGAGCCGTGCCGCAGCTCGACTGGTGAGGCCGGCACACGGCACGCTGCATGGGTCGATGTGCGAGGAGCAGCTTCCGGTCCAGGCCTCGCTCGGTACATTGGGGCCGGACACTAGCGTCGTCGAAGGAGTCCTGTGCGCATCTCGGCCATCGATCGCGGACACCCTGGAACGGCGCTCACGACTCGCCGTCCGACTCGTCGCCGGTGACGACGTCGAGCACGCCGTTGCCGGACCGGCCACCTGCGCCCGCCGCCCCGCCGCCGCCCCGCACCCCCAGCCGTGTGCCCCTCGGGGGTTGGGCGATGGTGGTGGTCGGGATCGTGCTCGTCGTGACAGCCGTCCTTGTCGCACGGCACCCCGCGGTTGCCCCGGCGACCCTGCCGACCGCGTCGGCGTCGGCGACCCAGACCTGGTCGCCCGTCGGGGTGGACCCGGTCGCGTACGCCCACGCCCTGGTGGTGGAGACGAACGCGGCCCGTGCGGCGGCCGGCTTCGCTCAGCTCACCGAGTCCGACTGCGCCCGTACCGCCGCGGCCGAGCGTGCGCAGGCGCTGACCGGTGACCGTCCCCTGGTGCACGCGAGCCTGGTGCCGGTCATGGAGGCGTGCGACCCGTCGGGCCCTGCGGCCGAGAACCTCAGCCGCGCGGCCGCCGATCCGCAGGCGGTCGTGGACGCCTGGCTCGCGTCGCCCGGTCACCGCGACAACCTGCTTGACCCGACCCTGACCCGCGTCGGCATCGCGTGCGTGCTCGACGCTGGCCGCATGCTCTGCTCGCAGGTGTTCCTCGGGCCCTGACCGCGGCTGGCGTCGCGCCTCCCGACGAAGTCTTGTCATCGATACGGTAGCGATATATCGTTACCGTATCGATGAAAGGAGCGTCATGAGAGACGCACGAATCACAGACCAGTTGCACGACGGCCACCGGCCGAGGAACCACCACGAGCCGTTCGGTCGGGGGCCCGGCTTCGGGCCCGGCTTCGGACCGGGTTTCGGTCCGGGCCCGCGCCGCCACGGTGGACCCGGACCCGACGGCGAAGGACGCGGACGCAGGCGCGGCATGCGTGCCCCGCGCGGCGACGTGCGCACCGCCGTCCTGCAGCTCCTCGCGGAGGAGCCGATGCACGGCTACCAGCTCATGCAGCTCATCGCCGAGCGGAGCGAGGGCGCCTGGCGTCCGAGCCCCGGCACCATCTACCCGGTGCTCGCCCAGCTCGAGGACGAGGGACTCGTCGAGGTCACCCGCGGCCAGGGTCGCAAGCTCGCGACCCTCACCGACGCCGGGCGCGCCTACGTGACCGACAACGCCGCCGAGCTCGGAGACCCGTTCGCCTCCCTCAAGGAGAACCTCGGCCCCCAGGTCGACCTGCGTGGACCCGTCGAGGACCTCGCCAGCGCCGCGCGGCAGATCGTCCGCTCCGGCACCGCGGCACAGCAGGAGGCCGCTCGCACGGTGCTCCGCGACGCGCGCCGCTCGCTGTACCTGATCCTCGCCGATGACGAGGACGACCAGCCCGAGCCGACGGAACGGACTGCCCCACCCGCGGTGTGAACGACGGGCACACGCAACAGCGCGAGGTTCGTGCTCCCGTCGGCGTAACCCTCAGTCAGGGCGCACGAGGCCGAGATCGTGGTCGACCATCCGCGCCACGATCTCCTCGAAGGTGACCGTGGGCTGCCACCCGAGGACGGCGCGTGCCTTGGTCGCGTCGCCCACCATCTCGCTCACGTCGGCGGGCCGCACGAACGCGGGATCGGTCGCGACGTGCCGTTCCCAGTCGTCGACCCCGGCGTGCCTCATCGCGGCTTCGACGAACTCGGCGACCGTGTGGGTGTGACCGGTGGCGATGACGAAGTCGTCGGGCGTGGTGTGGCGTACCGCGCGCACCATCGCGTCGACGTAGTCGGAGGCCCAGCCCCAGTCGCGTCGCACGGTGGTGTCCCCGAGGGTGAGGACGCCTGCGCCCTCGCGGGCGATGCGCGCCGCGGCCTGGGTGATCTTGCGCGTGACGAAGGTCGTCGGGCGCCACGGCGACTCGTGGTTGTACAGGATGCAGCTGGCCACGTGCAGGCCGCGCGTGCGGTAGATCGCCGCCATCTGGTGGGCGTACGCCTTCGCGGCACCGTAGGGCGAGATCGGACCGATGGCGGTCGACTCGTCCTGCGGGACCCGGTCCGGACGGCCGAAGATCTCCGCGCTAGAGGCCTGGACGACCCGCACGGAGCGCCCCGACTTCTCCTGCAGGTGCCACGCGGCGTCGAACACACCGACCGCACCCAGACCACTGACCTGACCGGTGAGGACCGGATACTCCCAGGAGAACGCCACCGAGCTGATCCCGGCCAGGTTGTAGACCTCGTCCGGGGCGACGTCGCGGACGAGGGCGGCCACCCGGGCATGGTCGGTCAGCTCCCCGACGTGATAGGTGACGCCGGCCGGAACGCGTCCGCGATGACCGGTGGCCTCGTCGAGCGTGCGGACGAGCCCGTGCACCGCGCACCCCTCAGCCGCCAGCCGGGTGGCCAGGATCGTGCCGTCCTGACCGGTGATGCCCGTCACGAAGGCCGTCGTCATGCGTCACAGACCTGCCTGTGCGCGCTGGAGCGCGAGGTCGTTGTCGACCATCATCTCGACGAGCTCCGTGAAGCCCACCTGGGGAGCCCAGCCCAGCGTCTCCTTCGCCTTGGTCGAGTCCCCGAGGAGAAGGTCGACCTCCGCCGGGCGCATGTACCGCGGATCCTGGGTGACCAGACCCGACCAGTCCTCGATGCCCACGCGCGCGAACGCGACGTCGAGCAGGTCGCGGATCGAGTGCGTCACCCCGGTGGAGATCACGTAGTCGTCAGCCTCGTCCTGCTGGAGCATCAGCCACATCGCCTCAACGTAGTCACCGGCGAAGCCCCAGTCGCGCTTGGCGTTCAGGTCGCCCATCGTGATCCCGTCCTGCAGGCCGAGCGAGATGCGGGCGACCGACTCGCTGACCTTTCGGGTCACGAACTCGTGCCCGCGGCGGGGGGACTCGTGGTTGAACAAGATTCCCGAAGACGCGTGCATCCCGTAGGACTCGCGGTAGTTGATCGTCATGTAGTGCCCGAACACCTTGGCGACCCCGTACGGCGACCGCGGCCACAGCAGCGTCGTCTCACGCTGGGGTACCTCCTGGGCCTTGCCGAACATCTCCGAGCTCGATGCCTGGTAGAACCGGACCCGGCCGGGGTCGTCCCCCGAGTACAGCCGCACCGCCTCGAGCATGTTGAGCACGCCCTTGGCCGTGACGTCCGTGGTGAGCATCGCGTTCTCCCACGAGTACGCCACGAACGAGATCGCCCCGAGGTTGTACACCTCGTCCGGCTGGGACTTCTCCAGCGCCCGGATCAGGCTCGAGAAGTCGGTCAGGTCGCCGGTGACGAGCTTCACGTCCGGGAGGAGCTCGCGCACGAGGTCGAACTTCGGGTTGTTCTGCCCCCGGATCAGGCCGTACACCTCGTAGCCCTTGCCCAGCAGCAGCTCGGACAGATACAGGCCGTCCTGGCCGGTGATACCGGTGATCAGTGCGCGCGCCACCGTTTCCCCATCTCGTGGTGTGTCGTTGCGGCCACCCTAGCGTCGACCTGGTGTGAGCCGGCTGCGCGCAGTGCGGCAAGCGAACGGCGCCGAGGGGCGGGGGAGCCCGGGTCGTGACGGACGCCGTTCTGCCGACGGCGGCTCGAGCTGGAGAGGCCGGTGCGCGGGGGTGAAGAGGGGCACTGGGTTCGCGGTTCAGGGGGGAGCCGCGGCTCGCCGCGCTCTGGGCCACGGGGTTCTTCGCTCTGGTGTACACCGTCGAGCTCGTGCTCATCGCTACGGCGATGACGGCGCAGTCGAGTGCGGACACGCTGATCGGGGTGCAGACGTTCCGTGGCCTGACGGTCCCCTTTCTCTCGGTCGCCGACGCGGGGTACGTCGTCTTCTCCGTCGCGATGGTGATGTCGGTCCGCCTGACGGGCCGCCGGCACCCTCGTCACCTCGACGATCCGGACCCTCGTCGCCCACCTGCGCGAGCAGGCTGTGCGACGCGCTCGCCGAGCCCGTCGCTGTGGCCGGCGAGGAGCTCACGCCCGGCGCCAGCATCGACATCGCAGTGTTCCCCGCCGACGGCGGGTGCCGGCTCTACGACGCAGCAACCGTCGGCTGACCGGGGCCGTCCCGCCTCACCCCTCCGCAAGCAGCAGGTGGCGGATCGCCGACGGTCCGTCGGTGAACGCACGCATCCGCAGGTGCTCGCCCCAGGTCGGCACGACGAACATCTCGACGTAGACCGAGCCGTCGGCCGCATCCTGGTAGAGCGTCCACGACGTCGCGCCGGTGCGCCGACGGGACACCCCGACCCGCCGCGCGGCCTCCAGGAACCGTTCGACGTCGCCGGTCACCACGTGCCGGATCTCGATCACGGCCGGGCCGAGTCAGCGTCTCGGGGGGGCGCTCGCCCGAGTCTTCACGATCAGACTCTCCCGGATCCGCGAGGCGCGAGCCTCCTCGATCCTGGAGGCGAGCTTGTCCAAGGCGCGAAGAGGCGGCATCGACGGCGCGACTTCTCTCGCAGCGACCGCTCCGATCACTCCCCCCACGACGACGCCGCCGATCCATTGCGGCGAACCGGGCGCGGACGTGCCCATAGCGCCCTGAACGGCGCTGCCGGCTGCGAAGCTCGCCACGAAGTTCACAATGGTGGGAACCACGCGTACCGAGAGGACCAGACGATCGTGGTCGACTCGCTGCGCGACCTCGAGGTCGAGCAGATCATTGAGTCGCTCCTCCGGTGTGAGGACGTCGAACTCGCCATCCGCACGGAGTCGCTCGCGTGCGAGCTCCCAGGTCAGTGAACCGTGAACAGTGCTGCTGCTGTCCGTCAGAAACGACGCGATCCCACGGGACTCGTTGGAGATCCCCCCGTCCCGCAGCACCCCGGGAAGGAGCAGGTCCTCGCTCTCGTCCGTGCAGGAGTCCGCTCCGAGAGAACGGGCCACGATGCTGTTGTAGTGATGATCGACAATGCTCCTCAGTGTCGCGACCCCGCCATGATGTGGCGAGACCTCCGCACTTTCAGAGTATTGATCAAGCAGGTCGTACCAGGCGCTTCGCATGTTGATCGAGCGCTCGTACGCACCTCGGTCCCGGTCGCGAAGGGCCTGCCACAGCGCCGTGGTGCCCTCGTACACCACCGCGGTGCTCTTGCTCACCTGCGTGCTGCTGATGTGATCGACGATCCTGCGTCCCAAGGGTGCCCCAGGTGCAGGCACAGCCCTCTCGCTGGCTGACGACCGGCGGAAGGCCTCATCGATCTCGCGGAGAACGTCCAGCCGTTCACGCAGCGCCACGGGGAGGGAGTCGTCGCGGCCTCCGTCGAGGCAGGAGAGAACCTCCCTGGCAAGCTCCGGATTGCCGTTGAGCTCGGGCCAGGCGGAGAACCGGAACCCTGAGGCGATCGCACTGGCGAACGCGTTCTGGACGGTGAAGGTCTCAGCTTCGCTGTGCTGCTTCCGCAGGGCTGCAGTGTCGAGGATCCGGGTCTGAACCCAGTTGTCCTTGATCAGCTGCCGCAGGGATCGGAACTCCGGCACGAACGCCTTGTCGTGACGCGCCGCCTCGCCCACGCTGAGCAGGAGGCTCCCGTCGAAGACCTGAGACTGGGAGAGCACAACACGTTTGCGCTGCACGATCAGATCGGTGGTGACGGTCGCGAGCGCCGATAGTCGTCGGGTCTCGCGCGTCGCGACGGGCGTCTCCCCGGAGAAGCGTACGGAGTCGAGCAGCGAGTAGTAGGTCGTCATTGAACCGCCCTCCGGCGTGGTGACTGAGTGACGAGGCCTGCGCTCATTGCGTGGAACAGTGAAACGATCGTGAACGAGTCCTGAATGACTCCTTCGCTGATCATCTGCTCGACCTCCGCGACGTCGAACCAGCGGAACCCGCTGATTTCACGGGAGTCAAGAGGCTCGCCAGGTGGCGCCGACTGGAAGTCCACGGCGTAGATGTCGACAACCGACTCGGCGATGCCCGCGTTGTGGAGCACCTGACCGAGGTGAACAAGTTCGTGGACTGTCGGGACGAACCCGGTCTCTTCGACGAGCTCGCGCAGCGCATTCGCCGATGGCGTGCTTCCTGCTTCTCCGAAGCCGCGGGGAGCCTCCCAGCACAGTCTTCCCACAGGGTGTCGGAAGACCTGGACCAGGCCCAGACGGTGGCGTTGAAGGATTGGCAGAACGACGACGCCTGGCGTACCCCATTTCTCGGTGATACGGATGTACCCGGGCCCTCGGCCGCTCGGGTCCGGGTCGATGAACACCTGGACCCAGTCACCGTGAGTGAATGCGGGACTGGTCGCACGAATCTGAGTGCCGTCCTCGACGTGGCGATGCTGCACAGAGGGAGCGTAGACGCCCGATATCCCCGATCGGCAGCGATGTGCGTGGGTGGACCTGTCGGCGTGGTCGGGCACAGCGACCGCCCCCTCACCCCTCCGCAGGCAGCAGGTGGCGGATCGCCGACGGTCCGTCGGTGAACGCACGCATCCGCAGGTCGAGCTCGCGGTCGTAGCCGGTGAGGCGCTCGTGGTGCTGGCGCAGGTGCTCACCCCAGGTCGGCACGACGAACACCTCGACGTAGACCGAGCCGTCGGCCGCATCCTGGTAGAGCGTCCACGACGTCGCGCCGGTGCGCCGACGGGACACCCCGACCCGCCGCGCGGCCTCCAGGAAGCGCTCGACGTCACCGGTCACCACGTGCCGGATCTCGATCACGACCGGGCCCGTGCGCGGGTCCAGGTCGATCGCGGCGTCGACGTCCGGCTCGGGCCACAGGGTGTCGGTGCGCGGGTCATGGGAACCGGTGCGGGCCAGCAGCGGCCACCACGCCTGGGACACCACGCCGGCGACCAGCAGTCCCGTCGCGGCGACCAGCGCGTGGCCGATCCCGACCCGCTGGGCCACCAGTCCCCAGGCAGCCGCACCGATGCCCTGCCCACCGATCATGACGATGAGGTAGGTGGCCATCCCGCGGGCCCGCACCCACGCGGGCAACGTGAGCTGCAGCACCGTGCTGAACGTCGAGAGCACCACCAGCCAGCCGACACCGGCCAGCACCAGCAACCCGACCAGCAGCACCGCGCTGCCGGTCAGTGCCGCCCCGGCCATCCCCGACCCGAACAGCAACGAGGCGCCGGCCAGCAGCGCGCCCCGCGACATCCGGTCGCGCAGCTTCGCGAGGCCCAGTGCGCCGATCACCGCACCGACTCCGAGCGCACCGAGCAGCATCCCGTACCCGCCCGACCCGAGGCCCAGCCGCTCGCTCGCCACCACTGCGAGCAGCGCCCACAGGGCCGAGGCAGGCACCACGAACAGCGCCACCCGCAGCAGCACCCGTCGCACCCCGGGAGCGTTGACGACGTACCGGGAACCGGACCGCAGGGCGGAGACCAGGGGCTCGGCTTCCCGCACGGCGCCCGCCGGTCGGCGCCACGCCACCAGGGCGACGACGACGGCTACCGTCGAGACCCCGTTGATCGCGAACAGCACCGCCGGACTGACGGCGAGCAGCAGGGCGCCGGCCAGCGCGGGTCCGATCGCGCGGGCGATGTTGATGTTCATGCTGCCCAGCCCGGCAGCGGCGGGGATCAGCCGGGGTGGGACGAGCTCGGGC
Source organism: Propionibacteriaceae bacterium UBA6238 (assembly GCA_002441465.1). GTDB lineage: Bacteria > Actinomycetota > Actinomycetes > Propionibacteriales > Propionibacteriaceae > Propionicimonas. The sequence goes on along the minus strand of DJWE01000034.1, from coordinate 9,838 downwards.
TGGATCGCCTGCCACGCCGGACCGGCGAGCGCGTTCGTGACGCCCAGCCCGAACGTGAGCATGAGCAGCACCAGCGGTGTCACCAGCCCCGCCTCGGTCAGCACCACCAGCGACCCGCTCACGACGACCGCCGCGACGAACACCCCGACCAGGTACCGCCGACGGTCGAACACGTCGGCCAGCACGCCGGCCGGCAGCGAGACCAGCAGGACCGGCAGGAGGCTCGCCGCCTGGACCATCGCGGTCAGGGACGCCGCGTTCGGCTGGTGCACCAGCATCCACTGGGCGCCGACCGTCTGCATCCACGACCCGGTGTTCGACACGAGCTGGGCGATCCACAACCAGCGGAACGTCGTGAGCGCGAGCGGCGCCCACGTGCCGGAGGATCCGTCGGGGACGTCGGCGGCCGGTCCGTGCGGACCACCCCGCAGGCCGATCCCCATGCTCGCCAGGAGCCGACGGGACGTCCCGATCCGGTCTCCGTCGGCTCGGTCGCTCACCGGTCCCCCTCGTCGCTCGTCGCCGCGCGGCACCGCCCCACCCCGGCGGACCCGGACGGCACGCCACAGCAGGACCTCACCGCGTCCCCCCGGAGCACAGCCCCCCCGACACAGAGAAGCCGGACGACCTCGGGCGGGCACCTCTGAGTATGACAACCCCGACACCCCCGCCGCCCGTTTCGTCGAGATCGTGAGTCCGGCGCGAGGTCGCACGTTCGGAGCGACGATCTCGGACGGGACTCACGATCTCGGCGGACTGTCTGCGGACTGTCGGTGGACTGTCGCGCGCCGGCGGATGAGAGTTGTGGATCGGCTGAGATCGGGGCCGTTCGTCCCCTGCCCGCGCGGGGGTGGGGAGTGCCAGGATCAGAGGGAAGCGTGCGCGACGGCGCGCACGAAGGAGGCGGTGCACATGTCCGAGACACCGGAGACCATCTGCCATTGGGAGCAGGTCCAGCGTCAGTGGAAGTGGGAGTGGGCCAGCTACCACTCGCACGCCGTGGCGTACTGGACCGCCGGCGGCGAGGGTGGCACGACCGAGCTCCTGGACCTCGCCACGCTGGCGCCCGAACCCCCCGATCTCCGGGTGGACCTCGCCTACGGCAGCCGGTGGGAGAAGGTCTCAGGCACCGGGACGAACGTCGTCGTCGCGGCGGTCGACCTGCCCGAGAGCGAGTCGCCCGTCGGTGAGGGCTGGCGATTGGTGGAGACCGTCAGTCGCTGAACCTGGTAGGTCCGGGTGCGACGGCGAGCGGTGGGTCCTGCAGGACGAGGACCCTGACCCCGGTCGTCGTGTCGGCCCCCTCCGGGATTGCCTGCAGTAGCGTCGGTCGCACTGATGTCATGAGCCGGGGGGAGAAGTGACAGACATGCGTGGTCTCGACGTGCCTGGTCAGGCGGGGGAGTGGCGGCCGAGGTCGTCGCTGCGCTCATGGAGGGTGAGCGCGCGATGAACGTGACCGTCAACAGCGGGTTGTGGTTGCTCTCGCTGGCCCTCGTCAACGCGGGACTGGCTCAGACCAGGGGGCGGAGCCGCTGGTACTGGTTCCTCTTCTCGCTGTTCCTGGGGCCCATCGCCACCTTCCTCATCATCGTCTGGCCGCCCCTGACCGCCCCCACCCCTGTCGCGAGATCGTGAGTGGGGGGCGAGATCGCACGTCCGGACTGACGATCTCGGACCGCACTCACGATCTCGCGAGCCTGGGCGGGCCTGGGTGGGCGCGGACGGGTCGGGGCCGTCGCGATGGGTAGGCTCGTGCCGGCGTGGTGCCTCGGTGTGGTTCCCGGCCTCGCGGGGGTGAAGGCTCGACGTCGCGGGAAGGCAACCGGTGGACACAGCACCACGGAGCAGGGACGGCAGCGTCCATGTGACCAGCGAGCGGTTCAACACCGTCTCGCACCTGATCGCCGCGTGCTTCGCCGTGGAGGGTGCCGCGCTGCTGATCTCGCAGGCGGGCGCGCAGGGTGACCCGTGGAAGATCGTCGGGTTCAGCATCTACGGCCTGTCGGTCGTGACGCTGTTCGTCTCGAGCACGCTGCACCACGCCCTCGATCGCGGGCCGCGGGTGAACGAGGTGCTGCGGACCCTCGACTACGACTCGGTCTTCCTGCTGATCGCGGGCTCGGTCACGCCACTCGTGCTGGTCCTGTTCCGGAGCACGTACGGCTGGGCGGTCCTGGGCACGGTGTGGCTGATCGCCTCGGCGGGGATCGTGCTGCGCTCGCTGCTGCGGCAGCTGCCGAAGTACGTCACGAACACCCTCTACATCGCCTTGGGGTGGATGCCGGTCGTCCTGGTCGGTGCGGGCGCGTCGTTGCCCCTGGGGGCGTTGGCGCTGATGGCGGTCGGGGGCCTCGTCTACAGCGCCGGGTTCGTGGTCTTCGTGATCGAGAGGCCGAACCCATGGCCCGGGGTGTTCGGCTTCCACGAGATCTGGCACGTGATGGTGGTCGTCGCGGCCGTCCTGCACTACCTGCTGATGTACCTCTACGTCCTGCCCGCGTGACCGGGCTGCCCGGCGGCGTGCGCTTGGTCGATCGACACCTAGACAGACTCACTGAGTAGTCGTACTGTATAGTCGTGCAGAGCAAGCCGTGGCCCAGCGAGTGGCTCCGTGGCGTGCTGGCCCTGGCCGTGATGCGCGTCCTCGTGGACGGCCCCACGTACGGGTACGCGATCGGCGTCGAGCTCGAGGAGCAGGGCTTCGGGGTGCTCAAGGGCGGCACCCTCTACCCGCTGCTGAGCCGCCTCGAGGAGGCCGGTCACGTCACCGTCGAGTGGCGTGCCGGCGACGGCGGCCCGGCCCGCAAGTACTTCGCGCTGACGGCCGAGGGGCACGACGAGTTCGTGCGCGCCGCCCGCGAGTGGTCCGAGTTCGCTCAGCTCACCACGACCTTCACCTCCACCCGCCCTGCTGCGCCGGCAGCGACGGCCTGAACCGATCGGGAGACGGCGATGACCAGCACCAGATCGACCCTGCCGAAGAAGTGGACCGAAGACTTCGTCGTGGAGCTGCGGCTGCGAGGCGTGACGGGCCGCGACATCGGCGACGCCCTCAAGCACGTCGAGTCCTACTGCCAGGACAGCGGCGAGTCGCCCGACGAGGCCTTCGGGCCCGCGCCCGACTACGCCCGGAGCCTTCCCTTCGCGCCAGGCCGCCTCGACGACGTGTCGGCCGGGCGGATGATCCGCGTCGGGGTGCCGTCGTTCATCGGCCTCGTCGGGATGCTGCTCTCGCTGACCACCGTTGAGGCCTGGCGTTCGGGTGGTGAGGTGCCGTTCACGTCCGGCTGGCTCGTCCTGCTCGCGGTCACGGTCGCGCTGTCGGTGGCGGCAGCGGCGTGGCTCGACGCGATCGCGCGGCATCGAGTCCCCGTGGGCATCGTGGGCGCGGCGATCTACGGAGCGGCCCTGATGGCGCCCGTCACGCTCACGACGGTGGCCTTCACGGCTCCGGTCGCCGCGTGTGGAGCCGTCGGCGTGGCGCTCCTGGTCGCCTCCGGCCTGCTCAACGCGCGGATGCCACTGCGACTCGACCCGGTGCGGGATCCGACGCAGCAGCGGTCCGGGCGCTCCAGGATCGTCGTGGCGCTGTCCACCGTGGCGACGTCGTGGCTGTTCGCGCTGCTCACGGCGGTCGCGACGCTCATCGTGCTGGTGGTGCCTGCCTGAAGGTCGGCGGAGCTCGATCCGGCCGCCGTGCAGCGCGCGCGCCGCGTCGCCCGGCCGCTCGTCGCGATGGAATCCTTCCCACCGGCTGCACGTTATGTCAGCCAGGCAGAACGGAAGGAGGAGCCCATGGCAGCGAAGGTCGAGTTCGAGGACGACAACGGTCAGGTTGTCCGCTACGTGCGCCACGTCAACGGTGGCGGGCTCGTCTCGCCCGGCGCGCGGGTGCACGAGGGGGCGTCGGTGGCGTCCACGACCTACGTCGAGGCCGGTGCGCGGGTCGGTGCGCGCACACGGATCGGCGAGGGAAGCTGGCTGGAGCACGACGTGCGCGTGGGGGAGGACGTCGTCATCGACCGGAACGTCCACCTCGGGCCGCGCACGCGCGTGCAGAACGGTGCACGGATCGGCCCCGGGGCCCGCATCGGGGCCGACGTCGTCATCACGCACGGTGCCCGGCTGCTGGCCGACGCCATCGTGCCCGACGGCACCGTCGTGCGCCGGAGCGCACGGTCGGACTTCGGCGTCGCGGCGTGACACGTCGGGCGTACGGGCCTGTGGCGTCCTGACGGCTCTGGCGGTGATCGGCCGGGTTGCCGTCGCGACCGATCACCGCCACCCGTGAGGGACCCGAGCTAGTGAGCCAGGATCGCGGCGTCGATCTGGTCGGTCGTGAGCTCCTTGGTGCAGAAGAACCAGTCGACGCAGGTCACGCCCTCCTCCGCGCCGGACATGCGGTCCTTCGCGCTGCCGCACGAGCCCGGGGGCGGGACGATCACGGGCTCGCCGGGGCGCCAGTCGGCCGGCGTCGCGACCGAGAACGCGTCGGCGGTCTGCAGCGCGACGACGACGCGGCGCAGCTCGTCGAAGTTCCGGCCGAGGCTGAGCGGGTAGTAGATGATCGTGCGGATCACGCCCGCCGGATCGATCACGAAGACGGCGCGGACGGCTTTCGTCGAGTCCTCGCCGGGCATGATCATCCCGTACTTCTGGGCGATGGCCATGCTGACGTCCTCGATGAGCGGGAAGGTGACCTCGACGTCTGTCATCTCCCGGAACGTGATCTTCTCCTTGATGGTCCGCAGCCACGCGATGTGGCTGAACAGACCGTCCACCGACAACCCGACGAGCTTCGTGTTCAGCGCCGCGAAGTCGTCCTGCATCGAGGCGAAGGTCATGAACTCGCTCGTGCAGACCGGGGTGAAGTCCGCGGGGTGGCTGAAGAAGATCACCCAGCTCCCGGCGTAGTCGTCGGGGAAGGTGATGTCTCCCTGGGTCGTCTTGGCCGTGAACGCCGGCGCCGGGTCACCGAGCCGTGGCATCGCGGTGACCGGGGAGGACGTGCTGGTCTCGCTCATCATGCTTCCTTCCAGAGGGTCGCGCCGTGCACGGCCCGCGTCGTCTCGTTCGTTGGCCGCGGCCCCGTGCAGACACTGACAACGCTAGTGAGCACCGGCTGGTCGCGCCGGGTGAGGGCGGGTGCAGCATCGACCGGGCGACTGTCCTCGACGGCTGCGCCGGTTCGACTGGTCACCTTCGAGCAGCGGGCGCTGCGCCGGGCGGTCGTGACGGTTCTGCAGCTCGTCACCCTCTGGATGATCGCGCTGTGGGTCTTCCAGTCGATCAGCCACTTCCTGTTCCTGCTCCTGCTCTCGTGGGCGGCCTGGTGGTGCTCACGGTCGTCGGGCTCGGCGCGGTGTTCGGCAACCTGTTCTTCAACCAGCTCGCCTCGCTCGTCCACTCGCTGCCGGACGTGATCACCAACGTCATCTCGTGGGCCAACCACACGTTCAGGCTGATGCTCGATCCCACCACCGTGACCAGCAGCCTCCACGTGACTCCGTCGCAGGTCTGATGCCGTTCGTGTGTGAGTCCGGGTGGATCAGGTGGATGTCGTCGCGCCGAAGACGATCGATCCGGAGTTGACGGCGCGCGCCGTGCTGCTGGTCGGCGAGCATCGCGACGAGTCCACCGTGCTGCTCAGTGGCACGACCGTGCAAGCGTCCCCGCCCTCAGCTCGGCACTAGCGAATGTCCTGGTCCGGCGGGTCAGATCAGGCGTGCTGGTCTGCGACCGGGTCCGGCTGAACAGACCAGTCGGCGGGTTCGTCGTCGGTGTCGGCGTCGGCGATCGCCTTGGTCTGGTGCACCTTGCCCGGCTTGTGGTGCTGCGGCGCGTAGACGGTGTAGACCTGCATCGGCTCGTCGCCGATGTTGGTGATGTTGTGCCAGCTGCCGGCCGGAACGATGACGCACCAGCCGTCGGTCACCTCGCGGTCGAAGGTCAGCTCGTCCTTGCCGGGTCCCATCTGGGCTCGACCGCGGCCGCGGTCGAGCCGGATGAACTGGTCGGTGTCCGGGTGCTTCTCGAGTCCGATGTCGCCGTTGACCGGGATCGACATGAGAGTGACCTGCAGGTACCTGCCGCTCCAGGCCACCGTGCGGTAGTTCGGGTTCTCGCCAGGAGCGCCCGGAAGGGAGCCATGACCGGGCGAGAGTGGTGATCGGGGGCCTGGTGAGACAGGCTGGGGACAACGCCGGCTGAGGCGCCCTGAGAGCGGAACCGACGATGAGGACGTGATGAGCTCCCCGATGGGCAACGAGCACTTCCAGTTCGACGTCGAGGACAACCTGCGGGAGTACATCGACCGCCTGATCGCCGAGGGGTACTCGGTGGCTGGCGGCCAGGGCGCGGACCCGTTGCTCATCGACCCGGGCGGCAAGGCGGTCGAGACCTGGCGAGAGGACTACCCGTACGCCGAGCCGCTCGACCGGGACGTCTACGAGGAGCAGAAGTACCTCCTGCAGATCGAGCTGTTGAAGCTCCAGTACTGGGCGGAGGACAACGGCGAACGCCACATCATCGTGTTCGAGGGGCGCGACGCCGCCGGCAAGGGCGGCACGATCAAGCGGTTCATGGAGCACCTCAACCCCCGGTCCGCGCGCGTGGTCGCCCTGGCGAAGCCCACCACGACCGAGGACGGACAGTGGTACTTCCAGCGCTACGTGCAGCACTTCCCCACGTCCGGCGAGATCGTGCTGTTCGACCGGTCCTGGTACAACCGGGCCGGCGTGGAGCGCGTGATGGGCTTCTGCACCGACGAGGAGTACGAGGTCTTCATGAAGCAGGCGCCGGAGTTCGAGCGGATGATCGTCGACGCTGGCATCCACCTGACGAAGTTCTGGTTCTCCGTGACTCGCCGCGAGCAACGCACCCGGTTCGCCATCCGGCAGATCGACCCCGTGCGTCGCTGGAAGCTGTCCCCGATGGATCTGGAGTCGCTGGGCCGGTGGGACGCCTACACCGACGCGAAGAAGGCGATGATCGCCGGCACCGACACCGACTACGCCCCGTGGATCACGATCCGCAGCAACGACAAGAAGCGGGCGCGGCTCGACGCGATGCGCTACTTCCTCAACCAGTTCGACTACGAGGGCAAGGACCACGCGACCGTCGCCGAGCCGGACCCGCTCATCGTGATGCGCGCCCGCGACGCCGTCGGCGACTGACCCCCGCCCCGGACCCCGTAGCGCGGCTCGTCACCACCCCCACTCGGGGTGTGGTGGTGCACGGCACAGGTCGCGACAGGATGGGTCGGTGAGATCCCACGCGCACCCGCCGACGCACGCCGCGGGTCTTCTGCGGGCGGCCCGCGCCACGACGCTACGCCGGATCGCTGGCCTCACCGGTCACTTCGACGAGCTGATCGCAGCTTCGCTGGGCTCCAACGCCGACGACGAGCACGACCCCGAAGGCGCCACGATCGCCTTCGAGAGGTCACAGCTGGACTCGCTGGTGCGCCAGGCACGCGAGCAGCTCGCCGAGATCGACGCCGCCGAGGACCGGCTCGCCCAGGGCCGGTACGGGCTGTGCGAGACATGCGGTCGCCCCATTGCTCTCGATCGCCTCGAGGCGCGGCCAACCGCCCGGACCTGCATCGCGTGCGCGTCTGACGGAGCACGCCGGTCCAGGCGGTCACCATGATGGCCGCGCGACCGGGCACCCCGCCGGTCCACCGGCGGGCCGACGGCGCGATGTACCGGGCGAAGGACCGCGGCGGGGACCGCTACGAGCTGGACGACGCCGCGCCCTGGTGAGGGGCTGCCCGGCTGGCGGTCTCAGGCCGCCCCGGGCTCGCCCGGGAACGTCGGTCGACCACCGCCTGCCGATCGCCTCGAACAGCAGACCGAGGATGTTCAGGTCCCGGAGGAGCTTCGTGGGGGTGGCGTCGAGTGCTGCCGCTGCCAGGGAAGGGTCGACCAGGTGGGTGCGGGGCCTGTCGCGCAGGCGTGCGCGCGACCTCAGGTGGGTGGACCAGGCCGGTTGCACCTCGAGGATCATCAGCCGGATGAGCGCGTCCTGATACTCGTGGGCGGATGGACGCGACAGGGAGATGTCCTCGCCGCCTGCCTCGGCAGCAAGCCTGGTGACGACGTGCTCCATCGCGGTGTTGCGGGCCAGCGCCTGGATGAACCTCGTGATGCGGGCGGCATCGCGGCGCGGACCCGATATGCGCGGCAGGTCGACCTCAGCGATGGTTCGCAGGTAGTCGCGGTTCGCGGCGCCGGCGTCGGCGGACTGCATCCGAAGGTTGAGTGGCCAGCCGCCGCGAACGATCAGCTCGGCGATCCGCTGGACGGTCATCGAATCGGCGGGGGGTCTGAGGACGCTCGCCTGCGAGCATGGCTCGCAGCGACATCGCGCTGCTGGACTCGGTGGACTCGGTGGACTCGTACAGGCTCATCGGCCGCATCGTGAGGCGCGCGAACCGGCCCGCACCGGAGTGGCGGCGGACGTCGTCGTTCGGGACCGCAGAGCCGGTCAGGATGTACTGGCCCGGAGCGGCACGCTTGTCCACCTGCGAGCGGACGTGGTTCCAGACCCTGGTGCCGTCGAGCTGCCTGCTCGGCTCGATCGAGCGACTGGAGTCCGGCGCCGGGGCGGAGCACGAGCTGGCCGGATGAGGTACGTCCGGGGCGCCGATGCCTGGGCCGACTACCTGTACTGGCGGACCCAGGACCGCCGCGTCGTCAAGCGCATCAACGACCTCATCAAGGACATCGCCCGCGGCGCCGCCGGCGGGACCCCGCACGAGGGAATCGGCAAACCAGAGGCCCTCAAGCACGGCATGCCCAGTCCGCGGCGGCCGGTGCGCCAGGGTCGTCATCGCGGCCCGCGGGAGCCGTCGAACAGGGCGCGGACGGTAGCCGATGAGCGAGCACCGTTCCGGCCAAGACCTCACCGGAGGCCGGATCCGAGATCGGCTCGATGTCACTCGTGAAGAAGACGTCGATCGAAGCCTCCTCGACAAAGGGGCCCATGCAAGGAGAGGTGGATGCATCAGATCCCTGGAGTCATCGCCATTATCGATGTATCGTGACGGCGTACTGCATGTGTGGTACACGTATCGAAGCGGGAATGCGCTCAGGCGTCTTGCAGCAGTGCCCTTCTTGACCATTGGAGCGAAGCTTGCGTCGGTAGGACCGGCGCAGGCCAGCACAGATGCCGTGCGAGGGGAGAGCGTTCCTCTCGGCTCCTCGCCGTTCACCCCGATGGGGGCGATCGGCCCTTGCGATTCACAACGGATCAAGTTCTCCTCCCAACTGGGAGGAAATTGGAGGATCCGGAACTGCTTCTCCTCAACGAAGAGAGTGATGGTCTTCTGTACGGACGACGCTGGAACCATCATCATCGGCACCAGTACGGGGTGCCTTTCTCTCTGTCCGGGGTTGGTTCAGACCGGCTCCTCTGCCACGAGCGCCTCCTGGAAGTACTGCTAGCAGAGCTGGTGTGGGCGTAGCGGTTGCGTTACGCCCACACCAGGGGAGGAATGGCTGTGAATTGGGCAACTGAGTGGCTCATGGAGCGCGATGAGCGTCGCGCACTTGAGCGCTATCGGCGCACGGTCCTCAGAGCAAGGGACTTGGGGTCTGCCCGACCGCGCGATCTTGCCGATCGCAACGCATCGATGCGCCAGCAGCGGGAAGCTGGAGTCAGAGTTGGCGCAACCCCCCTCACGATGTCGTTTCTCGACGATTCGGCGACTCGAGCACTCGGCCTGCGGGTGCATGTGGAGCAGTGGGTCGCTGTGCTTGCGCTCCTGGACGGAGCAGCGGTTCAACTAGACACGGGCGAGGGCAAAACTCTGGCCTGACTTGCACAGGTCGGG
>DJWE01000074.1 GCA_002441465.1 Propionibacteriaceae bacterium UBA6238 | reverse complement strand
ATCACCGAGATCCGCGTCTTCGATCACGACGAATTCGTCTGCAAGGCCGTCAACCAAGAGCACCACGATCAAAAGGTCAGCCTCAAGGAGATCCAGGCCGCGCGCAACGCCCGCCGCCGAGCGCTGCGAGCCAGCATCAACGAACGCATCGCCCTCGTGGCCGCACCTACCGAGACGCCACGGATCACCGAAGCACCGGCTCCGGCGCCGAGGTCGGCGTTGAAGATCTACAAGGAGGACCTCAGGTGAGCCAGCGCTTCATCGTCACCAAGGAGCACCGCCGCTTCACCGAGTTCGCCGACGCCGTGCGCCGCGGGCACACCATCGGTTTGTGCTTCGGATCAGCCGGCGTAGGAAAGACACTCTCCGCGCGCCGCTACGCACACTACGAGAAGGCTCATGACCTGCTGACCTACTGGGGGCCGCGCTCCGACGACGACGCCAAGATCTACGCCGCCTTGAACCGGAGCCGCACCGTGCTCTACACCCCCAGCGTGCTGACCACCCCGCGGACCCTGAAGGACGAGCTGACCCAAGCCATCACCCGCACCAACATGTGCATCGAGCAGCACCTCGTACCTCCCGGCACGGCCACTCCCGAGGCCTGGGGATGGCGACACGGCAGGAACTACGTGGAGCTGATCATCGTCGACGAGGCCGAACGACTGCGTCCCGCCGCTCTGGAACTGCTGCGCGATCGCTACGACCGCGACGACATCGCCCTGATCCTGATCGGCATGCCCGGCCTGGAGAAGCAGTTCAGCCACTACCCCCAGTTCTACAGCCGAGTCGGCTTCGCCCACCAGTACCGGCCCCTGGGACAAGACGAACTGCTGTTCGTCCTCGAGCGACACTGGCGATCCCTCGGCAAGACCCTCGACCCCGACGACTTCACCGACGCCCAAGCCATCGCAGCCATCGCACGGATCACCCGCGGCAACTTCCGGCTCCTCGAACGCCTCTTCCCCCAGATCCAGCGGGTCCTGAAGATCAACGAACTCGACACCATCACCAACGACGTCATCGAAGCCGCACAGAGCACCCTGGTCATCGGTGTCACCTGACCCCGCCACGAAGCGACCGAAGAACCCCGCCATTCAGCAGACGAAGTCACAGGGACACTGACCGTGACGGTGTCTCCCACTGGTCAGGTGTTCACGGTGCCGATCACGGCCACGGTTGTGGCGAACCCGAGCGTGGGCACCTCGCTGGTGTTGGACACCTCGGGCAGCATGAGCCTGCCATCGGGGTTGCCCAGCAAGGACCGGATGGGCGTCCTGCACGACTCGGCGCCACTGTTCGTCGCCCTGCTCGACCCGACTGACGGGGTCGGGGTGGTGCGGTTCGACACCGACGCGGCGCCGGTCACCGCCGTCGTCGACGCCGGGCCCACCATCGGTGGGGCGGGACGGCTGGCCGCCTTGAACGCGATCTCGACCACGGCCACGAACCTCGCCGGGATGACGGCCATCGGCGACGGGCTGGAAGCTGCCGCCGCACAGCTCGCCCCAGTCGCCGCTGGCTGTGACTCGACCGCCACCATCGTGTTCACCGACGGCAACGAGACCGCCGAACGCACCATCGAGCAGGCGGCCGCGTCGGTCAACAGCCGCGTGTTCGCCATCGGCCTGGGAACAGCCGACCAGCTCAATCCGGGGGCCCTGTCCGACATCGCCAACGGCACCGGTGGATACCTGCTCCTCACTGGCAACCCCGGCGTGGACGACCAGCTTCTCCTGCAGAAGTACTTCGCGCAGGTCCTGGCCGGGGCCACCAATGCCGCCATCGTCGTCGACCCGGCGGGGGTCGTCCCTATCGGCGGGAAGGTGGTCGTCCCGTTCGACCTGACTGACGCCGAAATCCGCACCGACGTTCTGCTCCTCGGCGACCTGACAGCGGCACTTCGGGTCGAGATCATCGCCCCCGATGGAACCAGCATCAGGGCCGGCGCCGGCGCGAACGAGACACTTGGGACCGCGTTCAGGGTCCTCCGTATCGTGCCCGCCCACGTCCTCCCCGCACCTGCCGGGGCGGCGGGCCAATGGCAGTCGGTGCTGTCTGTCGACGAGCGTGATCTCAAGAACCGGCTGGCCAGGCTGCGCAAGGAGCTGAGCCAGAGGGAAGGCGGCGACCAGGCGTTCAAGTGGATCCTGACCGCGGTCGAGACCCACGGTGTCCCCTACACCCTCAGCGTTCAGGCCCGCAGCGCGCTGCGGATGACAGCCGCGCTCAGCCAGCAGTCACGGCTTCCCGGTCATCCTGGGCGGCTCGAGGTCACCCTGACCGACAGCGGAGTGCCCCTCTCGGGGAGTGCCGCCGTGCACGCAGGAGTCACCTCACCCACCGGCACCACGTCGACGGTGACCCTGACCGAGGCCGAACCAGGCCTGTACCGCGGCGAGATCCCGACCTCGGTCTCCGGGGTCTACCGGATACTGGTCAGCGCAGCCGGCGCAGACCTCCGCGGAACCCGATTCACCCGAGAAGAGCTACGAACCCTGGCCGTCTGGGCACGGGGGGACGACAGACCACCGATTTGTCACCGACCCCGGCACAGGGACCGGCACGTCGGGCATCGACGTCTGCGGCCTGCTCCTGTGCCTGCTCCGGGACGACGGCATCCGCGACCTGCTCAAACGCCACGAGGTGGACCCCGACGTCATCACACGCTGCGTCAAACGAGCCTGCGGGTAAGACCCACGACTCCCAGAGTGCGGGAGCCAACGCTAGTGCTTGGACGAGCATGAGGAGTCATCCCGTGGACGCATGGCGCCGCTGGTCATGGCCGTGCGTCCGTAGACGGGATTCGGTTAAGTGACCGGATCGTTGGCGGCACCGTCGCAGTGCGGATGCAGCTCGAGGACGGCTGGACCGCGCGGGAAATGGACTACTTCCTGCCGACTCGTCCCTCTCAGGCCACCTTCAGGCCCTCTGGCCGGAAGACCTAGGCTGGGCGGGACGAAGGAGGACCAAATGATCGAAGAGACCCGTCGCCCCGCCGCTGTGCAGGTGACCCGCTTGAGTCATCTGAGTTTCGAGGCCCGGAACGAGCGCGGGGGCTCGGTCCCGATCGGGAGCGGCGACAGCAGCGAGTTCACCCCGGTGGAGCTGTTGATGGCGGCGATCGCCGCCTGCGGCGCGATCGATGTGGATCTGATCACGCATCGTCGCTCCGAGCCGGACTCGTTCAGTGTCGACGTCACGGCCTCGAAGGTGAAGGACTCCACTGGGAACCGGCTTGAGGACATCGAGGTGACTTTCCGGGTCGTCTTCCCGGAGGGCGAGGATGGGGATCGCGCGCGCCTCCTGCTGGGGCGCGGTATTCAGCAGGCGCATGATCGGCTGTGCACTGTGTCGCGGACCATCGAGCTCGGCACCCCTGTCACAATGAGGGGCTCCGACGTCTGAGGGCGCGATGTCGTCCGCCTGCGGTGAAATCGACCTCCCCCAGGAATGATTCTGCCTCCGCGGGTGTTGGCAGTCCTTGCGAGGCAAAGCTCGCGAGCCATACCGGAAGGACCTTTTGATGAATCACCCACGTCACATCGTGCGAGCCCTGGCAGGGATGTTGGCCGCCGGCCTCATGCTGACGGGGTGCGCCAGTCCCTCCGGTGACGAGACCCCCAGCGCCGGATCGTCGTCCGTGGACGGTGCGCCAGCCGCGTTCGATGCGGAGGCTTCAATCGAGATCGGGTCCCTGTACGAGCCCAGCAACCTCAGCAACGTCGATGCGGGCGGTCAGGGTGTCACGGAGGCCCTCAACGGCAACGTGTACGAGTCGCTGATCAAGCTCAACGACGACGGCTCGCTGACCAATCTGTTGGCCGAGGACTACCAGGTCAGCGACGACGGCCTCTCCTACACCTTCACCCTCCGGGAGGGGGTCACCTTCCACTCTGGAAAGGAGCTCACCTCAGCCGACGTGAAGGCCAGCTTCGAGCGCGTCACCTCCGAGGCGTCGCAGGCGGCGCGCAAGAGCAGCTACGCCGTCGTCGAGTCGGTGGCCACCCCGGACGACCAGACGGTCGAGTTCACGCTGAAGAACCGCTCCATCTCGTTTCCCTACCTCATGGCCTACGTGTGGATCGTGAACCCTGACCTCGCCGACCCCAAGGTCGAAGCCGACGGCACCGGTCCCTACGTGTTCGATGAGTGGCAACGCGGCAGCACCCTCAGCATCGTCCGCAACGACGACTACTGGGGCGAGCCGGCGAAGAACGCGCGCGCCACGTTCCACTACTTCACCGACGCGAGCGCGGAGTCGAACGCGCTGCTGACCGGAGAGATCGATCTGGTCACCACGATCCAGAGCCCCGACGCCCTGACCCCGTTCGAGGGCAGCGACGACTTCCAGATCAGCGAGGGCACCTCCACCACCAAGGAACTCCTGGCGTTCAACGACCGCGTGGCCCCGTTCGACGACGCCCGCGTCCGTCGCGCCGTGTACTCCGCCGTCGACCGCGAAAAGCTGCTGGAGTCCATCTGGGCGGGCCGCGGCCAGCTCATCGGATCCATGGTGCCCCCCACGGACCCGTGGTACGAGGACCTGACCTCCCTCAACCCGTACGACCCGGAGCTGTCCAAGCAGCTACTCGACGAGGCGGGCCTGGCCGACGGGTTCACGTTCACGCTGCAGACGCCCAACTACGACCCGCACCCGGCAGTGGCCGAGTTCCTGAAGTCGGAACTCGCGAAGGTGGGCATCACTGTCGACATCAAGGTGATCACGGCCGACGAGTGGTACTCCGTGGTGTTCAAGGAGCGTGCGTTCGAGGCGACCCTTCAGGAGCATGTCAACGACCGCGACGTGGTCTGGTACGGCAACCCGGACTTCTACTGGGGCTACGACAACGCCGACGTTCAGCGACTCGTGGGCGAGGCCGAACAGGCCGCCACCCCCGAGGAGCAGACCGCCAAGCTCAAGGAGGCCAACACCATCATCGCCACCGAGGCGGCCAGCAACTGGCTCTACCTCTATCCGCAGATCGTGGTGGCGAGCAGCGAGGTGTCCGGGTTCCCGGTCAACGGTCTGAACTCGCAGTTCTACGTGTACAACATCACCAAGGCCTGAGTAGTTCTAGGAATCACAACACGGGAGGGCGGTGTGCCGGAGCATGGGTAGTTACCTGGCCCGGCGCGCCGCCTTCCTGCTGATGTCGTTGGTGCTGGCGATGCTGCTGATCTTCGTCCTGCTGCGGCTCCTGCCCGGCGACCCCGCCAACGCCCTTCTGTCGGTCGACGCGACCC
This sequence comes from Propionibacteriaceae bacterium UBA6238, assembly GCA_002441465.1. Classification (GTDB taxonomy): domain Bacteria; phylum Actinomycetota; class Actinomycetes; order Propionibacteriales; family Propionibacteriaceae; genus Propionicimonas. The sequence continues at coordinate 5,244 of DJWE01000074.1, read as the reverse complement.
CGGAGCAGATCGAGGCCGCGCAACAGCAGGTGGGCTCCAACCTTCCCGTCCACGAACAGCTCGTGCGGTGGGTCGGAGACGTGATGCGACTCGACCTGGGCACCTCTTTCATCTCCGGCACCCCCGTGCTGCCCGACATCGTTTCCCGGTTGGAGGTGACGCTGCCGCTGACCTTGATCTCCTTCGTCATCTCCGTCATGCTCGCCAGCGGGATCGGGTACGTCGCGGCGGCTCGGGCTCACACGCGGCTCGGGGTCGCCGTGACGGCTGTGGCGCAGCTCGGCATCGCGGTGCCCGTCTTCTGGATCGGGCTCCTTCTTGTGTGGCTGTTCGCGTTGGAGCTTCGGCTGTTCCCCTCCGGGGGGTTCCCGCGGGAGGGCTGGGCTGACCCGCTCGCGGCGCTGCGTTCCCTGTTCCTCCCCGCCACCACCATCGTGATCGTCATGACTGCCTCGCTGGTGCGCTATGTCCGGTCGGCGACGCTTGACGTCTTGGAGAGCGACTATCTTCGCAATGCGCAGGCGTTGGGCAGCGGCTTCGGGGAGGCGTTCCTTCGCCACGGCGTCCGCAACGCCTCGGTGCCAGTCATCTCGATCCTAGGGATCGAGCTCGCGTCCACCCTGCTGGGGGCCGTCGTGGTGGAGAGCGTGTTCACCCTGCCAGGGCTGGGGAGCATGCTGACCAAGGCCATCGCCCAGCACGACTACCCGAGCATCCAGGGGATCCTCCTGGTGACCACGTTCTTCGTGCTGATCGTCGGTTTCGCAGCCGACGTGGTCCAGCGCCTCGTCGACCCGCGCCTGCGCTCCAGCCTCTCCGGGGCGCACGCGTGAGCGCCGGGATCGACATCAGCAGGGCTCCGGAGCCGATCGCCCCGGTGCCGGCTCGACGGCGAGGTATGCCGGTGAGTCTTGTGCTCGGGATGGTCCTGTTGGTGGCTGTGGGGATCGTCGGGCTGGTGTCGGTGTTCTGGTTGCCCTACGACCTCGCCGACACCACCGGCGGACGGCTCGAGCCCCCCGGACCGGATCACTGGTTGGGCACCGACAAGCTCGGCCGCGACACCGCCAGCTTCGTCATGGTCGGCACCAGGATCGCACTGACGGTCGGTCTCAGCAGCATGGCCATCGCGATGGCCCTCGGCGTCATCGTCGGGCTGCTCGCCGCATTCGCCACCGGATGGGTCGACGACGTGCAGTCCTCTCTCCTGGACGTGGTGATCGCCTTTCCCACCCTGCTGCTCGCGATGCTGATCGGTGCCATGCAGGGCGCCAGCCTGACCTCGGCCGTGGTCTCGATCGGTCTGGCAGCCTCCGCGGTGGTGGCGCGACTCACCCGCATCCTGGCCAAAGGGCTGCTGCGCCGGCAGTTCGTCACCGCTGCCCGCACCTCGGGCACCAGCTGGCCACGCATCGTGGTCATCCACCTGCTCCCCAACATGTGGCCGACGCTCGTGGTGACCGCCGCGCTCATCTTCGGCACCGCAGTCCTCGCCGAAGCGAGCCTCTCGTACCTCGGACTCGGCGTCCCGCCGCCGAACTCGTCGCTGGGCCGCCTGCTCCAGGGCGCTCAGAGCACCGTCCTGACCGCCCCGTGGGGCGCCGTCGCCCCAGGCGTGGTCATCATGGTGATCGTGCTGGGGGCGAACTCCCTGGCCGACGGCCTCCGCGAACGCTTCGATCCGACCCGACGGGAGCGCAGATGAACATCGAGGTTGAGGATCTCACTATCACGGTCGCGGGATCCGGCAAGCGCGTCGTCGACGCCATCTCGTTTGCACTCGACCCAGGCGAACGGGTCGGGATCATCGGCGAGTCAGGCTCCGGGAAGTCGGTCACCACCCTGGCGCTGCTCGGCCTGTTGCCCCGGTCGCTGACAGCCTCAGGATCCATTCGCGTCGACGGCACCCAGATCGTCGGGGCCTCCAGGAAGCAGTTGCTGGAGATCCGGGGACGCAGGATGGCGAAGATCTTCCAGGACCCCTCCACCGCCCTCGACCCCCTCACCCGGATCGGAGAGCTCATCGCCGAGCCCCTCCGGCGGCACCAAGGGCTCCGCGGCCATGAGCTGAACGCCGCCGTCGAGCGGGCGCTGACGGAGGTGGCTCTGCCCGCCACCGAGCGGGTGTCGCGGGCGTTCCCCCACGAGATCTCCGGGGGCCAGAGGCAGCGCGTCGCCATCGCGATGGCACTGGCCTGCCGGCCTGCGATGCTGATCGCGGACGAACCGACCACCGCGCTGGACGTCACCGTCCAGGCGGAGATCCTCCAGCTCATCCGTCGACTCTGTGCCGATCATGGGATGGGCCTGGTGTTCGTCTCCCACGACATCGCCGTCGTCTCACACACCGTCACCCGGGCCCTGGTCATGCAGGGAGGCCACATTGTTGAGCAGGGGCCCATCGATCAGATCGTCCACGCCCCGACCGACCCGTACACGCTCCGGCTCGTCGCCAGCGCCCGCGCATTGGATGAGGCACTGGCCACAGGAAGCATCTCGTGACCAAGCCGCTGCTCGCCTTCGAGTCCGTCGGTTTCACCTACCGCGGCGCCACCGCCCCCGCCCTGAACCGCGTCACTTTCGCGCTGACTCCCGGCGGAAGCCTGGGGATCGTCGGCGAGTCGGGCTCAGGCAAGTCCACCGCGCTGAAACTCCTGCTCGCGCTCCACCAGCCCACGGTTGGCCGGGTCCTGTTCGACGGGGCCGAGTTGAACCTGCGGGACCGCCTCCAGGTGCGCGAGCTGCGCCAAACGGTTCAACCCGTCTTCCAGGACCCCTACGCCTCACTGGACCCAAGGATGCGCGTCGACAGGATCGTCGCCGAGCCGCTGCTGTCGCTGGGCATCGGGGGAACCGCTGCCCAGCGGCGTGCCCGGGTGGCGGCGGCGATCGAGGAGGTGGGCCTGGACGTCGACACCCTCGCCCGCTACCCCCACGAGTTCTCCGGAGGCCAACGGCAACGGATCGCCATCGCCCGGGCCCTGGTCACCGACCCGGCCGTCCTGGTGGCCGACGAGCCGGTCAGCGCCCTGGACGTCACCACCCGCATCGAGGTGATCGAACTCCTGGCCCGACTCCGGCGCGAGCGACAGTTGAGCATCGTGATGGTCTCCCACGACATGAGCGTGGTCGCGGCGCTGTGTGACACCACACTGGTCCTCAAAGACGGAACGGTCATCGAGACGGGAGAGACGATGTCGATCCTGAATGACCCGCACGAGGCGTACACGCGCCAACTGATCAGCGCGATCCCCCGCCTCCCGGTCCCCCCTGCTTCTGGCCGATGATCAGCGGGGCCTTGCCGAGCGGGGTGCGGGCAAGTTCCTGAACCGGGGTGACGATGATGTGGGTGTCGTCGGTGACGCCTGCGGATGTGAGTCCGGCTCTGAGTCGGCGGGTGATCTGGTGCAGGTCCACCCGTCGGTCAGGGTCCACGATTCGTACCGTGATCCCCTCGGTGGTTTGTTGGACCTGCCAGCCGTGGATGGCTAGCGGTTCGAGGGCGTCGTGGAACAGGCCAGGGCGAATCAGCACGGGTTCTCTGGTCCTGCTGGTCACACGGAGGGTCGCTTCGGTGCGGCCCGCGACGGTGTCCAGTCGTCGGAAGGGTAGTCCACAGGTGCAGGGGTCGGTGGCCAGCCGGATCGAGTCGGTCAGTTCGTAGCGGATCAGCGGGAGGGTGCGGCTGAACAGGACGGTAGCAAGGAGCCGATCGGCGATGTGGCCGTCGGGGACGGGCCGGTAGGCGTTGTCGACGGGTTCGATGATGACGAAGTCCTCGTAGAGATGCATCGAGCCGTGGCTGCAGGTCGACGCGATGGTGGCGGTTTCGGTGGCGGCGTAGGTGTTGATCACCTGGACGCCCCAGGCAGCGATGGCTGCCCGCCGGGCGGGAGGCAACTGCTCCTCGGAGGCGGTGATCACCTTCTCCGGCGAGATGTGGAGGTTCCCGGCGGTTTGGGCTTCGGCCAGTGGCGTCAGCATTGAGGCGTAACACACCAGTAGTCGGGGCTGGAACCTGTTCAGCGCCTCGACCAGGTCTGCGATGGGCTGTGTGGCGTCGAGTCGGAGGGTGGGGACCAGGGGGTTGCGCAGGGAGGCGCCGACGAAGGCGGACTGGTGGGCGGGGTTGCGGGTGGACACGATCGCGGTCGGCACAGGTCGACGCGGACCGACCTTCACCTGGGCCCAGTCGTTGACCCGCGCGTAGGAGGAGAGGATGTTTATCCATTCGCGACGGTTCCACACGAAGACGCCCCGTTGTCCTGTTGAGCCGGCGGTGGCCGCGGTCCACCACCGACCCTGCCAGGGCTGTCCGGGATCGCCACCCAGGGATTCCAGATCCTGCAACCGGTGGGTCACCGAATCGAGGCGAAGCACGGGGGAGGTCACCAGCCGGTCCCAGTGCGCCATCAGCTGTGTTTTGGTCAAGGGCGGCAGCTGCGACAGCGATGCCGACTGCATGCCGCGATGCTGGTCGGCATAGAAGGGCGAGCGGCGGGAGGCATGGTCGCGCAGACGCGCCAGCATCCGCTGCTGGTAGGTGTCGAGCTGGGTTCGGGTCCATCGATCATGCCGGTGGGTCCTCGCACGGGTCACCAGCAGCTCCCCGAACAGGGATGTCATCGCAAACCCCTAACAATGACGGGCTCCGGGACAGTAGGGGTTCTACCTGCGCCGACGTATGTCGAGGCCGCTTCGGTGGCCCTGGCCACCGCTCGCAGCAGTGCCGCGAATCGGTCCATGCCTTCGGCGACATGGGCGACCTGGAACTCCACCTCCACGGTGGCGCCGAAGACGTCGCCGGCCCCGACGGGGGCCGGTTCGTTGGCGACGGGTTGCGTGAGGATCGGCGTGGCCGTGCCGTCCGAGGTCACTTGTAACGGGTGCGCTGACTGGACAAGTGCAGTGTGCGGGTCCAGCTGCCGTGGCGCCGTGGTACCAGGTGGGTGGATGCCGTGGGGAGCGGCCCGTCTGGTCACTTGTACCCCCTTGCCTTGGCGTTCGCTGGGTTTCTGTGGGTCGGGCACTCCGCGGCGGCCAAGTTTCAGTGGCGGTGCCCGGCGCCGGGGCGGCCGTGCATGAGCAGCATCATGCCTGCGCAGAGGAGGCCGCCGATCAGCGCGCCTGCGCCGCCTCCGCTGAACAGCGACCACAGGCCGAACCCGATCAACGGTAGGCACATCAGGAGCATGTGCCACATGTGGCCACCGTGGCCCTGGTGCTGCTGGGCGGGTCCGGTGG
>DJWE01000095.1 GCA_002441465.1 Propionibacteriaceae bacterium UBA6238 | reverse complement strand
GGTGATCACCGGCGGCGGCCCCGGAGCGATGGAGGCGGTGAACCTCGGTGCCGCACTGGTCGGCACGGACGCCGAACTCGATGCGGCCCTGGCGCTGCTGGCCCGGCGGCCGGGCTTCGCAGACGACATCGCCGCCTGGGTGGGGGCCGGGATGTCGGTCCGGGAACGCTGGGACTTGAGCGGGCGCAGCTACGGCGTCCCCACCTGGCTGTACGGACACGAGCCCCCGAACGTGTTCAGCAACGGGATCGCGAAGCTGTTCTCGAACGCGATCCGCGAGGACGTGCTGCTGCGGCACGCGTCCGGCGGATTGATCTGCCTGCCCGGAGCAGCCGGCACGGTGCAGGAGGTGTTCCAGGCGGTCACGCCGCGCTTCTACGCCGCACCGGAGGACCCGATCGCCCCTCTGGTGCTGGTCGGTGTCGACTACTGGACGCGCGTGCAGCCGGCGTGGCCGCTGCTCGCCGCGCTCGCCGACGCCCGTCCGATGGCTGCGGCGATCCACCTGGTCGAGACGGCTGCCGAGGTGCCCGCCCTGCTCGGCTGACTCAGGCCGGTTGGGCCAGAAGGGACCCGGTCAGCCGGCCGCGCGCTTGATCAACTCGATCAGTTTCTTCTCCTCCGCCGGCCCGATGGTCGTCAACGCGTAGGAGGTCGGCCACATCGCCCCGTCGTCGAGGGCGGCGCTGTCGTTGAAGCCGAGGGTGGAATACCGGGCCTTGAACTTCGACGCAGGCTGGAAGAACACCACGGCCTTGCCGTCCCGGTTGTAGGCGGGCATGCCGTACCAGGTCTTGGGCAACAACTCGGGAGCGTGCTCGCGGACCAGCGCATGCACCTTCTCGGCGAGGAGCTTGTCGTCGCCGGTGAGTTCGGCGATCTTGGCGAGCAGGTCGGCCTCGTCCTGGGCGGCCTTGTCCGCGTTGCCCTTGCGCTTCTTCTCCGCCTTCAGCTCAGCGGCGTACTCCTTCATCGCCGCGCGTTCCTCCGCGCTGAAACTGACCTTGTCCTCGGTGGCCATCGGGGCTCCTCTCGTGCCTGTGCGCCGCCCAGTCTGCCGTCACAACCCTGGCCGACGCTTCTCCATTCCTGCCCGGTATGGCTCGGGGACGGTTCCGATCTCGGCCCACCCGACCCACCCGACCCACCGGGGACGGTTCCGATCTCGGCCCATGCGGGAACGGTGGACCGAGATCGGAACCGTCCCCAATGTGGGAGGTGGCTAGCCGCCGGACGCGTCCGACTCCGCCCCGGCCAGGTCCGCGTCGCCGAGCTCGGTCGAGTCGAGCCAGCCGTAGGGAAGGATCACGCGGTCGCGCGGGGTGCCCTGTCGTCCGCGGGGGGCACCGAGCTCGCCGGCAGGGAACGGCACCGAAGAATCCAGCTGCGCCAGCAGTGCGTCCAACTCATCGAACGAGGCGACCATCGCCAGGCTGCGACGCACGTCGCCGCCGACCGGGAAGCCCTTGAAGTACCAGGCCATGTGTTTGCGCAGGTCGGTCAACCCGTGCCGTTCTCCATACAGGCCGGCCAGGAGCTCGGCGTGGCGGCGCACCATCGCCGCCACCTCGCCCAGGCTCGGCAGAGCCCGACGCAGCCGTCCGGAGAAGGCGTCCGCCAGGTCGCGGAACAGCCAGGGACGCCCCAGGCAGCCGCGTCCGACCACGACACCGGCGCAGCCGGTCTGCTCGACCATGCGCAGTGCGTCCGTAGCCTCCCAGATGTCCCCGTTCCCGAGCACCGGAATGTCGAGTGCGTCCACCAGCGTGGCGATCGTGGACCAGTCCGCCTCGCCCGCGTACGCCTGCCGCACAGTGCGGGCATGCAGTGCGATTGCCGCGCACCCGGCATCCTGAGCAATCCGACCGGCATCGAGGTAGGTGAGGTGCTCCTCGTCGATGCCCAGCCGGGTCTTCATCGTGACCGGGACGCCGTAGCGGTCAGCAGCCCGCACCGTCGCGCGCAGGATCGCGGCCAGCCGGTCCCGCTTCCAGGGTAGGACTCCCCCGCCGCCCCTCCGAGTCACCTTCGGCACCGGGCAGCCGAAGTTCAGGTCGACCTGGTGGACGCCGAACTCGGCGCAGAGAATCTCGGTGGCACGTGCCATCACGTCCGGATCGACGCCGTACAGCTGCACCGAGCGGACGGCCTCGCCCTGATCGAACCGCAGCATCTCGAAGGTCTTCGGTATTCGCTCCACGATTCCGCGAGAGGTGATCATCTCGCAGACGTACAACCCCGCACCCTGCTCGCGGCAGAGCTGGCGGTAAGCGGCGTTGGTGATCCCTGCCATCGGCGCGAGCACCACCGGCACCGGTACCTCGACGACCCCGCCGGAAGGCGCTTCCAGCCGAAGTGGTTCGACCATTCCACCTCCCATCGATCAGCCCGGACAGCCTACCCACCCTTGCGCGGGAGCCCTCCGACGGTGTGCGCTAGGGGCATGAGCACCGACCACAGCCGGGTCGTGGCGGCGCTGGCCGCCATCCCGCGAGCCAGGTTCCTGCCCGAAGACGTCCGTGACCGCGCAGCGCTCGACGAGCCTGTGCCGATCGGCCACGGCGCGACCAACTCACAACCCTGGACCGTCCAGTTCATGCTCGAGCTCCTGCACCTGACCGAGGGCGCGAGAGTGCTGGACGTCGGCAGCGGCTCGGGCTGGACGACCGCCCTGATCGGCCAGCTCGTCGGACCGAAGGGATCGGTGCTCGGCGTGGAGGCCGTGCCCGAGCTGGTGGCGTTCGGACGCGGCAACCTCGCGGCGTTCCACCTGCCGTGGGCACGTATCGAGGCCGCTGTTCCGGGTGCTCTCGGCGCTCCTCAGGACGGCCCGTTCGACCGCATTCTCGTCTCCGCTGACGCGCACGTGCTGCCCGCGGACCTGGAGGCACAGCTCGCCGTCGGCGGCCGGATGGTCGTGCCCGCGTCCGGCGTGATGTGGGTCGTCGACCGAGAGCACGACGGCTGGCACCGCGAGCCGATCGCTGGCTACCGGTTCGCCTTCGTCCCCCTGGTCTGAACACCACGGACGCCTCGCGCGCGGCTGCCGCGCAGGGCCGACTTCGGGCCACATCCCTGACGGTCCACCCGTTCGGCAGGCTCCTCACGCCTCGTGGAGTCCCCAGATCCGGTTTCCGTCTGCCGAACCCGGCAGCAGCCCGGCCAGATGGAACAGCAGTGCCGCCCCCGTCCCCACAGGGAGCGCGTCGCCGTCACCGACGCGAGGACACAGGTCGCGACGTGGCCCGGCTTTGTGCAGCCAAGAACTGAAGAACGACCCGAACAACTCCGAGGCCACCACATCCAGCGGCTGCGGCAGCCAGGCACCAACCAGCACGGCGAAGCACGGCCACCCAGAGCCACCCCGCACCATCAGTCGCCCGAGACCACGCCAGCCCCGAACCTCGCTCACGCCGACCGCCGCAGCGCTTCTCCCAGCGCGACCACTCCGACGCTCACCACGAGCATCGCCCCGGCGACCCAGATCAGGACGCCCAGCGGCAATCCGGAGAAGGCCCACCAGGCGAGCGAAGCCAGCACCAACGCCACGGTCCCCGAGGCGGCAAGCCCGAGCACGTCGTCCCTCTCATAGGGCATCACCCAACCCGCGATCGTGCTCGTGCCCATCGTGACTGCCACGGCGCACAGATAGCGAGCGACCATGTCGATGTCGAGCGGGCTGAACTGCGCCCGGCCGAGGGCGACGGCTGGCGCCAGCAGAAGCACCGCCGAGCACACGCCCACTGCCGCGTGGCCGGTCAACCAGGCGACCACGGAGCGACTCATCCGGGCCGGCGAGGCGATCACCCGCCAACGCACTCCCACGTATGCGCCGTAGCCGTACAGGCACGCTGCGCTGGTCAGCAGGAGGCCGATCGCGGCGACAATGGCGACGGCAACGGGCAGGTGGCCGAGCTGCTCCAGCCAGACACCGAGCAGTGAGATGACGAACAGGCCGACCGCCCCGATCACGTTGGCCGGGTCGCGGACGAATGTGACCATCGAGACCAGGAGGAGATTTCCCTTCCCGACGCCGAGTGCTGGTCGACGGTGTTGGCTGCGCAGCATCTCCGGGACGACCGCCGAACTCGCGAGGCCCCAGACCGCCAGCGACACGAGGGTGACTCCACCGCTGAGTGCGAGCGTCCGGGCACCGGAATCGAGCAGGAACGTTCCCGCTCGAAGCAGCGGCCGGATCTCCATGCCGTACAGCTGGAGTTCCCGGGTCAATGACAGGAGGGCCCCGCAGGCCAGAAGGAGGATGACGACGGCAGCCCCTGAGCGAGCCGCGAGCGGGTCCTTCACGATGTGCACGAGGGCCAGTTCCGTCACCGCGGTCAGCGCGCCGATCAGCGCGGAGACCGCGACGGCCACCCCGAGCACGGTGATTACCCCGATTCGTCCGCTCACGGCCGCGTACGAGGTAAGGCCGACAGACCCGATGGTGAGGGCGAGCACGGAGGAGAAGACGAAGTCCGGCAGAACCTGGATCAACGCTCTGGCCAACCGGGTTACCGGAGCCGTGTGCAGGACGATCCGGACGTCGGGAGACACGAAGTCGAAGGCCAGCAGCGCGGTCCGGATGAACACGCACACCAGTGCGAAACCGAGCAGCAGAGTGGGCAGCGCGAGCACTCCGATCGGCGCCGGCTTGGCAAATCCGGTCATCAGTTCGGCAACCTGACTCCAGACCCAGACGTAGCAGGCGACGCCGGCGATGGGCGCCACCAGCAGGAGCGCCAGCGCGCCCACCGAGCCGATCCTGGCAGTGGTTCGCCGCCACCAGATCCGGGCACAGAGCCCGACGACATGGGGACCGATCACGGCCGCGGTCACGGGTCGGTCTTGCGCAGCGGCACCAGAACGCCGATCAGAGCGCCGACTGCTGCGCCGATGCACAGGAGCGCGAACACCGCCAAGCCGTCGAAGGACAGTTCCAGCGCGCCGTCGGCGGAGACCATCATCCGCATGCCCCAGAAGGTGGCCCCGCGAGTCTGCGCGAGTCCGGCGAAGAACAACACGGCGACGATCGCCAGCCAGCCGATCGCGGTGATGAACAGCCCCGCCCAGACCCCTGTGAAGAACCTTCTGACCCGCGTCTTCGTTTTTTGACCAGCTTGCGCAACACCCGACATCGCAATCCTTCACTCCATGGTCATATTCAAGAAAGCTTCGCGAAGATCCTTCGATCTGTGCTGGCTCATCAGCGCCTCGCTCGGACCGGTGAAGACGACCCGACCGACATCGAGCACCACGATTTCGTCGGCTACCGACTGGACCAGTTCGAGGTCGTGAGAAGAGACGAGAATGGAAACGCCGTCCGAACGGAGATCGAGCAGCATCGCCTGCAGCTGCTTCACCATTCCCGGGTCCAGACCGCTGAACGGCTCATCCATCACCAGGAGTCGCGGTTCGACAGCGAGTGCCGCGATGAGATCGATCTTCCGGCGCATGCCGTGGGAATACCCGCCCAGAGGCTGATCAAGACGCCCGTCGAGTTCCAGTCGCTCGGTCAGCTCACCGATACGGTCGCTCCCGTGGTCGTAGAGACGACAATTCAACTCGATCAACTCGCGCCCAGTGAGACGAACAGGCCGCGGCAGGTCGTCAGGCATGAACGCGGTCATTCGCTTGGCCGGCAGGGAACTCATCGGGTGACCATCGAGACTCATTGAGCCGGAGTCCAGTCTGACCAGACCCACGAGTGCGTGCAACATCGTGGTCTTGCCCGCGCCGTTTGCTCCGACCAGCCCGGCGATCATGCCGGGTCGCACCCGGAAACTGACGGACCGGAGCGCCGCGACCGGTCCGTACTGCTTCGAACAGGACTCGACCTCGAGCCCGTCGGTCCGGGCGACCTCAGCCACTGATCCTCCTTCTCGACGATCTCTGGCCATCCGCGGTGGAGTGCCCGCCGGATCTCCCCGCGGGCGCACCAACCTGCCCTAACCGTGACAACCCACGGAGTAGGTGAACGTGCTCGCCTTGTAGACGACTCCGAAATACTGGCCGTGCGTCAGGCACCATGCCAGAGCTCCTAACAGGACAGTGGCACCAAGTGCCAGCAGAACTAGCAACGGCACCACTTATCACGCTTTGTAGTCAGCGGATGAGCTTCGATGAAGACCCACCCGATAGCCGATCACATCCGCGATCGGAAGCGTCATGCCCAACCTCCTCAGTGCTCCCAGGCCCGTCGGGTCGGCGGACATTGCCAGCCTAGGGAGGCCGGGTGACCGATGGCTTCAGCCCCATGGCCAGTTCCGTTGGCCATCAGGACAACTGTGGTGAGAGCGCCCGTTCAACGAGACCCTTGTGCACGCCGGATCTCCAGATCAGGACGCGCGTTCGAGGGCGGACGGCGAGTATCTCCTTACCAACCAGAGCCCACGACCAACTGCGGTCCGTCCGGACTCATGCAGCGTGATCGCGCCGCACGGTTCGAGCCACCTCCACTGGCCCGAAACCCCGAATCCCCTGCTCCGTTCCCGTGCCTCTACGGAGCGGACGCGCGCAGCGTCCCAGGCCTCAGCAGCCGAGCAGCCGGGACGCGAGGTAGCCCTGCACCTGGTCGAGAGCGACCCGCTCCTGGCTCATCGTGTCCCGCTCGCGGATCGTCACCGCATCGTCGGTGAGGGTGTCGAAGTCGACGGTGATGCAGTACGGCGTGCCGATCTCGTCCTGGCGGCGGTAGCGGCGTCCGATCGACTGGGCGTCGTCGAACTCGATGTTCCACACTCTGCGTAGCTGCGCCGCGAGGTCGCGCGCCTTCGGCGACAGGTCCGTGTTCCGCGAAAGCGGCAACACGGCCACCTTCACCGGAGCCAACCGCGGGTCCAGCTTCAGCGACACCCGGGTCTCGGTGCCCCCCTTCGCGGTCGGCACCTCCTCCTCGGTGTAGGCATCGACAAGGAACGCCATCAGCGACCGGGTGAGGCCCGCCGCCGGCTCGATCACGTACGGCAGGTAGCGCTCACCGCTGGCCTGCTCGAAGTAGCTCAGATCGGTGCCGGAATGCTTGGAGTGAGTGCCGAGATCGAAGTCAGTGCGATTCGCGATGCCCTCCAGCTCACCCCAGCCATCCCCTCCGGTGAAACCGAAGTTGTACTCGATGTCGACGGTTCGCTTGGAGTAGTGCGACAGCTTCTCCTTGGGGTGCTCGTAGTGACGCAGGTTCTCCCTGCGGATACCGAGGTCGACGTACCAGTCGGTGCGAGTGTCGATCCAGTGCTGGTGCCACTCCTCATCCGTGCCGGGCTTGACGAAGAACTCCATCTCCATCTGCTCGAACTCGCGGGTGCGGAAGATGAAGTTGCCCGGGGTGATCTCGTTGCGGAAGCTCTTGCCCACCTGGCCGATGCCGAAGGGCACCTTCATCCGGGCGGTGCCCTCGACATTCTTGAAGTTGATGAAGATGCCCTGCGCGGTCTCCGGACGCAGGTAGTGCAATCCGGACTCGTCCTCGATCACGCCGAGATAGGTCTTCAGCATCATGTTGAAGTCGCGCGGCTCGGTGAACCGGCCGAGCGTGCCGCACTCCGGGCAGTTGATCTCGGCCAGGCTCTCCGGCGCGCGGCCCTTCTTGAACTCGAACGCCTCCTCGAGCTGGTCGGCGCGGAATCGCTTGTGACAGGACAGGCACTCAGTCAGCGGATCGGAGAACACGCCCACATGGCCCGACGCCACCCAGACCTGACGCGGCAGGATGATCGAGGAGTCCAGGCCGACCACGTCGTCGCGACCCTGCACCACCGAACGCCACCAGGCCCGCTTGATGTTCTCCTTCAGCTCGACGCCGAAGGGACCGTAGTCCCACGCCGCCCTGGTGCCGCCGTAGATCTCTCCGCACGGGTAGACGAACCCGCGACGCTTGGTCAGGCTGATCACGTTCTCCAGGCGGCTGGCCACCATGCACTCCTTGTCGTTGCGACGTGCTGCCTGGCTGGCAGCCCGCCTAGCCTAGCGTTCCGCGAGGCCGGTTCTCGCCGACGGACGTGGGCTCGGCATAGGCGCTGGGCTCGTCGATGGCCAGCGACAACAGGGGGATCAGGACGAGCTTCGCCTCGGTGCCGTTGAAAGCCCTGCGGTAGGACCCGACGTCGGCCCAGCGGCTGACGATCGCCCAGAGCTCGGGCTCGTCCAGGTTCTGCACCAGCTCGGCACCTTCGCACCCCTCGGACGCCGCGAAGCGCGTCACCACCTGCTGCGCACCGGCCGCGAAGCCGGACGCGTCCCCGGACACCCGGAACCTGCTGATCGCCATCACGGCGCTCATGCTAGGCCAGGACTGTGGCCCGAACCGGGCGCAGCCCCCGGCCGCGGGCCGAGGGCTGCGCGAATCGAGCGACGCCGAGCGTCATCGGAACCGGCCGCTACTCAGGCGGCCGACTCCGAGCGCCGCCGGTTCCACAGGTCGAAGGCCACAGCGAGCAGGAGAACCACGCCCTTGGCCACCGACTGCAACTGCATCGGCCAGCCGAGCAGCGACATGATGTTGCTGATCACGGCCATCAGCAGGCCGCCGATCATGGCTCCACCGACCCGTCCGATGCCGCCGGTAGTCGAGGCGCCACCGATGAAGCAGGCCGCGATCGCGTCCAGTTCGAGGCCGTTGCCGGCGCCGGGCTGGGCGGCGTTCATGCGTGAGGAATAGACGATGCCGGCGACCGCCGACAGCAGGCCCATGTTCACGAATACCCAGAAGTTGATTCGGCGCACGCGGACACCGGACAGCCGGGCCGCATTCAGGTTGCCGCCGATCGCGTAGATGTGCCGTCCGAACACGGTCTTCTGGCTGACCAGCGTGTAGACCACGAACAAGGCCAGCACCAAGATGAGGATGTTGGGCAGGCCGCGGTCGGACGCCAGCTCGAAACCGAGCCACATGATCACTGCGGCCAGCAGCACCAGCCTGCCGATGAACAGCGGCGGCGACTCCACCGTCTGCTGGTACGCAACCCGACCCTGCCGAGTGCGCCACTGCAGGTAGGCGAAGACCAGCGCGCCGATGGCGAAGACCACCAGGGTGAACACGTCCACCCCGTAGCCGCCGAACAGCCCGTTCTGGAAGCCGTTGTTGATCTCGTAGTAGACGCCGCCGAACGGGGACAGCGAGATCGAGTTGAGCACCTGATAGGTCAACCCGCGGAAGATGAGCATGCCGCCCAGGGTCACGATGAAGCCCGGAATGCCCACAAAGGCCACCCAGAAGCCCTGCCAGACGCCTACCAGCAGCCCGACCGCCAGCGCCGCCAGGACACCCATGTACCAGGGCATGCCCCACTTGATCACCACGACGGCGGCGACCGCACCGGTGAGTGCCACTACCGAGCCGACCGACAAGTCGATCTGTGCCGCGACAATGACCAGCAGCATGCCCATCGCCAGGATCAGGATGTAGGAGTACTGCTGGACGATGTTGCTGATGTTGCCCGGCGAGAGGAAGTTCGGGCTGGCGATCGCCGCTGCCGTGAAGACCACCACGAACGCGATCAGAATGCCGCTCTGGCGCAGGTTGCTGGTCAGCAGCTCACGCACCCCGGCGGTGGATGTCTTGGCGGGAGTGACGGTAGCGGTCATCGGTTGAGTCCCTTCATGTCGAGATCGGAGGGTTTTTCGGCGCCGCCACGCGCCCGGCTCGCCTCCAGGTTGTCGCCGTTTCTCGCCGGGAGTTCGGCGCTACGTTCCAGGGTCATGAGTTCCATCAGCGCGTGCTGGGTGGCCTCCGCCACCGGCAGCTCGCCGGTGATCCGTCCATAGGCGATGGTGTAGATGCGATCGCAGGTCCCGAGCAGCTCGGGCAGCTCGGAGGAGATCACCACGACGGCCTTACCCGCAGCGACCATCCGATTGATGATCGTGTAGATCTCGTACTTCGCGCCCACGTCGATACCGCGAGTCGGCTCGTCGAGGATCAGCACTTCGGGGTCGGTATAGAGCCACTTGCTCAGTACGACCTTCTGCTGGTTGCCACCGGAGAGCTTCCCGACCAGCGCCATCACTGTGGGAGTCTTGATGTTCAGGCTCGCCCGGTACTCCTCGGCGATCTTGAGTTCTTCGTTGCCATTGATCCAGCCGCCCCTGACCAGCTTGAACAGGCCTGCGGCGGAGATGTTGTGCCTGATGTCGTCGAGCAGGTTGAGGCCGAACCGTTTCCGGTCCTCGGTGCAGTAGGCGATGCTGGCGTTGACGGCACCGGCCACGGTGCTCGTGTCGACCACCTGGCCGTGCATCTTGACCTGCCCCGTGATGTTGCGGCCGTAGCTGTGCCCGAACAGGCTCATTGCCAGTTCGGTGCGGCCGGCGCCCATCAGACCGGCGATCCCGACGACCTCGCCCGCCCGCACATTGAAGCTCGCGTTGTCGATGATCACACGGCCCGGCTGGGTCGGGTGGTACACCGTCCAGTCCTCCACCTCCAGGACCGGCTCCCCGATCTCGGGAGTGCGTTCGGGGAAGCGGTGCGCCAGGTCGCGTCCGACCATGCCGCGGATCATGCGTTCCTGCGTGGCGGTCGGATCGGACATGTCCATGGTTTCGATGGTTCGTCCGTCTCGGATGATCGTGGTGTTGTCGGCGATCTCGGCGATCTCGTTCAGCTTGTGGGAAATGATGATTGAGGTGATGCCGTCGGCCTTCAGCTGCCTGATCAGGTCGAGCAGATGCTCTGAGTCGGTGTCGTTGAGTGCCGCAGTCGGCTCATCGAGAATCAGCAGCTTCACTTCCTTGCTCAGCGCCTTGGCGATCTCGATCAGTTGCTGCTTGCCCACGCCCAGTTGCGAGACCGGGGTCAGCGGGTTCTCGTGCAGCCCGACCCGCTCCATCAACCGCCCGGCCTGATGGGCGGCCTTGTTCCAGTCGATCAGCCCGCCAGCGCCTCGGACCTCGTTGCCCAAGAAGATGTTCTCGGCCACCGACAGGTACGGCACCAGGGCGAGTTCCTGATGGATGATCACGATGCCTTTGGCCTCGGAGTCGTTGATCGAGGAGAAGCGCACTTCTTCGCCCTCGAAGATGATTTCGCCCTTGTAGGTGCCGTGGGGGTAGACGCCACTGAGCACCTTCATCAGGGTTGACTTCCCCGCCCCGTTCTCCCCACAGATGGCGTGAATCTCGCCGGCACCGACCGTCAAAGTCACGTCCTCGAGTGCCTTGACGCCGGGGAACTCTTTGGTGATCGAGCGCATTTGCAGAATCTGGTTCATTCCCAACTTCCTTGTGAGCACCGGGGGCCCGGGTTGGAGCCAACGATTACTGGCCCCAACCCGGTCCTCGTCATGCGCCTTACTTGGCGACGCCGGACTTGACCTCGTCCGCCGTCCAGTAGCCAGAATCGACCAGCAGCGACTGGATGTTGTCGGTGTAGACCGTGTCGACTTCGAGCAGGTAGGACGGGACAACCTTCTTGCCGTTGTCGTAGTCCTTGGTGTTGTTGGCCTCGGGGGTCTTGCCGCTCAGGAAGTCCTGCGCAGCGGTGACGGCCTCAGCGGCCAGCTTCCGGGTGTCCTTGAAGATGGTCGAAGACTGTACCCCGTCCGCGATCAGCTTGACCGATGCGATCTCGGCGTCCTGACCGGTCACGATCGGCAGTCCCTCCTTGATTGTCGGGCCCATGCCCACGCCCTGTAGAGCGGTGATGATGCCGCGGGAGATGCCGTCGTAGGGCGACAGCACACCCTTCAGGCCGGTGCCCTTGCCGCCGTAGGTGGACGTGAGGAGGTCTTCCATCCGCTTCTGGGCGGTCTCCTGCAGCCAGCGCAGCGTGGCGGCCTGCTCGATCGTGGCCTGCTTGGACTTCACAACCAGAGTGCCGTCATCGATGAACGGCTTCAGGGTGTCCTGAGCGCCATTCCAGAAGAAATGGGCGTTGTTGTCGTCCAGGGAGCCGGCGAACATCTCGATGTCCTGGCCCTTGGCAGCACTTCCGGTGGCCTTGCCGTCGCGGTCGGTGATGCCCATGCCGTAGAGCAGAGCGGTGGCCTGGGCCACCCCGACCTTGTAGTTGTCGAACGACACGTAGAAGTCCACGTTCTTGCTGTCGCGGATCAGACGGTCGTAGGAGATCACCTTGATGCCCTTGGACGCTGCATTGTCGAGCTGGCTGGTCAGCGCAGTGCCGTCGATGGCGGCGATGATGAGTAGCTTGGCTCCCGCCGTGATCATCGCGTCGATCTGCTGGGTCTGGGTCGGGATGTCGTCGTTGGCGTACTGAAGGTCGACCTTGTAGCCGGCCTTTTCCAGGCCCTCCTTGACAGCCTTGCCGTCGGCGATCCAGCGCTCAGAGGTCTGGGTCGGCATCGCGACGCCGACCAGGGTGTCGCCCGCCGCCTGGGAGGCGCCGCTCGACGCAGCGCCGCCACCGGCGCCGGAGCCGCCACAGGCGGCCAGTGCGAATGAGGTGACGATTGCAATGATCGCCAATCCGATACGTCGCATTAGTTGATGCGCTCCTTCTCGTCATTGAGTCGCGACCATTTCGTCAGTCGCGTCGGCATCTGTTGCCGAGGTTGTCATGATTTTGCCATTGCCCCGTCCGGTCAGTCAATGCGGATGCGGCAGCGGGACGTAACAGTTCTACAACATCAATTCACGTCGTTGGTTCAAGAATCAAAAAGCCGCACAAATGCCCCTCCGCAGCTCTTCGCTTTGGTTTCGATCACCCCTTTCAAATTCGAAATTCCGCCTCGTCAGCCGTCAGAACCCCATGGCCAGCCGGTGGTAGGCGTTGTTCCAACGCAGTTCCTTGAGGAACTGCCCGGTGCGGGTCTCGGCGCCGATCATCGCCAGTTCGATCCCGACCATCTCGGCGAAGTCGTCGAGGTGCTCGGTGGTGAGCGCCGTGGACAGAACGGTGTGGTGCGGGCCGCCCGCGGACAGCCAGCACTCGGTGGAGGTGGTGAAGTCGGGCTTGGCCTTCCAGACCGCGCGAGCCACGGGCAGCTTCGGCATGTCGGCCAGCGGCGGGACGACGCTCAGTTCGTTCCCGACCAGCCGGAACCGGTCACCGAGGTCGCACATGCCGACCGTGAGGCCATCGCCGGGCTCGGCGTCGAACACCATCCGGACGGGGTCCTCGCGGTTGCCGATACCGAGCGGGTGGATCTCGATCCGGGGCGTCCCGGACGCGATCAAGGGGCTGACCTCGAGCATGTGGGCACCGAGGCTGAGTTCGCGGCCGGGCTCCAGGTGGTAGGTGTAGTCCTCCATGAAGGAGGTGCCGCCCGGCAGCCCCTGGGCCATGGTCATCAGCGCCCGGCCCAGTACGGCGGTCTTCCAGTCGCCCTCGCCGGCGAAGCCGATGCCCTCGCCCTCCAGTCGCTGCACACCCAGCCCGGGCAGTTGACGCAGTCCGCCCAGGTCCTCGAAGTTGGTCGTGAAAGCGCCGAAGCCGCCCTCGACGACGAACTTGCGCAGCGCTGCCTCGATCCGCGCGCCGTAGCGCAGGGAGTCGTGCCGGTCCGCGCCGGGGTGCAACTCGGGGGCCACCTCGTAGAGGTCCATGTACTCGCCGATCAGCGCGTCGACTTCACTCTCGCTGACCTGGTTGTCGACCACCTCGACCAGGTCGTTGACGCCCCAGGTGTTCACCGAGACGCCAAGGCGACGCTCCGCCTCGACCTTGTCGCCCTCGGTGACGGCCACGTTGCGCATGTTGTCGCCGAACCGCACCAGCGTCAGGGTGCTCACCTCGGCCCGCGCGAGCGCCGCCCGCGCCCAGACCGCGATCCGCGCCACGACGCGCGGGTCGGACACGTGGCCGGCGACCGTCTTGCGGGGCACGCCGAGCCGGGTCGCGAGGTAGGCGAACTCACGATCGCCATGGGCGGCCTGGTTCAGGTTCATGAAGTCCATGTCGATGCTCGCCCACGGCAGCTCCACGTTCACCTGCGTGTGCAGGTGCAGGAACGGCTTGGTCAGCGCGTCCATGCCCGAAATCCACATCTTCGCCGGCGAGAACGTGTGCATCCAGGCGATCACGCCGACGCAGTCGTCATCGGCGTTCGCGTCCAGCATCACGCGCCGGATCGCTCCTGCGTCGGTGAGGGTCGGCTTGGCCACGACCTCAACCGGGATCGCGGGCGCTGCCGCGAGGGCTCCGGAGATCTGAGCCGACTGGTCCCGAACCTGCAGGAGCACATCCTCGCCGTAGAGGCCCTGGCTTCCGGTGAGGAACCAGATCTGCTTGCTCATTGGGCACTTCCTTGTCCATAGACGTTCTGATAACGGTCAAAAAGCCTGTCGATGTCCGCCTGAGGGATGGGTACCGGCGCTCCCAACTGGCGCGCGATGTGGACGGTGCGGGCGACGTCCTCGACCATCACCGCGGCCTTCACCGCGTCCCGGGCGTCCCTTCCGATCGTGAACGGGCCGTGGTTGGCCATCAGCACCGCGCGGGAGCGGCTTCCCCGCAGCGTCTCGACAACGCCGCGTCCGATCGAGTCGTCACCGATCAAGGCGAACGGACCGACCGGAATGTCGCCACCGAACTCATCGCCGATCATGGTCAGCACGCAGGGAATTGGCTCCCGCCGCGCGGCCCACGCGGTCGCATAGTCCGAATGGGTGTGCACGACGCCGCCGACCTCGGGCATGTGCTTGTAGACGTAGGCATGGGCGGCCGTGTCGGAGGACGGGCTGCGCGTGCCCTCTACCAGGTTCGCGTCCAGGTCGCACACCACCATCGACTCCGGAGTCAGATCGTCGTAGGAAACCCCGGACGGCTTGATCACAAGGAGGTCCGCGCCGGGAACCCGGGCCGACACGTTGCCGGCCGTCCAGACCACAAGGCCGTTGCGCGGCAGTTCCGCGTGCAACGCGCAAACTTCGGTGCGCAACGTGGCGACGATCTCGCGGAGTTCGGCAGGAATCGCGCTCATCGCGCCACCGCCACGGCCACAATTCCTGCCACGAGAAGGCGTTTCACTGGTTCCGTCACCTCACTGTGCTTCCAAGTGTTAGCGGCATCATCGCTCGCTACTCGGAGATGTTACCGGTATCACCAGAGATTGCGCGACATCCGGAGATAACGGTTTGATATCGGTAACACTGCGGAACGGCGAGTCCCGCGAGGCCAGCGTCAGGCTCCCGAGCGAGACCGCTCGACGTGGCTGAGCGAGCGCAGCCCACGGTCCAGGTGCCAGCCGATGAACGCCGCGACCAGGCCGCTCCCCTGCCGGATCGTGCCCTCTGCCACGCCCCTGGTCGCGGGCCAGTCGCCGACCAGCAGCGAGCTGAGGTAGGTCACGGTCGCCGGAGCCGGATGGGCCGAGCCCGGTGGCCGGCAGCGCCGACACACCACACCGCCGAGCTGAGGCGAGAACGCCTCGTGCGGTCCGGACGCACCGCAGCGCGCACACGCGCTCAGAGTGGGGGCATACCCGGCCAGCGCGACGGCGCGCAGAAGATAGGCGTCCATCACCATCGCGGACGGCCGCGGCCCGTCCGAAGTACCGGACGTGAGCGCGTGCAGGGCCCCGACCAACAACTGATACTGCTGCAGCGCCGGCTCACCCTCCTCGGTGACCAGCCGGTCGGCCGTCTCGATCATCACCTGTCCGGTGGTGTAACGCTCGTAGTCGTGAGCCAGCGGCTCCGAATACGGGTGCAGGGTGACCGCCTGGGTGATCACGTCCAACGTCCGACCGGTGGCGAACTGCAGGTCGACGTGACTGAAGGGTTCCAGCCTGGCCCCGAACTTCGAGGACGTGCGCCGCACTCCACGAGCCACGGCGCGGACCTTGCCATGCTGCCGCGACAGCACGGTGATGATGCGGTCGGCCTCGCCCAGCTTGTGGGTACGCAGGACGACCCCCTCGTCGCGGTAGGTCGGCACGCGGCCATTCTCCCCCCACCACGATGAGGCGACGACGACCAGTTCCCCGGCGCGCCGTTGTTAGCGCATACACCAGCCTGCAATGATGGTCGGTGTTCGGTCCCGAGCCAGCTCGCGCGGACCGCCCTGAAGGAGGATCAATGGAGATCGATGCGGCCGGTGCCCGCAGTGCAATCGAAGCGGGCCGCACGGCCCTCGGAATCGAGTTCGGTTCGACGCGGATCAAGGCGGTTCTGACCGGCCCGGACAACACCCCGCTCGCTACCGGTGGGCACGACTGGGAGAACCAGTTCGCCGATCGGGTCTGGACCTATTCGATGGACGCGGTCCGGATCGGCCTGCAGGAGGCGTACGCCTCACTGGCCGCCCAGGTACGCGAGCGATACGGCACGGAGCTGCGCACGGTGGGTGCGATGGGCGTGTCGGCAATGATGCACGGCTACCTCGCCTTCGACGCCGCCGGGACGCTGCTGGTTCCGTTCCGCACCTGGCGCAACACCATCACTGGTCCCGCTGCGGAGGAGCTGAGCACGCTGTTCGGGTACAACATCCCGCAGCGCTGGTCGATCGCCCACTTGTACCAGGCGATGCTGAATGGCGAGCAGCACGTGGGGCAGATCGCCTCGATCAACACCCTGGCCGGCTACGTGCACGCCGTCCTCACCGGGGCGCGGGTACTGGGAGTGGGCGATGCGTCCGGGATGTTCCCGATCGACACCGCCACCGGCAGCTACGACGCCGCGATGATCGCCCAGTTCGACGAACTCGCCGCGAGCAAGGGCTACGCATGCGACCTGAGCGGCCTGCTGCCGTCCGTACTCCGCGCCGGAGAACCGGCCGGGACACTGACCCCACAAGGAGCGGCCCTTCTCGATCCCACCGGCGCGCTACAGCCCGGAGTGCCGTTCTGCCCGCCCGAGGGCGATGCCGGAACCGGCATGGTGGCGACGAACTCGGTGGCCGTCCGCACCGGCAACGTCTCAGCGGGTACCTCGATCTTCGCGATGGTGGTGCTCGAACAGCCGCTGGCTCGAATGCATCCCGAGCTCGACCTGGTCACCACCCCGGCCGGCGATCTGGTCGCGATGGTGCACTGCAACAACGGCGCCAGCGAACTGAACGCCTGGGCAGGTCTTTTCGGCGAGTTCGCGGCCCGGATCGGTGCGACCGCGGACGCGGGGACGGTGTTCGAGACCCTGTTCACCGCGTCCCTGGACGGTGAGCCGGACTGCGGCGGACTGCTGGCGTACAACTACCTCTCCGGCGAGCACATCACCGGACTGGAGGAGGGACGTCCGCTGTTCGTCCGCACCCCCGACAGCCGATTCACCCTGGCGAACTTCATGCGCACGCACCTGTTCGCCGCCCTGGCCAGCCTGCGGATCGGGATGAACATCCTGCTCACCGACGAACGGGTCGCCCTCGATTCGCTGTTCGCCCACGGCGGGCTGTTCAAGACCAAGGGAGTGGCGCAGCGCTACCTGGCCGCGGCGGTCGATGCCCCGGTCTCGGTCGGCGACATCGCCGGCGAAGGCGGGGCTTGGGGAATCGCGTTGCTCGCGGCCTACACCCGCGACAAGACCGCAGGCCAGACCCTGACCGACTACCTCGCCACCACAGTGTTCGCCGGAGCGGCCCTGGAGACCATCGCACCCGATCCTGCCGACGTCGCCGGCTTCAACGCCTACCTGGCCCGGTTCAGTGACGGCCTGCCCATCGAGCACGCAGCGGTCGCCCACACCTGAGATCCGGACTCAACCGTTCGTCGTCCATCCGAGCGTGGATTTCGCGTTGTCACCCTACGATTCCGCGCTGTCACCCTAGGCTGGGGCCATGCACCGGATCTCAACGTTGAGAGTGTCGCCGCTGTGCCTGGGCGGCAATGTCTTCGGCTGGACGGCGGACGGGAACGAGTCCGAGGCCATCCTGGACGCGTTCGTGGAGGCCGGCGGTAACTTCATAGACACCGCCGACTCCTATTCGACCTGGGTTCCTGGGCATCGCGGCGGCGAGTCCGAGAGCGTGATCGGCGGCTGGCTGCGACACCGCACCGAGGCTGACAGCGTGGTCATCGCAACCAAGGTGGGCAAGCATCCGGTGCACCGCGGGCTGCGTCCGGCGAACATCAAGATCTGTCTCGACGGCTCGCGCAGGCGTCTGGGCCTGGAGACGATCGACCTGTACTACGCCCACGAGGATGATCCCCACGTACCGACGGTCGAATGGCTCGGTGTCTTCGATCAGCTGATCTCCGCCGGCGACATCCGCCATTACGGGCTGTCCAACTTCACCGCCGAGCGGGTCGAAGAGGTGCTCGAGATCGCCACGGGCGAAGGGCTGGCACTACCGGTCGCGGTGCAGCCGCAGTACAACCTGGTGCACCGCGCCGAGGTGGAGTCGGGCCTGGGCGCGGTCTGCGCCAGCCACCACCTCGCGATGGTGCCCTACTACGGGCTGGCCTCGGGCTTCCTGACCGCCAAGTATGCGCGCGGAGAGTCGCCGCACGGTCCGCGCGCTGCCCGGGTGCGCGGCTTTGCCACCGACGCCGGGTTCGACGTCCTGGACGCCGTCGTCGGTGTCGCTGACGAACTCGGCGTCGAACCGGCGACCGTCGCCCTGGCCTGGTTGCGGCAGCAGCCCGGCGTGACCGCCCCGACCGCTTCGGTGAGCTCAGTCGAGCAGCTGCCCGCTCTCCTCGCCGCCGCACAGGTCAGGTTGTCCCGCAGCCAGGTCCATCGCCTGAGCAAGGCTTCCACGCCCTTCGCGTGACCCGGGCGCCGGGGACGGTTCCGAACTCGGTCCACACCCTTCGCCGTGGTCAGAAAGAAATGGGGACGGTTCCGAACTCGGTCCACACCCTGCCCACCTGGACAGCGCATGGACCGAACTCGGAACCGTCCCCGTTGATGTGGACCGAGTTCAGAACCGTCCCCAAGTCCTCGGAACCGGCGCGATCAGCCCTCTACAGATCCCTCGATCTGGGTGGTGACACCGCTGTGGGAGACGCTGATCTTGCGCGGCTTGGCCTCCTCGGCGACCGGGATGCGCAGGCTGAGCACACCGTCGCGGTACTCCGCTGCGATCTGGTCCAGCGCCACCCCGTAGCCCAAGGTCAGCTGACGGGCGAACGTGCCCGCCGGACGCTCCCGGACGAGCCACTTCTGCTCCTCGGTGGTCTCGACATTGCGCTGGGCTCGCACGGTGAGGGTGCGGTCGTCGACGTCCACATCGATCGAAGCCGGGTCCACGCCCGGAAGATCGATCCGGGCGACGAAGACGTCGCCGTCGCGGAACAGGTCCATGGGCATGGCGGCGCTGGCCGGCGTCCGGGCGACGTCGGAGAACCAGCGATCCATCTCACGGAAGGGATCGTACGTTCGTGCCATTGTGGCTCACTCCTATCGTCTCGTTAGCACTCTGTATGCCCGAGTGCTAATGCCAGTCTGCCTCTCCGGTACACCGAAATCAAGCAGGTTGAGTCTGGTCGACTCAAGTTGTTCGCGGCTGGCGGAATCGCCCCGTCCGGACGGTCGCAACCCAGGCAGCTGAGCGTGCGAACGCGCCGCGCACAAGGCTCGCCGACCCTCCGGTGGCGCCTGGCGTCTAGGCTGCGATCGTGGCCCAACGCAAGCAGATCCGTCCGCCCGTTCCCCATCCCTCGGGCGCCCGACCACCGGTGATCGACGCGAAGGCACTGCCCGCACACATCGCGATCGTGATGGACGGCAACGGTCGCTGGGCGAAGGCCCGCAGTCTCCCTCGCACCGCCGGCCACGCGCGCGGCGAGGATGCGCTGTTCGACGTGATCGAGGGTGCCATAGAGATCGGCGTCCCCTACCTGTCGGCGTACGCGTTCTCCACCGAGAACTGGCGGCGCTCTCCCGATGAGGTGCGCTGGCTGATGGGATTCAACCGTGACGTGATCCACCGCCGCCGTGACCAGCTCGACGCGATGGGGGTGCGGATCCGCTGGGCAGGAAGGGCGCCGCGACTGTGGCGCAGCGTGATCCGCGAACTGCAGGACGCCGAACGCCAAAGCGCGGGCAACCACGTGCTCACCCTGCAGTTCTGCGTGAACTATGGCGGTCGGGCCGAGATCGTGGACGCGGCCAGGGCGATCGCCGAGGCAGCCGTGCGCGGCGAGCTGGACCCGTCGCGCCTCACCGAAGAACGCTTCCGGCGGTTCCTCGACGAGCCCGAGATCCCCGACGTGGACTTGTTCATCCGCTCCTCCGGCGAGCAACGCACCTCGAACTTCCTGCTGTGGCAGTCGGCCTACGCGGAGATGGTGTTCATGGATCGGCTGTGGCCCGACTTCGACCGCCGCGACCTGTGGCGGGCCATCGAAATGTACGTGCATCGGGACCGGCGCTACGGCGGAGCCGAGCCGAACCCGGTCAACGGATGACGGTCGAGTTCACCCATTCCCCTCTGCTCGGAACCCTGGTCGAGGTGCGGGTCGGCGCATCGACGGACGTGGCCGAGCGAGCCGACCGGGCAGCAGTGGCCGAGTTCCAGCGGTTGGACGCGGTGTTCTCCACCTATCGCGATGACAGTGAGCTGAATCGATGGCGTCGAGACGAAGTGCCCACCTGCTCTCCGGATCTGCTCACCGTGCTGGAGGCGGCGCAGGAGTGGTACGAAGCCAGCGCCGGGGCGTTCCACCCCGCGACCGGAATGCTCAGGCAGCGCTGGCTGGCTGCGCACCAGGTCGGTGCGATCCCGTCGCCGGCGGAGCTCTCGGCGCTCGCCGACGGAACCCGAAGCCTGCCGTACCGGGTGAGTGGCACCACGGTCCAGCGGCTGGACGACTGTACGGGGCTCGATCTGAACGGGATCGCCAAGGGCTACATCGTCGATCGGGCAGCCACGGCCGCGGCTGCGGTGCCAGGGGTTTCCTCGGTGATGGTCAATGCCGGGGGTGACCTGCGCCACCGCGGCGAGGGCACGGTGCTCGTCGGGGTCGAGGATCCGGCGCGCCCCTTCGACAACCAGCCGCCACGCTGGTCGGTACGCGTAGCGGACGGCGGCGTGGCCACCTCCGGAAGCGCTCGGCGCGGTTTCCAGGTCGGCGAGCGGTGGCTGGGGCACGTGCTGGACCCGCGCACCGGCTGGCCGGTCGAGCACACCACCTCGGTGACGGTGCTGGCGAGGGACACGATGACCGCGGACGTGCTCGCCACCGTCCTCGGGGTCCTGGAGCCGAACGAGGCGATCGCGTTCGCAGCCTCCCGGGGAATCGGCTGTCTGCTCGTGGACTCGTCCGGCACGGCGTCCACCAGTCCCGACTGGCCGAGCTGACTGCGTTCAGGCGAGGAACATCAGGCTCGCCCCGGCGACCACACCGAGCCCGAGCAGAACCATCGCCGTCCGCCGCCGGCTCTGGATCAGGAACTGCAGGATCAAGCCGGTCAGCGAGATCAGGATCAGCACCACCGCCGCAACGTCGATCGTCCACGACCAGGCCGTCGACGTGTGCCGTCCCTTGTGCAGATCGTTCGCGACCGCGATCAGCCCGTAGCGAGTGGATTCCATGGTGTAGCTGCCGTCGGCGACGCTGAAGGTGGCGTTGCCGGTGTAGCCCGGGCCGGAGTAGCTGATCCGTCCGGTATCGCCGTCCACCCCGTGATCGGTGATCTCGCCGGACGCGCCCTCGTTCGCCCGCAGGTACTCACTGACCAGCAGGAAGTCGGGCTCGCCGGACGTGATCGTCGCCGAGGGAAGGGTGCCCGAGGTCGTCCTCGCCTGAGGGGACTGACCGAAAGTCCAGTCCTGGTGGTTGAGGGTGAGCCCGGTGACCGCGAAGAACAGCACCACCAACAGGCCGGTCATGCTGAGCCACGAGTGCAGCAGTCGGGTCCAGCGCTGGCCGCTGTTGCGGCGCCGTCGCCTCGGCGCCGTTCGCGACGGACGCGACAACTCGGTCGAGTCGGACCCGCTCATGCCGGGGTGTAGTCGACGCTGACCGTCGACAGTTCGCCGTTGGCATCCAGCTCCTGCGTCAGCGACGAGCCGGTCAAGGAGAGCCGGCCGGTCACCAGCGAGTACGGACCGTGCTCCCGGGTAGCCTCGACGCACAGCACATAGGTGCCGTCCGCCACGGCCTTGCCGGTGCTGTCGGTGAGGTCCCAGGCCACCGTGTAGCTTCCGGCGGCGCGGGTGGCACCGGAGTTAGTGTCCACCCCGCCTGAGGCGGCGTACCACCGGTGCAGTTCCGAGAGCCAGCGGTCCTGCCCGTTCTGCAAGTGCCACAGCGAGACCGTCTTGACCAGGTTGCCGTCGGCGTCCTCCACCCAGACGGCAATGTAGGGGTTGCGCACCATCCCGCCGCCCGGACCGCGTCCGCCGCCCTCGCCGCTGCCTGCGGACGCGTCGGCGGTGTAGGTGAAGCCGACCACCAGGTGCCCCGCGTCCGAGCTCACCGTCGGCGCCGAGCCGGCGCTCGCCTCGGTCGAGCTCGCTGCCGCGGACGGAGCGAGCATCTCGGCGTCGTTCGTGCCGCAACCGGCCAACCCGAGCAGCGCCGTGGCGGACAGGCCCTGCAACACAGCCCGTCGGGATACGCGGGAATAGCGGGACTGGGTGGTCACGGGGCCTCCTGGACGGACGCGAATGCTGGGGTCAACAGCACTAAACCGGACCAAGCTGTGAAGCGGCCGTGTGTATCAGGCGTGTCGCCCATGCACGTCTCCCGTCCCGGGCGGACGCCGGTTCAGTCGGTGCCCGACTCCATTCCGGACAGATTCTGGGCCTCTTCGATCGCCACCTCTGTGGCATTGCCCGCAGTGATCTCAGCTGCCTGCCCCGAATCCAGCTGTCCGACCAGCGCGGACACCTCGCCCCCGACCAGTCCGAGCTGGGAGTACTGCTCGAGACGGGTGCGCGAGTCGGCGATGTCGAGGTTGCGCATGGTCAGCTGGCCGATTCGGTCCAGCGGCCCGAACGCGGCGTCACCCACCCGCTCCATGGACAGCTTCTCAGGGTGGTAGGAGAACGCAGGACCGTCGGTGTCGAGGATCGACCAGTCTTCACCACGCCGAAGCCGCAGCGTCACCGACCCGGTGATCGCGGAGCCCACCCAGCGCTGCAGCGACTCACGGATCATCAGTGACTGCGGGTCCAGCCAGCGGCCCTCGTACATCAACCGGCCGAGCTTGCGTCCTTCGAGCTGGTAGTTCGCGACCGTGTCCTCGTTGTGGATGGCGGTAAGCAGGCGCTCGTAGCAGATGTGCAGCAGCGCCATGCCGGGCGCCTCGTAGATGCCGCGACTCTTGGCCTCGATGATCCGGTTCTCGATCTGGTCGCTCATGCCCAG
>DJWE01000051.1 GCA_002441465.1 Propionibacteriaceae bacterium UBA6238 | reverse complement strand
CGCCCACGCCCACCCCGACACCGACGGTGACTCCGACCGCGACCGATACCCCGACCGTCATCCAGACTCCCTTCCCGACGGCGGATCCGACTCTGATTTCGGTGCCGCCGCAGCCGACGAGTCGGCCCTTCTCGACTCGCGTGGCCGATAGCGATCGAGTCGCAGCCCAGAGCGCTTCGTCCGTCGCGTCCGGATCGTCGGCGCCCGCGTCCGACCGCACCCCGAAGGCACCGGTGAAGCACGAGCAGCCGCCGGCGGAACCTGCCCGGAAGGAGTCCTCGGAGGCCGCAAGACAGGTCGAGGCCGTGCAGACCTCCGGCGGCAGCAGCCGGGCGGCGGAATCCAGCGGTCAGACGTCGCAGACACCGACGCAGCCGACCCGGCATGCGGCGAAGGCCTCGGTGCGACCGGCGAGCACCGAGCAGCACGGCACCGATGACACCAGCCGCGAGCGCGAAGGACACGAGTCCCACTCGCTCGACCAGCAGGGCTCGTGAGGTACCCGACCGCCGCTGCGCTCGCTCTCGGCACCGCGCTCGTGATCGCGGGGTGTGCATCCCAGCCCCCGCAGCCCGCGCCGTCCACCCCCGTCATGACGTCCACCCCGACGCCGACGCCCTCGCCCACGCTGACGTCCACCCCGACCCCGAGCTCGACGCCGACGCCGACGTCGACCAAGCCGCCGAAGGACACCCGCACCGGTCGCCAGTTGGCCAAGCCCTACACAGTGGACGGGATCATCGTGGTCTCGAAGAAGCACCGGATCACCGCGGCCTACGGTCCGCAGCACCCCACCGGCCCGTACCATCTCGAGGCCTCGGCCGCCGCCGCACTAGCGAAGATGACCGCCGCGGCGAAGGCGGACGGCATCCGGATCCGGGTGCGGAGCGGCTATCGGAACTGGGCAACCCAGAACGCCAGCTATCAGAAGGCGCTACGGAACTACCCACAGAACATCTCGTTCTATGCCCCGGCTGGGGCCAGCGAGCATCAGACCGGTCTCGCCGTGGATTTGTGGGACGGGGTGACCTGGAGCCTGCCCATGGCCCGCACGGCGACGGGGAAGTGGCTGTTCGCGCACGCTCACAAGTACGGCTTCGTCCTGCGCTATCCCGACGGGAAGAGCAAGATCACCGGCTACCACTACGAGCCGTGGCACTACCGCTACATCGGCAAGAAGGACGCGATGGCGTTCACAGGCAACACCGAGACCCTCGAGGAGTACCTCGGCCTAGCCTGAACCGAAAGGGGACAGGTACTTTTTCGTTCGGGCGAAGTGAACCGAAAGTACCTGTCCCCTTTCGGTCCACGGGAGAATGGCGACATGGGCGACATGAGCATCGACGGTGAGGCACCGCTCAGCGAGCAGATCGGTGCGGGGAAACGGATCGGCATCCTGACCAGCGGCGGGGATGCCCAAGGAATGAATGCTGCCGTACGGGCGGCCGTGCGGACGGCGATCTCCCTCGGTGCCCAGGTCTACGCGATCTACGAGGGCTACCAGGGCATGGTGGACGGCGGCACCGGCATTCGGGAACTCGCCTGGGAGGACGTCGGGAGCATCCTGCACAAGGGCGGCACCATGATCGGCACCTTCCGCTCCAAGGACTTCCGCGAACGCGACGGACGCCGCGCAGCCGCCCGGAACCTGCTCGAGCACGGCATCGACCGCTTGATCGTGATCGGCGGGGACGGGTCGCTGTCCGGGCTCGATCAGTTCCGCGCCGAATGGCCTGACCTGCTCGCAGAGCTGGTCGCGTCCGGCGACCTCTCGGCCGAGGTCGCAGCTGACCACCCCGCCCTGATGTTCGCCGGACTGGTCGGCTCGATCGACAACGATCTGGTGGGCACCGACATGACCATCGGCGCCGACAGCGCACTGCACCGGATCGTGGACGCCATCGACGCGCTCGCCAGCACGGCGGCCAGCCACCAGCGCAGCTTCGTGGTCGAGGTGATGGGGCGCCACTGCGGGTATCTCGCCTTGATGAGCGCCATCGCGGGCGGCTGCGACTACGTCCTGATCCCCGAGCTGCCGCCCGCGGACGGCTGGGAGGACGCGATGTGTGCGGCGCTGCGACGAGGCCGCGCAGCCGGACGGCGCGACTCGATGGTCGTGGTCGCCGAGGGTGCCCGCGACCGCAACGGGCAGCCGATCACCTCCGCGTACGTGCGCCAGGTGCTCGAGGACCGCCTGCACGAGGACGCCCGGGTCACCATTCTCGGCCACGTCCAGCGCGGCGGTGCGCCCAGCGCCTATGACCGCTGGGCATCCACCTGGCTGGGCTACGAGGCCGTCCTGGAGGTGCTCGCCGCCGAACCCGGGACCACCGGCCCCGTGATCGGTTTCCGTGGCAACCGGGTCTCGCGAGTACCCCTGGTCGAGGCCGTGGCGAAGACCAGGCAGGTTCCCGACCTGATCGCCACCGGGGACTACGCCGCGGCCATGGAACTGCGCGGCGGCTCGTTCATCGAGGCGGGGCGGATCTTCACCGAGATGGTCGAGCCGAGCCGGATCGACGCCCCGGACGCGTCCAAGCGGATCGCCATCGTGCACGCCGGCGGGCTCGCCCCCGGCATGAACGCCGCCGCGCGCGACGCCGTCCGGCTCGGGATCAGCCGCGGCCACACCATGCTCGGGGTACAGGGCGGATTCCCCGGCCTGCGCGACGGCGCCATCACCGAGCTGACCTGGGGCGACGTCGAAGGCTGGCTCGTGGACGGTGGGGCTGCCCTCGGCGTCCATCGTGCCGTGCCCCTGGTCGAGGAGCTCTACCGGATCAGCCGCCAGATCGAAGACCACCGGATCGACGCGCTGCTGATGATCGGCGGCTGGAACGGCTATCAGGCGGTCGAGCTGATGCACCGCGAATCCGAGCGCTTCCCCGCCTGTGGCCTGCCCGTGGTGTGCATTCCCGCGTCCATCGACAACAACCTGCCCGGCTCCGAGCTGGCGATCGGCGCCGACACGGCGCTGAACGTGGTCACCGAGGCCGTGGACCGGATCAAGATGTCGGGCAGCGCAGCCAAACGAGCCTTCGTGGTGGAGACGATGGGCCGCTACTGCGGCTACCTCGCCTTGATGGGGGCGATCGCCGGCGGAGCCGAGCGGGTGTACCTGCACGAGGAGGGGATCAGCCTGGCCGCGCTCCAGGCCGACCTGGAATGGCTGCGGAACAGCTTCGCGTCCGGACGGCGGCTCTTCTTGGCCATCCGCAACGAGAACGCCAACCCCCTCTACACCACGGACTTCCTGGCGCGGCTCCTGGAGCAGGAGGGCCAGGGACTCTACGACGTGCGCCAGAACATCCTCGGCCACGTCCAGCAGGGCGGGTGTCCCACCCCGTTCGACCGGCTGCTCGCCGTCCGCCTGGTCTCGCGCGCGCTCGACCTGCTCGCGGCTCAGTTCGAGGCCGGCACCAGCCAGAGCCAGTACCTGGGCCTGGTCACGTCGAAGGTGACCGCATTCCCGGTGACCCAGATGATGGCCGAGATGGACCTGCGCTACCGGAGGCCCAAGGAGCAGTGGTGGCTGGCCCTGCGTCCGGTGCTCAAGGCGGTTGCGGACGCGGCGATCTGATCCGTCCCGATCAGGCGAAAGTGGAGGTGTCGATCACGAACCGGTAGCGGACGTCGGAGGCAACCACCCGGTCGTAGGCGTCGTTGATGTCCTCACCGCCGATCACCTCGACCTGGGCAGCCAGGCCGTGCGCGGCACAGAAGTCCAGCATCTCCTGGGTCTGGGCGATGCCGCCGATCTGCGAGCCGGCCAGAATGCGACGCTGGCCGACCAGCCCGGCGAGGTTGAGTTCGACCGCGTGCTCGGGCAGCCCCACGTCCACCAGGGCCCCGCCCGTCTTCAGAGACCCGATCAGGTGGTTCAGGTTCTGGTCGCCGGAGACGGTGCTGATGATCAGGTCGAAGCTCTTGCGCAGGCTCTGCAACGTGCCCGGCTCAGAGATCGCGTAGTACTCCGTAGCACCGAACCGGTGCCCGTCCGCCTCCTTCGAGCGGGTCTGGCTGATCACGGCCACCTCGGCGCCGAGCGCTGCGGCGATCTGGACGCCCATGTGGCCCAGCCCGCCCATGCCGACGATCGCCACCCGCTTGCCCGGGCCGGCTCCCCAGCGCTTCAACGGTGAGTACACGGTGATTCCCGCGCACATCAGGGGCGCGGCGTTGGCCAGCTCGATCCCCTCCGGGATCCGACACAGGTAGTCCTGCTCGACGGTGAGGCAAGTGGAGTAGCCGCCTGCGGTGGGCAACCCGTCCCTGCCGACCGCGTTATAGGTCCAGATCGTCCCGCCGGGACCGTCGCAGAACTGCTCGTCACCGGCCAGGCACTGCTCGCACCGTCCACAGGAGTCCACGAAGCACCCCACACCCACCCGGTCGCCGACCGCGAACCGAGTCACCTCTGCGCCCACCTCGCGCACGATGCCGGCGATCTCGTGCCCGGGCACCAGCGGATAGGTGACCGGACCCCATTCGCCGCGGGCCGTGTGGATGTCGGAGTGGCAGATTCCTGCGTAGGCGACATCGAAGAGCACCTCGCTCGGTCCGGGCTCACGACGCTCGATGCTGGTGCGGGTGAATCGGCCGGCGGGGCCGTCGATGGCGTATGCGGTGGCATGAGGCATGACCGGATCCTGTCAGATGAGGAAGCAGTTGATCGCTGTGTTCCAGTGACACGGACAGGAAAAACCGGTCGCGCCCGCTCCCCTGAACGCGACCGGCCGCCCCTTTCGGGGTCTTACCAGCGGACGGGGATGGGTACGTCGATTCGGCGGACCGCTGCAGCTCTCCTTATGCGCAACTCTGCCATTGCACTCGCCCCGACCACCAGAGATCGGCCAGGAACGTTGTCAGGTCTTAACGAATCGCCCCTCGGCGATGACCGTCCGGCGATGACCGAGCACGTCGCGCAGGCCGTCCAGCACCTTTCCGCCGTCGAACCCGGGCAGCGGCAACAGGTTGAACACAGCCAAGAACAGGCTGCTCACCCCGCCGACCCACCAGATCGAGGTCTGTGCGATCGCGACGCTGGTCTGGCCCAGTGGACTCACCGACATCGCCACGACCAGGAGCGGAACTGAGAACACGAGGTGTGCCAGCGGCCCCGACAGGCTGCGTAGAACCCGGTCCCAGTTGCGCGGCTTCGGTTCGATCACGACACCCAAGCCCGCGCCGTTGAGCACGGCTTTCGTCCACTGGTGGCCGGCGAGAACTCCGGCAAAGACGTGGCCCAACTCATGGAACAGCGTGCCGAACAGGACTAGGACGGTGACCGACGCGCCCCAGTTCAGCGACTCGAGGATCGAGACGGGAGCACCGATACGGTGCGTGGCGACCGTATGGAAGAAGGCGTAGACGACGACCAACCCGATCATGGTGAGCGCGAAGCCAGGCTTGACCTCGACCTCGAAGTTGCGGTCGCTCCGGTCGTCCACGGTTCCCCCTCACCTGTGTGCCCCCACACACCGACTACGGGTCGCACTCTACCCGGCCTGTCCCCCATTCGGGTGACTCCTCGCGCACCAAGACGGTGCGCGTCGTCCGGACTCAGAGCAGGCTGCCGAGCCAGAAGCCGAGCGCGGCCGCAGCGACTCCGAGGACCACCGTGCCGCCCGCGTGCACGAGCAAGGCCCAACCGCGTCCGGCCCTGCCCAGCCGGGCCGCCTCGACACAGGCGGTGCTGAAGGTGGTGTAGCCGCCCATGAAGCCAGTGCCCAAGGCAGCTTTCAGCCCCGGGTCGCCGGCGTGGTAGGTCCACCAGCCGACGATCAGCCCCAGCAGGAACGACCCGGTGACGTTCACCACCACCGTGCCGAGCGGGATGCCCCAGCGGGTGACCCGGCGTCCGATCTCGGCGTCCACCACGAACCGCGTGACGGCACCGAGCCCTCCGCCGAGGGCGACGAGCAACGAGATCACCTGATCGCCCCCCGGGCGCGCCGAGTGCGCTGAAGCAGCCGTCGAACCAGCCGGGCGCCGGCAAGCGCCGCAGCCAGACCCGCGACGACGCTGCCGAGCGCATAGCCGAACCCGAGCAGCCAGGCGCCGGACTGGATCAGCCCGAGCGTCTCCACGGCGAACGAGCTGTAGGTGGTGTAGCCGCCCAGGAATCCGGTGCCCATCCCGAGCCGGACACCGCGACGCCAGCCCCGATCGGGTCCGCTGCCTGCGAGCACCTCCAGCAGCGCGCCGAGCAGCAGCGCGCCGGTCAGGTTGATCCAGAACGTGGTCCAGGGCCACTCCCCCGCTGCGGCCGGGAACTGGCTCTCCAGCCAAGCCCGCGTGGCCGTGCCCGCGGCACCACCCAGTCCGATCACCCCCAGCCATACGGGCCGCACCGGAATCCGGAGCATCCGCAGGCCGGGGACGGCGTGGCCGGGAACTTCTCCTACCACTTCGTCGGGGCCTTCCAGTCGATCACGGCGAGCGGCACGATCAGGACGGGCCGGTGCTGATGCCGGGTGAGCCGAACCGCCACCGAGCCGGCCAGGAACTCCCGCAGCCGCTCCGTCGACGAGGGATGCTTGGCGCCGACGATGATCGCGGAGGCGTCCACGGCCCTGGCCAGGTGGGTGAGCGCCCGGTCCGCGCGTCCGGCGAGGTAGCGGAACTCCCAGGGCCCGGTGTGGGCGGCGAGCGCCGCGGTGAGGAAAGCTCGGATCTCCCGCTCCCGCTCCTCCCAGGTGTCGTCGGCCTGGTCGGGGTCGATGTCGGAATGCCGGACGGTCCCGTCGGCGTACTCGGCATCAACGATCCGCCCCGGGTCGGAATAGCCGAAGTAGATCGGGACGCCGCCCAGCGCGTCCGCCCAGGCCGCAGCGGTGAGCGCGACGAGTTCGGGCTGGCCGGGGATCACGCCGACCACGAGCGGATGGCCGGGTACCGGCACCATGCGCTGCGGACTGGGCTGCGGCACTCGACCGAACGCCATGGTGACCTCCCCTGCGAGCCGCGGACCCAGGCTGCTGCGACGGGCGCGAACCCGCGACCAGACGGGGCTTAGCCGGGCCGGGCGCGATCCATCGCCGGCAACCACCCTAGTCCACGCCCGGACGCGGCCGTGCGGTAGCTTGCTGTCTGATTTCTGAGGGGGTGGAACCCATGACCGAAACGGGGGCCGCGCCGGTGGGCGCGTCGGCGATCGCGCGGTTGTCTCTCGGCGGCGCCGCAGTGGGCCTGGTCGCCGGAGCCGGGGCCGTGGCGTTCGTCGCGGTCGAGCACCATCTCACCCATCTGCTCTGGCACACCCTGCCCGAACTGTGGGGGCTGGATGCCGCGCCGTGGTGGATGGTCGTCGGTTTCCCGCTCGTCGGCGCCCTGCTCGTGTGGGCCGCGATCCGCCTGCCCGGGCACGGCGGGCACGGCCCGCTGGACGGCTTCGGCCTCGACATCGGTCCGGACAAGATCGCCTCGGTGTTGCTCGCAGCCCTGGCCAGCCTGTGCTTCGGCGCCGTGCTCGGTCCCGAGGCGCCGCTGCTGGCGATCGGCACCGCCTCGGGGATGGTGCTCGCCCGCTCCGCAGGTGGATCGGTCCGCCAGGTGATGGCGATCGTCGGGGCGATGTCCGCGATGGGGGCGATCCTGGGCAACCCGTTGATCACCGTGATCATGCTGCTTGAGGTCGCCCTGGCCGCGGGAACCCAGCTGGCGCGTCCGGCCGTGCTGCTGCCCTCGCTGGCCGGCCTGGGCAGCGGCTACCTGCTCCAGGTCGGGGTCGGTCAGTGGACGGGACTCGGCGAGACGCAGCTCAGCATGAAGAGCCTGCCCGCCTACGCCAACGTCCGGGTGGTCGACCTGCTCATCGGCGTCGTGCTGGCCGTCGTGGTGGCGGTGGTGGCGGTGCTCGCACAGCGCGGCGCCGCGAGCGTGATCAGGATCGGACGGGGCGCCGCGCTCCCGCTCCTGCTGGCCACTGCCGCCGTGACCGGCGGGGCCGCAGCGCTCGCCGCCGCGCTGACCGGACAGTCCTACGAGCTGGTGCTGTTCGCGGGGCAGACCTCGATGAGCGCCTACCTCGCGCTCCCCTCGCTGGGCGTGGCCGCGGTCGTCCTGGCTGCGAAGTTCGTCGGCTACACGGCCAGCCTCGCCGGGGGCTTCCGCGGCGGCATGATGTTCCCCGCGCTCGCCCTGGGCACCATCTTGGCCTCGATGACCGCCATGCTGGTGGGTCAGGCCGGGATCCCCGCGCTGACCGCCACCGGGATCGCCGCGGCTACGGCTGCCGCGATGCGCCTGCCATTCACCGGAGTGCTGCTCGCAGTGCTGCTCACCATTTCGGCCGGCCCTGCCGTGACCGTCCCGGCCATCCTCGGCGCGGTGGTCGGAATGCTGATCCGGCTCGCGCTCGACGCCCGTGCGCCTGCCGAAGGAGTGCACGCCCAGGCGGCATGATGTCCGCGTGAGCGCTGACGTGACCGGTGGCCGGGGTCGGGCCTCCAGCTCCGACGTCGAGCGGATGATGTCGAAGCTGCTGGTGACCGAAGGGGCGGATCGCCGCAACAAGCTGTCCTCGTTCTGGGTGCTGATCGTGCTCGCCACCGTGATCGCCGGCGCGGGGGTGATGGCCGATTCCACCGCAACCGTGATCGGGGCGATGATCGTCGCACCACTGATGACGCCGATCCTCGGTACGGCGCTGTCGGTCGTGCTCGCCAACCGCCGGCTGATCCTGGTGAATCTCGGCATGGTCGTCGCCGGTGCGGCGGCGGTGATCGCGATCGCGTACCTGCTCGGCATGACCTCGCACGCAGCCCTGGTCGCCGACACCAACGCCCAGATCGCCGCCCGGGTGAGTCCTCGACTGATCGACCTGGTCGCTGCCTTGGCGACCGGTGCGGTCGGAGCATTCGCGATGGTCCGCTCGGACGTGTCGGACACACTGCCAGGCGTCGCGATCGCCATCTCGTTGGTGCCGCCGCTGGCGGTGGTGGGCCTGACCCTCGAGTCGGGAGCGACCAGTCAGGCTCTCGGCGCGCTGCTGCTGTTCGGCACCAACGTCACCGCGATCATCGCCACCGGGACGATCATCTTCCTGGCCTACCGCGTGCGTCCGGCGGCGATCGCGCTGCACGTCCGGGTGGGCCGGCTACATCGCGGCGCGCTCGTCACCGCGGTGGGATCGGTGGCCGTGCTCGCCGTACCGCTCGGCATCGGCAGCACCGTGGTCGCGCAGCAGGAGGTGATCTTGTCCCGGGCGGCGCCCGCAGCCAACGAGTGGGCGCAGAGCCAGGGGTGGCAGATCAGCGACCTCTCCTTCCGGGAAGGCACCCTGCGGATCGTCGCGCTCGGTCCCCCGCCGACGATCCCGGAGTTCGGCCTGCGCGACCGGCTGGACGAGGCGGGGCTGGCCGGCGTGGACGCGCGGGTCACCCTGGTGCTCGGCGGCAGCAAGAACCTCCCGGCCCGCTGAGGTCAGCCCTGGACGTCCGAATCCGAGGACGGCTTCGGGTGGCTGCGCGCCCGCAGCCCGTCCTGGAACAACCCGACCACGGCAGCGACGAAGACCAGGTTGAACGCCAGCTGGATCGCCACCACGAGGCGTCCGATCTGGCCGCTCGCGCTGATGTCGCCGTACCCGACCGTCGACATCGTGGTCAGGGAGAAGTAGAGCGCGTCGAGCCGCGTGGACAAGCCGACGAACTCCCCGGGACGAGCGACGGCGAGCACGTAGTAGCCCAGAGCGAAACCGGTCAGAACCAGCTCGAGCCCGAGCAGCAGGTGGATGGGCCGCAGGCGACGCTCGGCCCGGCGCACCTCCGAGGCCACCACGAAACCCACCGCGCCCACGCACAGGACCGCGATCAGGAGGCCGACGACGTCCCCGACCGGGGCGCCGCCGCGGCCCACCGGAACCAGGAAGTAGAACAGGAGCACTGCCACCGGCATGAGCAGCCGGTTCAACCACGGACGCGAGCGCATGGCTCAGTCTGACACGCGCTCCTCAACGGTGCCGACCGCTCTCCTCCGGCCGTACCTGGACGCCGTCCAGGTCGTCGGGAGTGAGGTCGATCGGCTCCCCGCTGTCGCGCCGGTACCGACGCGGCTCGTCCTCCACCCATAGTGCCGCCCCGGGCAGGACCCGCAGCCGACGGAGCCGGGCGAGCCGCTCCGGGTCGCTGTCCTGGACCCGAGCCACCCGATACCGTCCCGGCGCGGCCCGCGCGAGCCGAATCGCTCCGGGCTGAGGCACCCAGCGACCGTCCGCGGTCGGGATGGGGTCCCCGTGCGGGTCGGTGGCGGGGTGGCCGAGCAGCTCGTCGATGCGGGTGAGGAAACGATCGGACGCGGCGTGCTCCAGCCGCTCGGCGTCGTCGTGCACCTCCTCCCAGCCGTAGCCGAGCGTCTCGGCCAGGAAGGTCTCGATCAAGCGGTGTCGACGCACCATGGCGATCGCGAGCCGCAGGCCCAGTTCGGTGAGCCGGACCGGCTTGTAGGGCTCGTAGTCGACCAGGCCTCGGGCCTGCAGGCGGCGCATCGTCCCGGACACGTTGGCCTGGCTGGTCGCGAAGCGCTCCGCGAGGGCCTTCGTCGTGATCGGCGGCTCGCCCCATTCGACCGCGGACCAGATCACCTTCAGGTAGTCCTGGGCGATCGGGGTCAGGTCGTCGGCTTCCATCAGAACCAGCCGAGGACGGTGAGCACGATCAGGACCAGGTTGAGCAGGCCGATCAGGCCCACCACGACCCAGGCCAGGACGCGCAAAGGGCCGGAGTTCGCGTAGCGTCCCATCAGCTCGTGATTGCCGCTGAGCCGGACCAGAGGAATCAGCGCGAACGGGATGCCGAGACTGAGCAGCACCTGGCTGAGCACGAGCGCCCAGGTCGGGTTCACGCCGATGGCGAGGATGACCAGCGCGGGGACGAGGGTGACCGCGCGGCGGACCAGCATCGACACCCGGACCCGCAGCAGCCCCGACATGATCGTCGCGCCGGCGTAGCACCCCACCGACGTGGACGCCAGTCCCGAGGCCAGCAACCCGATCCCGAACAGCACGCCGACCGCCGGACCGAGCGCGGCGCTGATTGCGGCATGAGCGCCCTGGATCGAGTCCGTCCCACCGACGCCGCGCAGGTTTCCGGCGGCCAGCAGCAGCATGGCGACGTTCACCGCGCCCGCCACCACCATCGATGCGACGACGTCCCAGCGGGTCGCTCGCAGCAGCCGGGGCAGGTCGCCGCGCTGGTGCCCGTGCCGGTCCCGGGCCAAGGCGGAGTGCACGTAGATGGCGTGCGGCATCACGGTCGCGCCCAGCATGCTCGCGGCCAGCAGGACCGACTCGCTGCCGTCGAAGCGGGGGACGAGGCCCGCGGCCGCGGCGGGCCAGGAGACTCCCGAGACGAACAGACCGGCCATGAAGCCGATCGTGATCACCAGCAGCAGGCCCATCACCACGTATTCGAAGGGACGCTGCCCGCGCCGGGTCTGGATCGCCAGCACCAGCATCGAGACCGCGCCCACGATCACCCCGCCCAGAACCAGCGGCACGCCGAACAGGATCTCCAAGGCGATGGCACCGCCCAGCACCTCGGCCAGGTCGGTGGCCGCGGCGACCAGCTCCGCCTGGAGCCAGTAGAGAATCCGTGGCCCCCGGCGCAGCCGGGAGCCGAGGAGTTCGGGGAGGCTGGCCCCGGTGACCAGGCCGGTCTTGGCCGAGAGGTACTGCACGAGGACGGCCATGCCGTTGGCCAGCACCAGCACCCACACCAGCAGGTAGCCGTACCGGGACCCCGCGGTCAGGTTCGCCGCGACGTTGCCCGGGTCGACGTAGGCGATCGCGGCGACGAAGGCCGGCCCCCACAGCCACGACCACCCGCGTCGACGTGCCTGAGTCGGCTCGACGCGGGTGGTCGGAGTCTCGAGGACGCCATCCTTCACAAAAGTTAATCTACCTGAACTTTTTGTGGGCTACGGCTCGTGCTCACCGCGGACGGCGGCGTCGCGGACGGGGGTCAGTGGCGGTGCCGGTGATGCGGATCCGGAAAGTGCTCGTGGGAGTGCACGAGCTCTTCGTGGGTGTGCTCGTGGCGATGTCGCGTACCCGGCGGAACCTCCCCGTCGGGGTGCACGTGCTGGTGGTGCTGGTCGTGAACGTGCCAATGGGTGTGGGTGATCGCCTCGTGCCGATGCAGGTGGGCGTGGCGTTCGCTGAGATGCAGCCACAGCCCGACGCCCATCAGGCCCGCGGCGACCACGACCGTCCAGGTCAGCGGCTCGCCGAGCGCCAGCGCGAGCAGCGCCCCGAAGAACGGCGCGACCGAGAAGTAGGCACCCGCTCGCGCGGTGCCGACCTGGCGCATGCCGACGATGAACAACGCGAGACTGACGCCGTAGGCGAACAGCCCGATCAGCATGGACCCGGCGATCGCACCGACGGAGGGGAGCGTGGCACCAGCGGCGAGACCGAGGGCGAGATTGACCGGGCCGGCGACCCAGCCCTTCACCGCAGCCAGCCAGCTGGCGTCGTTGAGCGCCACCTTCCGGGTGAGGTTGTTGTCCAGGCCCCAGGCCAGGCATGCGCCGAGAACCGCGACGGCCG
The DNA here is from genome assembly GCA_002441465.1 of Propionibacteriaceae bacterium UBA6238. Classification (GTDB taxonomy): domain Bacteria; phylum Actinomycetota; class Actinomycetes; order Propionibacteriales; family Propionibacteriaceae; genus Propionicimonas. The sequence continues at coordinate 52,306 of DJWE01000051.1, read as the reverse complement.
GCCAGAAGCTGCCCAGCTGCGCGAGGGTCGGGACGGTGAGCAGGACGGCGCCAGCGACGATCGCGAACATGCCCAGCACCAACCGCGGACCGGCGTGCTCGCCGAACACCAGCCAGGCCAGGACCGCGGTGAACACGGCCTCGGCGTTGAGCAGCAGCGACGCACCGGTCGCCGGCATCGCCGCGAGCCCCGACATCAGCAACAGCGGACCCACCACGCCTCCGGAGAGGACGGCCCCGGCGAGCGGGAGCAGCTCCCCGCGGGCGATCCGGACGCGCGGGGCCCGGCGGACCAGACGGTAGACCGCGAGCCCGACCCCGGAGCCGCAGTAGAGCAAGCCCGCCATCAGCCACGGATCGACCGTCCCGAGCAGCAGCTTCGCCAGCGGCGTGCCCGCGCCGAAGAGGACGGCGGAGGCCAGTGCGGCCTGCACCCCGCGATTGCCCAGTCCGCGTGCCATGGTCATTCCTGCCCCGGCCTCACACCCGTGCAGCCCGGTCCAGCCCGGCGCGCAGGTCGGCGACCAGGTCCGCCGGATCCTCGATCCCGATGCTCAGCCGCAGCATGCCCGCGGTGATCCCGGCCGCGGCCTGCGCCTGGGCCGGCATCGCGGCGTGCGTCATCGTCGCCGGGTGCGAGATCAGCGACTCCACCCCGCCCAGGCTCTCGGCCAGGCAGAAGTCGCTCAACCCGTCCAGTAGCGCCTCCGCCGCGCGCCGCCCGTCGAGCTCGAAGGTGACGATCGCGCCGAACCCGTCCTGCTGCCGCACGGCCAGGTCGTGTTGCGGATGGCGCTCCAGCCCTGGGTAGTGGACGGCCCGCACCGCAGGGTGGGCGGTGAGCAGCTCGACGACCGCGGCCGCCCCTGCCTGCGCCGCCGCCATCCGCAGGTGCAGCGTCCGCAGCCCCCGCAAGGCCAGATAGGAGTCGAACGCCCCCGCGGTGACCCCGAGAGCGTTGGCCCACCAGCACAACCGCTCGCCGCGCTCGGCGTCCGCCGCGACGACCACCCCGGCAACCACGTCGGAGTGGCCCGAGAGGTACTTGGTCGCGGAGTGCACCACGACATCCACGCCGTGCTCGATCGGTCGCTGGACCACCGGGCTGGCGAAGGTGTTGTCCGCGACGACGACAGCGCCCCGGCGATGGGCCGCGGCCGTCACCGCGGCCAGGTCGGCGATCCGCAGCAGCGGGTTGGACGGCGTCTCCAGCCAGACCAGGTCGGCGCCCTGGTCGAGCGCGGCGTCCGCCACTTCGGGAGCGGAGAAGTCCACCAACCGCAGGGTCAGCCGTCCGGCGCGCTCCAAGGCGTCGAACAGTCGCCACGAGCCCCCGTAGCAGTCGATGGGGGCGAGCAGCGTCCCGCCGTCGGGGAGCAGGGCCAGCACCGTGGTGGTGATCGCGCTCATCCCCGACGAGGTCACGCAGCCGACCGGTCCTCCCTCGAGCTCGGCCACGGCCTGGCCGAAGATGTCACGGGTGGGATTTCCCGAGCGGCTGTAGTCGTAGGGGCCGCGGCGATCGAGGGAGTCGAAGGTGTAGGAGGTCGAGAGGTAGATCGGCGGGGTGACCGCGCCGTGAGCGGCGTCGGTGCCGATTCCGGCACGGACGGCGCGGGTGCGCGGGTGCCTACCGGCGGTGGGTGGTTCTGACGTGGTCATCGGTGGTCCTCGGTCGGAGTGCGTGGGGCCTGGTTTTCCGCTGGCGGCGCACGGCGGAGCTGGAACTGCTGCGGAGTCCGCTCAGCGGCGCCGCATTCGCCCGGGCATGGCGGGAACCACCATCGTCATGCGAGTTCCGGGCATGCCGCAGAGCGTATCAGCGCGTGCGAGCCGTCCCACCAGGCCCGAAGCGCGATACTCGACGGCCGATCCACGGCGTCCCCACCCGGACGCGGCCGGCTCAGGCGGCGCGGGAGGACCGGGTCGCGTGCGCGAGCAGCTCCCGGTGGAAGGCGACGTCACCGGTCAGTTCGGGGTGGAACGAGATGCCGGTGACCGCACCGGCACGGGCGCCGACGATCTCGCCCGCGTGTGTGCCCAGCGACTCGACTCCGGCGCCGACCCGGGTGATCACCGGGGCGCGGATGAAGGCCACCTGGACCGGCCCCAGCGGCGTGGACACGGTGGTCTCGCTCGAAGCCACCTGGGATCCCAGCGCATTCCTCCGGACGGTCACGTCGAGGACGCCCAGCGAGCGCTGGCCCGGTGCCGGATCGACCACCTCGCGAGCCAGTAGCACCAGTCCGGCGCAGGTGCCCAGCGTGGGCAGCCCGTCGGCGATCGCCGTCCGCATCGGCTCGAACAGGTCGAACAGGCGGATCAGCTTGTCGATGGTGGACGACTCCCCTCCGGGCAGCACCAGCGCGTCCACCCGGAGCCCGTCGGGCCCGACCAGATCGGACGGCGCGCGCACCAGGCTCGCCCGGGCCCCGAGGTGTTCGAGCAGCTCACGATGCTCGCGCACCCCGCCCTGCAGGCCGAGCACGCCGACGGTGACGGGCATCACCAGCCCCGTTCGGCCAGCCGGTGCGGGGCCGGCAGGTCGGCGACGTTGATGCCGACCATCGCCTCACCCAGGCCGCGGGAGGCCTCGGCGACGACCGCCGGGTCGTCGAAGCGGGCGGTCGCCTTCACGATCGCGGCCGCGCGGGCCGCCGGGTTCCCGGACTTGAAGATGCCCGAGCCGACGAACACCCCGTCCGCGCCCAACTGCATCATCAGTGCGGCGTCCGCCGGTGTGGCGACCCCGCCCGCGGTGAACAGCACCACCGGCAGCGTCCCGGTCTCGGCGACCTCGCGGACGATCTCGTAGGGGGCCTGGAGCTCCTTGGCCGCGACGTACAGCTCGTCGGGGTTGGCCTCGTAGGTGGCCTTCAGCACGGCGATCTCGTGCCGGATCGTCCGGATGTGCTTGGTGGCCTCGGACACGTCGCCGGTACCCGCCTCGCCCTTGGAGCGGATCATCGCCGCACCCTCCGCGATCCGGCGCAGCGCCTCACCCAGGTTGGTCGCCCCGCAGACGAACGGGACGGTGAAGGCCTGCTTGTCGATGTGATTGGCGTAGTCGGCCGGGGAGAGCACCTCGGACTCGTCGATGTAGTCGACCTTGAGGTACTCCAGCACCTGGGCTTCGACGAAGTGGCCGATCCGGGCCTTGGCCATCACGGGGATCGAGACCGCCTCGATGATCGCGCTGATCAGGTCGGGGTCGCTCATCCGGGCCACGCCTCCCTGGGCGCGGATGTCGGCAGGGACGCGCTCGAGCGCCATCACGGCGACCGCGCCAGCGTCCTCGGCGATCCGGGCCTGTTCGGGGGTGACCACGTCCATGATCACACCGCCCTTGAGCATGTCCGCGAGACCGCGCTTGACCAGTGGGGAACCGAGAGTCGTCGTCATGGCGCCCATCGTTGTGTGATTACTGGTACATCACCAGATCCAGAACTAGTGATCAGTTGATAGACCAGTAAGCTGAACGGGTGCGCACCAGCCCGGAGATCACCCTGCCGATACGGCTCGATCGCACCGGCGCCGTCCCGCTGCCCGTGCAGCTCGCCGATCGGTTGCGCGAGCTCATGGCCGGCGACCTGCTCGCTCCGGGGGACACACTTCCCTCCACCCGCTCCCTCGCCGCACATCTGGCGGTGTCGCGCGGCACGGTGGTCGCCGCGTACGACCAGTTGCTGGCCGAGGGCTACCTGAGCGCATCCACCGGACGCTCGACCGTGGTCAATCCGCAGCTGCGCCGGGTTCACCCCCGGCGGCCGCACCCCCGGCGTCCGCCGGCACCCGAACCCGCGCCGGCCTACGACCTGCGCCCGGGCCGCCCGTCGGCCGACGAGGTGGCCGGGTCGGCGTGGCGCGCGGCGTGGCGACGAGCCTCGTCCGCCCCGTTGGACGCCCCGATGCCGGTGCTCGGCCTGCCTGCGCTCCGCTCGGCCTGGTCGGACCACCTTCGCCGGATGCGCGCCGTGGCGCGCGACCCCGCCCAGATCGCGGTGACCGGCGGTGGACGCGAGGGTTTCGCCCTGGTCCTGCTGGCCCGCTCCGCCGGCCGGCCGCTGCGCGTCGCGGTGGAGGAACCCGGCTACCCGTCCCTGCGCCGGGTCCCGGCCCGGTTCGGGGCGAGCGTGCTTCCGCTGCCGGTGGACGAGCACGGCCTGCGCGTGGCCGACCTGCCCGCCGGCCGGGCCGCGCCCGACCTGCTCCTGGTCACGCCCAGCCACCAGTACCCGCTGGGCGGCTCGCTCCCCATCGACCGACGCCAGGCCCTGCTGGAGTGGTCGCGGAAGAACCAGGTGCTGATCGTCGAGGACGACTACGACTCCGAGCTGCGCTACACCTCCCAGCCGCTGCCCGCGCTGGCCGCCCTCGACGATCCCGACGACGGCACCGTGGTCCTGCTCGGGACGCTGTCGAAGACGCTGACGCCCGCGCTGGGCATGGGCTTTCTCGCCCTACCGGCGTCGCTGGTACCTGCGGTGGCCGCAGCCCGCCGCGACCTGGGCCAGCCGGTGGGCGCGGTCGCTCAACAGGCGATCGCCGCCTATCTCGAAGCGGGCGCGCTGCGGTTGCACACCCAGCGGATGCGCAACCGCTACCGGCGCCGCCGAACACAGGTCGTCGCCGCCTTGTCCTCGGCGCACGGAGCGCGGGTGTACCCGATGGACGGCGGCCTGCACGCCGTGGTGCAGACCCGACGCCCGGAGGAGGAACTGGTGAACGCGCTGGCCGCCCGCGGCGTCCGGGTGAGCCCGCTGTCGGCCTACTGGTCCGGCACCGGGACGAGGCAAGGCATCGTCTTCGGCTTCGCAGCGGTGAGCGAGCCCGATCTTCGCACCGCCCTGGCGATCATCGCCGACGAGGTCGGCCGCGACGCCGGCGGGGCCCCGCCGTCCGCTCACTGAACTCGACCGACGTGAACTGCGGGACGCTGTCCCGGATCATCGGCAGGTCCATGGCTCGTCCGCACGCGCGATCGTCATAGCGTCGCCGCGTCGGTGGGACGCTGCAGAACGCCATGGCCGTGCTGGTCGGCGATGAAGGCGGCGGCACGGGTTGCGAGGGCCATGATCGTCAGCACCGGTCCAACCGTGCTGCTGCTCACGAAGGACGCTGCGTCAGGCACGAAGACGTTCGGCGCATCCCAGAGTTGATTGACGCCGTTGACGACCGCCAGCTTCGGGTCGTTGCCCATCCGGGCACCGCCGCACTCGTGGATCGCGGCGCCGAGCACGATCGACATCCGCATTCCGCGTTTGAAGACCAGGCGTTGCAGCGGGGTGAAGTCCGGCCACACCTTCGCCGAATCCAGGCCGGCCGCCGAGCCGATGAAGTTCGTACGCAGACCGGCCTCGTCCGCCATGTCCCGAAGGTCGCCCATCATGCGGCGCAGCAGGATCCGGTCGTTGTCTCCTGTGCTGAGGTCGATGTGGGGGATCGGGATCCCCCACTTGTCCCGGCGTCTCCGGTTCAGGGTGACCGAGTTGTCGTAGCGGGCCAGCATCTCGCCGAATCCACCCACCCCGAATGCCGCGGGATGGCCTTCGGGCACGGGGATCCGTCCGCCGAGGCCCTGATATGAGATGCCTCGGAGGAAGCCCGGCTCGACCCGCGGGCCAATATTGTCGTACCTCGGAATGAGAAAGCCTCCGGGCGCCCCGTAGAGGGGGTCGGCTGGAATGTTGTCCGGTGTCTCCCAGACGCCGCGATAGCGAGGGCAGTCGAAGAAGCCCACGCTGATCGTCTGATCCATGAAGTAGCGTCCGAGCAGCCCGGAGGAGTTGCCCAGGCCGTCGGGGTGCCGAGTGGACCCCGAGTTGAGCAGCAGCCGGATGGACTCGATCGGCGACGCACACAGCACGACCACGTCGGCGTGGGCCCGGTGTTCGCGTCGTTGGTTGCGGTCGAGGAAGGTCACCCCGGTCGCCAAGCCCGTCCTGGGGTCGGTGAGGATGTGGTTGACCACGGCATCGGCCCGGATCGTGAGCCTGCCGGTCTTCTTCGCCGCGGCGATACCGGGCGGCAGCCGGTCGGGGAAGGGAGCCTGAACCCGCCACGAGATCACCCGGCGCTCCGGCCAGCGGACCTCGATCCGCTCCTTGAAGTCCCTTTCCACCGAGGTCAGGGATCCCGGGCCGCGGTAGACGCCGTCGGGGGGGTGCGTCAACCCATCGACGTCGCCGTAGACGCCCACCGTCTCCTCCACCCGCCGGTACCACGGCTCGAGGTCGGCGTACTCGATCGGCCAGTCGGCCCCGTGTCCGTCCCGACTCGCTGCCGTGAAGTCGATATCGGACATCCGCTGAAGCACTCGCCCGTAGCTGTGCATCCGTCCGCCGAGCACCTTGCCGCGAATCCACAGATAGGGCTGCCCCAGCGGATGGGAGTACGGGTCGTCCAGGTCGTTGACCAGGAATCGGCTGGTGTAGTCGCTGAAGAACGGACGGCGGGCCTGGTACGGCTGACCGGTGGCCATCGCTGCCGCCCTCGCCACCAGATCCATTCCCATCGGGGCCGGCTTCTTGGGCTTGGGCGGACGGAAGTCCTCCTCCCTGAGCTCCCTGCCCGCCTCGAGCAACAGCACGTCGAGGCCACGCTCGGTCAGTTCCTTGACCGCCATGCTTCCCGACGGCCCCGACCCGATGACGATGACGTCGAACCGCTTGTCGGTGTTGACGGCTGCCGCGGAGGAACGAACAGCAGTGTTCCGCCGGTGGCTTGTGATGCTCATGACACAACTCCTTGGACGTGACGGGAGACGGAGGCGGGGGATCGCTCGGGCAGCCCCTGGGCGATCCACTCCTCGAGTCGGGTAGGGACGAAGAGCTCGTTCAGCGCGAGCGCGGCCGCCCCGATCAGCCCGGCGGAGGCGCCAAGCGTGCTGACCTCGATTCGCAAGTCCCGGGTGGCCAGGCGCAGCGACCGGCGATACACCTCTTCGCGGACGCCGGCGAGGAACGCGCCGCGGGCTTCCGCGACAGACCCGCCCAGGACGACGAGAGCCGGGTTGTAGAAGCTCACCAGCGTGGCAAGCATCTCGCCCACGAGGGTGCCGCTGCCCGCCAGCAGCCGCAGCGCCACCGGATCGCCCTGCTGCGCAGCCCGCCCGACGCCGGCGACGGTGAGCCGGTCCCGCATCCTGACCAGATCGGCGAGCGTTCCCTCGGCGCCCGCGTTCACTGCGGCGTAGGCGTCGCGGATGATCGCGGCACCACCGGCGAGCGTCTCCAGGCACCCCTTGTTGCCACAGCGGCAGGTCACGGGGCTGGAGTCCACGACGGCGACATGGCCGACGTCGCCGGCCGCACCCTGGGCTCCTCGATGGATGGCCCCACGCGAGGCCAGGCCGGCGCCGATCCCCGTCCCGATCTTCACGTACACCATGTCGTCCACGCCGCGGCCCAGACCGGCGCGGAGTTCACCCAACGCCATCACATTCACGTCGTTGTCGACCCAGGTGGGAGCACCGAACCGTGCGGTGAACCGGTGGCGGACGTCGTAGCCGTCCCAACCGGGCATGATCGGCGGTGACGTGGGCCGGCCGGAGGTGAACTCGATCGGTCCGGGCAGGCCGATCCCGATCCCCCAGACCGGGTCCAGGCCGGGATCGTCGAGCAGCGCCTCCGCCATCTGCTCGACATCACCGAGGTAGCGCTCGGGGCCGTCGCTGATGTCGAGATCCGCACGGTCCTCGCGCAGGATCCGTCCGTTCAGATCGGTGATCGCAACCAGGACGCTGGTTGCGCCGGCCGACACGGCGAGCAGCCGGCCCACGGTCCCACGGAAGCGGAACAGCTGCGGCGCCCTGCCGCCGGTGGAGGCGGCCAGGCCGACTTCCTCGACCAGGCCGAGTTCGACGAGCTGCCCCACCCGCTGGGAGACGACACCACGGCTGAGCCCTGACAGGCGCATCAGATCCGCACGGGTGAGCTCCTGATCGCGGCGGAGGAACCCCAGCAGCTGGGCGAGGGTCTGCAGGTGCTCGGCGCGATCCGTCGGGGCATTCGGAAGCACCAGCGTCTCGGACACGCTGCTCGCCCCACCATGCTCCGCGGCCCTGCCGCCCCGTTCGCTCACCAACGCTCGCCGTCCAACCTCACGCCGACGGCTGCGCCGCTTGGCTGAACGCGGCGTCGAAACTGCTGGCTGGCGGGTCGAAGAGATTGGCCCGCACGTAGTCGAGGGCCTGCTTGGCACCGCGGAGACGGTCCATGCCCGCGTCTTCCCACTCGATCGATATGGGGCCGGTGTACCCGATCGCGTTGAGCGTACGGAAGCAGCGTTGCCAGGGGACGTCGCCAGTGCCGGTCGAGACGAACGTCCAACCGCGACGCGGATCGGCCCAGGGCAAGTGGGATGACAGCCGGCCATTGCGACCATTGCCGGCGGCCAGCTTGGTGTCCTTGCAGTCGACGTGGAGGATGCGATCGGCGAAGTCGACCAGGAAGCCGACCGGATCGATCTCCTGCCACATCATGTGTGAGGGATCCCAGTTCAGGCCGAACGCCTCCCGATGGTCGATCGCGTCCAGGGTGCGGACGGTCGACCAGTAGTCGTAGGCGATCTCGGAGGGGTGCACCTCATGCGCGAACCGGACCCCCTCGGAGTCGAACACGTCCAGGATCGGGTTCCACCGGTCGGCGAAATCGGCGTAGCCGGCTTCTATCACACTGTCCGGGACGGGCGGGAACATCGCGACGTAGGGCCAGATCTTCGAGCCGGTGAACCCAACCACGGTGTCCACACCGAGCCTGCGCGCGGCGATCGCAGTGAGCTTCAGTTCCTCGGCTGCGCGCCGCCGCACGCCCTCCGCGTCGCCATCGCCCCAGACCCGGTCCGAGACCATGTCGCGGTGACGGAAGTCGATCGGGTCGTCGCAGACGGCCTGACCCTTCAGATGGTTGGAGATGGCCCACACGCCGAGTCCGTATTTCTCCAGGATCGCCCTTCTTTCCGCGACGTAGGCGTCGTCCTCCGCGGCGCGATACACGTCCAGATGGTCGCCCCAGCAGGCGATCTCCAGCCCGTCGTAGCCCCACTTCGACGCGTACTCGCAGACCTGCTCGAACGGCAGATCCGCCCACTGACCCGTGAACAGGGTGATTGGCCTTGACACCTGTTGCTCTCCCCTCGCTTCGTCGTTTCTCGTATTGCACCGCCCTAGGCCACTGCCTCCAGAACGACCGGGCGGTCCGGCGGCGCTGTGTCGGAGATGGTCCAGCTCCCGGCGACGGCCTCGAGAGCCCGTCCGAAGCGCTCGGGAGTGTCGGTGTGCAGGGTCATCAACGGGTCACCGGCGCGCACCCGATCGCCCGGCTTCGCGTGCAGCACGATGCCTGCACGTGCCTGCACCGGATCCTCCTTCCGCGCGCGGCCCGCGCCCAGTCGCCAGGCGGCCGTGCCGACACCGAGGGCGTCGAGCCTGGTCAGCACGCCATCGGACGCCGCGGCGATGACCTCGGTGTGGTTGGCCCACCCCAGGTCGGCGTCGGGATCTCCGTCTTGAGCGGCGATCATCCGTCGCCACGAATCCATCGCCTTTCCGTTGCGGAGGTTCTCGGCCGGATCGGCATCCACCCCGGCGGCGGCGAGCATCTCCCGGGCCAGCGCCAGGGTCAGCTCGACGACATCTTCCGGGCCGCCGCCGGCGAGCACGTCGACGGACTCGCGCACCTCAAGGGCGTTGCCGACGGTGCGCCCCAGCGGAGTCGACATGTCGGTGATCAGCGCCGTCGTCTTCACTCCGTGCGCACTGCCGAGATTCACCATGGTCTCGGCCAGTTCGCGAGCCTGGGCGATGTTCTTCATGAACGCGCCCGTACCGCACTTCACGTCCAGCACCAGAGCTGAGGTGCCCTCGGCGATCTTCTTGCTCATGATGGACGCTGCGATCAGCGGGATGGAGTCGACCGTCCCGGTCACGTCGCGAAGGGAGTACAGCTTCCGATCGGCGGGAGCCAGGCCGGCTCCTGCCTGCGCGATCACCGCTCCCACGTCGAGCAGTTGCCTGGTCAGGTCCTCGTTGCACAGTTCGCCGCGCCAGCCGGGTATGGACTCGAGCTTGTCGAGCGTGCCTCCAGTGTGTCCCAGACCCCGCCCCGACAACTGCGGCACAGCGACCCCACAGGAAGCCAGCAGAGGGCACAGCGGCAGGGTGATCTTGTCCCCCACTCCCCCGGTCGAGTGCTTGTCGACGGTGGGCCGGCCGAGTCCGGAGAAATCGAGCCGCTCGCCCGAGGCGATCATCGCTGCGGTCCAGCGGGCAAGCTCTCCGGGACTCATGCCGCGCAGGAAGACAGCCATCGCCAGGGCCGCCATCTGTTCGTCAGCGACCACGCCTCGGGTGTAGGCGTCCAGTACCCAGTCGATCACAGGGTCGGGGAGCACCCCGCCGTCGCGCTTGGCGATGATGACGCTGACCACGTCGAACGGCTCGGTCATGGCTGCCTCCGCTCAGAACCGGATCGTCTGGCCGGACGCCGCCGAGTTGTAGACGGCCTCCAGGATCTCGGTGACCCGGCAGGCCTGCTCGGGAAGGACCAAGGGGTTGGAGTCGTCGCGGATGGCCTCGAGCCATTGCCGGGTCTCCAGGGTGCCCATCCCGACGAAGCCCCCTTCGGCTGCGGCGTCACCGCCGAAGTAGCGGCTCGAGGTCTGGCTGGTCAGCGCCATTCTCCCGGCCAGGATGTGGTTGAGGGTGACCTCGAACTCCAGGCCGCGCTGCTCGATGTCGGCGCCGCCCTCGGTGCCCATCAAGGTGACGCAGGCCTCCTTGGGTTCGCGCACGTTTAGCGCCCACGCCGATTCGAGGAAGATGGCCGCCCCGTTCTTGAGGGTGATGTAGCCGAACGCGGAATCTTCCACATCGAACGTGGCTGGGTCCCAGGGACCCCCGATGTTCCCCTCGGGCTTGTCGCCGAGCTTGTGGAACACCGATCCGGTGACCGAGTCGACGTCATAGTTGCCCATGTACCACAAGGCGAGGTCGAGCGCGTGCGTGCCGATGTCGATCAGCGGACCGCCACCCTGCTTGGCCTTGTCGGTGAAGACTCCCCACGTCGGCACGCCGCGGCGACGAACGGCGTGGGCCTTGGTCATGTAGATGTCGCCGAGTCTGCCGTCGTCGACCAGCTGACGCAGGAACTGCGCGTCGTCGCGCAGCCGGTACTGGTAGCCGACGGTGAGCTTCTTGCCGGCGCGCTTCGCGGTCTCCACCATCCGTCGCGCCTCGGCTCCGGTGATTGCCATCGGCTTCTCGCACATGACGTGCTTGCCTGCCTCCAAAGCCGCGCAGGTCATCTCCGCGTGGTTGACGTTGGGCGTGCAGACGTACACGACGTCCAGGCGATCATCGGCAACCAGCTGCTTCCAGTCCGTCGTGACGTAGGAGCCTTCGTCGCCGAACCGCGCCCGAGCCGCTTCGGCGCGTTCCGGAACCACATCACAGAAGGCGATCACTTCGGCCAAGTCGCGATTGCGCGCCAGCCCTTCGAGATGCTTGCCCATGCCGATGAAGCCGGTGCCGATGATGCCGACCCTGAACCTATTCATCACAATCTCTTCTCTCGTTTCCGGACCTCAGGCGGGGAAGTGCGCTTGCACCCAACGCCAACTGAAAGCGGCGCTCTCGAACGGCTCCATGCTCGCTCGGTCGACTTCGATGATGATCCAGCCGGTGAAGCCGTACTCGTTCAGGTCGTCGATGAGACCGTCGAAGTCGATGTCGCCAAGACCCGGCTCCAGGAAGAATCGCTGGTCGGCCACCTCGTAGTACGAGGTCGGTTTGGCGCGGGACGCGTCCGCGATGGTCTGGTCGATGTCCTTGACGTGCAGGTCCAAGAGGCGGTCCTTGTGCCTGCGGAGGACGGCCCTGAAGTCGGCGCCGGTCCACGCGAGGTGACCGATGTCGAGCGATGCCCCCAGCAGCGAAGAGTCGACATTCGCGAGCACATAGTCGATCTCGTGCTCGGTCTCGACGAGCGAGCCGACGTGGTTGTGGAGCCCGGCCTTCACGCCTTCGGCGTGCAGCACCTGCGCGGCCTCAGTGATCACCTCGACCTGCTGATCGAGCCGGTTCTGATCGAAATGCGCGCCCACCGCGGTCTGCTCGGTGAGCCGGCGATTACCCGGATAGATCATCGCCGGGGAGACGAACACCGTGTCCAGGCCAAGGAAGTTGGTCTCCTCAGCGCGACGCCGCACCTTGTCGAACCAGTGCACCCAGTCCGCGGACCCCCTCTTGATCCGCTGGCCGAAGTCCTCGGGCAATCCGATGTCGACGAACCCCGGAGCAGGGTTCAGACCCACGCTGTCGAGCATCCGCTTGTAGCTCTGCACCGTCTGGGTGGCGAGAACTTCGATCATGACGTTCTCGAAGCCGGCCGTCCGGATCTGCTGGTGCACCTTGGGCTGCTCGGATCGCCAGGCTGGATCGTTGTAGAGCCAGATCGGCTCGTCCTTCGGGCCGTCCTCGGGCTGCTTCAAGTTGATCCACTGAATCGCGTTCAGGGCGACCTGGGATCGCGTGAGGGTCATTACTGGAGTCCTTTCCTATCCTTTGACGGCGCCGCCGAGAACACCGCGGACGAAGTAGCGCTGCAGGCTGATCACGATCAACAGCGGAATGAGTGCCGACACGAACGTTGCGGCCATCAGCGGGCCCTGCCCCTGGGATGTGGACGCAGCCACGCTGGCCAGTTCCACCGTGATCGGCGCGGCCATCGGAGAGCCACCCAGGAACAGCAGCGGGATCAACAGGTCGTTCCAGGACCAGAGGAACTGCATGATCGCCAGCGACATCATGATCGGCAGCGAAAGCGGGATCACGATGGAGCTGAAGACACGCAGTGTTCCGGCGCCGTCAACTGCCGCGGATTCGAAGAGCTCGCGCGGAATGCCGCCGATGAAGCCCCGGATCAAGAAGATCCCGTACGGGACGGTGAACCCTACCTGATAGAGCCAGATGCCTGGGATCGTCCCGGAGAGGCCCACCGCAGCGTACAGACGCAGCAGCGGCACCAAGGTGATCTGCGGCGGAGTCACCAGCAGGGCCACCAGCAGGAGCGAAAGCGCGGCACGGCCCACGAACCGCATTCTGGTCAGCGCGAACGCGCCGATCACCGAGATGGTGGTGGTCAGGATGGTGGTCGGGATGGCGATCGCCAGGGAGGTGGCCAGGCTGTCGAACACACCGATCTGGTCGAAGGCCATTCGATAGTTCTTGGAGGTGAAGTACGGGGACAGGATCGCCGTCCACCAGCCGGAGTCCGCGGTGTCGGCTTGAGTCCTCACCGAGGAGATGAACAGCCCCAGGATCGGGACGAACCAGGCGATGCTCATCGCGATGGTGATGATGTGAACCAACCACCGCCACGACCATCCGCGCGCGCGGCGGGCGTTTTGGCGACTCGACATCACTCGCCCTCCGATCGGAACTGGGCCACGTTGAGCAAGACGATGGGGAGCGCCGCGACCAACAGGATCACCGCGATCACGCTGGCGTGACCGTAGTCGCGCGCGTGGAACAGCTCGCTGTAGAGGCGATTCGCGATGACGTCGGATTCGAACAGCCCGTTGGTCAGGACGTACACGATGTCGAAGATCTTCAGTGCCGCCATCATCGCCGTGGTCAGGACCACCAGAACGGCCGGCGTGATCACGGGCAGCGTGATCGAGAAGAACACTCGCAGCTCATTGGCGCCGTCGAGCCTGGCCGCCTCGAGCAGTTCCTGATCCACGTTCTTCACCGCGGCAGAGAGGATCAAGACCGCGATTCCCAACTGCAGCCACACCGCGATCAAGATCATGGCCAGCGTGTTGACCATCGGGGTCTGCAGCCAGGAGATCGGCCTGAACCCGGGAACCAACGCGGTGAGAAGGGCATTGAAGGTACCCAGCTGCGTCGATCCTGCCGGCTGATAGGCGTACATCTGGGTCCAGATCACGGCCCCGGCGACGAACGAGATCGCGGTAGGAAGCAGGATCAGGGTCATCGCGACCCGCTCATACGCCACCCGATCGAACAGGACGGCTGCGATCAGCGCCATCACCACAGTCGCCAGCGGCAGGACGACCACCCACACGATGTTGTTGCCGATGACGCCGAGCATGTCGCCCTGGAATGCCCAGACGTAGTTGTCGAATCCGACGAAATGGGCGTCGGTGGCGTCCATGAACGATGAGCGGATCGTCGATACGACCGGGTAGAGCAGGATCAGGATGATCAGCGCCAACGGGAGGAACAACCAGACCAGTGGCCGCAACCGGTGTCCCGCCTTGTGGGGGAGCAGATCGAGGATCCGCTCCCCCACCCCGAGCAGGGCGTAGATGAGCACGGGGATTCCGACGGCGCCAACGATGATCAACAAGATCGCGTTGTCCATCAGGAAGTCCATGTCCACTCCGTCCTTCAGCTGGTGACCGGTCGGATCACTTCACGGTCGCCTGAATGGATGCCAGGATCGTGTCGAGTTGATCGGGATTCTGCAGGTATTTCGCCACACCGCCGTAGAACGCGGCAGCCGTATCGGCGCTGGCCAGAAGGTTCGGGCCGACGGCGAGTTCGATGCCGCTGTTGCCGAAGTAGGTCTTGGAGATCTTCTGCAGCGAGGCGCTGGAGTAGGTCTCGGCAGTGACGTTCTTGTTGGCGACGGGCCACTGGTTGAGCGATGCGAGGTAAGACTGCGCGGGCGTGGACTGCAGCCATTCCAGGAAGGTCAGCGTAGTCGGGTCGTCAGCGAATGCCACCACAACGGCAGCCTGGAACATCTCAGCCTTATCGAACTGCGGATCGGATGCGGGCACCCGGTAGAAGTCGATGGTCTTGCCCGGGACGGCTGTGTCGCCGATCAAGCCAGGCACCCAGGCAGCCCACAGCGCGGCCTGACACGTCGGATTCTGGGCGGTCAGTCCGTTGTAGCCGGTGGCAATCGGATCGGCAAGAATTCCCGAGACACCGCCCGCGACGTACTTGTCGTTGCCGAACACAGCCCCGAACATCTCGAAGGCGTCCTTCACCTCCGGGCTGGTCCAGGTCAGCTTGCCCTCGCCCCACTCGCGATACTTCTCCGGACCGTATTTCTTCAGGAAGAGGTTCTCGAGCATCTGCTGACCGGGAAATCCGGTGGCAGCGCCGGCGTTCTGCGCCGCGCACCAGGCGGTCTTCCCCTGGTCGGCCTGAGCCTTCGTCCAGTCGACCAGCTCCTGCCAGCTAGTGGGTGACGCCGGTCCGGAGTACGACTCCGGGTTGTACCAGACCATGAAGTTGTTGAAGCCCTGGTAGACGCCGATGATCTTGCCGTCGTAGGTGGCGTCGTCCAGCAGCGCCTGATCGAAGTTGCTCTTCAGCTCGTCGCCGAACGCCCCGCCGAGATCGGCCAGCTTGCCGTCCTTGGCGTAGGAGAAGGCATTGCCGATCGACATCACCGCGACGTTGGGCGCGTTGCCCGCCTGGACACGGGACTGAATGATCGCATCGGAGTCCTTCGTCCCCTGGTAGCGAACCTCAACTCCGGAACCATCGGTGAACGCCTGATACAGCTTCTCCAGCGTTTCGCCCTCCACGCCACTGTCGGAGCCGACGAACTCGATCGAAGCCTCCAACTGCTTGCCGTCGGCTAGCTTCTTGGCCTCGGCGACCGCGGCCCCCTTGGCGTCGCCTGCGTTGGTCGCCGATCCCGTGGATGCGCTTTCGGTCGCAGTGGGGGTATCGGCTGCGCAGCCCCCGAGCGCCAGCGCGGCGAGGACGCCTCCCGCGGCCACCAGGGCCCCCGCCTTGTGCGTGTTCCTGCTGAACATGTCTGACTCAACTCCCTTCAATGAGCGTGAGGTCGCTTCTTTGCCCTTCGGGACACCTCGGTGGCGTGACGGCCGTCGTGGACGCCAGGTACAACCGAGAGACAAGCGATCTAGAGACATATTGCGATGAAATGCAGAAGTGTGTCAAGACTGAGCATCATTATGTCAGTATTGACATAATGGTTCGAATGACCTACCGTTGGGACATGCCGCAATCGATCGGGAAGAACGCCATCGAGGTGTTCCGCGCCTTGCGCTCAGCGCCGAAGAGCAGACTCGAGCTGGCATCGGCCACCGGCTGGTCACGAAACACCGTGGCGAAGCGTCTCGACGAACTGATGGCCGAAGGGTGGGTCTGCGAAAGTGAACCCGACAGCGCCGGACGGGGACGACCGTACGCTCAGTACCAGATGAACCCCAAGGCGGCCGTGGTGTACGCGGCCGTCTTCGGATGGCACCAGTTGACCGGGGCGCTGTGCCGCCTGGATGGCACGCCGCTCGTGACGGACGAGTCGCCGGTCAACCTCGATGAGACGCAAGACGTTCTGCCGGTGCTGCTCGCCCAACTCGAGCGACTCTCAGCCAACCCCCTGGTCGACGGATCCAGGATCGTCGCCGGTGCGCTCGGCGGTCCCAGCTCGGTCGCCAACCGGATCACCACCGGGGCGTGGGCGCAGTCTCCCCAGTTGGCCCTCGAGCTCCCCGCGCGACTGGGCATCCCGTTCCAGGTGGAGAACGACGCCAACGCCATGGCGCTAGGGCTCAGGCGCACCTATCCCCACGTCGACTCCTACATCTTCGTTAAGGTGGCCACCGGCATCGGCGCCGGAATCGTCGCGGGCGGACGGATCCTTCGCGGAGTGGACGGCCTGGCGGGCGAGGTTGGCCACATCCCCATCCCGCGCGCCAACAGCCAGCCATGCGGCTGCGGGAATCGCGGATGCGTCTCGCTGGTCACCAACTCCCAGGCACTGATGCGGCGCCTGTCCACCCCAGAGGCGCCCGTGAACAACCTCGAACAGGTACGTCGACTGGTGCTCAGCGGTGACGGCAACGCAGCGATGGCACTGCGCGAAGCCGGACAGGCTCTCGGTGAAGCGCTGGTGGGCGTGATCACCGCCGTTGCCCCTGAGTTGATCATCCTTGGTGGGCGGATGACCCAGTTCGGCGACCACTTCTCCACTGGCGTCCGGGAAGTGATCACCACGATGACCTTGCCGGCAATCTCATCGCGGATTCGGGTGGACACGGTTCCCGACCACCATGCCGCGGGCATCCAGGGCGCGGCCGACCTCGCCGTCGACCAGTTCCTCGGCGGATAGCCGTTCGGAGATCGAAGCGCCTGCACCCAGGAGCGTCGGCCGTAGCTGCTGAGTGGACGCCGGGCCCTTCGGGTTCTCGCGGTCGAAGCCCGCGTCCGGAACGCCATGGGGATCCCCGAGCCCTTGCCGTCCGAGGAAGTCGTTGCCGCGAGCAACCAGCCCTCCCTGCTGCCAGTTCTCGAATTCTTCGCCAGGCCGGGGACCCTTCCAGTGCCTCCATGGTCCACTCGAGACCTGGAGCTGCCAGCGAGTCCTCCACGGCACTCAATGCACTCCCTGCCTCCGCAGCCCCCACTCCAGAATGGTCGTCAGCGCCCAGTACGGCGCAGGCCCGGTCCGCTGGCACCGTCCGGGGCCGTCCACCTGGCAAGCGAGGGTGGCGTTGCCAAAGGAGTCCGATCGTGCTTGCGAGTATTTCCTCGGCGCCGACACGATGCCATCCTGCGGCTTCTGCCGGGTCCGGTGGCTCCCGTGCTGGATGCGCAACAGATCCGCCGTGAGTTCGAGGGAAGATGAAACGCCTACGAAGGGAGTTGAAGTGCGAACGCTACTGCTAGCGCAGAACCTCACCAAGTGCTATGTGCCTGATGTGGCCGCGCTCAGGGACGTGAGCCTTCGCGTCGAGGAAGGCCGGTTTCTGGGCCTCATCGGACCGAACGGCGCTGGGAAGTCGACCCTTCTGAACATCCTCGGCGGGTTCCTCCAAGCAACAGATGGCCATGTGGAGCGCATACCGAGACTCATCGGCTGGTGCCCGCAGCAGACCGTGGTGGATTGGTCGCTGACCGTGATCGAGAACGTGATGATGCCCGCTCGCTTGTTCGGCCTCTCCCGCCGTGCGGCTCGTTCGGCCGCGGAGGAGGCACTTGAGCTACTCGGGCTGCGAACCTCGGCGAAGACAACCGCCGAGACGCTCTCTGGTGGTCAGCTTCAGCGCGTGCAGATAGCGCGAGCTCTCTGTATCTCACCCGATCTTGTTCTCCTGGACGAACCGACCACGGGGCTTGACGTTGAGGGGCAAGAGTCGCTGTGGACCCACCTGCGACAGCGCCGAACCCAGGGACTCGGTGGGCTCATCTCATCGCACGATCTGGACGCACTCGAAAGGGAGTGCGACAGCTTCCTGTTTCTGCGGAACGGTCGTACGGCCCGCTACTTTGACCGCAGCGAACTGGACGCCGAGTCCATGTCAGTGTTCGAAGTACGGCCACTCGACGAGGCCGCTGTCGACGCTCTCAGAACCCTCGCTGCCAGCGTGGGCCGTGCGCCGAACCTCGACGGATCACTGTGGCTGGTAGGTGCTGAGCTACCGGACAACGTCGACGAACGCTCGCTTGCGGTGGAGCGCCGGCAGTTGTCCTTGCGGGCGGCGTACAAGACCGTTGGACTGGCGGACACGAAGTGAGAACCTTCACCTTGGCGGCAATGCATCTCCGCTCCCTCTGGAACTGGCGCTCGGTGTACCTCGGTCGACTCATCGAGCCGCTGGCCTATCTCGCGTTCATGGTGGTTGGCCTGAATGCCACCGTGGCCAGCACCACGTATAGGGGTGTAGCGCTGCCATACGGCGCCTATGTCGTCCCCGGCATCGTGGCCCTGCTCGGCGTTCGCGCGGGAACCTCGGCGGTGTCTGATGTGTCGAACGATCGAAAATGGGGTGTCTATGCGTTCGCGCGTCTGGCGGGTTCGTCGGCCTCAGGCTACTTCCTGAGCCTCGCACTCGCTGCACTGCCGTTGGCGTATCTGCAGGCGCTGAGCATCCTCATTTTGACACTCATTGTGCTGCCCGGTGTTTGTGTTGCCAACTTGGCAGTAGTTGCGATCCTGGCACTTCCCTTCTATCTGGCCTGCTGGATTGGGGTCGGAGCACTGATGGGCGCGCTAATCAACTCCTATAGCCAGCGCGACCTAATCTTGAGCCTGGTCAACCTACCAATCATCCTCACCGCGCCGATCTTTTTCAGCCTAGACACCGTGCCGCCATTCCTGAAGGCCCTCGCGTTGGCGAATCCGCTCACGTACCAATCAGATCTGCTTAGGGATATCACCCTCGGCCTGCCTTGGCAAGCGAACGGGCTCGTTGTCGCGAGCCTAGCTCTGGTGTTCGGCAGTGCCGCAGTCACGGCGCTCGCTCATAGTGAATGGTTGACCGCAGAACGATGAATGCCCCGGCCGCATCGGCAGCGTTGGCCGGTGCCGTGCCTCGAGGAGCTACTATACTGCTCGGTGAATGGCAACACGGTTGCGGCAGCAGCATTCTTTCCAAGATGGCCGAAGTCGAATCCCTCGTTGCCCGAGTGCTTCTGGAGCGCCCGACCAACTTGGGTCAGTCCGTTCCGGTCAGCGGCCTGCGCGGCGGCACGTAGGTCGTTCGCGGCGTAGTTGCCAAACGTGCGCGCACCGGTGTTTGCGGCAACACCAACGATCGAAGGCGGAAGCAGCGGCGTAGTCGCCCTCGACCGACAGTCGGCCCCCGCTCGGAGGTGGCGCGTGCGGCGCAGCGGAGATATGGAGCTCTTGGCAGCCATACTCCGCCGCCGACGTCGGATCGATCGTGACCGTGGTCGCGTACGCCGGCAAGCAGGACGCGAGCCCTGCGACGACGGCTGCGACCAGCAGAAGGAGGAAGCGCTTCAGTGCTTGAGCACCTCTTGGGGATTGAGGCCGATCCCGGCGAGATCTTCCTCCACTTGGGAGATCAGTCGTTGACAACACGTCTCGATATCAGCCCATTCAAGCCTGATGGGTCGTACATCCGGGGTGTAGATGGAAGAGAATTCCCACCCTGCAGGGGTCTGACGAAACGCGATCGAACCAAGCTCCTCGAACGACATCGAATCGAACTCGAAGTCGCCTCGGTTGGGCTCAGACAGCCAGATCCTCAAGCTTCGGGCAAGCTCGACAACAGGGAAGCTCGGCTCCTCATAGAATGCCTCGCCGCAAGAGAGCACCCGGAGGTCGGCGTCAAGAGCGATGAGGTAGTCGGCTTGAGTGGTGCCGCGGAGTTCGCTGGTGTCGAGGCGGTCGTAGGTCATGTCCATCCGGCTCACCTCACGTTGACCGGGAAAGCGTTGATGACCCGGCCATCGCCGGTCACGATGACACGGATGAACTCTTGGCCGCGGGTGCCGACGACACCACCGCCCGGCACGATCGCCCGGAAGGTGTCGTCGAGTTGGTTCGGAAGGAACTGTACGCCGTCGGATCGAAGGCCGCGGGAGATCCACTCTTGCACCTGACCGATGTCGTCGCTCGCGAACTTGGCGCCGTTGCCTCCAGCGGAAGCAAGGTGCTTGTTCTTGATAAAGATCGAGGCAGGGTCATCGGCCGCTCGGAAGGCCGCTTGAGATGCTCTCGACAGAGCCGATCCGACTTCTGCGGCAATCTTCGCGGCTTTGGTTTCGATTCTGAGTGCGGTCTTGGCGATCTTGGCGATCTTGCCGAGGCCGAGGGGGATGAACCCGGCGGCGACCCAGCCGCAGCTTCCGCCGTCGCCTTGTGCACAGCCGACGGCGTCGGTGATGCCGAGCAGGTCGGCGATGATCTTGTCTACGGCTCGTTGTTGGTTGCTCTTGCCGTAGTCGTAGGGCCGCAACTGGCCGGGTCCCCACCCGTAGTTGCCCGACCGGTCGGCGTGCCGCGCCGTTTCCAGCACCCTGTCCGGGTGCGGCGGCATCACGGTGATGCGCGGCCAAGACGTCACCGTCGCTGCAGACCTGTTCTCCCTCGACGGGGGCTTCGGTTTGGTCTTGGTGGTCTTCTTCTTGGCGGTGCCGCCGCCGGCGAGGAAGCTCATCGCCCATTTGCCGGTGGGGTCGGCTTTGGTGATGGGGGTGTTGTTGGCGTACAGGTAGGGGTTCCGTTGCAGCGGGTCGGCCAGGTCTTGGACGGGGTCGACCGTGATGAAGCGTTGCAGGACGGGGTCGTAGTCCCGGGCGCCGATCCGGACCGGTTAGGGCTTGGAGGATGGGTTGGTCGGTCACCTCCTGGTTGGCGGTGATGGTTCGGGCCTTCGTGAGGACGTCGAGGCCGAGGTAGCGGCGGGCTTCGGCCCATCCGTCCTGTTGTTCGGCGAGGACTGCGCCGACGAGCCGGATGATCGATGCCCGGTCGGGAAAGACCCCAACGACGTCGGTGCGGCGCCAGATTACACGGTTGAGCCGTTCGTTGGGGTTGTTCGACCAGATCTGTCGCCACACCTCTTTCGGGAAGCTGGTGAAGGCGAGGATGCCGGCCCGGGTGGCTTCGAGGTGGTCGGCCACGGCGGGCAGCTTCATCGTGGGTTCTTTCTTCGAGTCGGTTGCGAGAGATCACTCGAAGGATCACGCGGTGACCGTCGCCCGTCACGGAGCGACACGCTCACCGCAGCCCGTACACCACTCTGCTGGACTCCACTGGGGGACCTGGCGGCTCACTGAAGCAGAAGCGTCGACACCACCGTGCGCACGCGAGGCGTCTTCCCTTGTCAAGCAGGCATTGACCTACGCAGGGGTGGCACCCGCTTTCGTGGCGGGCGCCACGCCCCAAACGGCCACCCCGGCCGTTCACCGCGGTTCGCTGGCGTCCGTGGACGTCCGCCGCGTAGCCCCACACGGGCCGTGTTCGATTACCGAACTGAGACCAAAACTGAGACCACGGGCCCCTTTGAGGCCGGAAACGCCCCTCCCGAGCGATCCTCGGGAGGGGCGTTTCCCCTAGTCAACGCGGAGGTGCGGGGATTTGAACCCCGGAGAGGGTTGAAGCCCTCAACCCGCTTAGCAGGCGGGCGCCATAGACCGGACTAGGCGACACCTCCAGACCGCAGGTCAGCCTACAAGGCGGCGATCCGGCGAGGCAAAAGACCGGGTGCGATTCACCCGGCCGCGCAGCCGCGTCGACGGCTCCGGCGATCACGAGGACTCACTTGTGCTCCCCCGGTAGGCTTGATTCGGTCTCTCCCCTGTAGTAAGGAATCTCTCCCGCATGAGCACCGACTTCCCAGCGCCCGACGGCGCCACCGCACGCCGCGCTGCCGGTCCGGAACCCGGGAAACCGGCCGGGCCTGCCCGTCGGGCCGCGAGCAGCGGCAGCTTCTCCGGATCGCTCGGCTGGACGGCGCTCGGCGCCATCATCCCGGGCCTGGGATTGTGGCGTGCCGGACGCAAGATCGCCGGCGGCGTGATCATGGGAGTCTTCGTCGTCCTCGTCGGCGGCGCCGCCGCGCTCTTGGTGACCAGCCGCAAGACGCTTGAGAACGCGGTCATCGCGCAGCAGGGCATGCTGCAGAACGTGGCGATCGGCCTCGTGGTCCTTGCGGTCGCCTGGGTCGCGGTGATCGGGATCAGTCACCTTGCGCTGCGTCCGGTGAATCCGTCGATCGGCCAGCGAGCAGCCGGCGCGGCCGTCGTGGGGATTTTGTCCTTCGTCGTCGCCGCGCCGATGGCGATGGGCGCCAACCTCGCCTGGATCACCGGCAACACCCTCGACAGCCTGGTCGGTGGCGACGAGACGCCGAACTCCACCCAGCCCACGATCAACACCGTCGACCCGTGGGCGAACAAGGATCGGCTGAACATCCTGATCCTCGGTGGTGACTCCGGCACCGGGCGCAGCGCGTCCACCGGGATGCGGGCCGACACGGTGATCGTCGCGTCCATCGACACCCACACCGGCGCCACGACCCTGTTCACGCTTCCCCGGAACGCGGAGAAGATGCCCTTCCCGTCCGATTCGCCGCTGCACAAGTACTACCCGAACGGCTTCACCTCCGACCAGGCCAATCCCGATCTGTACACCCGGTCGCAGTTCCTGCTCAACGCCATGTACCGGGTGGTGCCGACGAAGGTCCCCCACGACATCCTCGGCAAGACCAAGGACCTCGGCGCGGACGTGATGAAGGTTTCGGTCGGCGATGCCCTCGGCCTCGACATCGACTACTTCGTCAAGATCAACATGGACGGGTTCAAGGACTTCATCAACGCCATCGGCGGAATCACGGTCAACATCAACTACAAGATCCCGATCGGCGGCCAGACCGACGCGAACATCCAGCCGGACGGCTACCTCCAGCCCGGCCCGAACCAGCACCTGGATGGGCATGACGCCCTCTGGTACGCACGCGGCCGCTTCCACCTGGACGACTACAAGCGGATGGAGCGCCAGCGCTGCGTGATCAACGCCGTCGTGCAGCAGACGACGCCCCAGGTCGTGCTGACCAACTTCCAGTCGATCGCCAAGGCCGGGGAGAACACGATCACCACCGACGTGCCCCGCAGCCTGCTTCCCGACCTGGTCGAACTCGGCCTGAAGGTGAAAGACACCAAGCTGCGCAGCGTCGTGTTCGATCCTCAGAGTGGCTTCAACAGCCCGAACCCGAACTGGACCGCCGTCAAGAAGAAGGTGCAGAAGGCGCTGAAGGAGACGTCCGCCGGGATCGAAGCCAGCGCGTCCCCGACCGCGACCGGCTCCTCCTCGCCGTCGGCGAGCTCGACGCCCACCAAGAAGGCGACCTCGACCGCGACCGCGAAGGCGACCGCGAAGAGCGACGATCTCGAGGACATCTGCGGCTACCACCCCGAGAAGAGCTGAACCAGCCTCACCGGATCCAGCCGGAGCTCCCGGCCGAATCCCTCAGCGCCCGGGTCGAGCCTCAGCCGCCGTACCCGCGATGTGCGTCCAGGCGCTGGGCGATGTCCGCACCCAACGCGTCCAGGTCGGACCCGACGCCGCGCGTCCCGATCAACTGGACGCGGGTGCCGTCCTTGTGGTACAGCGTGATCCGGTCGTGCGTCCGAGTGACCCGGCCCACGTCGGCCCACTTGCCGGTTTCCGCCACGTCTCGTCCCTGGAGCAGGTAGCCGTCCTCGTCCAGGACGACCCGGACGCGCGCCACCCGGGCGATCCACAGCGAGATGCCCAAGAGCACGAGACCGAGCGCAATCACCACCAGTCCAACCACCAGCAGCGGCACATTCGAATCCAGCAACTCGGCCATCGACACCAGCACGATGCCGCACAGCATGAGCAGCGCGGAGAGCGCTAGTGCGCGCAGCGGCGGACGCTGCCGTACCTGATGCGTCGAAGCCGCCACCACTCCCCCTCCGTCGGCGTGCTCGGCGGCGAGGGTGGGATTCGAACCCACGGAGCCGTTGAGCTCGGCCGCTTTCAAGGCGGCTGCACTAGTCCACTATGCGACCTCGCCAGTCTGCCCATCGTACCCACGGGAGGCCCTGGGCTTTCCACTCTCTGCTGAGTTGACGGAGGGTGCAAAGCTGAGCACATGCGAATCGTCACCGTCACCGAGCCCGGGGGGCCGGAGAATCTGGCCATCTCCGACGCACCGCGTCCGTCCGCCGGACCGGGCGAGATCGTCATTCGCGTGCGGGCAGCGGGCGTGAACCGCGCCGACCTGCTCCAGCGACAGGGCTTCTACCCGCCGCCACCGGGGATCAGCGACGTGATCGGACTCGAGGTGTCGGGCACGGTCGAGGCCGTCGGTTCCGGGGTGGCCGACTGGACGCCGGGTGCCGAGTGCGTGGCTCTCCTCGCCGGCGGCGGCTACGCCGAGTACGTCGTCGTACCGGCCGGCCAGGTGATTCCGCCACCGCCCGGTACCGACCTGATCAGTGCCGCCGGGCTGGTCGAGGTCGCCGCGACGGTGTTGTCCAACTTCGACCATGTGCACTTGCGATCGGGCGAGACGCTGCTCGTTCACGGCGGTGCGGGTGGCATCGGCACGTTCGCGATCCAGTACGCCACGGCGCTCGGCGTCCGGGTGCTGGCCACCGCCGGCTCACCGGAGAAGCTGGCCCTGTGTCGCGACCTCGGCGCCGACCTGGCCCTGGACTACCACCAGGACTGGGCTGTCGCCGTCTCCGAGGCCACCGAGGGGCGGGGCGTGGACGTGATCCTCGACGTGATCGGCGCCAAGTACCTGGAGGCCAACGTGGCGGCGCTGGCCGTGGACGGGCGCCTGGTCGTGATCGGCCTGCAGGGGGGACGCAAGGGCACTCTCGACCTGAACCGGCTCCTGACAATGCGGGGAACGGTCACCGCGACCAGCCTGCGCGGGCGTCCGGTCGAGCAGAAGGCGGCCATCTGCACGGCGGTCGCCGAGCGGGTCTGGCCGATGATCGGCTCTGGCGCCATTCGGCTCGCGCCCGAGACCCGCTTCCCGCTCGAGCAGGTCGCCGACGCCCACCGCCATCTCGAGTCCGGCCAGAACGTCGGCAAGGTGATCCTCACCGTCTAGGACCTCATCGACCTACTCCGTGACCGGCGCGTCCGGGCCCGCGTCCGCAAGTACCTGTCCCCTTTCTGTTCAGATCTCGTGAACAAGAAGGTACCTGTCCCCTTTCTGTTCGGTGGCCGCGATCGGCTAAGCGCGCCAGGTGCGCCACAGGCGGGCGTACTCCCCGTCCTTGGCGATCAGCTCATCGTGCGAACCGAGCTCGGCGATCCGGCCGTCGATCACCACCGCGATCCGGTCGGCGTCGTGGGCGGTGTGCAGCCGGTGCGCGATCGCGATCACCGTCCGGTCCTCCAGCAGCGCGGCCATCGAGCCCTCGAGGTGGCGGGCGGTACGCGGATCGATCAGCGACGTCGCCTCGTCCAGCACCAAGGTGTGCGGATCGGCCACCATCAGCCGGGCCAGCGCCACCTGCTGCGCCTGCGCCGGGGTGAGGTGTACCCGCCCGTGGCCGAGCATCGTGTCCAGACCCTGCGGCAGCCGTTCCACCCAGTCCAGAGCATCCACCGCGCGCAACGCGTCGCGCACGGCCGCGTCCACGGCCTCCCCCTCGAGCTCCCGGTCGCGGGCCAGCACGATGTTGTCGCGGACCGTGCCGACGAACACGTGATGCTCCTGAGTCACCAGGGCCACCTCGGTGCGGAGCAGATCCAGCGGTAGGGCCATCACGTCCACTCCGCCGATGTCGACCTCACCGGTACGCGGACCGTTGATCCCCGCCAGCAGCCGTCCCAGCGTCGACTTGCCCGAGCCGGACGGCCCCACGATCGCCAGTCGCTCCCCCGGCCGGAGGTCCAGATCGATGCCGTGCAGCACGTCCACCCCCGGACGGTAGGCGAACCGCAGATCGGTGCCGACCACCTCGGTACCGTCCGGACGCTCGCTGCCGGCCGCCCGGTCCTCCGGCACCTCGGCCACCCCGAGCAGACGCGTGGTCGCGGCCAACCCGACCTGCAAGGTGTCGAACACCTGAATCAGGCGGTCCATCGGCTCCACCAGCCCCTGCACGTAGATGGCCGCCGTCGTGATCTGGCCCAGCGTGACCCAGCCCTCCGAGTAGCCCCAAGTGCCCAGCAGCACGACCCCGACCAGAGGGAGCTGATAGGACACGTCAAGGAAGATGAAGAAGAGGTTCCGCAGCGTCATCGTGTATCGCTCGGCCTGACTGGACAGCGCCACGTCGGCGTCCCCGATCGCGATCCTCCGCTCACCCAGCCCCAGCGCCTCCACCGTCCGGGCGCCCTCCACGGTCTCGGTCGTGGTCGAGTTGATCTGGGAATACGTGCCCGATTCGGTGATGTAGCCGGCGCCCGCGTGCTGGAGGTAGTGCCTGGTGGCGAACCACAGCACGATCAGCGAACCGACCATGGTGAGGGCGAGGAACGGCGAGTTCAGCACCAGCGCGACCAGGCTCGCCACCACCAGCACCGACGACATCACCAGCTGGGGGAACGCCCACCGCACCGACTGGCTCATCTTCGACACGTCGGAGGTGATCCGGGTGAGCAGGTCACCGCTGGACGCCGCCTCCACCTTGCCCAGCGGCAGCCGCAGCACCGTGGCGACGATCTCCTCCCGAGCCGCAGCGAGCAGGTCGTAGCCGAGCACCGCGGACGTGCGCCTACCGGCGAACACCAGCACGGTCTGGACCACCACGACCACGATCACACCGCCGATCAGCGGATCCACCTGGGCGATGCCGGCCGCGCCGCCGGTGACCTGATCGACCAGGTCGCCGAGCAGCCGCGGCACGATCAGCCCGGCCACCGCCGCGGCCAGATTCGTCGCCACGGTCAGCGCGAACATCCCCTTCCGGGTGCGCAACAACCGCTTCACGAACGCCCACGCGGCGGCATTGCCCGCCACTGGAAGGCCCCGCTCCGGGTTGCGCGACTCGGCGTAGAACGCCCGCGCACGCTCGCCCCGGATCCGGTGGCGACGGCGCAGCGCGGCCAGGCGCTCGCCCCAGGGCAGGCCGGGCGTGATCCGTAGCTCCGGCGGCACTTGCTCGTCCATGGGGGCCGAAATCCAGCCCGACCCGGACGTCCCTTCGTGGCTCCTGGCTCGTTCCTCGCCCGACTCCTCAAAGAGCATTCCCTGGCCGAGCGTCTCCACGGTTGACCGGTCGCTCATTCGTCATCCTCCATGCCACGACCGACGATCGCGCGATAGCGCGGATCGTCGAGCAGATCGGCGTGCCGGCCGCGAGCCACCTCGCGTCCCTCGACCAGCAGGCTCACCTCGTCCACGTGGTGCAGCAGCAGCGGCGACGCCGTCATCAACACCGTCGTCCGTCCCCGACGGTGCTCGACCAGGCGTTCGGCGATCCGTGCCTCGGTGTGGGCGTCGACGGCCGAGGTCGGCTCGACCAGCACCAGCACCTCGGGGTCGAGCAGCAGCGCCCGGGCGAGCACGATCCGCTGCCGCTGGCCGCCGGACAGACCGCGTCCCAGTTCGTCGACGCGCCCCTGCCAGCCACCGGGAAGCCCGGCGTAGACGTCCTCGGCGGCCGCGGTGTGGAGCACCTCCTGAGCCTGCGCGAGAGTGTGCGTGCCCCACGGGTCGAGCGCCTGCTGCAACGTGCCGGCGAACAGCTGGCTGGCGGTGTCGGAGACCACCACGGTGCGGCGCAGGGACGCCAGCGGCAGTCGGCTGTAGTCGACGCCGTCCGCGCTCACGCCCCACTCGCCACCGGCAGCCAGGCGGTCTCGCTCGGCGATCCGGGCCCGCCGGGCCTCCTTCTGCTCGCGGGCCCTGCGGGCCGCGCGTCCGCGCAGTTCGGAATCGTCGATCTCTTCCTCGTGCATCCCCTGCAGGGTGGGCAGGTAGCGGCCAAGGCGGTCGGCGAGCGCCGCGGACTCCTCCGGCGCAGCGCTCACGACAGCGAGGCATCGGCCTGGCTCCACGACCACCCCGGACGCGGCGTCCACCAGCCGAGGACGCGGCGCCAGCGGCTCGTCGCCCTCACTGAACGGCGCCTCCGGCGCCAGCATCGCGATCGTCTTCCGCGCCGACACCAGCCCCTGCACCCACTTCTGGGCGAACTCGAAGAAGGTCTGCAGCGGCCACACCATGAACAGCGCGTAGCCCACGAACGAGATCAGCTGGCCCACGCTGAGCCGGCCGGCGAGCATCTCGTGCGAACCCAGCCACACCAGCGCCACCAGCAGCAACCCGGACAGCAGCACGCTGATCGTCTCGGTGACCGCCTGCCAGGTGCCGGTGGCGACGCCCAGCCGACGCACCTTCTGTGAAAGGGAGACGTAGTTGTTGCCGAAGGTCCGCTCGCCGCCGATTCCGCGCAGGATCCGCAGCCCGGACACGATGTCGGTGGCCATCGAGGTCAACTCACCGGTCTGGGTGCGCTCTGCGGTCTGGGCGTGGTTGAGCGGACGCAGCACCGGGGAGGCCGCGCCGACCAGCAAAGGCGCGGCGATCACGACCACCCAGCCCAGCGGCGGGGAGGTGGTGAACATGAGCACGCAGACCAGCACGAAGGCCGACATCGCCCCAATCGTGCGCGAGACGATCTCCACGGTCTGCCCGAAGGTGTCCGCGTCGGAACTGGAGATGCTGAGCACCTCACCGGTGGGCAGACGACGGCTGAGCACGTGACCGAGCTGGACGGCCTTGCGGGTGACCAGCTTCTGGGTGCCGTACAGGGCGATCAACCAGCCCCGCACCACGTAGGTGTGGTTGGCGATGCCCGCGGCGGCGCCGAACAGGATGACCACGGTGAGCACGCCCGCCCAGCCCAGCGTCGCCCACATGTCCCCGTGCAGGACGCCGGAGTCGATCGCCTTGCCCAGCAGCAACGGGCTCAGCGCGCCGGGCAGGAACCAGACCAGCCCGGTCACGCCCAGCAGCGCGACCACGTCCCACTGCACCCGCAGCAGCCAGCCCAGAAAGCGGGCCGGGCTGCGGGTGTCCGGGCGGGACGTCTCGGCCGGGGTGTAGGCGTCGACGTGGGGCGGAAAGTCATGCATAGCCGACAAACATTACGCGCCAAGACGGACGCTCACCAGGCGCAACCCTGCCACCTGCCCAGGTTCCCTTGCGTTCGTCCGAGAAGAGCGGACGTGGCGGCGTGGAACCTAGAATCGGCGCAGCCACCTTGCGAGGAGCCGGCATGCTGATCGACTTCGCCCCGTCCGCACGATCCAGCGTGGGGATCGAATGGGAACTGGCACTGGTTGACCTCGTTTCCGGCGAGCTCACCGCCGCGGCGCCGCAGCTGCTGGACGCCTGTGATGGCGGCGAGGACCGGCCGATCCGCAAGGAGTACCTGCAGGAGATGATCGAGATCGTCTCCGGCGTCCACAGCACGGTGGCCGAGGCGGTGGCGGACGTGGCGGGCAGCCTGGGCGTTGTGCGGGAGGCGTCCGATGGGTTGGGTGTGGGCCTGATCGGTTCGGGCACGCATCCGTTCAGCCGAGCCTCCGACCAGCCGCGGTTCCGTGGCGCCCGTTACGACGTCGTCGCCGAACGGAACGGCTGGTGGGGACGCCAGATGGCGATCTGCGGAACCCACGTGCACGTCGGCGTGGAGCATCCGGAGAAGGCCATTCCGATCACGACCGGCCTGGCCCGGTTCTACCCCTACCTGCTCGGGTTGAGCTGCTCGTCCCCGTACTGGGAGGGAGAGGACACCGGCTACGCCTCCCAGCGCACCATGCTGTTCCAGCAGCTGCCGACCAACGGCCTGCCGTATCCGATGACCGACTGGGCCGAGTTCGAGGCCTACGCCGAGGACCTGTTCGACTGCGGGATGATCAGCGCCCCCGGCGAGATCCGGTGGGATGTGCGTCCCGCGCCCCGGTTCGGGACGGTGGAGAACCGGATCGCCGACTCGGTGCCGACGCTGGCCGAACTGGGCTGCCTGGCCGCGCTCACCCAGTGCTTCGCCGAGTACGTCTCCCGCACCTACGAGCACGACCGGACCTACGAGGCGCTGCCACCGTGGCTGGTCCGGGAGAACAAGTGGCGGGCCGCCCGGTACGGGTTGGACGCTCACGTGATCACGCCCGACCGTGCGCGCCGCGAGGTACCGCTGCGCGAGGGCCTCGCGCAGTGGCTGGAACGGCTGGAGCCGGTCGCGCACGACCTGGACTGCGCCGAGGAGTTGCGGTTCGCCGGCGAACTCGCCGAACGTGGCGCCAGCTACGTGCGGCAGCGGGACGCGGGCAGCCCCGAGTCCGCGCTGCGCCTGCTGATCGCCGAGACCGGACGCCCGAGCCCGTTCTGAACCAAAAGGGGACAGNNCTGTCCCCTTTTGGTTCAGAACGGGACGGCGGCACGCGACGCGGCGGCTAGTCTGACCGCCGTGAAGCCGTTCCTGATGCTCGCGACCCGCGACCATGACGAGGCTGCGGCGGCGGAATACCGCTCGGTGCTGCGGCACTCCGGGCTGGCCGCAAGCCAACTCGAGCACATCCGGGTGGAGTCCCGTCCCCTGCCGCCGCTCGACCTCGCCGACTACTCGGGCGTGATCCTTGGCGGGAGCTCGTTCAACATCTCGGACGCGCAGAAGACAGACATCCAGCGACGGGTCGAGGCCGACCTGGCCGCCCTCGTCGATGAGATCGTCGACACCGACTTCCCCTTCCTGGGCATGTGCTACGGCGTCGGCACGATCAGCGCCCACCTCGGCGGGGTGGTCGACCGCACCTTCAGCGAGCCGGTCGGAGCGATCGAGATCGAGCTCACCGAGGCTGGACGCAGCGACGCCCTCCTGGACGGCGTCCACCCGTCCTTCCACGCCTTCGTCGGCCACAAGGAGGCCTGCAACGGCGCCCCGCCAGGGGTGGTGATGCTGGCCACCGGGACCGACTGCCCCGTCCAGATGTACCGGGTGGGCGTGAACGTGTACGTCACCCAGTTCCATCCCGAGTTGGACGCCGACGACCTGACCGCCCGGATGCGGATCTACCAGCACGCCGGCTACTTTGACCCGTCCGAGCTGGAGGACCTGATCGCCATGGCGTACGCCAGCCAGGTGAGCGGCGAACAGCACCTGGTGCTGCGCAACTTCGTCACCGGCTACGCCCGCGACTGACCCCGCCGATTAGGCCACCCCACCGTCGACCGCCGCGCTTCGGGCTGAACCGACCGCCACGAGTGCCGCAACGGCAGGGGTGAGGATCAACAGCCTGGCGATCATCCCGTGCGGGATCGCGAGAGTTGGTGACGTCTCATCACGTCCGGTGACCGCGATGACGAGTGGTGCCGCGACGAGGACGCCGCTCAGGCAGCCGAGGGCTGTGCCGATGAAGGCAAGACCGGCGGCCTGGAACGCCGCGAACCGACGGGTGAAGGTGGGGGCCGCGCCCACGGCGGTGAGAGTGCGCAAGAAGGGCCGCATCTGGCCAACAGACAAGGTGGTGGCGAGCGCCGCGGCAATCACGGCCAGCACGATCGCGACGCTGGTGGCCAGCCACAGCAACGGCTGCGGTTCGGCGGTGTAGCCCCGCTCGACGCGAACCGTGGCCGCCGGGTCCCAGCTGGACGCCAGGTGCACAAGCTGTTGCTCGATCGTGGGCCCGATCGCCCCCGAGACAGGGATGACCTGGAGCCAGCGGCTGCCCGTCACCCAGTGCCGTTCGCTGGCCGTGGCCGTCGTCACGAGTGCACCGAAGCGGGTCGGAGCGGCCGCGCGGGCCAGCGTCTGGCGGTCGATACCGGCAGCCGGCAGGGTGACAAGTCTGGCCGACCCGGTTCCATCGTTGCCGTACTCCCCGATCACCACTGTGCCCTTGCTGATCGAGTGCTCGCTCCAGCGTGGGTCGGCCCCGTTTGCCGTCGCCGTGTTGACCAGGATTCCGCCCTCGCGCAGGGTGGCCTGCTGGTCGTCGTCCAGGCCGAACGCGGACGTGAGCTCGGCGAACTCGCCGACCAGAATCGCAGCGCCGAGCAGGCTGCTGCTCGTGCTGAGCGACCGGCATTGCCTCGGCGGCTCGTCAGCGACCTCGGCGGGATCGCAACCGGGGCCCACCACAGCGAGTACGCCGGGTTCGTCCGCGGGACCCCAGCCGGAGACCTGACCGAACTCTGCAACATGCAGCGAGGAACTGGTCGCCTCGATCGCCGCCGCGAGTCGCTGCGGGCGCGCGGACGGATGACTCGGGATCTCGATCGTTGCCTGTCCCACCGGAACGTCCGGCCGGTATCCCCGGGCCGCGTTGGCGTCGAAGCTGAGCACGATCGTCCACAGGACGCTGAGGATCAGGCCACCCGTGAGCACGGCAGCGAGCGTCGCCACCGCGCGTCCCCCCTGTCGAGCAGCGTCCCGGGCAGCCATCCGCAGTTCCGCACCCGAGTGGCGGACGCCTGCTGCGATCGCAGTAAGCAGTGTCGGAACCAGGAGCAGCGACCCTGCGACGAGGGCACCGGCGCCGCCGCACCACAGCCAGAAGATGAAGGCGCCCTCGCCTGCCAGCACCTGCGGCGCCAGCCACACCAGGCCGATGCCCACCACGATTGCTGCGACGCCCAGCCATGTCCTTCTCGGGCCCGGGGTGGGAGGCAGTGCGGTGCCGCGGAGCGCCGAGACGAGGTCGAGGCGGGACAGGCCGCGCGCCGAGAGGAGCGCCGCCACCAGTGGCGTAGCCACCCCCAGAACGCCAACCAGAGTGACCGCGACCGGCGGGACTTCGAGCGGCCCGTGTACCTGGGAGGGATCCGCGGAGAACGCCGACCAGGCGACCACGCCGACCACGACGCCGATCCCCAATCCACAGGCCGCCGCTGTGACACCGAGGAGCGCTCCCTGGCCGAGGGCGATGCGACGCAACTGCGTGCGGTCGCCACCGTTCATCGCGACAAGCGCGAGGTGCCGGCGTCGCTTCCCTGCCCCGATCGCGAAGGCCGGGGCGATCAACAGCGCCACCTGGGTGAACGCGCCCGCAGTGAGCAAGCTGTTGTAGAACGCGCGGCTGGCCTGCGCCTGCGTGAGCGGCGCGCTGGGCGGGTCGTCCGCGATTGCGCGGCTTCCGGTGACGAAGCCGTACCTGGCAAGGTCGACCGCCTCATCCCAATCGAGAGGGCCGCCTCCAATCAGGAACCTCACCTCCCCGTCGACGGCCTGCGGCAGCCCAGCGAGAGCGACGGTCTCATCCAGGGTGGCCCGGGCGGTCCCCACCACCGTGAGCGTGCGTGGCG
Organism: Propionibacteriaceae bacterium UBA6238; assembly: GCA_002441465.1. GTDB lineage: Bacteria > Actinomycetota > Actinomycetes > Propionibacteriales > Propionibacteriaceae > Propionicimonas. The sequence continues at coordinate 18,800 of DJWE01000051.1, read as the reverse complement.
AGTCGGCCAGCCCCACAAACACGCTCAGCCGGCCGGCGTCGGGAAGCCCGGCGGCAAGGCCGGCCTCGGTGACCATGACTTCGTCGTCGCGCTGCGGGAACCTGCCCGAGAGAAGCGTCATGACCGCTGAGGTGCCCGGCTGGCCGGGGTCGACGCCTACCCGGGACACCCCTACCCGCCGGGGGCCCGCCTGCAGATCGTCGATCGTCTCCACGGCCACCGGCCTGTTGAGCAGCCGGGACAGCGCAGAGGCGTGGCTGGAGAGTCGGTCGCCCCAACCTGGAACCCCCTTGCGCTCGTATCGCTGGTCGCCAGTGGCCACGGTCGATCCGACACCGTCGAAGGTCGGGCTGAAAGCCTCACCGAGGCGGGTGAGGACCGCCTGGTTTCCGGCCAGGCGCAGATCGAGCTGTTCTCGAGGCGAGACGTCCACCGACGCCAGTACCACCTGAGCCGCGCAGATCACGGTCACGGGGATCGCGATCATCAACCACACGAAGGCAGCTCGGCCTCGATCGCGCAGGGACTCCCGGGCGGCGATCCGTAGCGCGAGCCGCCAACTGGCGTGCCACCTACGAAGGCGAGCGTGCGTACTCATCCCGGTGCGCCTGCGGCCGGAGGGGGCGTTGCCTGATCTTGAACGACGCCGTCCTCGAGACGGACGATTCGGTCGGCCCGCGCCGCATGCCGCTCGTCATGGGTGACCAGGAGCCCCGCTGCGCCGTCGTGGCAGCGCCGGCGCAGTAACGCCATGATCTCCTCACCGCGAGCCGAGTCCAGGGCGCCGGTCGGTTCATCGGCAAGGACCAGCTTGCGCGTCCCCACCAGCGCGCGCGCGATCGCCACCCGCTGCTGCTGCCCCCCCGACAGCTGGTCCGGAAAACGATCGGCGAGATCGGCCAGACCCATCGCGTCGAGCGCAGCCACCGCCTCCGCTCGCGCCGGCCGCGCCGGCCGCCCGTCGAGTTCGAGCGGCAGGCTGACGTTCTCCGACGCCGTCAGCGTCGGCAGCAGGTTGTAGCTCTGAAACACGACGCCCACCCGGCGACGGCGAAGTTCCGCCCGTGCCGTTGGGTTCAACTCGGCCACTGACTGGCCGTCGATCTCCACCGACCCCTGCGTCGGAACGATCAGCGTGCCTGCGATTCCCAACAAGGTCGACTTGCCACTGCCGGAGGGGCCCACGACTGCGACGAGTTCACCCTCCCCGATCTCGAGAGACACGCCGCGAAGTGCGTGGACCTTCGTCGCGCCCGCCCCGTGTGTCCGGCTGACGTTCAGCAGACGCAACATCGCACTCACCGAGCCACCTTGCCGGGCAGAAGCCCTCTCACGCCCGTCGGAAGAGCCATTCTCCACTCCAATCCTCGGTGTGCCCCCAGCGGGCACGCTAACGAACGATCCCGACCCGCTCACCGACCAGCGACTCGCTCGGCTCGGCGGGTGGCGTCGGACATGTGCACCGCCCAGACCCGGAGCCGACCGGCGTTCGCAAGCACCCAGCTCGCCGCGACCTCGCTGTACTTGTCCCGCAGCCGGTCGACGAGGCCGATCTGCTGTTGGCAACGGAAGTCAGCCAAGGCCATCTGCGCCTCCGGCGCCGAGGGCGCCTCCGCGCCGGTCCGGTACTGGCCGAATCGTGACTGCGCAACCTCCGGGGCGTTGAAACCCTCAACCGCGTATCCGGCCCCACCCATGCACTGCTGGTACTCATTCCGTTCGATCCACCCGAACTGAGCCTGCCGGCCCGCTGCAGCCTGCAGTGCTTCGTTCCGCAAGAGGGACCACTCGACCGAATTCGGTTCCCCTCTCGTTCGGCCGTTCTCGCAGCGACCCCCGTCCTGCCGACGGTAAAGGGTCGCCTCACCCCGCGCCCCCGGCACCGGCCGGCTTTGGCCAGATGGCCAAGGCGAACCGACTCCCATTGACCGATCGGGCAACGATGAGCATCGCCGTCGAGGGCGCCGCCGATAAGGGGACGGTTCTCCTTTCCGTCCGCCCGACGTCGATGGCCGATAAGGAGAACCGTCCCCTTATCGGCCAGTCAGCGAAGCTTGTGGGCGCGGAACAGGACGGCGTGCGGGACGCCGAGAGCCTGACCGGCGCCACGCGCGAGGCCTGTGATCAGGTCCCGGGGCGCCGGATGGCCGGGCAGGTCGGCGAGGTAGGCGGCGTGCGCCTCGAGGGACGCGATGCCCCGCTCGAGCGGGTCGCCGGAAACGTCCACCCCGTGGGTCGGATGGGCGTCCCCACCGACCAGGAACCAGGTCGCGCCCCATTTGGGCAGGCCCTCCTCCGCAGCGAGCTCGGGGAACACCCAGGTGTTGTCGGCGTCCCGGACCGCGTCCAGACAGGCCAGGCCGGCAGCTCGGTGGTCGGCCTGGTTCAGCCCCCACGGCGCCTCCACCTCCCACGACGTGGTCAGCACGACATCAGGACGGAACTGCCGGATCCGGCGCGCGATGTCCCGGCGCAGGTCGAGGGAGTACACCAGCATCCCGTCCGGGTGGGAGAGCACGGTCAGATCGCTCACCCCGACCGCGGCGCACGCCGCCCGCTGTTCACCGGCCCGAACCGCACGGGTCTGCTCGGGCGGACGCTGCATGCCCGCCTCGCCGCCGGTGAGCAACAGGTAGGCAACCTCAACGCCCCGCGAGGTCCAGGCCGCGACCGCGGCTGACGTGCCGTACTCCACGTCGTCGGGGTGCGCGACCACGCACAGCACCCGCTGGACGTCGAGGTCGGGCAGGGTTTCGAGCGAGGGGGCTTCCATGCCGACAACCTAAACGCTCCGAAGCCACCGAGGCAGTGGCAGCACTGCCCAAGGTCGATCAGCGGTAGCCGGGCTTCGGCGGCAGCTCCCCGCCGGTGCCGAGCGCGGCCGCGAGGGCGTCCATGTGCCGGTCGACGTAGACCGGCTCGTAGCCGCCGGTCCGATCCAGGTGGAACCGCGCGGACCGGATCAGCTCCAGCGCCTCGATCCGTCCGGACGCGGTGCCGGAGAGCTGGTAGACCCGATCGAGCAGGCCGTCCACATCGTCGGTGTCATAGCCGTGCCCGCGCGCGAGCGGGAGCGTGCCGGGTAGCGGCGCCTCGTAGGTGACCACGCTGCCGGGCACGATCGTCGGCGCGCCCCGCACGCGTCGCAGGGACGGCAGCACGAAGCGGAGCAGGATGAGCGCGACCACCACGGCGATGATCAGCACCGGAATCACGCGCAGGAGGTTCACCTCGACACCTCAGTAGGCCCGCATCGCAGCCAGCGAAGGGCCCTGCAACGGGTTCACCTTCCAGGCCTGCGCCGCCCGGCCGTCCGGGTCGAGGCGCAGCCGCAGCGTGTGCGGAGTGTCGGTGAACACCAGCCGGACCTGGAGCGCACCGGCCCGGTCGGCCCCAGCGGCCACCGCGACCGGAACGTCGACGCCGCCCAGCCGCAGGGTCTGCCGGCGCCATTCGCCCGGCGCGGTGGTCAGGCTCGCCGGGTGGCCTTCGGCTCTGAGGCCGAGCCGCAGCTCGCCGTCGGCGCGAGTCGCGACCACGTCGGCGAGGTCCGCGGGTGGGCCGACCTCCTCGCCGTCGTCGACCATGCCCGCGTCCGGCGGGACCGGCCCGGAGTGGGTCCAGCTGACGCCCCGGCCGGAATCGGACGGGACGGGGAGCGCGGAGGAACCGCTCCTCGACAAGGACGAAGGGGCGTCGGGACGAGCGTCGAGGTGCTCCCAGAGCAGGTCGATCAGCACCTGGGTGCACGACTGGGCAGACTGGATCGCCACCACCAGATCCCGCTCGGGCAGCACGAACGCGAACTGGCCATAGGCCCCGTCGAGTCGGAATCCCTCCCGGTTCATCCACACCTGGTAGCCGTAGCCGAAGTTCCACTCCGGACCCGATCCGAGCGTGGGGATCTGTTTCGCGGTGGCCCGGGCCACCCACCCCTCGGGCAGCAGCCGGCGTCCCTGCCAGACCCCATCGCAGCGCAACAGCTCACCCATCGCCGCCAGCCCGCGGACGTCGACGTGCAGCCCGGACCAGCCCAGGCAGCGGCCGATCGGGTCGGTGTCCCAGGTGGCCTGGATCCCCAGCGGTTCGAGCAGCCGCGGACGCAGGTAGTCGAGCAGGTCGGTGCCGGTGTGCCGGCGGATCAGCTCGCCCAGCAGGAAGGAGGCACCGTTGTTGTAGACGTGGCAGGAGCCCACCGGCTGCTGCGGCCGGATCGCCCCGAACGCCGACACCCACTGTTCCGGAGCGTGCCCGGTGATCTCCGCCAGCGTGTCCTCGGTGTGGCCGGTCGACATCGAAAGCAGGTGATGCACGGTGATCTCGGCGACCCGCTCGTCCGCGGTGCCCAGGGACGGGGCGAGCAGGTCCACAACCCGGTCGTGCACGGTGAACCGACCCTCGCCGATCGCGAGGCCGATCGCCGTCGCCGAGAAGGTCTTGCTGGCCGAATAGACCAGTGGCCGGTCGTCGCGACGGTACGGCTCGGCATACCCCTCGAACACGCTCAGGCCGTCTCGGAGTGCGACGACGGCGTGCAGCTCGAGTTCGGGATGCGCCGCAGCGGCGGCGACGAAGGCGTTCAGCAGGGTCGTTCCTTCGGCTGATGCTCAGCGGTCAGCATGGGGTTGCGCACCACGACATCGCCCAGCGCGTCGTCGATCCGCGACATCACCTCCGGGCTGAGCACGACGCCGGACGCGGCCACGTTCTCCTTCACCTGGCGCGGCCGGGAGGCCCCGATGATCGCGCAGGCGACATTCGGATTCTGCAGCACCCAGGCCACGGCGAGCTGGGCCATGCTGAGTTCCAGCTCTTCGGCGATCGGACGCAGCCGCTGGACCGCGGTGAGCACGTCGTCGCCCAGCAGTCGCTGGATCATCGTCGCCCCGCCCTTGGTGTCGGTCGCACGCGAGTTCTTCGGCGGCTGCTCTCCGGGCAGGTACTTGCCGGTGAGCACGCCCTGCGCGACCGGAGACCAGCAGATCTGGGACAGCCCCAGTTCGGCCGAGGTCGGCACCACCCACTCCTCGATCACCCGCCACAGCATCGAGTACTGCGGCTGGTTGGAGACCAGCGAGATGCCCAGCTCCTTGGCCAGCGTCTGGCCCTCACGGATCTGGTTCGCGTCCCATTCGCTGACCCCGATGTAGAGCGCCTTGCCCTGCCGGACCACGTCGGCGAAGGCCTGCATGGTCTCTTCCAGCGGGGTTTCCGAGTCGTAGCGGTGCGCCTGGTAGAGGTCGACGTAGTCGGTGCCGAGCCGCCGCAGCGAGCCATGGATCGACTCCATAATGTGCTTGCGGGACAGGCCGCAGTCGTTCGGCCCCTTCGGCCCGGTCGGCCAGTACACCTTGGTGAAGATCTCCAGCGACTCGCGGCGTTGGCCCTTCAGCGCCTGCCCGAGGACCGACTCGGCGACGGTGTTGGCGTAGGTGTCGGCGGTGTCGAAGCTGGTGATCCCCGCCTCCAGCGCCGTGTGGACGCACTTCTCGGCGGTCTCGTTCTCGACCTGGGAACCGTGGGTCAGCCAGTTGCCGTAGCAGATCTCGGAGACCTTCAGCCCCGAGTTGCCGAGATAGCGGTGCTTCACGCGAGCGTCTCCTGCTCGACCATGCCCTCGGCCTCGGCCGTGGCTTCCTCCACCTCCAGTTCGGCGTCCTCGGTGTCGCCCTCGATCACGGCCTCCGATTCCGTCGCGTCCGCCGCAGCCTCTGGCTCCTCGACGGCAGCGGCGGCGACGCTGCTTTCCTCGGGTTCGGCCAGCGGGTTCACGATCGCGGCCCCACCCAGGGTGGCCAGCATCTGCCGGACGTTGGTCAGCTGAGCGGTGATCGCGTCCCGTCGGGACGTGGCGGCCTGCAGCTCGCGTTCGGACTCGCGACGAATCTTCTCCGCGGACAGGCGGGCGGAGTCGACGTGCTGCGCGGCTTCTTCCCTGGCCGCCTTCAGGTGAGCCTCCGCCTGAGCCTTCGCCTCGGCCAAGGTCCGGTCGGCTTCGGCCTCGATGGCGGCCTGGCGCTCCTGTGCCATCGCAATGGCCTGCTCGTTGGCCTGCATCTGGACCGAGAACTCCTCGGCCGCCTTCTCCCTGCGCTCGGCGAGGGTCTTCTCGAAGTCGGCTGCGGCTGCGGCCGCGCGGGCCCGCTGGTGCTCGTAGACGGCCTCGGCTTCTTCCCTGCGCGCCGTTGCTTCGCGATCGGCGTAGTCGAGGATCTCGTCGGACTGCCGCTTGGCCGACTCCAGGGTGTGGGTCGACTCGGCGTCGGTCTTGCTGGTCACGTCCGCCGCGTAGCGATCGGCTGCCGTCCTGGCCTGCTCGGCGGCTGCCTCGGCATCGGCGACCAGCTTCTCCGCCTCGGCCTTCGCCTTGGCGCGCAGGTCGTTGGCCTCGTCCTCGGCCAGCTTCAAGATCTTGCCGATCCGGGTGCCGAGATCGGTGTACGTCGGGGCCACCGACTCCTTCTGCTCCTGCTCCAGCGCCGCGATCCGGGTCCGGTAGCCGTTCGCCTGTTCCTCGAGCTGGCCGACCTGGGAGGTCAACTTGGTCACGGCGACCGAGTTGTTCCCGGCCTCAGCCCTGGCCTGCTCCAGTGCCTTCTGCAGGTCGGCGATGGCGCGGTCGACCTCGTTCGGCTCGTAGCCTCGCATCACCGTGCGGAAGGCAGCGTTCTGCTGGGTCATGATCCTTCTTCCATTCCTTGCTGGGTAGATGGTGAGGGGCGCTCGGATACGGCGAGTGCTTCGATCACGCCGGAGAGATGCCCGAGCTGGGCATTGATGTCGTCTCGCCTGCGGGCCAGTTGGGCCACCTCGGTACGTGCCCGCTCCAGCATCGCCCGCGCCTCGCCGCGCACCGCGTCCGCGTCGGCGCGTGCCTCGTTGAGCAGGGTGATCGCTTCGTCTCGGGACGCGCGGGCCTTCTCGTAGGTGTCGCGCTGCAACCGCTCCAGGTCGGCCGCGGCCCGCTGATGGATCAGCGTGGCGCCGGACTCTGCCTCGGCCAGGCGGCGCTCGGCGCGTTCCATCTGCGCCTTCGCCTCCGTCCGGGTGGAGCTGAGCAGCCGTTCGGCTTCTGCCTGCGCCTCCTGGCGGGTGTTCACCGCGTCGCGTTCTGCCGCCTCGAGGACGGCGCGAGCGCGGGCCTGTCGGTCGTCGGCGACGGCGGTCGCCTCGGCGAGCAGCGACTGGGTGCGGTGGGTGGTCGTAGTCAGCGCGAGTTCAGCCTGCTCGCGCACCGATCGCGCGTGCTCGGCGAGTTCGTTGTGGTGTTTCCGCCGAGCGGCCTCCGCCTCCGCGGCCACGCTCGCCCGCAACTCGGCCATCGCCTGCTCGGTCCAGGCGACGTGCGCCGCCGCGGCCTGCATCTGTTCGTCCGCCTTCGCCTGGGCTTCGGCGGCCAGCGCCTCCCGTTCGGCTTGGGCTTGGGCCCGCTGCTCTGCGGCTTCGGCCTCGAACCGCTCCCGGTCGGAAGCGAGCTCGGCACGCAGCCGGGTGGATTCGGCCTCCAGCTCGCCGCGCTGCTGGGCGAGCTCGTCGGTGACGTGGCCGCGCATGGCGGCCAGTTCGGCCTCGAGCAGGTCGCGCCGCCGCGCCTCCTCCGACTCCAGCGCCCGGCGTCGATCGCCCAGTTCGGCGTCCACGGAGGCGACGCGAGCATCGAGCCGCTGGTGCACCTCGGCCTCGGTGCGTTTGGCCGTGTTCATCACGGTGGCCGCCGCGATCCGCGCGTCCTCCACGAGCTTGGCGGCCTCGCTGCGGGCCGCGGCGATCACCTCGGCCGCGGTGCGTTCGGCCGTCTCTGTGATCAGTCCGGCTTGGGCGGTGGCGTCGGACAACAACGTGACCGCGTCCTGCCGGGCCTCTTCGAGCCGAGCGCTGGCCGAGGTCATCGCCTGCTCGGCCGCGGCCCGCCGCTCGGCGACCTCGCGGGCGAGTTGATCGTTCAGTTCCCGGTTGCGGGCCGTCTCCGCGCGCACGGAATCGGCCTCGGCCTGGGCCTCGGTGCGTAGCTGATCGGCCAGGTTCTGGGCCTGGGTCAGGATCTCGGTTGCCTGTCTGCTCAGCTCGCTACCGGCCGGCTGAGCGGATGAACGCACGGCAGGATCGAGCACTCAGCCATGATCCCGGGCCGACAAGCCGGAAAGCAACCCGATCCGGAGTGTTGTAACGCGATTCTGATGTGGGGGTCTAGCCTTCGCCGTCGCACCCGGAACAGCGGTCCCGGGCCAGGGCCTGCACAGCGGCTGGCCCCGCTCCTTCGGAGCGCGCTGGGCGGGTCCGGCAGGGAGAAACGGGCTCGGTAGAGTTCTCGCGTGCGTTACCTGTCCACCCGCGGCCGGCCCGACGATCCACGTCCGGGCTTCAGCGACATCCTGCTCGAAGGCCTTGCCCCCGACGGCGGGCTCTACCTGCCCGAAACCTATCCGCGGGTGGACACCGGCGTCCTGGCCGAGTGGCGGAGCCTGTTCGCGTCCGAGGGTTACGCGGGGCTCGCTCACGCCGTCCTCTCGCTCTACGTCGACGACATCGCCTCGGTCGACCTGCGCGCGATCTGCGCGCGGGCCTACAACGACTCGGTCTTCGCCACGGCCGACATCGTGCCGGTCAGCGAGCTGGACGGTGGGCTGTGGCTCGCGCACCTGTCCGATGGCCCGACGGCTGCGTTCAAGGACCTGGCCATGCAGTTGCTCGGCCAACTGTTCGAGTACGAGCTCGACCGCCGCGGCCAGGAGCTGAACATTCTGGGCGCGACCAGCGGCGACACCGGTTCTGCTGCCGAGTACGCGATGCTCGGCCGGCACGGCGTCCGCGTGTTCATGCTCACCCCGGCCGGTCGGATGACGCCGTTCCAGCAGGCGCAGATGTTCAGCCTGGACGACCCGGCGATCGTGAACGTCGCGGTCGAGGGGGTGTTCGACGACTGTCAGGACCTGGTCAAGGCGGTCGCAGGCGACCTGGCGTTCAAGCAGCGGTACTCGCTGGGCGCGGTGAACTCGATCAACTGGGCCCGGCTCGTGGCGCAGGTGGTGTACTACGTCGCGGCCTGGCTGCGGGTGAGTTCGGCCGACGACGAGGTGGTCGACTTCTGCGTGCCGACCGGGAATTTCGGCAACATCATGGCCGGGCATGTGGCCCGCATGATGGGGGTGCCGATCGGACGGCTGGTGCTGGCCACGAACGAGAACAACGTGCTGGACGAGTTCTTCCGCACCGGCGTGTACCGAGTGCGGTCGGCGGCGGAGACGCATGCCACCTCGTCGCCGTCGATGGATATCTCGAAGGCGAGCAATTTCGAGCGGTTCATCTTCGACCTGCTGGGTCGCGACGCGGACCGGGTACGCGAGCTGTTCGCCGTCCAGCTGGTCGAGCAGGGGTACTTCGACCTCTCCGGGACGCCGGAGTTCGCCGGCCTGGTCGGGAAGTTCGGGTTCATCTCGGGCTCATCGACCCACGCCGACCGGCTGGCCACCATCGCCCAGGTGTGGCAGCGGGACGGCGTCCTGATCGATCCGCACACCGCGGACGGGGTGCACGTGGCGCGTCGGTTCGTCCGTCCCGGCGTCCCGCTGGTGGTCACCGAGACCGCGCTGCCGGTGAAGTTCGCCGAGACGATCGTGGCGGCGGTCGGTCGCGAGCCCGAGCGTCCCGAGCGTTTCGCCGGCCTTGAGGACCTGCCGCGCCACGTCGTCGACCTACCCAATGACGCGGACGCCCTGAAGGCCCTGATCGCGGCCCGCGTCCCCCGCTGAACCAAAAGGGGACAGGTACCTTTCGGTTCACCCGACCCGAGCCGCACCTGAACTAAAAGGGGACAGGTACCTTTCGGTTCACCCGACTCGACTGCCGTTCATCCGTCCACAGCCTCCCGACCGAGGCCGCGACTTCTCCACAGATCGTCCAAACGGCCTCACCAACAGGACCCGGCCTACCTACGCTCGGTTGGATTCCGACCCAGGAGGACCGGCGGTGCCCCGACAAGCCAGACAGCTCGCAGAGACCGGCATCTACCACGTCATGCTGCGCGGGGTGAATCGGGACGCGATCTTCCTCGAACCTGCCGACCACGAGCAGTTCCTGCGCATTCTGGGACTGGTGAGGAGCGCGTCCGGCTGCCTGGTCCTCGCCTACTGCCTGATGACGAACCACGTCCATCTGGTCCTGCGCACTCCCGCGGAACCGATCGGTGCGGTCGGCAAGCGCCTGGGCATCCGCTACGCGGCCTGGTTCAACCGCAAGTACGGACGCGTGGGACACCTCTTCCAAAGCCGGTTCGCCAGCCGTCCGGTCGAGGACGATGCCTACCTCGTCACGCTGCTGCGCTACGTGTGGGACAACCCCGTGCGAGCGGGGCTCGCCGAGCGGCCCGAAGACTACCGCTGGAGCAGTCGCCGCCTGATCGGACGCCGGTCGTCGCTGATCGAGGAAGCGCACCTGACCGGGCTTCTGCCTCCTGGGGGTCTCGCCGCCGTCGTAGCCGCACGCGCTGATTCGCCTCATCGGTTCGACGCTCTCGACCCGGCGCCCGGACCGATCGGGCGCCCGCGCCGGTACACCGACGAGGAGGTCGCCGACCTGCTTCACACCGCCTGCGGCACCGAGTCGCCGTCCGGATTCGCGGAACTGGACGCACAGGAGCGGACGCGGGCCGTCCGCGAGCTCCGGATGCGATCGGTGCCGTACGCGCAGATCGCGGCTCTGACCGGACTCAGTACGTCCAGTGTCCGACGGATGCACGTTGCCGCCGTCCAGCCCGACGGGCGGCGTCCGTGAGGTCGCGGTTCTGGCCGCAGGGGGACGCCGGATCCTGAACCGAAAGGTACCTGTCCCCTTCCGGTTCACCGTCCCCTGAACCGAAAGGTACCTGTCCCCTTTTGGTTCAGGATCGGGTCAGACCACCAAGCCGCGGCGGTCGAGCAGGTGGCGGAGCTCGGGATCGGCGCCGCGGTAGTCGCGGAACGCTTCCATCGAGTCGATCGAGCCGCCACGGGCGAGCAGCAGGCGGCGGAAGCGCTCACCGTTCTCCCTGGTCAAACCACCGTTGGCGCGCATGAAGGCCGCCGTGTCCGCGTCCAGCACCTCCGACCACATGTAGGCGTAGTAACCGGCGTCATAGCCGCCCTCGAAGGTGTGCCGGAAGTACGTCGAGCGGTACCGCGGCGGCACCAGCGCGTAGTCCAGGCCGACGGACGCCAGCGCGGCCCGCTCGAACTCCTCCACCTGCTCAGGGTCGGTGGGCAGCTGCGCCAGCGGCGTCCGGTGCCAGACCTGATCGAGCAGCGCGGCGCCGAGATACTCGGTGGTCTTGAAGCCCTGCTGGAACAGCGTCGAGCCGCGCAGGGTCTCCACCCATTCGGACGGCATCGGCTCACCCGTGGCGTGGTGGACGGCGTAGCGCGGCAGGATGTCGGGATCGAGTGCCCACATCTCATTGACCTGGGACGGATACTCGACGAAGTCGCGCGGGGTCTCGGTGCCCGACTGCGACGGGTAGCGGGTATCGGACAGCAGCCCATGCAGCGCATGGCCGAACTCGTGGAACAGCGTGATCACGTCGTCCCAGGTCATCAGCGTCGGCTCCCCCACCGGGGGCTTGACCAGGTTCGAGTTGTTGATCACCACCGGCGGCTGGCCGAGCAGGTGGTTCTGGTCGACCATGTTGTTCATCCACGCGCCGCCCTGCTTGCTCCCGCGGGTGTAGAAGTCCGCGCAGAACAACCCGATCGGCGTGCCGTCGGCGTCGGTCACCTCGAAGACCCGAACCTCGTCGTTGTACCCGACCAGGTCGTCCCGCTCGGTGAACGTGATCCCGTACAGGCCGCTCGCCGCCGCGAACACGCCGTCGTGCAGCACCCGCTCCAACTCCAGGTAAGGACGCAGCAGCGTCGCGTCCAGGCGGTACCGCTCGGTGCGCAGCAGTTCGGCGACGAACTGCCAGTCCCACGCCTCCAGCGGCTCCCCCGGGGCGATCCGCTGCCACACCTGCTCCATCTCGGCAGCCTCGGCGCGCGCGTTCGCCACCGCAGCCGGAGCCAGCGTGGTGAGCAACTCCCAGACGGCCTGGCCGGTTCGCGCGCAACCGTCCGCCGCGACGTAGGCGGCGTGATTGGCGAAGCCGAGCAGCTCCGCGCGTTCGGCGCGCAGCCGGGCCAGCTCGACCACGAGCGGACGAGTGTCGTGCTCCCCGCCCAGCCCCCGGTTGACCGCGGCCAGGTGGATCCGGCGACGCAGCTCGCGGTTCTTCAGCACGTCGAGCGGACGCTGGCCCGAGGTGTTGTCCAGCTCGATCAGCCACCCCGACTCATGTCCTCGGTCGGTCGCGCGATCGCGGGCTCCGGCAACCTCAGCCGGGCTCAGCCCGTCCAGTTCGGCCTCGTCGGTGACCAGCACCGCCCCGGCGTTCATCCCGGCGAGAGCCTTGCGGCCGAACTCGGACTGCAGCTCGGCGATCCGGTGGTTCAGCGCCCGCAGCCGCGCCTGATCGGCGTCGGGAAGGTTGACACCGGCCCGCTCGAACGCGAGCAGGCATCGCTCCAGCCAGTACGCGGACGCCGGATCGAGCTCGATCTCGCCCGCCTCCACCCGTGTGGCGAGCGAAGCCACCCGGCCGTAGAGGGCGTGATCGAGGTAGATCGCGTCCGAGTGCTCGGCGAGCTGGGGTGCGACCGCTGCGTCCACCGCGTCCAGGACGTCGTTCGTGTCCGCCGGCTGCTTGGTGTAGAAGGCGTTCAGCGCGCGCGTGAGCAGGCGTCCGGACGACTCCCAGGCCTCGATCACGTTCGCGATCGTCGCCGGTTCGGTCTCGGCGGCGATGGCGGCGAGTTCGGCGAGGTGCTCGGCGATCCCGGCCTCGATCGCCGGCTGGTAATGCTCGTCACGGATCGCGGCGAAGTCAGGCAGCTCGAACGGAAGGCCGGACGGGACGGCGAACGGGTTGTCAATGTCGACACGCATGGGGTCCATCCTCACCCCGACAGGCCGGTGAGCGCGAGCCGACGACGATCGGCTACGCCGCAGCCCGCTCGGGGACGCAACCCACCAGGACACCGGCCGCGACCACGTTCAGGCCCAGCAGCGTCCACTCCGGCCACGCCATGGTGACCGAGATCTGAAGCACCGCGCCGATCACGCACCAGACCACGGCCGCGATCTGCCCACCCCGCGACTGGCGGACGACCGCGCTCAGCGACAGGCCGTAGGCAAGCGCGGACAGGCCGAACAGCACCCCGACCAACCCGCCCGCGACGGCCGAGCCGTCCGGGAAGAAATAGAGCTTCACGGCCAGGATCAAGGGGATCGCCGTGAGCAGTCCGAGCAGCACCACCGCCAACAGCCGCAGCCGGGCCCGCACCGAGCCGGGCCCGTCGCGGGCCGGACGGGGAGGAGCGGGCGGTTTCGGCACGGATCCCACCGTAGCGGCCCTACGCTGGCCCGATGGGATTCTCCGTGGTGGAAGTGGTCGGCTACCTGGCCTCGATCCTGGTGGTGGCGTCGCTGGCGATGACTTCGGTGGTACGCCTGCGGATCGTCTCGCTGGTGGGCTCGGTGGTGTTCGTGGCCTACGGCGCGCTGCTGCCCTCGATCCCGATCATCATCACCAACGCGGCGGTCGCCGGGCTGAACATCTGGTTCCTGCGCAAGGAGTTCGCCCCAAACCGCGACCTCGGTGCGGTGCCGATCGAACCGGATGCCCCGTTCCTGCTCGACTTCCTGCGCTCCCACGCCGCCGACATCGCCGGCATCCACCCGGGGTTCGATGCGCCCGCGTCCGGGGACTTCGTCCTCGTCCTGACCCGGGACGGTCTGCCCGCCGGCGCTCTGGTCGGCACGCCGGAAGGCCGCACTCTTCGGCTGCGGCTGGACTACGTGATGCAGGCCTACCGCGACTCGCGGATCGGCACCTGGCTGTACGGACGCGGTGCCCGGGTGTTCACCAGCGCGGGGTTCGACCGGATCGTCGCTCCGGCCGACTCCGAGCTCGCCCGCACCTATCTGGAGCGGATGGGCTTCGTGCGCACCGGGGACGAACTGGCGTTCACCCTGGCTGGCTGACCAGCCCGAACATCCGTCGGCCGAGCAGGCGGCCGATCGGGTTGTGGCCGCTCCACGCAGCTTATGGAGCATCCAGAGGCGCTCATTAGCTGCTTCACGCGGCCATAGCGGGCCCAGGTGGCCGGCAAGGTACCCCAAGACCTACTTCAAGCGGCCACAACGACGCCAACCACCTCCCCACGCAACAGCCCGCCGTCTCGGCCACCCTGGTCGTGCCAGGTCCGAAGCCGCTGAGGAAGCCTGGCGTCACTCGCAGGTGCTGAACACGCCCGCCTGGATGTTGGCCGGCCGATTGCCCGAGCCCACGTAGAAGATCTTGTTGGGCAGCACGAACCGTTTGCTGCCGTCGCCCAGGCCCAGGTCCTCCAGCTTCCCGGAGGGGTAGGCCGTCTTGAGCTGGGCAAAGGTCGCGGCGAGCGGCAGGTCGTCCTGCAGCACCAGCGGATCCGGCAGCGGCGCGTCCACCGACGTCCCCCAGGCAGCCAGCGTCCGCGGCGACTTCTTCGAGGAGTCCTTCGCGTCGTACTCGACCCAGAACGAGCCCCAGCTCACCGTCTGGGCCCACGGACTGCCGTCGTCCAGTTCGCAGCGCACCCCCTGCGAACTCTCGTCCGGCTCGCCGAGGCTCTCCTCCAGCAACGCGGTGACGTCGAGCTGCTTGGCGCCGAAGGCGTAGGCGCCGAGCCCGTCCCCGCGCAGCACCAGCGCACCGTCGTCCGGTGTGTCCGTGGGCGTGGCCGTCGGCGTCGCGCTCATAGTCGGCGTGAGCGTGGGCGTCGGGGTCGCGCTCACCGTCGGCGTCGAGGACCCGGACGCCGTCACCGGGCCCGCTGGTGGCGTCGTGGCGCAGGCGGCGAGACCGGAGCCGAGCATCACGACGAGCAGGGCGGTCAGGACAGGTCGAGGCATGGGTGGCTCCCTCGGTGAATCGGTGCGCCCAGTATCCCAGCGACCGGTCGCACCGCGGTGGCGCCACCCACTAGCCTGAAGTCCGGCCAAGGGCAAAAGGGGACGACCAATGACGCAGGCGAAGAAGCGAATCGGCATCCTCACCGCGGGTGGCGACAGTCCGGGGCTGAACGCGGCGATCCGGGGATTCGGCAAAGCGGCGATCAACAACGGCTGGGAACTGCTCGGCTATCGCGACGGCATCCGCGGCCTGGTCGAGAACCGCTACACCCTGCTGGACTCGAAGGCGCTGTCGGGAATCCTCACCATCGGCGGCACCATCTTGGGCACCAGCCGCGACAAGGTGCACAAGATGGTCGTCGACGGCGAGGTCGCCGACATGCGACCGCAGGTGGTCGAGAACTATCAGCACGAAGGTCTGGACGCGCTGGTGCTGCTCGGCGGCGGCGGTACGGCGAAGAACGCGATGCGGCTCGCCGAGGCGGGGCTGAACGTGATCACCTTGCCGAAGACGATCGACAACGACATCGCGCACACCGACACCACCTTCGGCTTCGCGACCGCGATGGAGATCGCCACCGAGGCGGTCGATCGCCTGCACAGCACGGCGCACAGCCACCACCGGATCATCCTGACCGAGATCATGGGCCACCGAGCCGGCTGGCTCACCCTCGGCGCCGGCATCGCCGGCGGAGCGGACATCATCTTGCTGCCCGAGATCCCGTACTCGGTGGCGAGCGTGGCCGAGACGATCAAGCAACGGCTGGACCACGGCAGCACGTTCAGCGTGGTCGCGGTCGCCGAGGGCGCCCGCGACGTGCAGGACGCCTCCGACTACGAGGCGGCCGTGCTGCTGGTCAAGGCGGCCAAGACCCCGGAGGCGGTGCGCGCGGCGAAGGCACACCTGGCCAACGTCGAGGACGAACAGCGCGAGCACACCTTCAAGCTGGCCCGCGAACTGGAGGCGGCCACCGGACTGGAGTCACGGGTGTCGATCCTCGGCTACGTCCAGCGCGGCGGCATCCCCTGCGCGGCCGACCGGCTGCTGGCGTCCCGGCTCGGGACGGCCGCGGCGCACGCGGTCGGGAAAGGCCAGTTCGGAGTGATGGTCGCCGCCCGCGGCGAGGACACCGAGCTCGTCCCGCTGGCGGAGGTGGCCGGCCAGCTCAAGCTCGTTCCGGCCGACCACGAGTGGATCCTCACCGCGCGCAAGCTCGGCACCGGCCTCGGCGACTGAAGCCCGGAAGGAGGACGCCATGATTCGGCGCTTCTGCCAGGTGGACGTGTTCGGCGACGGCGGGATCACCGGCAATCCGCTGGCCGTCGTCCTGGACGGCGACGGGCTCGACGACCAGGCCATGCAGGCGTTCGCCGCCTGGACGAACCTCTCCGAGACCACCTTCCTGCTCCCACCGACGCACCCCGAGGCCGACTACCGGGTACGGATCTTCACCACGGGCGGGGAACTGCCCTTCGCCGGGCATCCCACGTTGGGCAGCGCCCACGCCTGGCTGGAGGGGGGCGGCGGCGTCCCGTTGTCCGCCAACGAGGTGGTGCAGGAGTGCGGGGTCGGTCTGGTCCGCCTGCGCAGGGACGGCGGCCGGCTCGCCTTCGCCGCACCACCGCGACGTCGGTCCGGGCCGCTGGACGAGGCGCACCTCGCGATCGCCGAAGCGGCGCTCGGCACACCGCGGACGGACTGGGTGGACCACGAGTGGGGCGACAACGGGCCGCCATGGATGATGATCGAGCTCGAGAACGCCGACGCCGTCCGCCGTGCCTGGGTGGACCGGACCCAGCTGGGCCGCCACGACGCGCTCGGCCTGGTCGGACGCGGGCACGACCCGTACGCCTACGAAGTCCGCGGCGTCCTCGCGGACATGGAGGACCCGGTCACCGGCAGCCTGAATGCCGCCGTCGCGCAGTGGCTGCGCGCGCGGGAGGCGGTGCCCACCACCTACGTCGTGACCCAGGGCTCCCAGGTGGGCCGGCACGGCGAGGTCTTCGTGGACGACGACGGCGACACGATCTGGATCGGCGGTCGCACGCTCACCGTGATCCGCGGCGAGGTGGATCTGTAGCGACCCCGCCGGATCGGACGGTACGTCGAGGGACGCCCCGGGCCGTCCCTCAGCGCGGGGGCTGCACGTACACCGGATCCGACACCGTGGGAGCGACGTCCTGCGCCCCGGAGAAGCGCACCCGGATCCGGGACGGCGCGATCGAGTCCGGCAGCGCGAACTCGTAGCTGCCGTCGCCCGCGGTCACTGCCGACCCGGCGTCGATCCAGGTGCGGTCATCCGAGGACGACTCCAGCCGCACCGTCACCCCGACCACGGGGAGCCCGTCGCTGCTGGTGAGCCGACCTTCGAGCCCGGGCAGGCCGGCGTCGTCCAGCGGGGCGGGCGCCACCGTCAACTCCGGCGGCGTGAGCGTGCGCCGGAACAGGTTGTGACCACTTGCGCGCGCCTCCTCGTAGACGATCCGGTCCCCTGAGATGGTCGGGTTCCCGCTCCAGCCGTCGTCGGTGGTGACCTGCGTCTCCACGCCGCTGGCCAGGTCGTACAGGTAGACGTCGGTGTTGCCGTGCCCGGCCCGGGTGTCCATCCACACGATCCGCCCGTCCGCGACGTCGGCGAAGGACTGCGCGCCCGCCGACTCCGAGATCAGCGTCCGTGTGCCGGTGGCCAGGTCTTCTGCGTAGAGGTCGGCGTCGTCGGTGCCGGCGCGCTCGTCCTGCCAGATGACGACGCCGTCGTCGACCCGCGGCTTGGTCTGGGCCGCGGGGTCGGTCGTGACCCGGCTCTCGGTGTTGGTGCGCACGTCGTAGCGGAAGATGTCCGCGTTGCCGTCACGCTCGTCCTGCCAGACGACGACGCTGCCGGAGATGTCGCAGTTGCTCGCCTCGCCCGAAGCGGGCGAGACCGTCCGGTCGGACTCGGTGCGCAGGTCGTAGACGTGTACCCGGCCGAGCGAGGAGTAGCACACCCGCGTCCCCGAGATGGACGGATCGTCGCCCACCGCGACCGGCAACCGGCGCCGCATCCCGGTGGTGAGGTGATCGACCCACAAGCCGTTGCCGGAGTCGGTCCAGACCACCCGGGTGCCGGAGATGGCCGCCTTCCCGGTGGCTGAATGGTCGGGCGTGAGCACCTGGTCGGTGCCGGTGGCCAGGTTCCGTACCCGGATGTCGAAGCCGTTCGCGGTTTCTGCGCTGTAGACCAGGCGCGACCCGGACAGCTGTGGCCACTGCCGGGTTCCCGAACCCGTCGTGACGGCCTGCTCGTCGCCCAGCCAATCCGCGGACGCGGGTGTCGGGCAGGCGAGTGCCGAGGAGCCGACCACCAGGACTCCCAGCAACAGGGAGCGGACGACGCCGCCCCGGACCGTTCGCGCCACACCGACCTTTCACCGTACGGAACCGATCCAACGAGACTAGCTGCGCCGCCACCCGAGGCGAAATACCCCTCCGGGGTGACCTCGGCTCCCTGGGACGCGTCCGGTCTCGTCCCGCGGTCGGCACGGTTCACCAGGAATAGGCCGCGGACTACGCTGGTTGGGTTGTCATCGAATCGAGGTAACACCATGCCCGCGCTGCGCTCCCGTACCGTCACCCACGGCCGCAACATGGCCGGCGCCCGNNAACTCCTTCACCCAGTTCGTCCCCGGGCACGTCCACCTCAAGGAGATGGGGGCCCTGGTCGCTACGGCCGTGGCCGAGGCCGGCGGCGTGGGCCGGGAGTTCAACACGATCGCCATCGACGACGGCATCGCGATGGGCCACGCGGGCATGCTCTACTCACTGCCGAGCCGGGAGCTGATCGCCGACTCGGTGGAGTACA
>DJWE01000002.1 GCA_002441465.1 Propionibacteriaceae bacterium UBA6238 | reverse complement strand
TAGTCACCACCATCGAGCACGGACTCCAGCGCGGCTGGCCGCTCGATCAGCTGCTCGACGAAACCCGCGGACTCGGCGCCGACGACGGCCGCACCGACCCCTGCCAGGCCTGGGTGTGGCGACTCTCGCTCCTCACCGACGCCGACGACCTCTCCGACGAAGGCCGCTACGACCCCGCCGACGAACCACCCGACGACCTCACCCACGGCTGGACGCCGACCCACACCACCGCGCCCACGAGCACAAGCGCGGCGGCCGTCCGGGGGCCGGCCGAGGTCGAGGTCCTCGACCTTGATGACGACCAGATCCTGCATTTCGAGGGAATGGTCCGTGCCGGCATGGGAGCCCCCGAGCCCACCGAGGCGCAGATCCGCCACCATCTCGAACGCCGCGATCAGATCGCCGCCAGCCCCGTCCCCGTCGACCGGCTCGCCCGCATCAACGAACTCACCACCGCCTACTACCAGGCCTGCCTCCCGAACAGCTGGGCCACCCCGTACCTCGACCTGCGCTTGCACAGCGACCCCGCCACGCTCGAACCGCTGCGGCTCGGCTACGCCCCCGACAGCTGGACCGGCCTGGTCACCCACCTACGACGGATCGGCGTCACCGATGAAGAGATGCTCACTGCCGGCGTCGCCACCACCGCGTCCACCGGACGGCTCATCGACCGCTTCCGCGACCGCCTCGTCGTCCCCATCGTCCACGACCACCAGGTCCTCGGCTTCGTCGCCCGCCGCAACCCCCAGTTCGGCGACGAGGACGGGCACGGCCCGAAGTACCTCAACACCGCCTCGACACCTCTTTTCGCCAAGGGCGACCAGCTCTACATCGCCGGCGAACTCACCGCGGACGCCACCCCCGTCCTGGTCGAAGGACCCCTCGACGCGATCGCCGTCACCCTGGCCGGCGACGGACGGCACGTCGGCGTTGCCCCGCTCGGTACCAGCCTCACCGAAGCCCAGGTCGCCCAACTCGGCGAGCACGGACTCACGCCGGTCGTGGCCACCGACGCCGACCTCGCCGGCCAGGTCGCCGCCGAACGCGACTACTGGCTGCTGACGCTGTACAACCTCGACCCCGGCCACGCCGTGCTCCCCGAAGGCACCGACCCCGCCGACCTCGTCGCAACAGGCAAGGCGGCCCGGCTGGCGGACACGATCACCAATGCGAGGCCCCTCGCGGACTCGCTGATCGACGAACGCCTCGACCACATCGAAGGCGCCGAAGCCGCCCTCGACGCCGTCCGCGTCCTCGCCGCCCAGCCGGCCGACCGCTGGATTGCCGGCACCGAACACATCGCCGAACGAACCGGACTCCCGGCAACCCTGCTGCGCTCGGCCCTCGCGTCCATGGTCAAGGCCCGCAACGCTGACCCCCGCAAGGCCACCCAAGCCGCCACCGACCAGATCTCAGAGACCAAGGACCGCCTCACCGCCACAAGGAACGAGCTGCCAGCGGAGGAGGTGTTCGAGCGCATCGATGCGCCGACCCACCGCAACCAAACCGAACCGATCCCCGCATTCGACCCACCGAGTCAGCACGGAATCTCATGGTGAAGATCCCGACGCCGAGAAAAGATGAAAAGATCCCCCAAGGAGACGCGCTGTGCAGCCCATCCTGATCATCGTGCTCGCCACCGCGGCCGGTGTGCCGCTGGGCTTCTGGCTGCGCCACAACGTCGCCAAGCTCGGCTATCGCAGCGCCGATGAGGCAGACCTCCCCGCCCCGGGCCCGCGCTGGTGGGTCGCCTGGACCAGCGTGGCGGCGGTTGGCAGCCTCACTGCTGCTGCGGTCATGAGCCGGGAGCCACTGGCCTACCTTCCTCTGCTTCCCCTCGTGGTCGTCGGCCCTTGGCTGGCCGCCGTCGATTTCGATGTGCTCCGAATCCCTAACCGCGCGCTCGCGGCAACCGCGGCCGCCACGCTGATCGCCCTTGTGGGGCTCGCGCAAGCGAATCTGGAGTGGCGGACGCTCCTCGTGCCGTTAGCCACCGCGGCGGTGGCTGGAGGAGTCTTCGCAGTTGTCCACTTCGCTACGCGGGGCGGCGTCGGCTTCGGTGACGTGAAGCTCGCCACCGTGATCGGCCTCGCAGTCGGACCACTCGGAGTCGGTGCGGTGTGGTTCAGCATCTTCGTCGGCTCGATCATTGCCGTGGTCCGAGCGAGAGGGCTGGGCCCGATCCCATACGGGCCGTGGATCCTTCTCGGCTCCTGGATGGCCGCGCTTACCGCTGCCGTCGCCACAGCCCCAGGCTAGCGGCCTGCCCGTGAAGCAGCCGCGGGCATCCCGGTTTGATGGTGACGCTCGTTTCGAAGGTGGCAGCGTCAGGGTGAGCCGGTTGTTGGCGATCGCGGCGCGCATTCAGCGATGGCGGATCGAATCGTGGCCCTCAGGAGCATCTGCGCCTGAGTAGGTCGAGAATTGTCGATGTGGCCGGCGCCGAGGAACACCGTCAGGTGGCGACCTCGCCAACCACTCGTGCGCCGTCCGTGGTCGCTGGCGAGTTGCAGAGGCTTCTTGCCTCGCCATGGCCCGAGCGATGGCAGATGTTGGCCGCGGATGAACGGCTCATCCATCCGGGTGTGGCGCTGCGGTGTCGTGACGCGGACAAGTTGTTGTCGATCGTCATCGACCGCGCTGCTGACGTAGGAGTCCGACGCGCTCGAGAGGAGTTCCCGCTGGCTGAGGGGCTAGTGGCGAGCCTGACAGCAGAGGTCCCGGAGGAAGTCGCGGCCGGTGTGGCGGCAGTTTGCGTGGCGGTTGAGAGGGGCTTGCCCTGGCTGGCACCGACGATCGAAGAAGCCATCCGCCGTCTCGCGGCGGTGGCCAAAGGCGTTGAAGCAGAAGCACTCGAGCACGCGGCATGGCGTCTTGAGCTCGGGGGTTCCGAGGCCGAAGAGGCGTTACTTCTGGAGGCACGGCGGCTATCAACATCAGAGTGGGTCGAGGTGTGGGCCGAACTGCCTCACATAGCCGATCCCATCCGGCTTTCGCTGGCGGCAGAGCGAGTGGCTCGACATGCCACCATTTTCGACCACCAGCGCCAGCTAGCACGTTGGGCTGGTGAGTTGAGCGACCTCTTGGACGCTGTGCGCGATCGCGGCCCGGAATCGGCGATTCACGAGCATCGGATGGTGCTTGTAGTTCGGCGTGCTATTGCGGCACCGCTCGACGTGGAGACGGAACAGGCGAGGCGCTGCTCGAATCTGGCAGTTGACCTGCTCAGTTACTACGAAAGGACTGGCGCAACCTGGGTGCTTCCGGATGCAATCGTTGCCGCACGAGTCGCCGTGGGGCTTACTGAACGAGGCCACCCAGACTACGCGCAGCGGGCGTCGAACTTGGGCAGCGGGATCGCACTCGCAATCCAGGCCGGCATTATACCCGCAGCTTGCTACGCCGAGGCAATCACCCACCTGCGTCAGGCGTTGCAGTTGATCGAGCCCACCCAGTCGAACTATACGACTGCCCTGTCGAACCTTGGCGGCCGCATTCTAGAGGCCATCTGGGCTGGAGCCCTCTCATCCACCCACTGCTCCGAGGCCATCGGTCTGTTGCGTCAAGCGGTGGAGCGCACAGATCCCTCGCTGCCGGACTACGCGAATCTCCTGTCGGACCTTGGCGGCGGGATCTGGGGGGCGATTCGGGCCGGCTTCCTCCCGGTGTCCGACTACCTCGAAGCGTTAAACCTATTCCAGCAAGCACTGGAGAACTCCGACCCGACAGACCCGGTCTACCTGTCGCGGCTGCAGTACCTGGGGAACCGAACTTGGGAAGTCGCGGAGGCCGCGGCTTCGCCATCTATAGGCCACTCGAAGGCGTTGG
Organism: Propionibacteriaceae bacterium UBA6238; assembly: GCA_002441465.1. Classification (GTDB taxonomy): domain Bacteria; phylum Actinomycetota; class Actinomycetes; order Propionibacteriales; family Propionibacteriaceae; genus Propionicimonas. Next base: position 25,159 of record DJWE01000002.1, on the reverse strand, counting down.
AGTTGCTTCGGCTAGCAGCGGAGCAGACCGATAGCCGAAGCCCGGAGTACGCGTCTCGCCTGCTGAACTTCAGCCTCCGCGTCGCGCAGTCGGTCGAGGCCGGAGTCCTTCCCTTGGCCGAGTATTCGGGAGCGGTGGAGTTGCTGCGTGTGGCCGTTCGGCAGACTGGCCGCTCGGATCCGTTGTACCCAGAATTGGCGTCGACTCTGGGTGCGGTGATCACCCTCGCGATCCGGGAAGGCGCGCTCCCGGTGGAGGCCTACGCCGAGGCCGTTCCCTTGCTGAGCGACGCGGTTCAGCTGACTGACACCGGGCAGGCGAGTTACCTGAGTCGCGTGTCAAACCTTTGCAATGGGACTTGGGAGGCCTTCCAAGCTGGGACTGTAGCGGCTCATCAGTACGCCGATGTTCTTGAGCTTGCGCGACGGGCGGCACTCAGGACCGAGCCGACAGACCCGCAGTACCCAATGCTCGCTTCGAACCTGGGCAATGGGATAGCAAACGCGATTCGCGCGGGAATTCTCCCAGCGGCTGACTATGCGGAGGCGGTCGGCATGCAGCGCCAGGCTGTCCAGCGCACACAGTCCACCGATCGGGACTACCCTGGCTACGCCTCCAACCTCGGAAACCGGATTGCGCACGCCATCCAAGCAGGCATCCTTCCATCGAGCTGCTACGCCGAAGCGGTGGACTGGCAGCGCCAAGCAGTCCTGAGGACCGAGCGCACTCATCGCGACTACCCCAGGTTCGCCTCAAACTTGGGCAACGCCATCTGGGAAGCGATACATGCGAGGGTCCTTCAGCCCGACCAATATGGCGAGGCGATAGAGCTACTTCGCCAAGCGTCCGAGGCGGTCGGCCTGTCGCATCCCGACTTTCCGGCCTATGGCTCGAACCTTAGCAATGCGCTCGCGGACGCGATCGGAGTCGGCATGCGTCCTCAGGCTGACTACGCAGAGGCAGTGACCCTGGTGCGCCAAGCGGTGGAACGGACCGGCCCGAGCCACCCAGACCGACCGCTGTACCTCTCCAATCTAGGCTGCAGGATCGCACAGGCGGCCCAGTCTGGGGTTGTCGACCAACGGGAGAGCGCCCTGGAAATCGCCGCCATCGTGGAGGAGTTATGGCGGGCTGTGCGTCAAGTCGCCGCCAGCCCGCTGCAGCGGCGGGCTGTGCTTGAAGCGTCCCAATCCTTGGTGGCGTGGGCCCCTGCGGTGGTGGCGTTCGGCGTCGATGCGAGCGAGGGAATTCGGACTGTCGAGAGCCTGCGTAACCACTTGCTCGATGGGCTCCATGCCCCGGTGCTCCCGCCCACCCCCACCATCCCCGTGGACATGGCAAGTACTTATTACGAGGCAGCTCGGCACTATGAGCAGACGCAACAACTGGTACGGGAAGGGATTGCAGATCTCCGCGAATCTGGCCAAGCGCTGGCCAGCCTTCTTGAGTCGGTTGAGTCGATCGCGGCACTACCCGGGCTCGAATGGTTCGGCCGGCGCCCTCGATTGCAGGAGATTGCCGGTCACCTCGCTGACGACGCGCTAGCTGTGTACCTCGTGTCTGGCCCGACTACTGGTCTAGCAATTCTCCTCGATCGCACCGATGAACCCGAACTGGTAGAACTCCCGGATCTGACGCAAGCCGCGGTTGCTACTCACATAAACAGGCTCTTGAAGGCGCCTGCCTACGCTCAGCGCGTATTGGCATGGATGTGGGCGGCCGCCATCGCACCTCTCCCCAAGAACACGTCTCGGTGGCCTCAGTGGGTGATCGTCCCTACCGGCCATTTGGGTCTGTTGCCGTGGCACGCGGCTGGCGATGCGAACAATGGCTGGCTCGACGACACGGCGAGCGTCCGGGTGATCCCGAGCCTGATGATGCTGCGGGACCCCACAGAGCCTGCCGCCGATGGGCCACCCCTGGTCGGCATAGCCCACGATGACGACCTGGGGTATCTGGAAGGTGATCGAATTGTAACGGCCGCGTTCCTGCCCGATTCGACTGTGATTCCCCCAGAGAGGATGACCGTTGATGCGGTCCTGATGGGTCTGATCAATTCATCGTCTGCGGTACTGAGCGGGCATGCGCAGCACAGCTTGACCGAGGGCGGCGGCCTAGTGCTTGTTGACGGGGTCCTCTCGGCCGAGTCGCTACACGGGCTCCCTGTCCTTTCGCGCGACATAATCGTCCTGTCAAGCTGTTCGAGCGGCCAGATAGCCTCGGATCTGGCTGATGAGTCAATCGGCTTGCCGAACGCCCTGATGCATGCAGGGTTTCGCGGCGTTTGCGGCGCCCTGTGGCCGATCGGTGACCGAAATGCGTTCATCGCACTTGCCAAACTGCTGCAGATTCGTCGCTCCAGTCCCAGTCTCGCCCCGCACGAGCAGTTACGTGAGGTGCGACGCGAGCTTCGCACCGCCACCACCGCGCAGCTTCAGCGGTGGGTCACAGAACTCGTCGTGCACACGGGCTTCAGCGAAGACTCCCCTGTAGTGAGAGATCTGCGGGATTGGCTTGAGCGATACCGTTCAGGTGCACGCCCTCTTGACGACCCCGCCGATTGGGCCGTGTTCGCCTACTTCGGCAGATAGGAACGGAGCAACTCGATGGACGATCGTCAACTCGCCGAGACCTCCTTGTCCATGACCGAAGACGAACTGCTCGCGGCACTTGGGGCTGAACTTACGGGGACAAGCACCACGTACCTCCGGGATGGAGACCTGGATGACCTGCAGATGCGGGCCCGCAACTGGCTTGAGCGGAACTGGAGGTCCCTTCGCAAGCTTGTCTGCGGCAGCCCCACGGTGGCTGCGGTCAGGGGCGATGAGTTCCTCGAGCTTCTAGCCGTGGCGGACCTAATCGCGGAGACTTGGCTGCAAAGGCCCGGCGCCATAACAGTGGCTGCCATCATCTGCAGGTTTGGGCTCACCCGGCTCTGCAGCGAGGATCCCCCCAGCTCCATCAGCTAGCTAGGCGTCTGATGTGGACCCTGCCCACCGCAGAAGGTCTCCCCGGTAACTGGGTCGACCAGTCCACCACCCTCCAGGCGGACCAGGTGGAGCGCGGGCGCCTTTGTGCTCGGCGCTGGGTCCGGAGGGCGAAGGGCGGCGATGTCATGCTCGAAGAGTTGCGACCGGCCACCTGTTATCTCGCGGCTCTCGCTACGTGTGTTTCGAGCTTCGGCCGGCCACGGGGTGTGGTGTTCGTCGCAGCTGTTCTTGGTGCGGGTCTTGAGGCGTTCGAGGAAGCCGGGGATGCCGAAGCGGTGCCATTCTTCGAGGGCGCTGCTGATGGGGTCAATGCCGGCGCGGCGGCGTTGGTCGGCGAGGACGGCGATTTCGTGGACGAGGTGGGGGTGTTGGGGCCAGCAGGCGGGGATCATGCCGGCGTTGTGGTCCCAGACGTACTCGTGGTTGAACCAGATCACGAACTCCTCCAGCCAGGTCCACAGTTCGCGGCGCAGCGTCGGGTTGGTGCAGCTGGCCGGGTCCCACGGCCGGGGCAGGTTCGCCGGGTTGCCGATCCGCTTCTTGTCGGCTTCGGTGCCGTTCGCGGACAGGTACAGGTTACTGTAGGCCTTCTTGAGTTCGACCCCGTCCGGGGGCGGGAACGGCAGGACGAGCGGCTCGTTCATCGCTGACCGTCCCTTCTCTTGGCGAGTGCGGCCACGGCGCGGGCTTCACTGGAGATCGCCTGGTCGCGTCCGACTTGAAGCTCCTGGCGCTTCTCGGCCTGTTGGGCGAGGAGTTGGCGTCCGGTCTTGCCTTCGATGCAGCGGGTGAGTCTGGCGATGATGGGTTTGCTGTTCTCGGCGACGACGAGGGCGTGCTTCTCGGGGAGTTGGCGGACTTCTTCGGGGCGCAGGATGAGCATGTCGTCGCCGTGGGCGGTGCGTCCGCCGGTTTGTCCGAGTTGCCAGGTGGTGCGGGTGACGCGGGTGGTGCCGACGAGGTCGGAGACTTCCTTGTTGAACCCGACGTCCTTGGAGCCGCCGAACATGATCAGTACGTTGGTGAGCCCGAACAGGGCCCGTGCGTCGGTGTCGCCGAAGATCGAGGCGAGTTGCCGCCAGGTCTGGGCGGCGTAGATGAACGAGATCCCCAGCGCCCGCTCGTTCGCCATCCGGGTGCGCAGGGTTGGCAGCGGCGCGGTGGACGGCAGTTCGTCCAGGCAGGCGAGCATAGGCGGGCACAGCCGTCCCCACGGGCTGGCGTTCGCCAACTGGAGTGCGGTGTCGAGGACGTGTTCGGTGAGCGCGGTCATCAGCGGTGACGCGGACGCGTAGGGGTCTTCGCGTCCGAGCAGGTAGAACGTGCCGCGGGCGCGGACGATGGCGGCGATGTCGGTGGCGGGACGTTTGGGTCCGGGGACGCAGCGGGCGCGGATGTCGGGTTGGAAGAACAGACTCATGGCTTGTTGGACGGTGGTGATGGTGTTGCCGGTGGTGCGGTCGTCGCCGGTGAGCGCTCCGCGCAGGAGGCCGTGCCAGAAGTGGGCGGAGCCGGGGTGGTTGAGGAGGATCTCTTCGGGTTCGTGGGTGGCCTGCGGGCGGGCGACCCATTCCAGGAGCCGGTCGAGGCTGTGCCCGGCGAGCGCGGCGGCGTGGAAGTAGCACTGCAGCACCTTCGCCGACTGGGCGGCATAGAACCGGGCGGCGGCGTCGCCGGAGCCGCTGCTGGCGCCGACCTTGATGGTGCCGGCCGTGAACGCCTTGGCCCTACGTTCGGCCACCAGCGGGTCGATGCAGCCGGCGATCGGGTCCCAGACGAGCTCGGGCAGCCCGTCGGCCTGCGCGAACGGGTCGAGCACCACGGCGGGACGCTGGTCGCTGCGGCGGGCGGTGTAGGTGAGCAGCAGGTCGTCGGCCTTGGTGAGGGTGACCAGCGCCGCCCCGGGTGCGGCGAGCAGGGCCGGGGTGAGCAGGTCCAACGTCTTGCCTGAGCCCTGAGGGCCGATGACGCCGGCGGTCCGGTCCCACGGGCACCACAGCTCGCCGCCGCGGGGCTCGTGGGCTGTCCCGATCCGCCAGCCGACCTGGGCAGGGTCGAAGCGCCGTCTCATGGTCGGCATGGCTAGATGGCGATGCCGGGCGCCGGCGGCGGAACATCCAGCGAGTCGTGGTTCCGGATGGGTTTCGGCGTGATCGTCTCCCACACTTCGGGTTCGGCCGGGGTGTGGAGGCAGGTGCGGACGCGGGGGTCGGCGTCGGCGAGCACGTCATCGCGGATGTACTCCCACGCCGAGGGAGGGACGACCTGGTCGATGAGCTGGCTGAGCAGCTGCACCTGACGGGTGGGACGTGCGTCGGGGTTGAGGTCGGTAGACCGGTCGAGCGCGACGACGGCGCTGGCGCCGTCCCCGTTGACCCAGGCGGCCATGCCAGCCAGGTAGAGCGGTGCTTCGGCGCCGTATGCGGGCACCTGGTTGACCACGTCGCGCCACAGGGCGAGGTGCTCGGGCGCGTTCTCGCGGGTGATCGACAGCACGGCGAGGCTCTGCGCGGACGGGTTCTGGGCCAGGACCGCCAGCGCGATCGCGTCGTCGAGCGGGACGTGCGCTCGCGGGTGTTCGGTATGGTCGGCCGGCTGGTCGGGAAGGTTGCGGGCGATCAGGTCGGCGGTGCGCTGCAGGATGGCGTCGGTGTCGCGCGGCTTGGGAAGGGTGTCGAGGACGGCGCCGATGCGGGTGGCGAGCTGGTCGGTGTCGGGGGCGCTGGCGAACGCGGCCTGCAGGTCGCGCCGGGTGGGCCGCAGGCTGAGGCCGTAGTTTGCGGCCTGGGTGGCGATCTCGCCGGTCGGGTTGATGGTGCCGGTCTCGCCGTCGGCGAGTTCCCAGGTGTCGTGGTCGATGAGCATGGTCTGCCGGTCGGCGTGTCCGGACAGGTGGGCGTCGGCCCGGTGGAGCATGTCCCAGCCGGCCGGGTGGTCTTCGGTGTAGGCGACCAGGAACGCGTCGGCGTCGGGGAACCGGTCCCATATCCGGTCGAGGAGGTCCTCGGTGGCGCCGGGGGCCTGGATGTCGTCGAGGTCGACGCGGGCGGTGACTTCGACCCGGTTGTTGCGGGTGACGATGACGACCAGGGATTCGTCGGGGGTGAACCCGACCAGGTAGGGGATCAGTTCGGCGACCTCGCCGGGATGGTGCATCTGCAGGCGGGGAATGTCGTTGTCGCTCATCGTCGGGTCTCCTTCACAGGGTTGGGGTGGGGCTCAGATGCCGGGCCAGCGGCGGGACAGCCGCCAACCGAATCGCCTGAAACCGGGAGCTGGGGTGGATCGGCCGGACGGTCTCCCACACCTCCTCCTCCGGCGGCGACGGTGGCGCCGTCCGGTCCGCGGGGTTCGGGCGCTGGTCAGGGTGTGGGGTGATAGCCATCGTGGCGTCCTCCCTTCGCGGCGGACCCGGTGAGGTCGGGCCGGATGATCGGGGCGACCCGACGCAGCCGACTGATCCCGAGGAGCTGTTCGGCCTCCTGCGCGCTAGCCATGCCGTGCATCCGTCCCGGCCCCCACCGGCGCAGCCCCCAGATGGTGGCGGCGATGGTCGCAGCCAGGAGCAGGAGCTGGACGGTGATGAGCCAGCCGTACAGTGCGGCGGTCCCGGCTGCGGGGTGGTGGAGGGTGAGTCCGGCGGCGGGGTCGCCGGCGAGCACCTTGGGCAGGCTGGTGAACAGGTTCTTGCCGTCGGGCCAGGTCCAGCCGGCGCCGGCAAGCCAGTTGGCGAGGGCGCGGGCGAGGTGGACGCCGAGACCGGCGAGGAGCAGCCAGCCGGTGAGGATGCCGACGGGGATCTCCCAGGTGAACGGGTAGGGGTCGCGGCGGCGGTCGGCTTGGGCGATGGTCATCGCGGATCTCCTGCGGAGGCGTGGAAGCTGACGTGGACGTGGTTGCGGTGAGCGAGGGTGGGGTTGGAGTTGCCGTAGGGATGCCGGTAGGCCCGCCAGCTGGAGCCGGCCGAGGGGTTCCACTTGCGGGCGTCCCAGATGATGTACTTCACCCGCAGCTCGCTGGCGTGGGCCTGGACCCAGCGGGCGACCCGCCAGCCGTACGCGTTGCCGTCGCGGCTGTTCCATTTGGGGATCATGAAGTCGACTGCGAGACCGGTGCAGTGGTCGGAGAACCGGCAGGTGGGTGAGGAGGCCGACCGTCGCCCCCCGATGCTGCTGATCGCGGGAAACGCCTGCTTCACACACCGCAGCCCGTGCAGCGCGGTGGCCCGCAGGCCGTGCTCGGCAGCTGACCCGGAGGGCGGGCAGGAGTCGTCGAAGCCGGGGAGCTCGCCACCGAGCCCGTAACAGTCGGACGGGTCACCGGCATCGACGACGGCGCCGGCCTTGCCGGCGTAGCTCCACGCAAGGAAGAGGACGTCGTTGCGGTAGGAGATGCTGCGGTTGTAGGCCCACAGGGCGCGGATCACACCGGCCGGGCCGGTGCGGACGCCGGAGCGGACCAGATAGTTGGCGGCGGAGAAGATCGAGTCCGCGTCGTTGTGGATGTCGCGGCGCCCGTCGCCGTCGCCGTCCACCCCGTAGGCGGCGAAGGTGCCCGGCATGAACTGCATCAGCCCCTGCGCCCCGGCCGAACTGGTGTGGTTGTTGCGGCCATGCCGGGTCTCAGCCATCCTGATCCCGGCCAGCAGCTGCCACGGCACCCCGTACCGGTTCGCCGCCGCCACGTACAGATCCTTCACCGTTGTCGGGATGGCCTGGGCAGGGCTCGTCAGCGACTGGTGGCGAGGCGTCCCCCACTTCGGCAGGCCGAACTGCTTGGTGGTCGCCGCGAGGGTTGTGGTGGTGTTGGTGGTGTAGGCGCTGCAGGGGTCGAGCCGGATCTGTTCGGCGACCGCGGGCGCGACGACGACGGTGGCCATGGCGAGGATCCCGATCGGGACCGCCCCGAACAGGACCAGAATGAGGGCCAGCAGGCCGAGTCCCCACCTCATCGCCGACCGGCTGTCTCGATGGCGGCGTTAGTCCAGACAATTCGCCTTTCCACCGGCGCGAGCACCGTCTGAACTTTGAACAATTGTTCTCCGACAAGCCATAGCGCGCGGCCGGGGGCTTGGCGGCACCAGTCGGTGACGATGTCGACCGCGATGTCGGGCAGGCCGAGCAGGAGGCGGAGTTCCTCGGCGACCGCGGCGTCCTGGCCGTGGAGGATCTTGGTGTCGGCCAGGTGCAGCATGTCTTTGGCGATGGCTGCTGCTTGGGAGCCGGCGTCGCCGACGCTGGCCAGGTCGGAGGGTTTGTGGGCCAGCGCGAACTGGATGTCGCCGTCCCGGCGCGACAATCTGAGGTCGGCGTCGAAGCTCTTCACCGCGTCCACCCCGAGGCGCAGCTGCTTCCAGGACTCGTCGCGCACCACGATCCGCAGGTCGCCGGGTGCGGCGGTCTCCCGCATGGCCCGCCCCCAGCTGTAAAGGCACAGCAGCGCCATGCCGACCGCTTCGTCGCCGAGGGCTTCCAGCCGGGACAGCGACAGCGACTGGATGGGTGCCGTCCAGTCCAGCGCGATCGTGGTGTGGTCGTCGAACAGGCCTTTGAGGCTGCCGCCGACCAGTTGGCCGAGCGCGTCACGCAGCAGCCGGGTCGAGTCGAGGAAGTGCCGGGTCGAGGCGTAGCGGCAGGTGGCGACCAGCTGGTCGGGCGGTTCGTCGAGGAGGTGCCACAGGGCCGGGATGGTGGTCTCGACCAGTCGGGTGTTGCCGCTGGTGTGGCCGGTGAGGAGCTTGAGGGCGGCGTCGACGGCTGTCTCCTCCGACGGGCCGAACGGCACCGGGGATTGTCCGATCTTCGCCGAGCCGACCAGGCCGCGGATCAGCGTAAGCCAACGGGCGAACACGATCGCCGACCGCCGCTGCACCTCCGTCGCACCGAGGGAGTCCCAGCCGTGGCCGAGGGGTCCGAACTCGAGCGGGTTGATTCTGGCCGCCAGCCCTTGGCCGATCGCGATCGGCTGCACGCCGAGGCTGCGGCACAGGGACTCGTACTCGTCCTTGGGGTCGCCCAGGATCAGCGCCTTGTAGCCGAAGCCGAGCATCCGCAGCACGAACGCCTTCGCCGTCGCGCTCTTGCCCATGCCGGGCTTCCCGAAGGTGAACATGTTCGGGTTGCTGACCGGCACGGCCGGGTCGAGGACCCAGCCGTTCGGGTCGGCATAGAAGGAGGCCCGGGAGAAGAAGTCGATCCCCATCTGCGCGCCGCGCGGCGGCAGCCCCGGGCTGGTCACGAACGGCCACAGCGCCGGCGCTTGGTCCGAGGCCATTCGCCACACCGACACCGGCGCGGACGCCGGCGACCAGCCCCGATCCGGCTGCCGGTGGCCGCGGCGCGGCACCGGCTGGAACAGCCGAGCTTCCCGGACGCGGGGTTCGGGGGTGGGGATGGTGGGCAGGTCGTGGCCGAAGTCGGCGAGCAGCCGGCCGACCCCGCGTCCGGCCGGTGGGGTGTGGCGGCGGTTCACTGGTCAGCCTTCCGGTCCAGCCCGATCCCGAGCGGCAGGTTCGCGGCGGCGAACCCGGAGTCCTGGGCCAGGTCGAGCCGGAGCGGGGCGAACCCGGCCCGGCGGATGGACGCGTCGAGGCGGCGTCCGAACTCGGCGATCCGCAGGGTGCGGGGGACGGTGACGCAGGCAACGGCGTAGGGGCGGACGAGGGCGTTGCCGGTGGCGAGTTTGGCGTCCAGGCCGCGGGTGCGGGCGATCACGGTCTGGTCCTTCGCGCGCGTCTTCACCCCGGCCCGGCTGCGCAGGGTCTCGGCCATGTCGGCCGACCACTCGGCGTTCTGGGTCTGACGGTCGGCCACCGACTGGGCCAGGATCGGAAAGACGACCACCATCGAGCGGCGCTCCCCCGGCTCGGTCGGCACCAGCACCGGCGCCAACGCCCCCAACGCCGCCCCCTTCACGGGCAACTTCAACGTCGCCGAGATCGAATGCCACGCGTCGTGGCCGTAGTGCCGCACCGCCAGGTCCGCCCCGGACGGGCCCGCCTGCGACCACGGCACCTCCGCGTTCACGTCCACACCGGCGTCGCGGGCGGCGAGCGCGTCCACGATCCCGGCCCGATCACCCGGCGCGAACCCGGTCCGGACCGCGACGGCCAGCTGCGGGGAGGTGAGCCAGGTCACGGTGCCGATCCGCATGCCGGTGCGCAGCTGAGCCTCGACCTCGGCCATCAGCATCGCCATCGCCCGGGCACGGGCGTCCACACCGCGGCCGAACTCCTTGGCCTCCCTCGCGAGCCGGTCCTCCGGCACCACGATCGTGCAGAACGCCTCCGTCCGCACCGACGCCTGCGACAACGTGGCCGCCAACTGCTCGTTCACCGCTTTGGCGAGGGCGGGCGCGGTGGCGGGTTGGTGGCGGGTGAGCCACTGGTCGCGTTCGGCGCCGTCCTCGGGGACCGACCGGACCAGGAACAGTACTTCGGAGATGAGTTCGGAGCGGGCGCACGCGTTGAGCAGGGTGGTCAGGCCGCGGGCCTGGGCGTCGCGTTCGGTGCTGTCGGCCAGCGCCAGGCCGGGGTGGGTGATCGCGGCGGTGGCCGCCCACAGCCGGTTGGCATGGTCCTGGATGAGCGCGACCCGGGTGTTCGTCGGACCCTGCGGCGGCCCGTCGTGGACGCTGATCCCCGCCACCACGCCGGGCAGGTCCGGCTCAGCCAGGTCCTCGCCACGCCCGGTCGCGGCCCTGGATCGCCAGCGGGACCAGCGCCACGTCGTCCCGAACAGGTGGGCGGCGGAGGCGACCAGCCAGCCGGTCGCCGAACGTCCCCGGATCGGGATCGCGACCAGCCCGAGCACGACCAGCCAGGCCAGGACGAGCCCGGCGACCGCCGCCCACTCCTCCTGCTGGAACGCCCACAGGGCAGGCGCTCCGGCGACCACGAGGGTGATCAGCTGCCCGCCGGACAGGCCGAAGAACAGGCCGTTGCGGTCCCGCGTGAAGTCGGCATACACCGTTGCCACGATCGTCTCCCTCCCTCAGCTCACAGCGCCACCACGGCGACCTCGGCCGCCTCCGCACCAGCCCCGCCCGCGGCACCGGACGTCCCGGCACGGGCGGCGAGCGCCTGGTCCGTCCCGCCGCCGGCCGGGCCGCCGTCGATCGGCGCGCCGAGCGGGCTGGGCGTGGGCGGTTCGCCACCGGTGGGGGCGGGTCCGGTGTCGGGCGGCTGCTGGTCGTCGGTGGCGTTGGCTTCGCGGTTGGCGCGGGCTGCGGCGTCGCCGCGTCCGCCCTGGTAGTCGGGCTGGTAGGTGTTGTGGCCGACGCCTTCCTGGTTGGTCAGGTCGGTGAACACCGCCGTCGCGTTCGTCCCGACCGTGGTGATCGCCCCGATGCCGGCGGCCAGCCCGGCACCCACCGCGCCGAACATGCCGGCGCCCTGCTGCACGGCGCTGGTGACCCGGGCGGTGGTGGCCGCGTCCGCGCTGGCCTCACCGGCGGACTGGCTGCCAGCCGACTGGCTGGCGGTGCCATCGGCGCCGGCGGTCGAGTTGCCGCGCAACAGCCCCTGGACACCGCCCATCGCAGCCAGCCCGGCCCGCATCGACGCGCCAGACGCCGTGCCCGGATCCACGAACGCCAACATCTTGAACAGGGCGACCGGGCACACCACGGCGATGCAGATCAGGATGATCGCCGGCAACGCCGTGCCGACCGAGGCCTCCATCGACCCAGCTGTCCCGGACGCGGCGCCGCTGGCGAACTTCATCCCGACCCCGGTGACAATGACCACCAGCAGCGGCGTGAACGCGGCCACGTGAAACCAGCGGAACGCCTTCCAGAACCAGGCCCGGGTGCCCTCGTTCACCAGCCCGGCGGCGGTGATCGGGCCGGTCGCGACCAGCACCATCAGCGCCGCGTCACGGGCCAGGATCACCACCAGGTGCCCGATCGCGGCAATCCACATCAGCAGCCCCATCAGGCCCAGCACGGTGGCCAGGCCGGCGTCGGTGATCTGCTTGACGTCGAACGTCGACCACGGTTCCCATGAGTTCCACGAGGTGACGCCCATAACCTGCTCCATCACCGCCCGGGTCAGCCCGCCCGCCGCAGTGGTGATCGCGACGGTGTAGGCGATCCAGCAGCCGGTCACGACCAGAAACTGGCCCATCCCGATCCCGGCACGCGCGAGGCCCCTGCCGTCGTGGCGTCCGGCGGCGATCCCGAGCTGGACCATGAACATGACCAGCACCATCACCCCGGCCATCCAGAACGTGACCTGGTACAGGTCGTGCGCCGGCCCGTCCGCGGACAAGTCCGGCGTCAGCCAGGCGTCCATCCACGACAGCACCAGCCGCAGCACCCAGAGCCCGGCGTTCCACACGCTCAACCAGGCGGCGGTCCACGCGTCGGTGACGATCTGGGCGGCGACCGAACCCAACTGGCTGAACGGATCCCACGGCATCAGCGGACCTCACCCTCACGCCAGGCCAGCCAGCCCGCCGCGACGGCGGCGTTCGAACCCGGCCACGCGGACGGGGCGGCTGCGGGTTCGGCACCGGTCGCGACCTGCCAGCGGCTGTCGATCCACTCCATCCGGGAGCACAGCCCGTAGCCCATGCGGGACTCGGTCTTGATCCAGGCCTGCACGTCCAGCAGCACGCAGACGACCGTCCAGTCCGGCCCGTCGCTCGCCTTGACCAGCCCGGCGGCCGGGGTAGCCGACACCACGGTGGTGAGGTCCTTCTCATCCCCACCCTGCCGTGACGCGGTCAGGAAGGAAGTGACGTTGCGGGTCAGCGTCCACTGCTCGAAGCTCGGCCCGCCCGGACGGACCCAGACGGTGTGGATCTCGAGGGTGCCGGGCAGGCTCATCGACTCCAGGACGGTCTGGACGATCGCAGCCCATTGGCCGACCGCACCCTCGTCGGTGTGGGGGAAGCCGGTCGGGACGCCCGCCGGGCCGTCCAGAACCAGCGGCTGCGGAACCACGATCGAGCCGCCGAGCACTGTTGCGGGGTCTGGGTGGAAGGCCGCTTGCGGATCGACCGAGGGCATCGCAGCAGCGGCGATCTCGTCCCGGCTCGGGCGGTCGTCCGTCGGCACTGTTGCCGGTTCGTCCGTCGCGACGGCTGCCGGCGAGGCTCCCGCGGTGGCGCGCCAGATCGCCAGTCCGCCACCCACGAAAGTGAGGACCATGGCCACGACAAGTCCGCCGAGCAGGGCCAGGAGCCGGGTTCGGCTCCACGGAGCGGTCTCGGGCGCGGTTCGCGGGTTTCGGTTGCGATTCCGGAACATGGCGGTCTCAGATGCAGCCGTTGCCGAGGATGCCGTCGACGATGCCCGGCGCGACGACGTAGGCGATCGCCGCGACGATCACCATCACGATGCCGACGATGCCCATCTTCGTGGCGTGCGGCATGTTCACGATCCGCCCCGCCACCAGCGAGGCGATCGCGATCACCAAGCCGAGGAAGAACACGATCCCCACACCCCACAGCACGTAACCCATCACGTCGTCGGCGTACTTCTGAGCCCCCGGCGGCGCCTTCGGGCACACCTTCAACGGAATGATCAGCGGAACGACCGCCCCGACCAGGTGGGACGCGACAACAGAGAGCGAGGTCATCGGAGGTTTCCTTCCAGCAGCGTGAGCACGGCAGAACAGCCAGCGAGAATCGGGGCGGGGAGCGGTTCGGGTGTCAGCCCTTCCATCGCCAAGGTCGGATCGTGAGGCAGACCGATCAGCCGGCCCTCGGCGCGCAGCGCACGGCCGGACGGGCCCAGCGCCTGCTCGACCGGACGCGGCCGGCGCTTCTCCACACCGACCACGACCGCGCAGACTCGATCCAGACCCAGCCGACCGACCGCGGCCTCCAATCGCCGCATCCCGGGGACAGTGGGACGCGTGACCACCACAACCGCCGGCAAGCTCCGGATCGCGGCACCCAGCCAGCCATCGCCGCCGACAAGAAGATCGACGTCCCAGCCACAATCCAGAACCGTGAGCGACCTGGTCGTCACCGCCGGCGCAGGACATTGGACCGGACTCTCGATCCGCTCCCCGCGACGCTCCACCAGGACGGGTCCGCGCGATCCCTGCACCCACCCGTCCGGGGTGACCCCGAGCTCGGCCGAGCTCGCAGCCGCCAACCCGGAGGCTCCGACCGTGCAGCATTCAGCGACACGGGCATCGTCAACGGCTGAGGCGATCCCGAGCGCGATTGTCGAGGCACCCGCCCCGCCCAAGCAGCCGACGACGGCTACGACGCGCTCGCCGTCGGCCGCACTCCAATCAGCGTTGGCTTCGATGGAACGCCCGGCGCGTTGGTTCCCGGTCCGGAACTCGCCGAGAGTCACCGCGCGGTAGGCACGGGTCAGTTCGTCGACCGCGACGACGCCGTTCATGCGCCGACCGCCAGCGCTGCATGTCGTCGCGCTACGGCCCGCCGCAGCGTCGCCGCGTCCAGCGACGCCAACGCCCGCTTCGCCTGCTGAATCGCCTGCAACCGCAAAGCGTCAGCAGCCAGCCAATCGATCACATCTTGCTCACCAGCGATCTGCTCGAACAGCAGGGCAACCTCGTCTCGATCCCCACTCATGTCTCCACCGCCTTCTTGGGTTCACCCCCTTAAGCCAGCGAAGGGGCCCGTTCCGGACAGTCGAGATCAAACAAAGCTGCGCGGCCTCGCCCTCGTCCCCGTGCCGGGGTCCCCAGTCCCAAGACGGAGCGACTCGAAGCTCTCAGGGCCTGGGGGTAGCTGGGAGTTGGGCCACCAGACCTCAGTGTCGCTGCTCGGAGACCCAGCTCTTGCCACAGCTACCTGAGAGCGATTCATGCACGCCAAGATCTCCCGGCTCCAGTCACAGTGCACGCCCGGACCCCGCGTTTCGGGGCCCTCGAGGACATCAAGTACAGCGAGCGGCCGGTCTCGGACATGCGAGCATGTTCCCCATGGCAGAGTTCTCCGCATACGTCTTCATCGCTGTGGTCGTCTATGCGCTCTGCGCTGGCTTGCTGTACCTCGTCAGCTTCACTCGCTCCTCAACCCTGTTCAGGATCGTCGCCATTTTGGGGATCGGGTCGCTCAGTTTCACATCATGATCGTTCTCGGAGAGCAGCAACTGGCCGGATTGGGGACTTCCTGTCGCGCTGCTTGTCCTCAATGCACCGCTCGTGTGGTTGGCCTTTCGCGGACTACCCGATCCTGACCTCTGATTGCTGTCAACGCATGCCCACGATGCAAGCAGAGTGCGCCCGTTGGGTGACGTGCAGCAACGCCCGGCTGATGTCTCCAGGAGCAGCCGCCATGTTAAGCGTCGAGGTCGCGTCGTTTACCAGGTGGGCGCCCCAGTAGTCCGGATCTGCACGTCGTGCCCGGACTTCTCACCGGTCTCGTTGATCATGGCGTCAAGAATCGCTTGGGCGCCGTGGTTACCTTCGCTGGCGGCAGCCACGAGATGACGCGCGGACTCCTCAACACGATTCATCCTGGCCAAGGACACGGCAGCGAGAAGGTGGAGTTCGGACGCCGGGGTGTTGTCGGGGTGTACGGCGTCAAGATGCGGTTCGGGCTCCGCCCCCGGCACGGGGAGATCGAGCCCCCGTTCCGCCCAATGCGCTGCGGACGCTGGATCGTTATCGTCTGAGGCAAGTTGAGCAAGGAGGAGGAAGCCTTGCTGCACGCTCATCCCTGCCGCGACCAGCGCCCAAGCCCGGGCCTCGTCCGGTTCACCCATCTGGTAGTGCGCCGCCGACAGCAAGGCCGCAGCTGATCCGAAGGCGCTGCCGCCGTTGTCTATCGGCACCGCCGACGGTGTGGCCGGCAGTCGCGGCAGTTCAGGATCGCGCGATGACGGGAACGGCGGCCACTCCAACACGCCATACCAATCTCTGAGCCAAGCGAGATCCTTCTTGACCCCCTTCATTGTTGGCGCCAGCAGGATCGGAGCATCTCGGGCCGCCAGGTAGATGAGGCATAGCCACCCTCGTACCCACCTGAAGTCAGTATCGGATCCGGACTCCTCCGAGCGGGCCATGAAATGCACCATCGCGCGCATATCGCCGCGCACCTCGTCCGGTCCGAGAGGAAGCCCGAGACTCGCGCGGACCGTCAGAATGGCGTCACGGGTCGAGGGTGACTGATCCTCCAGCAGCGATCGGCGGAACTCCGAATCGGCATCGGGCCGCAGCGCAGCGACGGCCGGGTCGAATGTAGGGTCCTCTTCCTCGCCGTTGTAGTCGAACCAATTCGGCACAGCCATTCCGGTAATGCGTGCAACGTCCGCAAGGGGCGCAGTCATGACAGCCAGCATGGGCAGGAGGATGCAATAGCCTTCTGGGAGCGAGGGGGTCGGGTCGTCCGAGTAGTACTCGTGGAATCCGTTGCTGAGGAGTGATCCGGCTATCAACACGTCCTCCAGATGCCCCAACTGGGCGGCGCGCGCGGCCGCGCGAGACTCCAGAACGCAGTTGGCGTACATCCAGGGAGCCCGCGGATCCTCGTCCCCACTCAAGAACGCGAACCTTGGCAGGTCAAGGCTATCCCGAGCCCTAATGACGACGCGCTGCACCTCGATCGCCAGGGACTGATCCCACTTCGCTGTGGGGTAGCTCCGCCTCAGATCGCGGTAGACGCTGCCGCAGAAACGAATGAGCTGTACGGCTCGGTCTACCTTCCGACCCGCGGGCACCGGAGCGTTCCGCCGATAGAGCCGCTCCAGGTCGACGTCGGCTCCCATGAGCCTGCACCTCCTCCTGCTCGTTCAGCTGTTCAACTCACCGCGATCGGCCTGAGTAGCCCACTTTGGATGTCGGGTCGGAGAACTCGTCATGCGCGGGCCGAGAAGTGGCGCGCGACCCTCTGACGGAGTTGGGCCACGTCCTTAGCCCACACGGGATGGTACGTCTCGTCCACGCTGCACTTCGCGTGCCACTCAAGCACGGCGAAGGAGACTGGCGGCGGCGACGGCTGATAGTCGAAGACGCATCGATCCATGACAAACCGGATCTTGGTCGTGTCGTGGGGGTAGCGGTGGTCGCCGTCGAGGTGGAAATCACTCTCGTCCTGATTTGGCAAGTCCATCGATGCCTCGTACCAGAGTCCGTCGACAGAGATGAACGATTGTGCCCAAGGGCGCTGATCCGGCCGGGAAGCCACATCCACAAGCCAACCCGTGGTCTGTCCGAACCTCCTGAATCGTTGCGTCCTCAGGTTGTACTGGTCGGGAAGGCCGAGCCAGCGTCGTTCGAGCCGGGTCTCAATCGTCTCACCCAAGTCCTCCCACAGCTGTATGCGGGGTGCTCCGGCCTCGCGGAGCAGTTCGGCAGCATCTCGCAGAACGAGTCTCTGCGCGTCTGCGTCACGCGGCGGAGCGTAGGGGCACTTCGGAGCATTCGCCGCCATTTGACGATTGATCTCGTCCCGAAGGTCGGCCATCAGGAACTCCTTCAGATGGAACGAGGCGGCACCGCCAATGTCATTGACATCATGGCAGGTCCAGTCGGCTGAGAACGCCCGAATCCGGGCTCGGAATGCGTGCGCGTTGACTCGCGGGGCGTTTCGTCGCGTCCACGACCCAGTGCGGCGCCGTCTAGCGAGCACGACAAGATACAAATAGCGGCGTTAGCTCGCTTGGGTCACTCGGTCCAGCCATCGGTGCGTTCGCACGATCGCATCATGTCGGTGTGAAACGTCAACCTGGTCGCCAACGGCGTCGCGCCAGGTGAGTACGTTCTTGGCGATGGCAGCCGCCTTGGCGTCGTCGCCTGCCTTTTCCGCGATCTTGGCGAGGTCCATCTGCAGGTTGGCGTCTGTGGGGGCGACGAGGACGGCCAGCTCCGCGGCTGCGCGGGCGCCTTGGAGGTCGCCACTCTGGATGGCGATCGTGGAGACGATGTGGGCGACGTCGATGATGCTGAACAGCAGCTCACATTCAACCGGGTTATCCGCGAGCCAGACGGTGCCGCGGGCGCGGAGTCCGTCGTAGGGTGCGCCGTTAACGAGCCGCAGCGCCGTACGAAGGTCATTGATGCCGTCAGGCCCGCGGGCTTCTCCTCGTATGCGGAGCCTTTTGTACAGGTCGGCGTCGCACAGCAGGTCTTCGATGAGATAGAGCCCGACGCCGCGTTCGACGGCGAGGGGGTGTTTGGTAGCGCCGGGCAGGAACTCTCTGCCGGTTCTGGGGTTGTCGCCGAGCCAGGCTCGGACGATCGACATGTCCTGGCGGACGCGGTCGTCGGTGATGGTCAGGGCGTCGGCGATCTCCTGCGTGGTGGCGCCGCGGGGCCGGGTGGACAGGTAGGTGACGGCGTTGTTGCAGGCCGGCTTGCGGTTGGTCGCCGCCTGCGCGTTGCCGCCGACGCCGATGCGGACCTTGATTGGGCCCAGCACACGCAGCCGGGGCCGGACGCACGAATCGGCCCACCAATCGGCCAGGTCGGCGTCCAGGGTCGGGTCGGCGGCCTCGATCTGCTCAGCGACCTCGACAGGCACCTTCGGGGCGAGTTCGGTCAAGTCCTCGGCGGTGTTCGCGGTCTCGGTCACATAGACCCGGTCGGGCTCGGGCAGCACGGAGGTCGCCTGCGGGTCGTCGCTGTCGCGGGGGATGGTCTTGTCGGTGCGGATGGCGCCGGCTGAGTTGCAGAACTGCTCCCACTCCTCGCCGTCGGGGTCATCGACCACCGGCATCTCGATGTCGTCGAGGTTGCGTCCGGCGGTGATCAGGGCGATGCAGCCGCGGGCCTCGTCCTCGGTGAGGCCGTTGGCGACCAGGTCGAGGCCGAGGTCAGGCACCTGGACGCGTCCGTTGTCGGTGAGCTTGATCTCGACGCCGGTGGGCGCCTGGTCGGGGCTGAGGAGGAGGACGGCGGTGCCGGTGCGTCCTTTCTGGTCGGTGACGAGGCGGATGAGGACGCCGAGGTGTTCGGCGTCGCGAGCGCCGCTGAGGAGGAGTCGGCTGTGCCACAGGTCTTCGTCGGCGTGGGTGACGCGGGCGGTTTCGAGGGTTGTCGGGTGGACGCGGGTGAGCCGGTCGGCGGTTTCGACGGCGGTGCGGACCCGTTCGGGGATGACGTCGGGGTCGTCGTGGTAGTGGACGCGGTCGGGTGACAGGTCGGGCATTTCCGGACAGACGGCGAGGCAGTCGACCTGGACGTCGCGGGCCCAGGGTGAGACGGCGAGTTCGCTGACGAGGTAGCGGGCAAGGTCGGCGCAGTTCGCCGCGTCGCCGGTGAGGCTCGCGACCCCGACCGCTTCGAGGTTGACCAGCCGCCACCCTGCCTTGTCGCGTCCGAGGGTCACCAGCTGCGGCCAGGGTGGGGCGCCATCGGGGTTGAGCGGTCCGGCCTGGTCGAGGTCGGCGTCGGCCGGGATGCGCCAGACCTGCCGGGCGTCCCCGTCCAGGCAGGTCCACACCGGGCTCAGGTCGGCGAGGCCAGCGAATCGGACAGTGACGTGGTCGGCATGCGCATCGACACCCATCAAGACCGGCACCGGCTCCCCGGCGTTGCTGAGGGCGGCGGTGGTGCGACGCAGGACTTCGTCGATGAACACCACGGTGGCACCGGTGACCGAGCCTTCTCTGATCAGGGTCTTCTCCACCGGGATGGTGTCCGCGGGAGGCGGGGCGATCATGCGTCCGGGTCGTCGGCTGCGGAACTGGGCCTCGCGGCGCCGGGCAAGAGTGAGCGCCAACGCGCCGGACAGCAGTGCCCCAGCGCCCGCCAGACCGGTCAGCAGCCACGCCGGAGCATCCGTGCTCGAGTTGTTGACCGCCGACGCGGCCGTGGCGGACGTGGTCGGCTCTACCGCCGCGGGAGTGGTTTGAGTGCTGGCCGGTGTGCTCGGCTGGGGGCCTGGCGTGCTCGGTTGCCGCTCCTGCGCGGGTGTCGTCACCTGGGTGGGTCTGGGCGTCTCGGCTGTCTTGGTCGGACGGTCGTTCGTCGGCCCGACGTGTTTGGTGTGCTGGGCGGGGATGGTGATCTTCCAGCCGATGTCGATCTCGTCGGGGTCGCTGAGCCGGCGCCCGCCGGGTTGGACGGTGTGGGTGGACGCCCGGAACAACTTGGGGTAGTTCCGGGCGTGGCCAGTCTGCTCGAGCGCGATCTCCGACAGGGTGTCGCCCTTCTTCACGGTGTAGGTGCGCGCCTTGCCAGTCTGCTGGTGGGCGTCGGCCGGCTGGGAATGGGCGGGGAGTGCGTGGGCGGGCACGGGCTGTTGCGGGACACCGGCGGCCTGCGCGACCGGGGGCGCGGCCAGGTCTCCGACCGAGGCGGTGGAGGTGGCGATGAACAGCACCGCCGCGGTCGCGACGAGGCGACGAGCGACCAGCTGCGGGACGGCGAGCCCGCGCAGCTTGGGGACGGGGGTGCGGCGGACGAGCGCGACGAGCTCGAGCAGGACGGCGGCGGTGAGGAGGGCCCAGGCGATCCAGCCGACCAGTTTGAACAGGGCGAGTGCGATGGTGCCGTTGTCGGGGGTGGCGAGTGCCTGCCAGATGCCGTCCGGAGTCCAGGTGATGCTGACCGCGCCGATCGGTGCGGCCGCGATCAGGAGGGCGGGCATGCCGATGACGATCACCGCGAGGCCGAGCAGGGCGGCGAGTGCGCGGAGTCTGGTCATCGGTGTTCCTTTCCTTCGAGGGCTTTCACGACTCGGACGCGTGCGGTAGCGGTGAAATGTTGGGTGCCGATTCCGAAGGCGGACAGGAATACGGGTTCGTAGTCAGTGGTGACGTCCACGACGAGGTCGGTGCCCGATTCGATCTGGGCGGTGGCGTTCATGCCGGACGCTTTGGCGTAGTTGATGGCTGCGGTCTTGGCGCGGGCGGCGGCGACTTCGACGTCTCCACCCGTGGCGGTGTAGGTGTCAGCGTCAAGCTGCTGGCCGGCGGCCCGTGCTGCCTGGCCGGCGACGTCGCTGGCCAGCCGCATCCGGTTGACCTGGCCGGACAGGTCGACCGCGAGTCCGACGATCAGCGTGAGCGCGGCCATGACCATGATCGTCCACACGGTGACGGCGGCACCGCGCTCGTCTCTCAGCCGGTCTCGCATGTCACTTCCTCTCACGGAAGGAGTCGAGCGGGGAGGTTGCCTCGGCGTCCACCGGGACGACTGCGGCGATGCCCGGCAGTCCGAGATCACCAGTGGCGACGTCGCACACCAGCCGGACGGTGACGGTGGCCGGGGTGCCGACGGGCTTGGCGAATCCGGTGGTGTCGAGGTCGAGCTGGGTGGTGGTGCAGGGCAGCTTCTGGTTGGCGAGGGTCGCGGCGGCGGTCTTGGCGGCGGCGGTGCGTGCTTCGCCTTGGGTGCGGGCGAGGCTGGCGGCCCGGGCGGCGTCGAACGCGGCGGACTGAACGGCTTGGCGGGCCAGGGCAAGGCGTCCGCCGAAGATGATGACCAGGATGAACAGCACCAGCACGGGGGCGACCATGGTGATCTCCACCGCCGCCGAGCCCCGCTCGTCCCGCCAGTTCGACGTCATGAGATCTCCTCTCGTGGCACGGTCGCCGTCTGGGAGGTGGTCGGTTCCCAGCCCGGCACGAGGCTGAGGGTGCTGCCGGTCACGGTTGCGGTGACCGTCTGGGCGCTGATCTGGCAGGTGACGGTGAGGCCAGCCAGGGAGTCGCCGGCGCGCGCAGCGAGGTCGGTGGCGATGTGGACGCAGTCGTCGGTGGTGCCATGTTCGGCGGCGCCGGCGGTGGCTCCTGCTTGGGCGGCGGCGAGCGCGGTGGTGCGGCCGTAGAAGTACATGGCTGCGCCGAGCGCGATCCACACCACGAGCAGCAGGGTGGGCATGAGCAGCACCATCTGGACCGAGACCGAGCCCCGCTCCCTCGATCCCTCCATCTCCGGACGCATCCTCTTGGCCGGGTTCAAAGCTTGGCGAGGAGGCCTTCGATGTAGCCGTTGAGGGCGGCGACCACGATGCCGACGATGGCGACGATTCCGACGAGCCACCACAGCTGCTCGCTGGAGACGGAGAAGCCGCGTTCGTCGCGGACTTTGGACAGGACGGCGTGTAGCCAGGCGGTGGTCTGGTTCAGTTCGGTCATTTCAGTTCCCTTTCATCTTCTTCACCTGGGGTGGGTCAGCCGGCTCCGAGTCGGAGCAGGGCGGGGACGAGGAGGATGGCGACGAAGGTGAAGGCCATCAGGATCGAGGGGATGACCATGCGTTCGCCGACGATGTTGGCTTGGGTCTGGTCCTCGGCGAGGATCGCGTGCCGCAGTTCGGCCGACCGGCTGCGGAGGGTGTCGACGACTTGGGAGCCTTCCTCTCCGGCGAGCCGCATGATGTCGGCCAGGTCGTCCACATCGTTCAGGCCTTGTTCGGCGGCGAGGTCGTGGAGGGCGTCCCAGGCGGTGTCGCCGGAGTAGCGGCTGCGGGCGAGGGCGTCGCCGATGCGGGCGAAGGGCCAGGAGTCGCCGACGCGGGCGGCGTTCTCGAGGGCTTGGCGGGTGCCGGAGCCGCCGGCGTTGCGTTCGAGGGCGACCAGGTCGACGTAGGAGCCGAGTGCCCGGCGGAACTCGACGCGGGCCTTCTTGGTGGCGTCGGACAGGTTGCCGTCGGGCAGGAACCAGGCCAGGAACATGCCGAGCAGGGTCGCGCCGGCCGGGACGGCGACCGGCATCGGCAGGGTGCGGGAGAAGACGGCGGACAGCAGCGGCACCGAGATGGCGGCGGTGGCGACGAAGACGACCTTCTCCCCGTAGAACACATGCAGCGGCTTGCCCATCAGGGCCAGGTCGCGGCGCGGCGCGTTCGCCCACAGCCGTGCGGGCAGCCGCCGCATCGCCCACAGCCCGAGCCGATCCTCCAGCCCGCCGCGTCGCCGCACCGGCTCGGGGACGGGCGCGCGGCGGACGGGTGAGGAGAGGCGTTCGAGGGCCTGGACAGGTTCGGGGTGGGCGGGAACGAGCCACCACACCAGGCAGGCCAGGCCGGCGCCGACCAGGCCGCCGGCCACCATCCACAACTGCAGGGTGCTCACGGCCGGCTCATTTCCCGGTTGGCGTGGCTCCCCAGGAAGCGCGACGCCGGCTGGATCTCGGCCATCCGCCGGAGCCACCAGAGCAGCAGTCCGTAGCAGGTCAGCAGGAAGAGCAGGATGAGCTGGCCGAGGGGGGTGGAGTAGGGGGCGAAGAAGCGTCCGCCGAGACCGAAGAAGACGAGCGCGCCGATGGACAGCAGGGTGACCATGCGGGCCGAGGCGCGGGGCTTGGCCCGGTCGGCTTCGATCATGCGCCGGCCGCGGACGTCGGCCGAGACTGATTCGGCCAGGTCGTGCAGGACGCGGGCCAGGCCGTCCCCGCGCCGGGCGGCGCCGAGGATGAGCGCCGCGCAGACGAGGTCGCCGGTGGCGTCGTCGAGGTCGTCGGCATACGCGCGTAGAGCCTGTTCGGTGGACCAGCGTGACCGCATCCGTCCGACCAGCCGGCCGACCTCGGGACGGATCGCGTCCGGCGCGGAGCGCAGGCTGGCCTGGATCGCCGCCTCGATGCCCTGCCCGGCGGTCAGCACCCCGGCGAGGTTGCGGGTCCATTCGGCGATCGCGTCCATCCGGGCGATCTGCCGATCCGCACTGGTCACCATCAACAGCGCCGGCAGCCCGAGGACGGCGGCCGGCAGGATCGGGACAGCGATCACCCAGCCGGTGGCGACCATGATCACCACTCCGGCCAGAAGGGCGGCGATGCTCGCCCAGCGCTGCCACGCCGGAAGTCCGCGCCACCAGCGGACCAGCCGTCCCGGCCGGGGCGGACGCTTCGGCCGGGGTGGCGGTACGGGTCGGGGGATCATCCCGTAGATGCCGAGCAGGATGCCGCCGACGATCATCGCCCCGGCGAGCGCTGCGAGCAGGGTGTTCATGGCAGCCTGCCTTCGGCTGCTTCGGCTTCGAAGCCCGCCAGGTCGAACCCGGCGGCGACGAGCTTCTCGCGCAGCTCCTCGGGGATTGTGTCGGGGACGGCGCAGGCGCCCGGAACCCGCGCGAACACCGTGGTGGTGGCGTAGCCGCGTGGCCGCTCGCCGGGAGAGACGGCCAGGACTTCCTGAACGTAGCGGTGTTTGCGGCCAGAGGAGCCGTCGGGGCCGGGGACGACGTCGCAGGCGATGTGGACGACCAGGTCGACGGTCTCGCCGAGCTTGGTCGAGGCCAGGTCCTGGGAGACCTGCGGGCCGGCCTCCATGGCGCAGGTGACCAGCTTGCGGATCGTCTGCTCGGCCGAGCCGGCGTGGGTGGTGGAGATCGACCCGGAGCCGGACTCCATCAGTTTCACCATCGACCAGACCTCCTCGCCGCGGATCTCGCCGAGGATCTGGCGACCCAGGTTGAACCGGAAGCTGTCGATGATCTGCTGCGCCGTCGTCCGCGACCCCGCGAGCCGGCCGTCCGGCAGTCGCTCCCCCGAGCCCTCCCGGGACTCCCAGGCGTGCACGATCGCGTGCTGCTCGGGCAGTTCGTGCAGGAACAGCTCGTACTCGGACTCGAAGGTGCCCACCGGCTCCAGCCGAGGAATCTGGGCGCACAGCGCCCGCAGCGTCGTGGTTTTCCCTGCGCCCTGTTCGCCGGAGACGACGATGCACAGCCGTGCCTTCACCGAGGCGGCGAGGAACCCGGCCAGGGTGGGCGAGATCGTGCCCCAGGCGACCAGGTCGTCCAGCGACACCTTGCGGATGCGGTGCCGGCGGATAACCACCGACAGCCGAGCGGTGTCCCGGGCGCCGGCGAGCCGCTCGCCTCCGGGCAGCACCAGGTGCAGCGAGGGGCTGGCCGGGGTGAACGAGCGCGGGTTTTCCGAGCGGCTGGCGAGCCGCTCGAGCAGCTCGGCCAGTTCGGCGTCGCTTTCGGCGATGGCCGGGATCTCCCACAGGGTGCCATCGGCGAGTTCGACGAGCACCCGGTTGTAGCCGGCGATCATGATGTTCTCCACCCGGTCGTCGTCGACCAGCGGCTGGATCCGGCCCAGCCCGAACATGGCGTCGAACACCGCCTTTGCCAGTACCTCCTGCTCGGCCAGCGACCGGGCCTGACCTGCCCGGACGATCTCCTCGGCGGTGTCCTCCTCCAACACCTGCCGGATGATCGCCGCACCCTCTGCCTCCTCCACGTCCCTGTCCGGACGGGACTCGCCGATCTGCTCGGCCAGCCGACGGGCCACCTCGGTGCGCATCCGTGCGACCAGTTCCCAGTCCGCGTCCGGGATCGCAA
>DJWE01000057.1 GCA_002441465.1 Propionibacteriaceae bacterium UBA6238 | reverse complement strand
AGCAGCCATGCTCGCTCATGCCGCGATGGGTGGAACTCGCGCGATCAAGGAGCGCGTCGGCGTGCGCACGATCGTCAGGACCGCGAGTGCGTGGCGGAACTCTACCTAAAAAGGTATGGTTGTGGCGTGACGCGTGATGTGAGGTACAGGGATGTGGTGCGTGAGATCGCGTTCGGTAATCATGGCTTCGTCACGACACGGCAAGCGGCAGAGGCTGGCGTTCCGCCGGGTGAGTTGCCGAAGCTGGCCGAGCACAGCGGACTCGAATCGGTGTCCTATGGGCTGTATCGGGTGACCGACATGCCCCCAGGTGACCTGGACCAGTACGCGGAGGCGGTGCTGCGAGCCGGCGAGGACGCCTTTCTGTGGGGCGAGTCGGTCCTGGCCCTTCATGGGGGGCTCGCGGACGTGAACCCCGCACACGTGATGGTCGCGGTCACCAAACGCACCCGGACCAGGTTCCCGCCGTTCATGCGCGTCGTCAGGGTGGCGGAGGGTGAGCCGACGACTTGGTATGAGGGGATCGCGTCGCAGTGCGTCGCTGCTGCGATCCTCGCGTGCCGCGGGAGGATCGAACCGGGCCGGCTCCTGGCAGCAGCCGAGCAGGCGCGCGCGGAAGGGCTGTTGACGACCGCCGAGTGGACCCGTGTCCGGGAGGGGTTGACCTCGTGAGGTGGACGACCCCGCCACGCAACAGGCAGTCGCTGGATCAGCGGCTGCGGAACCTGCAGGGAGCTGAGGCGGCGGTCCAGCGGCGTCGTGTCACGATGTCGCTGGTGGTGGTGGGCCAGATGCTCCCTGAGGGTGCGATCAAGGGCGGCAGTGCGATGGCACTGCGTTTCGGTCTGGCCTCTCGGTTCACCCGCGACCTGGACGCCGCCAGGGTCGCGTCGCTGGATCAGTTCCGCGCCGACTTCGAGGAGTCACTGGCTGCGGGGTGGGCTGGCTTCACGGGGCGTCTGGTTGAGCGTGCCGCACCGAGTCCTGTCGGGGTGCCGGCGGGGTATGTGATGCAGCCCTTCGATGTGAGGCTCGCCTACCGAGGACAGTCATGGTGCACAGCGAGGTTCGAACTGGGCCACAACGAGATCGGCGACAGTGACGAGCCCGAGTACAGGCTCGCCGACGACCTGGTCGTGCTGTTCACTGAGGTCGGACTGCCGGTCCCCCGCCCGGTCCCGGTGATGCGCGCCGACCATCAGGTCGCCCAGAAGCTGCACGCAGTCTCCTCCCCGGGCAGCGACCGAGCCCGCGACCTGGTCGATCTCCAGCTGTTGGATGCCGGAGAGGAGCTCGACTTGAGCGAGGTCGCTTCGACGTGTCAGCGGCTGTTCGTCTACCGACAGCAGCAGCAGTGGCCCCCGACCCTGACCGTGGGTGACGGGTGGGGCGACCTGTACGTCGCGGCCGCAGAGGGGCTCGATGTTCTGGCCACCGCCGAGGAAGCCGTGGGGTGGGTCAACGACTTCATCACACGCATCACCGAGGCACACCAACGCGACACGTGATCGATGCCCTCCTCCGCCCGCGAAACGGTGAGCGGCCGCGGGGCGTCGCTGGCCGGGTGGCTCGCTGGAGTCCCAGGATCTGGATCATCTATGTTTGGTGGTGCAGACTCCCCCACTCCCGTGGATCAGGGGGTCTTGCTGTTTCTACGGCCTAGATGGGTTGCCAGAGGTCGCGGTGGTCGTTGACGAACCGGTCGAAGCGGGTGGCTGGGGTGCCGGTGAGTCGCCGGATGCTCCGGTTGGGGGCGGCGGAGGCGTGGAGGCGGACCATGCGGTAGATCATCTTCTGGACTGCGATGTAGTCGGCTGGTCGGCCGTCGGCGGCCAGCTGGGCGAGGTACTCGTGTTCGGTGGGGCGGGTGTAGGTGATGGGCCGGCCGAGGACGCGGCTCATGATCTGGGCCACATCGGTGTAGCTGAGGGACTGTTCCCCCGACAGGGTGTAGGCCTTGCGGTCGTGGCCGGGTTCGGTGAGCACCCTCGCGGCGGCGTTGCCGATGTCACGGGCGTCGATGAACGCGGTGCGGGATCTGCCGGCCGGGACCCGGATCTCGCTGTGGCGGGCGATGTCGGCGGCGTAGGTGCTCGACAGGTTCTGCATGAAGAAGTTGGGCCGCAGCATCGTGTACGGCGCCTGGGTGGCTTTCAGGTAGGCCTCGACCTGGTGGTGGGGGGTGTTGCGGTTGAACTGGACCCCTTGCAGGGACAGGAACACCACCTGCCGCATCCCGAGATCCTGCGCGGCGTCGATGACTGGGAGCAGGAACCGGGTCACGTCGGCGATCTGCGGGGGACGCATCAGGAACAGCCGGTCCGCGCCGCCCATGACGCGCCGCAGTTGCTCGGGTGGGGAGGCGAAGTCGAAGAGTCGCGCGTCCACGCCGTCGGGGAGCCGGCGGGCGGCGTGGCCTGAGCGGACCCCGGCGATCACCCGCTCGCCTCTGGCTGCCAGCTGCGCGGCGACGGCGGCTCCGACGGTCCCGGTGGCGCCGGTGAGGAACACTGTGCTCATCGGGTGGCCTCGCTGGTGGTGCGGGCCAGCAGCCCGGTCAGGGTCGCGAGCTCTGCATCGCTGAGGGCGTCGAACCGCGGGGACAACTCGTCGATGATCGCCTGCTCGAACCCTGCCACCTGCTGCTGGGCGGTGGGTTCAAGGACCAGGAGCCGGCGCCGGCCGTCGACGGTGTCTCGGTCCTGCCGGACCAGGCCCAGGTCGCTCAGCCCGGCGACGAGCTGGGTGACGGCCCCGGCGGTGACCCCGAGCCGGGCAGCGATCGCTCCGGGGGTGGCCGGGGACGGGCTGTGGGCGATGTGGAACAGCACCTCCAGCTGGGCCCGGCTCAGGTTCAGTTCCCCGAAGGGGATCATCCGATGCGAGTCCATGACCCTGGTCCACATCACGATCGCCTCGATCGCGCCACCGATCAGCGTGTCCCGGCCGCTCATCAGTGGCTCACGAACGGCATCCGCCGGATGAACCGCTGATCGTCGAGTTGGGTGACGATGAAGTCAGCCAGATCATCCCGCGCGATCTTGGTGCTGGCATCCACCCCGACCCACCCGACCCGGTACCGGCCCAGGCCGGGGTCGTCGGTCAGTCGCGGTCCCCGCACCACCGTCCAGTCCAACCCGGAGCCCTGCAGCACCGTGAGGTGGCCCTCGGCATCGGCCAGCACATGCCCGGCCAACAGGCGCAGCAGCCCACGGATGATCCGATCGGGCAATTGGGGCCGGTCCTGCTCGGCGCGGAGCCCGCCACCGGACAAGGTGATCAACCGCGACACGCCGTGGCGGTGCATCGCCTCGACGATCAGCCTTGTCCCGTCGGTCTGCAACGTGGGCGGGGAACCTTTCACCTGCCCGACCACACTGATCACGGTCTGCGACCCGGCGACCGTCTCCCCCACCGCGGCCGGGTCGAGGACGTCACCGACCACCACCACAGCCCCGTCGACCGCGGGGAGCCGGGCAGGGTCACGCACCAACACCCGCACCCCGTGACCGGCAGCCACCAGCCTGGTCAACACCCTGCGACCCGTGCCGCCGGTGGCACCGAACAACGCAACAACACTCACACCATGCACTTTAGACGCTAAAGCAAAGTGCGCGCCGAGGGTCGCTGCGGCACCAACGCCGACCAAGGTTCGTTTCGTTTTCGTCATCTTTCGTTACGTTGCGTTACGTAGCGTTATGGTATGGTGACGTTATGACGATTGAGACTGTGCAGCGGGTGTGTCGGTTCCCGGGGTGTGAGCGGCCGGCGGTGTCGTCTTCGGAGGGTGTGGGGCGTCCGTCGGAGTACTGCGATGATCGGCAGCACACTCGGGCGGCGGCGTGGCGGGCTCGGCAGAAGCAGGCCGAGGGGCCTCGCCCGGTGGAGGCGTTCCCGGTGGATGCGGCGCGGCAGCGGGCGAGCATGATCACTGGTCAGGTCACCGGGATGATCGAGCATCTCGGTCAGCAGCTCACTGTTCTGGTCGAGGAGCTGCGTACCGTCGGTGACCCGGAAGCGGTGGAGGCGCAGCTGGAAGCGGTGTCGAGTGAGGCGGCCGAGCAGGTCGCCACAGCCAACGCGCGCGCGACCCGGGCCGAGCAGGGTCAGCGTCGAGCGGAGGCCGAGAAGGCTGAGGCGGACGCCGCGGCCACGGAGGCCACCGCGGCCGTCGAGGAGCTGACCGCGGCCCTGGCCCAGGCCCGCCAAGACCTGCATGACTCGACTCTGGCCCGGGAATCGATCGTCGCGGAGCTCGCCGCCGTGCAGCAGGTCATGGCCGAGGCGCTGGCGCACGCCGATGAGGTGCAGACGCAGCTGCGCGACGACGTGGCCGTCGCCAGGTCCGAGATGGCCGACATGGTCACGCAGCGCGATGAGGCCCTGGCCCGCGGTGAGGAGACGCAGCATGCTCTTGCCGCGGCGCAGTCCCGCGCTGAGAAGGCCGTTGCCGAGACCGAAGCCTTGCGCGTGAAGGTCGGGGAGCTCCAGGGGGCTGCCGCGGTCCTGACGGCCGAGCGTGACGCGGCCCGCGTGGAGACGCAACGCGAACGTGTCCATGCTGACCAGCGGGTGGCGGACCTGCAGGCGGCCTTCGACGCCCAACTCCACCAACGCCAGGCCGAGATCACCCAGGCGCGCGAGGAGCTGCACGTCTACCAGGAGCGGGCCATCCGCGCCGAGGCGCTGGGCCCGGCGCCCAAACGCCGCTCCTGACCCCTCCTGGGTTGAGTGACCCGGGATCTCCCCCGAAGGCCGAGGTCCCGCTTGGCCTCTATCTGGGTGGCGTGTGCCGGGGCGCCGTCGACCGGGTGTGACCCATCGGATGCTGGGTCGTGTGCAGGGTGGTGCTGCTGCTCGGCGGGGGTGTGGTTCGTTGTCGGAGGTTGGTTTCGAGGGCGCGGTGGATGGCCTCGGGGTGGAGGCCTTTGAGGCGTGTGGAGAGGTGATCGAGGTCGGCGCCGAGGTGGGCGAGTCGGGTCAGGTGGCCGCGGGTGGTGTCGCGGTTGGGGTCGGTGAGGAGGGCGGGGTTGGTGGCGTGTGCCCAGGTGTCGAACCGTTCCTGATCACGGTCGACGGCGTCGACGGCGTCGTCGGGGCTGGTGAGGGGGGTTTGGTGGGTGAGTTGTTCGTTGATGGCGGTGTAGTGCTGTCGGGCGGTGTCGAGGTCGTCCTGGTGGGGGAAGGGTTGCCCGTGGAGGGCGGTGGCGTGCGCGTGACGGGTCTGGTGTTCGGCCAGTGATTCCTCGTGGCCGGCGATGAGGGCCGGCAGGGCTCGGCTGATCAGGTTCTCGAGTTTGGTGAGGGTGCCTTTCTGCGGGTTCCCGAGATCGGCGTGCGGGATCGTGACGGTGGGGGTGTCGCCGGCGGCGGTGAGGGTGAAGGCGATGTTGCCGTTGCCGAGTGCGGTCATCTGGATCTGGTGGCCGCCGAGCTCGGCGACAGGGCCGAGGTCGAGAGGCTGGTCGGGGCGGAGGTTCAGCAGGGCGAACATGGCGTGCAGCTCGTCGGCGGCGTCGCCGCGCTTGGTGTAGCGCTGACCGTGGAGGGTGATCTGGAACGCGTCACCCGCTGTCGGCACGCTGAGTGCGGCGGCGGCGTGGAGTTCGGGGAGCCGGCCGGTGAGGTGCTCGATGGTGTGCTGGCTGCTGCTGATGGTGTGTCTGAGCGCGATCTGGGTGTGCTTGTGCGCCTCGTGGAGGCGGGTGAGACGGGCCAGGTCGTGTTGGGCTTCGGCGTGGTGGAGGAGGAGGGGGTTACCGGAGGCGATGGCTTTGAATTCGGCGAAGCTGAGCGTGGCTTCGGAGACGTCTTCGATGTCGCGGGCGCCGCCCAGGGTGCCGCGCATGATCTGGTCGATGAACCGGCCTTTCCGTTCGAGGGTTTGCCACATGTAGGTGTCGAAGGAGCCTTCGGTGATGACCTGGCTGATCTGGACGGTGGTGTTCTGGTTGCCTTGGCGGATGGCGCGGCCTTCGCGTTGGGTGACGTCGGCGGGTCGCCAGGGGGCGTCGAGGTGCATGACGTGGAGGGCGCGGTCTTGGACGTTGGTGCCGGTGCCCATTTTCGCGGTGGAGCCGATCAGCACGGCGATCTTCCCGCTGCGGGCGTCGGCGAACAGGCGGGCTTTGGCCTGGTCGGTGGTGGCGTCGTGGATGAACCGCACCGATCCGGGTGGGAGTCCGTTGGCGTGGAGCTGGTCGCGGAGCTCGTGGTAGATGTTCCACTGGTCGCTGGGGGTCGACAGGTCACAGAACACGATCTGCAGCCCGCCGCGGATCGGGGATGGCTGGCCGGTGGCCGGATCCAGATACTCCTGGTTTTTGGTGGTGTGCCAGATGCGGGTGAGTTCGGCGGCGGCGATGTCGACTTTGCCGGGTTCGTGGAGGAGGGGGTGGTGGTCGGGGTCGGTGACCAGGCGCATGTCGAGGGCGGCGAGGCGGCCGTCGTTGCCGATTTTGAGCATGTTGTCGTCGCGGGGGTCGACCTGTCGGCCGGCGATCAGGTCGACGCGGTCGGCCAGCTCGTCGATGTAGCCGGCCAGGGCGTCGGATTTTGTGACGGTGAGGAGTTGTGGGAGGGGGGTGCCGTCGTGGCGGGGGGTGATGGTGGGGACGGGCAGGTTGAGGTCGGCGGCGGTTTTCACGTCGCCGAAGGAGTGGAACATGGTGAGGAGTTCGGGAACGTTGGTGAAGCGGGCGAATCTGGCGCGGAGTTGGAACTTGTCGCCGGTGATGTTGGTTTCGAAGCCGGTGACCACTTCCCCGAAGGTCGCGGCCCAGGAGTCGAAGTCGTTGATCCCGGCATGGGTGAGGAGGTGGGGGGCGAGGTAGTGCTGCATGACGTACATCTCGGTGACGGAGTTCGCGATCGGGGTGGCGGTGGCGCCGGTGATCACGCGATGCCCGTAGCGTGCCCGCAGGAACCACAGTTTCGCGTCGAGGTCCTGGGACCGTTGTGAGCCGTCGATGGAGGCGCCGGGGATGTTCGAGGCGACGCGCAGGTTCTTGTAGTCGTGGAGTTCGTCGATGACCAGGTAGTCGATGCCGGTTTCTTCGAAGCTGATCCCGGGGTCGCGGGGCTGGTCGAGTTTGGCTTTGAGTTTCTCTTCGGCGCGCAGGATCTGCTTCTCGATGGCCTTGACGCGGGATTCGGCGCGGCCGCCGGCGCGAGCGAGCCGGGTCAGGGCGGCGCGGATGTCGCGGGTCTGGTCGGTGAGGTAGTCCAGTTCCCGGCGCGGGTCCAGGGAGAGGGCTTGGAAGGCGGTGCGGGTGAGGATGACCGCGTCCCAGTCGTTGGCGGCGACGCGGGCGACGAACGCGCGGCGTTTGTCGGCGGTGACGTCATCGGCGCCGGCGGCCAGGACTGTGGCGTGGGGGTAGAGCTGCATCCAGTCGCGGGTGAACTGCGCCAGCAGGTTGTTGGGCACCACGATCGCGGGTTTGCGGATCATCTGGAGGCGTTTCAGTTCGGTGGCGCCGATGATCATCTCCGCGGTCTTCCCGGCGCCGACGACGTGGAACAGGCCCACGGAGGGCTCGTTGAGCATCCGCGCGACCGCCGCCCGCTGATGCGGCCGCGGGGTGAACGAGCGCACCAAACCGGGGAACGTGAGCTGTTGGCCTTCGGCGCTGTAGTCGCGCAGCACGATGGAGTTGAACCGGCGGTTGTACTCGGCCTGCAGCCGCGCGCCACGCTCGGGGTCCTCCCACACCCACCCGGCGAACCGCTGCGCGAGCAGCCGGGCTTTCTCCTGCGCGGCCTCGGTTTCGGTGGCGTTCAACGTGTCGATTGTCCGGCCGTCACGGTCGGTGTGGGTGTCCTTGACCAGGATCTGCGTCTGGGTCAGGAGACGTTGGATCAGTTCGGGGGCGGTGAGCCGGCGGGTCCCCCAATCGTGGGTGGCCGACATCGACCACTTGTTGCCCTCGACCACCCACTCGGAGCCATGAATATGAGTCACCTTCGCCTGCCGATCCTGCAGGACTTCGCGCATGAACAAGGTGTGATCCTCGGCCGGGATCCACACCGCCCCCAGCGCGGCGGTGATGTCTCCTGGGCCCAGGTCGGGGGGCAGCACGGCCCGTAGCGCGGTCACGTTGTGCTGCCAGCGGGGATCGACGGTGGCCGCCTGGCGGGCGAGGTCGAGTTTGTCGCGGACGTTGCCGGAGAGGTACTCGGCCCGCAGCACCACACCGCTGCTGTCGCCGTCGGGGGTGGGGGTGTCGAACACCAGATCATCAATCCGTTGTCGTGCCTGGGTCTGGTCGCAGCCCAGCAGGGCGGCGATGGTGGGCAGGTCGACGCGGCCGAGGGTGTCCAGGCTGACACTGACCGCATCCGAGGGTGTCTCGGCCGAGGTGACGGGTTCCCGGGGCACGATCTGCCGGGCGGTCAGCAACCCGGCGGGCAGAGCCAGGCCGGTGTCGTCGTCGAAGCGTTCCAGGGCCGCGACCAGCGGACCGTAGGGGTCGAGGCGGGTTACCAGCCGCACCGCCGCCGGTATCAACCGCGCCGGTCTGCGGGTCGGGTCTTTCGGCTGCGTCAACGTGAACCGGTTGATCGGCCCGAACGTCTCGACGTAGCGTTCCCATGAGCGCAGCAGCCGTCGCCGGTCCTCCTCCAACCCGGGATCGTTGTCGGCGGCGGTGGTCTCGGCCGCGATCACGGTCCGGGCCTGGTCCCGCAGCTCGAGCAGGGCCCGCACCTCGACCCGCTGCCTGACCGGGACCTCCACCGCCACGTTCACGCCCTCGGAGACCACGGTGAACCGGCCATCAGGGTGCGCGGTCAGATGCCCATCCCGCTCAGCCACCCCCTCCCCCACCACCGCAGGCGAGTCGCCGGTGGAGGGTGTGAACGTCCACCCCCTCTCCCGGGCCTGCCGGGTGATCCCCGCGAGGGCTTCTCGGAGGGCTTCGCTGGTGTCGAGGTCGGGGGTGGGGGTGATGTGGAGGCCTGCGACGCCGTGCATCCCGACCCTGCATTCCGGCTGGCCGAGCACCAGCGACGGGTTGGCGGTCAGGCGACGGTTGATGTGGAGGGTTTCCTCGGTGCCGTGGGGTCCGGGGAGGGTGACCGGGTCGGTGAAGATCCAGTCATCCTCCCCCGGAGCCTCCCCTTCGACGCGGCGGCGGAGGATCAGCAGATCGGTGACGGCTTCGGTGCCGGCGGCTGCGGTGTGGGCGCCGGTGGGGAGCCGGATGACGCCGACCAGGTCGGCGAGGTGGTGCAGGTCGCGGCGATGGGCCGGGTCACGCGAGTCGAGGGTGTAGTGGCTGGTCAGCACCGCGACCAGGCCGCCGGGGCGGGTCAGCTGCACCGATTTGGACAGGAAGTGGTTGTGCATCACGTAGTGGTGCGGGTTGTGCAGCGGGTCATGGAGCCGGACATCAGCGAACGGCACGTTGCCGACCACGGCGTCGAAGTACCCGCCCGGTAGGCGGGTCTCGGCAAACGACTCGGCACGGATCCGCGCCGCTGGATACAGCAGGGCGGCGATGGCGGCGGTGGTCGGGTCGAGCTCGACGCCCATCATCGACACCGCCTCCGGGGCGGTCCCGATGAACACCCCCGCCCCGCAGCCTGGCTCCAACACCCGCCCCCCGGTGGTGGGGGCGCCGAGTTCGATCAGCGTGTCCCAGATCGCTCGGGCATACTCCACATGCGTGTAGTGCGCGTTGATCGTGGTGCGGCGCGCAGCATCGTAGGCAGCCGGGTCCAGCAGCTCCCGCAACATCTGGCGTCGCTGCGCATGATCTAGGCGGGACTCGTCGAAGATCTGCGACAGGCCCTGAGCCCCCCACGACCCCCACCGGGCCAACACCTCCTGCTCCCCCTCCGTCGCCGGGCGGCCCTCGGCCTGCACCCGGTGAAGGACGCGGATCGCGGCCACGTTGGCATCGAACCTGGCCACCGCCCCCGACGGCGCCAAACCGTCCTGCCCCCCAACCCGAAACCCCACCGCCGGGACCGCCACCGGGACCGCCACCGGACCGGCAGCGGACGTGGCAGCGGTTGAGGGAGGGGCTGGTGGGGTGGGGG
>DJWE01000092.1 GCA_002441465.1 Propionibacteriaceae bacterium UBA6238 | reverse complement strand
GTGCACAGACAAGCGGACGGCATGGATTGCGGGCCTGGGGGGATGATGGCGGTGTGGCACTGCGCGATGCTCGTTTCGACCACACACTGCGGCCGAACGGTTGCCTGTGCGGGTCGAGTGAGATGAGCGAACGATGACCTCGTCGCGCCGCACCCAAATGCTCGACGCCGCCGTCGATATTCTCGCCTGGCAAGGCAGCCGTGCGCTGACGCATCGAGCGATCGATCGGCGCTTGAGCTTACCGTTGGGTTCGGCAGCCAACTATTTCCAGACCCGCGATGCCCTACTGCGCGGTATCGCCGAACGGGTGATCGAGCTCGATTTCGCCTCGTTCGGGCCGATCCCCGAGGAACGGGTCGGCCGGGCCTTCGTGGCCGAATCCATCGCCGCGATGATCCTGCAGTGGATGGAGCCACCGTCCCTGACACGCCAGCGTGCTCGTCACGAACTGCTCCTGCATTCGGTACGTGACGCTGATCTGCGCGCCGAATTCCAGCGGGTTCGCAAGGAGTTCTTGATCTTCGCGGCGCGGGCTCTGGACGCGGGCGGATGTCTGACGCCGCACGAGCATGCCCCCGCGCTGGTGGCGCTGTACGACGGCATCTGCCTGGACCAGCTGTACTACGCGGACCGGGCCGCCGGGCTCGACGTTCTCAGCGACCAGGTCAGGCAGCTGCTCGACGGATGCTGAGCCGAGGGTCCAGACGCCTGACCCAGGTGAGGCGGGTCAGCCACGGCCCGCGATCACGAGTGCTCAGGCGTGAGGTGTTCGCTGAAGAACTCGGTGGAGGCGTCCAGCATTTGCGTCAGGTTGACGCCGTAGATGTCGAAGTGGCCTCCGGGTAGCCGAACGATGTCGGTGCGGTCCTCGCCCCGTAGTCGAGCCTCGGCGCGCTGGGGCGGGGTGATGTGGTCGGCGACCGCGACGATGGCTCGCAAGGGGATTCTGATCGAGGATCGCGTGGCGAGGGGGCGATATCGCACGATCAGTGGCAGCGACCTCCGGTCGATCCAGTTCTGCCAGTGCGGCGCTCGCTGTTTGGTGGTGGTCGTGAGGAAGGTGTACCCCTCCCGATCCTGCATCAGCGCCGGCTCTGCGCGGTCAGGCGAAACGACGGTAATTCGGGGCTTGAATGCTGCGACGAGTTTTCGGGGGCTCGACACGCCGTCGAGCACCTGGCTCAGCCCGGCCCCGGTGTGTGGCACCACCGCTACCGCGCACACCAGCGGCGACTCGGTGGAGGCCAAGCGCAGCACATGCCCGCCGGCAAAACTCGCACCCCAGGCCCCCAGTCGCGCCGGGTCGACATCAGGCCGAGTGCAGGCATAACGGAGCGCCGCACGGTAGGTGGCGATCTGCTGCTCGGGGTCGATCAGCTGCCGCGGCTCCCCGTCGGAACTCCCAAAACCCGGGTAGTCGAAAGCAACGGTCGCGATCCCCGCCTCGGCGAGGTGGCGCCCGACATCATCGAGCGCCACCTCCTTGACGCCGGCCATTCCCTCGCCGGCCACCACGGTCGGAAACGGACCGTCCCCCTGTGGCCTGAAGTGCCAGCCGCGAGCCATCAGCCCGTCGGTGACCTCGAACTCGATATCGGTTCTCTCGACCACGGTCGCTCCCAGATCGTTGAGGCCGACAATCGACCTTACGGGAGTCCATCACAACACCTGTTGTTCGTCAAGTCGAACAGCTACCGATCCGTCGCTCGGAGTCCGGGTCTGATGCACAGATCGGTGACAGCTGAATTGTTCCCCCGGAGCCGTGGCGGTCGGGCAGGTCACGGTCATGCTAATTCCCATGCTCGCGGCGCCACGCTGGAGCATTAGGCATTGCCCGACGCAATAGGCGGCGCCCCGGAAGCTAGTTCGTCGACGGGTCATGAGTGTAGTTGATGCCGTACCTATTGGCGCGGCCATCCCCTTGAACACGAGGATGGAGTCAAGCAGCCGTGGCCGGCAGGGCCGAGGCGTGGTCCAGTGGTGTTCGTCCCCGCTGTTCGTCCCCGCTGTTCGCAATGGTGTGCGGCGGCGGTTGCCGGGGGACGGCGATGCGCGCGTACCTCTTGGTTGCTCCCGGGTCATAGGTGGCGCAGCGCGTCGAGCGGGCGAGTAGTGGCGACGCGGGTGGCCGGCTGGATCCGGATCAGTAGCGCCAGGCACGGGTAGTCCGAGTCAGGGCTTCGTGGTGTGTTCGATGAGGTCGGAGACGTTGGCGGCGATGGCGGCGAGGTAGTCGATGTCGGCGCGTTGGTAGCGCAGGGCGGTCTTGGAGGAGGTGTGTCCGCCGATGGCTTGGACGGCTTTGAGGTTGCCGCCGGAGAGGCGGTAGGTCCAGGTGAGTCCGGTGACGCGGGTGCCGTGGAAGATGTAGCCGCCGTGGTCGGTGAGGAGTTCGCGGAGGCGCTGGGTCTCCTCGGTTTCGGGCTGGCCGGCGGCGGCTTCGGCTTCGAGGTCGGCTGCGACCTGTTGGCAGGCCTTCTTGAAGGTCTTGAGCCAGGCGGCGGAGCGGATGGGGCGGCCGTCGGTGGTGCGCCAGAAGAGCAGCCCGTTGCGTCCGATCTGGGTGTGGTCGCGGAGGTGGTCCCTGACGGCGTCGAGGAGGGCGGCGGGGATGACCAGGGTGCGGCTGGCGATGCCCTTGCGGGCGGTCTTCAGGGTGCCGATCTCGAGCTTGCCTTCGGCTTCCTTGACGGCGCGGGAGACGGTGACGGTGGGCATGGCTTGGTTGAGGGTGAAGTCTCGGCGTTGGAGGGCGCGTACCTCGCCGGAGCGCATGCCGAGCACTCCGCCCAGGAG
This sequence comes from Propionibacteriaceae bacterium UBA6238, assembly GCA_002441465.1. GTDB lineage: Bacteria > Actinomycetota > Actinomycetes > Propionibacteriales > Propionibacteriaceae > Propionicimonas. The sequence goes on along the minus strand of DJWE01000092.1, from coordinate 59,382 downwards.
TACGCCGAGGCGGAGCCTTTCGGGCATGGCGTCGGCGACTCGGAACAGGATTGGGATGGGCAGTGGTGCCAGGTCGCGTTCGCGGGCGACTTGGGCGTGGGCTGCGGCTTTGACCTGGACGGGGTTGATGTCGATGAGTTCGTCTTCGACGGCGGCGTTCATGATGGCGCGGAGCAGGTCGTAGGCCTGTCGGCAGGACGACTCGCGGGTCTTGACTGGCAGGTTCTGCCACCACAGCCGGACCCGGGCCCGGGTGAGTTCGGTGATGCGGATGTCACCGATGCCGTAGGCGGTGACCGGCTTGCCTTTGGTCATGCCGCGCCGGTTCGAGGCGGCGGGCTGGCCGAGGATGTAGTAGGTCAGTAGTTGGCTGTACCGGTCGCGTGACGTGCCGCTCAGGTCGTCGCGCTGAACGTAGCGCCGGCCGTAGCTGGCGACAGTAGGCATGGCCTCGGCTGCGCGTCGGGCTCGCTCTGCCTCGATGCGTTCCTGCTCGAGTTGTTGATGACGCTCGAACGGGGGGGTCCAGGTCCCGCGGTCGATCAGTTCCCGTTCCCGTCCCAGCCAGGCCCATGCGTCACCCTTCGAGTCGAAGGTCGACATCGCGGTGAAGCGCACGCCCTTGGTGACGCCCCACACGCCGCCGTGGACGTAGGACGCCTGGTACCGCCCGGACGGCTGCACCTGCCGGACCTTGCCCCAGCTCCGCTTGCTCTCAGTCATGGCCCCACCTGCATCGCATCTCGTATCTCACTACCCCAACTTGGAGCCCCAGATCCATGCCCCCGAACTGCCCCGAAACTCCACGAGCGTTCCTAGGAACAGCTGTGCAGATCTACGCGCTGTTCGAATGAAACACCTAGTCACGCTCCCAATCTACGCCTCTGGCTAGGGGAAGGCAATCACTGCCGTCGCGACTTCGAATCTCGTATCCTCCGCCACTTGACTAGGGGAGACGCTGCCCAAAATCTCAGCGTGTGGGGACTTTCGGCTGTCTAGTCTCAGGTCTAGTCTCAGTTGGCAGTCGCGCACGAACTCGTACGGCTGCCTCTGGACGCCAACGAACTCGGGCGAACGGTCCATGAGCGCGTCTGTGGATGAGTCTGGCACTCCGTTCGATTCCGGTAGCCCGCCCAAGCGACCTTGATCACAGCGATCCCGCCCGCCGCTGCGGCCACTGCAGGAGGTCAGCCCTTCACCGTCTTGCGATACGCGCGGGGGGTCTGTTCGTGCAGGTCGGTGAAGCGCCGCGAGAAGTAGGCGGCGTCGTCGTAGCCGACCTCGTGGGCGATCGTGGCGATGGGCTTGTCGGTGGTGTCGAGCAGGACGCGCGCCCGCTGCATCCTCAGCAGGGTCCGGTACTGCATGGGGGCGTAGCCGGTGCGCTGCTTGAAGACCGCGGTCAGATGTGAGGCGGAGATGCTCAGCCGCGACGACAGGTCTGCCATCGACAGGGGACGGGCCAGGTCTTCGGCGAGGCACTCCTTCGCCTCCGCGATCGGGTCGTCGTGGACGCTCGCCAGCCGTGCCTCGGCAAGGGTGGTCAGGAGGTGCCACGCAGCACCGGACGCTGCGATGAGGCTTGGCAGGGTCTCGTCGTGGTCGAGGTGGTCGATCGCCTCGCCGATCAGGGCCATGCAGGACGCCAGGGCGGGCGCGGCGATCACCGGGCGGTGGATCGTCGCGCCGCAGGCAGAGGCCAGGTCGGCGAGCTGTGCGCCTTCCAGGTGCACCCACCAGATCGTCCAGGGGTCGTCGGCGTCCGCCCCGTAGGAGTGGGGCACCCGCCGCGGAATGATCAGTGCCTCCCTCGGTGCCACCTGGTGCCGCGTCCCGTTCACCTCGGCCCAGCCCCGCCCTTGCGAACACACGACGACGATCGTCTGGCCCGAGCCGTTCGGCCGCACCCGCCCGTGGGACGTCGCATGCGGGAAGTAGCCGCAGTCGGTCACCAGCAACTGGGACGTGATCGGCGAGGCGAGCGCCGACCGGACGATCGAACGAGGTACGACGAGCAGTTTCTGGCCCGGGAAACCCTCCCGCTTGAAGCCTCTGACTTCCTCGCGCATGATCAGAGTATTATCCAAGTTCCGAGTTGTCGCACCCATGGTTGCCTTGTTGGCGCTGGTTTAGCGTCGAGGCGTGCTCGAAGTTGAGTCAAAGCTAATCCTTCCGGACAGGCCGGCCGCACTGGTCGGGGAGCCCGTGGCTGCGTGGTCGCAGGACGTGACCATCGACACCTACGACGTCGACCCTCCCGACATCTACCCGGCCTACCTGGATCGCCGGGTGTACCAGGGCTCTTCCGGGCGTGTGTACCCGCTCCCCTTCTACGAGCGCGTGCAGACGGTGAAGCGTCCGCACCGCTGGGCCGCACTCCATCTGGAGAATCAGTTCGTGCGACTGATGGTTCTCCCCGAACTCGGCGGACGCATCCACTTCGGCCTGGACAAGACCCGCGACTACGACTTCTTCTATCGCAACAACGTGATCAAGCCCGCGCTCGTGGGCGTGACCGGCCCCTGGCTCTCCGGCGGCGTCGAGTTCAACTGGCCGCAGCACCACCGTCCGGCCACCTACCTCCCGGTCTCGTGGGAGATCGAGGAGGAGGCTGACGGGAGTCGCACCGTCTGGTGCGCCGACCTCGATCCGTTCAGCCGGATGCAGGGCATGCACGGTCTGCGCCTCCGGCCGGACTCGTCGCTGATCGAGCTTCGGGTGCGGTTGTTCAACCGGACCGAGGACGTCCAGACCTTCCTATGGTGGGCCAACGTCGCCGCCCGGGTAGGGGATGACTACCAGTCCTTCTTCCCGACCGACGTGCGCTTCGTGGCCGACCATGCCAAGCGGGCCGTGATCTCGTTCCCCGCCGCCGACGGGCCCTACTACGGCGTCGACTACCCCGAACGGGTCACCCCCGAACGACCGGACGCGGACCGGCTCGACTGGTACCGCAACATCCCGGTGCCCACCTCCTACATGTGTCTGGGCTCGGAGGACGACTTCTTCGGAGGGTACGACCACGGACGCGGCGCCGGCTTCGTGCACTGGGCCGACCACCGGATCTCGCCGGGCAAGAAGCAGTGGACGTGGGGCAATGCGCCGTTCGGCTGGGCCTGGGACGCGAACCTCACCGATGGAGACGGTCCCTACGTCGAGCTGATGGCCGGCGTCTACACCGACAACCAGCCGGACTTCTCCTTTCTCGCCCCGGGGGAGACCAAGCAGTTCAGCCAGTACTGGTACCCGATCCAGGACATCGGTCCCGCCCACCAGGCGACCAGGGACGGTGCGGTGAGCCTCGTCGTCGATGGCGCACAGGCGCGGCTCGGCTTCGCGCCCACCCGCCCGCGTGCCGTGCAGGTCACGCTTCGCTGCGAGGATCGAGTGCTCTGGAAGGCCGAGGCCGACACCGCACCGGGAAACCCGGTGGTGGTCCACGCCGAACTCGCGCCGGGGACACTGCCCGAACAGCTCACGGTGGTGATCGAGTCCGAAGGCACCGTCCTCATCTCCTGGACCCCGCGTCCCGAGCCCACCGACGTGAAGCTCCCCGCGCCGGCGGACGAGCCGCCCGCGCCCGAGGACGTCGCCACCGTGGAGGAGCTCTACCTCACCGGGCTGCACCTGCAGCAGTACCGGCACGCGACCCGCTCACCGATTCCGTACTGGATCGAGGCACTGCGCCGTGATCCGGACGAGTCGCGCGTGAACACCGCCCTCGCTGCCCGCGACTACCACGACGGACTGCTCGAGCGGGCCGAGGAGCGGCTCGAACGCGCCGTCGCCAGAATCGTCCGCCGCAATCCGAACCCTTACGACGGCGAGGCCTACTTCCGGCTGGGCACCGTCCAGCGGGCCCTCGGCAAGTTCGCCCAGGCGGACCGCAGTTACTCCAAGGCCGGCTGGAACGCGGCGTGGAAGGCGCCCGCGGAGCTCGCGCTGGCTCGGCTCGCCGCCCGGCGCGGCGCCTGGGACGAGGCGCTGGAACGGAGCCGGGCGGTGCTCGCCCTCGACGTGAACCAGCGACAAGCCGTCGCGATCTCCGTCTTGGCACTGCGCAGACTGGGACGCGCCGAGGAGGCCCAGCATCTGCTCGACGATGCGCGGGGCAGGTTCGCGATCGACTGGTGGCTGGCCGACCTCGGCGGGGAGAACCCCGGCACCGATCCAGCCACCCTGATCGACCTCGCCCTGGAATACGGTGCGCTCGGCCTGTCCGCGGAAGCACTGCGGGTGCTGGGTGCGGCGGCGAGGGTGGAAGAGTCCTCGCCCGTGGAGGGCACGGGGCGGCAGCTGCCGCTGATCCTGTTGCACAGCGCGCACCTCCGCCTTGGCGAAGGCGATCTCGATGCCGCCCGGCGTCTCCTCGACCAAGCCGAATCTACCGACCGGCGGACGTGCTTCCCCGGCCGGCTGGCCGATGGTCTGATGTTGACCGCGTTGCGGCGGGAATTCCCGAAGAGCCGGGCCGTGGCGGCCCTGCTGGGCCACTGGCTCTACTCCCGGGGACGCGTCGACGACGCGGTCGAGGCCTGGCTCGCCGCCGGTGACGACCCGGTGGCCGCCCGCAACCTCGGCGTCGCCGCCTACAACCATCGCGTGGACGCTCGCGCCGCCGTGGTCAGCTACGAGCGGGCCCTCTCCCTGGCCCCTTCGGATGCCAGGCTCTGGTACGAGCGGGATCAGCTAGCCAAGCGGCTCGGCGAACCCCTTCAGGAGCGGATCGCCAGGCTGGAAGCCCATCCGGAGGCCGTGGCCGCACGGGACGACCTCAGCGTGGAGTACGCCAAGCTCCTGATCGGCCTCGGCCGGTTCGGCGAGGCACTCGCCCTGCTCTCGGGCCGGAAGTTCCAGCCCTGGGAGGGTGGTGAGGGCCAGGTCCTCGAAGCGTGGGAGGAAGCCAACCTGGGCCTGGCGCGCGAGGCGCAGCGGGCCGGTGACGCGGACGCGGCCGTCCGCCTGGTCGAGGCCGCGCTCGAACCGTCGCCGAACCTCGGCGAGGCCCGCCATCCCCTGGCCAACACCGCTCACCTCGATCTGGCCCTCGGCGACGCCCTCGCCGCGGCGGGTCGCATCGCGCCGGCCGAGCAGGCATGGGAACGCGCGGGCCGCGCTCAGGGCGACTTCGTCGCCATGGCGACCACGCCCTACAGCGAGCGGTCGGTGTTCTCGGCGATCGCGCTGCAGCGGCTCGGCCGGTTCGACGAGGCCCGGAGCCTGGCTTCGGCGATGCGATCCTGGGCGGAGCACCGGCGGGCCGAGAGGGCGACGATCGACTACTTCGCCACGTCCCTGCCGACGCTGCTGCTCTTTCACGAGGATCTGCAGTGGCGTCACGAACTCACCTGCGACGTGCTCATCGCCCAGGCATCGATGGTGCTGGGTGAGGAGGCGAGTGCCCGCAGCCTCGTAGAGCGCGTCCTCCACGTGGATCCGTCCGAGTCCTTTGCCCGCCAGATGTCCGAGGTCTTGGACGCTGGTCGCCCCATCAATCCACCAACGACTCTCATCCAGACAAAGGAGATGACATGAGAGCAACACGCACGATCACGAGGGCGGCAGCCGCGCTGGCGGCGGTCGTCTCACTCGCAGGCCTCAGCGCCTGCTCAGGGGGTACCACACCGGCTCCCGGGGGAAGCTCCACCGCTCCCGCAGAGGTGCGCATCGGCGCCCTGTACCTGGATTCCCAGGGCTACTACGGCGGTGTGAAGAAGGGTGTCCAGGAGGCCGCGAAGGCGTCCGGGATGAACGTCAAGCTGATCGAGAGCAGCTCGGCCGGCGATGTGGCGAAGGAGAGCTCCTTCATGCAGTCGCTGGTCTCTTCCGGCGTCAGCGCGATCATCATGTCCGCGGTCTCGGCCGACGGCTCGGTCGCGGCGGTCAAGCAGGCCGCCGAAGCGGGCATCCCGGTAATTTGCTACAACACGTGCGTCAACGACGCGGCGCAGGAGAAGTACGTGACGGCCTACATCCTCGGTGACCCGATCCAGTTCGGGAAGCTCGCCGGCGACTACGCGGCCGACTTCTACCAGAAGAAGGGGATCGACAACCCCCAGTTCGGCGTCCTGAACTGCGAGCAGTACGAGGTCTGCCAGCAGCGGATGAAGGGCTTCACCGAGGCGCTTCAGGCCAAGCTGCCCAACGCCAAGATCGTCTCCGATCAGGAGGGCACCGAGGCTGACAAGGCCATCTCGGTCGGCGAGCAGATCCTCACCGCCAATCCGTCCATCAACGGCATGTACGGTCAGTCCGGCGGGGCTACGGTCGGCGCGTTCAAGTCGATCGGTAACCGTGACAAGACCGGATCGATCTTCGCCTTCGGCTCCGACATGACCACCGACATCGCCACCGCACTCAAGGACGGCACCGTGCTGCAGGCCGTGGTGGACATCTCCGGCATCGAGGTGGGCACGATGGCCTTCGAGCAGGCCAAGAACGCCATGAACGGACAGAAGCCCGATCAGCGGGTGATCCCCGCGCCGGTGAAGCTGTACACCGCTGACATGGCGCAGGCCTGGATCGACAGCCATCCCGACGGCCTGCCGTGATCCCTGGCCGCTTGCGTAGCCCCGGTGGCTTCGGCCACCGGGTCTACGCACCGTCGAGTGAGAACTAGTTCCGCAGCGTAAGGAGAAGGCGATGGAGCCAGCGGCGCAGGCGGCCACGATCGCCAGGGCACACCAGGTGAGCAAGCGCTACCCCGGTGTGCAGGCCCTCAAGGACGTGGATTTCGAGGTGGATGCCGGCGAGGTGCGTGCTCTCCTCGGAGCCAACGGTGCCGGCAAGTCCACCCTGATTCGGATGCTGTCGGGTGTCGAGGTTCCCGACGAGGGGTGGGTCGAGCTGGGCGGAACCCGGCTCACCGGGAGCGGGGTCAAAGAGGCCGGCCGGCTGGGGGTGAGCACGGTCTATCAGGAGTTGAGCGTCATTCCGGAGATGACCGTGGCGGAGAACCTCTACCTCGGGCACTGGCTGCGCGGCCGTGCCGGCATCGACACTCGTGCTCAGGAAGCGTTGGCCCGGCGCGTTCTGGAGGAGATCGGCGTCACCCTCGACCCCGGCCGGGAGGTGGCGGGCCTGACCCTCGCGGAGCAGCAGATCGTGGAGATCGCGCGCGCTCTGCACTCCGACCCGAAGCTGCTTATTCTCGACGAGCCGACCAGCGCGCTGGCCAGCCACGAGGTGGATCTCGTGCTCGAGGTGGTTCGCCGCGTGGCCGCCCGCGGCGTGGGCGTGATCTATGTGAGCCACCGAATGGACGAGATCAGGCAGATCGCCGACACAGTGACCGTGATGCGGGACGGACGCCACGTCGCCACGACAGATGTCGCCGGCGCCAGCACCCAGACGATCGTGGAGTTGATGCTGGGAGGCAAGGAGCAGGAGCGGGTCGCCTACACGCGGCGAGAGTACGGCGAGGTTCGCCTGAGCGTGCGCGAGCTGGCCTTGCCGCCGAAGCTCGAGCGGGTCTCGTTCGAGGTGCGCGCGGGAGAGATCGTGGGCCTGGCCGGACTGCTCGGTGCAGGTCGGACCGAGCTTCTTCAGGCGATCGCCGGATTCCGGACGGCTGCCGGTGGCCGGGTGGAGATCAACGGCACCCCGCTGCGGCGGGCGAATCCGCTCACGGCCAAGCGGCTCGGAGTGGGGCTCACCCCCGAGGACCGCAAGCGCGAAGGCGTGATCAACGAACTCAGCATCGCCGAGAACATGGTCATGTCCGACTACCCGCGGGTGAGCAGCTACGCGACCCTGAGTCCTCGCCGGATCACCGAGGCGGCCACCCAGCTGCGCGATCGTCTCGCCATCAAGATCGCGGACGTGAACCATTCCATCGCGACCCTCAGCGGGGGGAATCAGCAGAAAGCGGTGATCGGCCGCTGGCTGCACGCCGGCAGCAACGTGTTGTTGCTCGACGAACCCACCCGTGGAGTCGACGTGGGCTCGAAGGCTCAGATCTACGACATCATGCGTGCCCTCGCCGACGACGGAGCGGCGGTGGTCTTCGTCTCCAGCGAGCTTGAGGAACTCCCGCTGGTCTGCGACCGGGTCCTGGTCCTGCGATCCGGTCGGCTCGCCGAGGAGTTCGTCGCACCGGACATCACCACCACCGCGCTGCTCGCCGCAGCCATGACCACGTCTACCGAGGAGAACTGACATGTCGGACACGGCCGCCCCACAGCTGGGCTCGTGGTTGCGCCAGCGCTGGTCGCGAACGGTGAGCAGCGGCACCGGCCTGAACGTCATCGGGCTGATCGGAGCGATCATTCTGCTCTACGTGGTGCTCGGATCGACGGCGACGGGGTTCACCTCGGCCGCGAACCAGATGGGCCTGCTCAGGGACGCGGCGATGATCGGGGTCGCGGCGACTGGCATGACCCTCGTGATCGTCGCCGGCGAGATCGACGTTTCGATCGGGCCTGCGGTGGCCTTCTCGACCGTCATCTTCGCCAAGGCGATGACCCAGCTGCACCTGCCCACCGTGCTGGCCATTCTGGTCACCCTGGCGTGCGGAGCGGCCTGGGGTGGGCTGGTCGGTGTGCTCCGGGCGAAGGTTGGCGTGCCCAGCTTCATCGGCACGCTCGGCCTGTGGAACATCCTCGGCGGCCTCGCGCTGTTCACGACGGACGCCCTTCCCGTGCCCGTGCCCATCGACGACCCGCTGATCGACCTCATGTCGAGCCAGATCGCCGGCATGCCGACCCCAGCGTGGGTGATGCTGATCGCCTTCGTCCTGTTCGGGTTCATCGCCATCCGCACGAAGTACGGTCGCTCGGTCTACGCCGTGGGGGGCAACTCCCGTGCGGCGCGACTGGCCAGCATCAACGTGGATCGCGTCCGGGTCCTGATCTTCGTGACCACCGGCATCCTGTCCGCGCTCAGCGGCGTGCTGCTCACGGCCCGGCTCGGGTCCGGTAACGGCGGTGCGGCGGGCGGCCTGGAGTTCAGCGTGATCGCCGCCGTCGTGGTCGGCGGCACCGCGATGACCGGTGGCCGGGGGAGCCTGCTGGGAACCTTCCTCGGCGTCATCTTCATCACCCTGCTGGGGAACGGCCTGGTCCTGCTCGGCGTCAACTCGTTCCTCCAGCAGGTGGTGAGCGGCGCGATCATCGTGATCGCCGTCCTGCTCAACGTCCTGCTGTCGCGGCGGCGCGGCATCTCCACCACCGACTGAAAGAGGAACACGAACATGACCGAAACGATGCGGGGGGTCTTCCTCCCGGGCAACTCGACCGCGGAGGTGCGCGAATACCCCGTGCCGACCCCCGGCCACGGCCAACTGGTCATCAAGATGGGCGCGTCGGGGATCTGCGGCAGCGACATCGGCTATATCTTCCACGAGTACAAGACCCACAAGGGCTTGGACGGGAAGCCCGCGTACAAGGGCGTGATCGCCGGACACGAGCCCTCCGGCCGCGTGGTCAGCAAAGGGCCCGGTTGCGTCCGGTTCGACGAGGGCGACCGGGTGCTCATCTACCACATCGTCGGCTGTGGGCGCTGCCCCAACTGTCGCTCGGGCAACTTCATCAGCTGTAGCGACGGCCGCTACCGGGAGGCCTACGGCTGGCAGCGCGACGGCGGACACGCCGACTACGTCCTGGTCGAGGAGTCGACCTGTATCCCCTTGCCCGAACCGCTGACCTACGAGGACGGCGCGCTGATCGCGTGCGGCTTCGGCACGGCCTACGAAGGCCTCAAACGAACCGGGATCAAGGGAGGAGAGGATCTCCTGGTCGTCGGTCTCGGACCGGTTGGCATGGCTGCCGCCACGATCGGCAGGCTGCTCGGAGCGCGCCGTGTGATTGGCGTGGAGCGCGGCGCGGAGCGGATCGCGTTCGTGGAACAGACCGGACTGGTGGACGACATCGTCGTCGCCGACGACGCGTCCGCCGATGCCGTGCTCGACCTCACCGGCGGCGTCGGCTGCGCCGTGGCCGTCGACTGCTCCGGCAGCGCGCCGGGCCGATCGACCGCTCTGGAGGCCGCGGCGGAGTGGGGACGCGTGTCGCTTCTCGGTGAGGGTGGCCGGCTCGAGACCGAGGTCTCCGACGTCATGCTGCACAAGCAACTCACCGTGTTCGCGTCGTGGGTGACCTCGCTGCAGGGCATGGAGGATCTCACCGGGAAGCTGCAGGCCGAGGCTGTCCACCCCGATCGCGTGGTCAGCCACCGGATGAGCCTCAGCGATGCTCACCAGGCATACACCCTTGCTGCCGCCGGCGCGGCGGGCAAGGTCGTGCTGGTGCCCGAAGAGCAGCCGTGAGCCCAGGCTTCGTCACCGTCGAGAGCGAGAGCTTCCGGCTCCGGTTCTGGCCGGAGTGCGGGGGGCGGCTCATCTCGATCGAGGAGGCCGGTGCGGAACTGCTGTGGCGCAGCCCCGACTACTTCGACCCCGATGGTCGGCTGACTTGGCCGAAGACCACCTGGCGGCCACTGGACGGCACGATGGGGTCGTGGGCGAACGTCGGCGGCTCCAAGACCTGGCCGGCTCCTCAGGGTTGGTCGGGACCGGGGGAGTGGCCGGGCCCGCCCGATCCGATCCTCGACTCCGGCGACTGGTCGGCGAGCCTGGTTGAGGAGGAGACCGGCACTACCCTCACCATGACCAGCCCGGTGGACGAACGCTCGGGCCTCCAGGTGACCCGCGCCTTCGTCATCCCTCGAACCGGGTCGGTCTTCCGTCAGACCAACACGTTCTGCAACATCGGCGAGAGGCCCGTCCGCTGGTCGATCTGGGAGGTCTGCCAGGTCAGCACGGAGACCTGCCGGGAAGGGGGCGAGCTGATGGTGGCCGTGGCCGACGCCGCAGACCCGACAGTGATGCTCGAGATCGTTGGGCAGGTTCCGCTGGGGGAGGTGCGGGCAGGCAGGCGGATGATCCCGGTCGAGGACGTGGTCGGCAAGCTGGGCTTCGCGAACGCGACAGGCATGGTCGGTCTGGTCAGGCCGGACGGCGCCTCCGTCCGGATCGGGTTCGAACCCCAACCGGAGGCGGAGTACCCGGACGGAGGGAGCCGCGCGGAACTGTGGATTCAGTACCCGATCCCCGAGCCTCTCGCCGAGTTCGGAGATCTGCATCCCCAGGCGCGGCTGGTGGAACTGGAGGTGTTGGGGCCCATCCAGGATCTCCAGCCCGGAGCCTCCTCGCAGCTCCATCTGGAGTGGACGCTCACCCCTCCTTCTCGCTGAGCACGTCGCGCGCAGCTCGTCTCGCGGCTGGCCGCGGGCACGCCCATGCCGATGGCGGTTACGGCGACCGGCGGGCGGCCTGCGAGCGGGCCGCGGTCACATTGAAGGTCGGTGCGCTGCGGGACCTGGGACCGGCCGACCTCGACGTGGCCGCCAGCGTGCTGGATCCCACGACGCTCCGCAGGGTGCGGCACGTGGTGAGCGAGAACCAGCGGGTTCTTGACGTCGCGCACCTGCTCCGAACCGCCGGGCCCACCTCGATCGGACAGCTGTTGTTGGCCTCGCACGCCTCGATGCGCGATGACTTCCAGATCTCGACGCCGGAACTCGACGCGGCGGTCGAGGCCGCGATGAGTGCGGGGGCGATCGGGGTGCGGATGACCGGAGGCGGGTTCGGCGGCTCGGCGATCGCCCTGGTGCACGCCGAGGACCGCGACGCGGTGGGCGAGTCCGTTCAGGCCGCCTTCCGTGACGCCGGGTTCGCCGAGCCGATGGTGTTGCCGGTCCGGGCGACCGACGGGGCGTCGGTCGTCCGGGAAGTGGCGACGGTATGACCTGGCTGGTGACCGGAGGGGCCGGCTACATCGGGTCCCACGTGGTGCGGGTGTTCGGGGAACAGAGGATCCCTAGACCAAGACGGTCGTCGTATCCGAGAACGTGTGCAAATCACCGATTCGGTTGTCGCTTACTCCCTGCCCGGAAAGAAGCTGTGGAGTGTGCAGGGCGCCGATGTGTGCGCAGTCGGCGGTGGATACGCCGTCGTCCAGGTGAACCAGCAGTTGGCGACGCTCGACGTTCTCAGCGGGGAACAGGTCAACTTCAACGCTGACGCAGATTGCGACGGAACAGTGGTCCCGCCCTACCTCATCCGCGAGGGAACCGAGCACGCCGAGCTCTTCCGGATCCTCCCGCAATGTGACCAAGCCGGACCGCCGCAGGTCAGCGGGCACGCTGTTGCGGTACCGAAGGGGGTCCGTGCTCTGAGTGTGTAGGTCGCGTGTGTCTGCAGAATGGGCGAAACGGCTAACCGCGGACGGCGTGAGTCCAGGGATGGCGCCGCTGTGTCTTGGCCGCTGTCTCGGAAAACCGCCCGGTCGACAACCAATGGTTTCGCAAGAGCCATTGCGATCTCTCGCGTGACGTCTGCCACTCGGCCATTCGCCGAGGGACCGGCCGGCTCAGCATCCGGCCAGTCTGAGGCGGTCGGCGCCGTCCGCCTGAAGCTGCCGGCTCACGGCGGCCCCGGCACCGTGAAGGTGCTCGAACGCCGCGTTGTAGGCTCCGACCCAGATCCCGGCGGCCCAGGCGAGCTCGATCTCGGTCGACGTGAAGGCCCGCGCCTGCTGGTACAGCTCGAGCGCTCGTCGGGTTCCGGCAACGTCGGTGATGGCGCCGGCGCCGGGGAGCTCCACATGGTTGACGGCAAGGATGCCCGCCAGGACGCACTCGGGCCGGCCAGCAAGGGAGTCCCAGTCGTGCACGACCGGCCTCTCGGCCCACCGCACGTTCAGGCCGTTCAGGTCGGTGTGGCCCACCACGAGCGGCAGTTGCTCGGCGGCAAGCCGTTCGCGGGCCGCCCCTGCCAGCCGGCGCAGGTCGCCGGGCACGATCGGCGACTCGGGATCCCATCGGGAATCCGTGGCCTCGGGCCACACGCGGCCGGTGCTCGTGTGGTCGTAGTGCGCCCATGGAGGAGGCGGGTCGAACTTGTCAGGATTGCAGTCTCCGAGGGCGCTGATCAGTGCTCGCAGGAGGGAGACGTAGCCTGCGGCGGCGTCCCCGGGCGGCTCCGGCACGCCGTCCGGGCGCCACAACTCGGCGCTCAGCCAGAATCCGTCCTCCAGCAGCGACGGGCCGGCGAGCAGCGCCGGACAGTCGATCCCGGCCTGCCAGGCGATCGCCTGGGCCTGCGCGCACGCGAGCACCCGATCGGACGCGCGGCGCCGTTTCAAGGCGACCCGTCGGCCGTCGCTCAACGCCACGCCGCGTACGGACGACATCGAGTCGGCGGCGAAGAAGGTCTCGACTGGATCTGCGCCCAGATTGCTCCGGCACCACTCACGGGTGAGGTCGTCCGACCACAGCGCGTCCATCGGAGAAGTCTATGGTCGCCCGACCGGTTCCGGTCGTCCGGCAGCGGCAACCGGGTCTTTGGTGGCCCCGCACTGGTCGAGGTCGGCGCGGGCGGTGCGGGACGGTGCGTCCAGTGCGGACGTGGCCGAGGCGTAGCCGGCGATGTGCGGGATGTGTTTCGTGGACGCCTGAGAGCTGATGTTGACGATGGGTCCGCCCCCGGGGGTGTGCATCAGGGGTACGGCCACCTGGATGAGGCGCAACGGGCGGTGAGGTTGAGTTCGATGAGGTCACGGTATTCGGCGAGGTCGACGTCTTCGACGGCGCTGGGCATCCCACGCCCGGCGTTGTCGATCAGGAGACTCCACGGTGGGTCAGGCTGGAGTCAGGGCAGCGTCGACGAGAGACCGGGCCGCAGCTTTCGCGGCGAGGGGCGCATCGGGACGTGCGTCGACAGAGCCACTGGCCAGACCGCCGTCGAGCAGCAGGGTGAGCATCCGGGCGAGGCTGCCGGGCTCACGGGCGCCAGCGGTCTCGGCCAGCGAGCGGACCCAGGCACGGACGGCGTCCTTGTGGGCGAGGATCCGATCGTGCACGGGGGTGCCCGGCGTGTTTTCCGCGGCCGCATTGATGAAACCGCAGCCCCGGTATCCCTCCCGTCGGCATGCGTTGGCGAGCGCGTCGAACATCCCGACGAGTTGGTCGCCGGGGCGCGGACCGGCAGCCTCGGCCGCGGCCAGAAGCTGCCCGGTCCAGGTCTCGTCGACTTCGTCCAGGTAGGCGATGACCAAGTCGTCCTTCGCTGGAAAGTGGTGGTAGAAGGTCGCCTTTGCCACCCCCGACTCCGCGATGATGCGATCGACCCCGACAGCCCGAATTCCCTGCGCGTAGAACAGACGGAACGCCGTCGCGAGGATCCGCTCCCGGGCCGGACGGATCGGTCGGTGGTGTGGTGTCGGGGACGCAGGAGCTTCGGTCATGGCACCATCCTAGCTTGCTACAGACAGACCTGTCTGTTAGTGTCCGAACAAGACAGGTCTGTCTGCTGACGAAGGAGATGAATTCACCATGAACATTGCCGTCCTCGGCACCGGCATGGTCGGCCGCGCGATCGCTGGTCGTCTCGGCCAACTCGGACACACCGTGACCATCGGTACCCGCGACCCGGACGCCACGCTCGCCCGCACCGACAGTGACGGCATGGGCAATCCGTCCTACCCGGCGTGGGCTGCGGAACACCCTGCCATCCGGCTCGCAACGTTTTCCGATGCTGCGGCTGACTCCGAGCTCATCGTCAACGCCACCAACGGGAGCGCCTCTCTCGACGTGCTGACCCTGGCGGGTGCCGAACATCTGGCCGGGAAGGTGGTCGTCGACATCGCCAACCCGCTCGACTTCTCCCACGGAATGCCGCCGACGCTCTTCGTCAAGGACACCGACTCGCTCGGCGAGCAGATCCAGCGGACCTTCCCGCTCTCGCGTGTGGTGAAGACCCTGAACACGCTCAACGCCAACCTGATGGTCCACCCCGACGGGCTTCCGGAGGCGACCAGCGTCTTCGTCTCCGGTAACGACGAGGACGCCAAGGCGACAGTGACGGCGATCCTCGCCGAGTTCGGCCACACCGACGTGATCGACCTGGGTGACATCACCAGCGCCCGCGGGACGGAGATGCTCCTGCCGGTGTGGCTGCGTCTGATGGGAGCGCTCGGCACACCGACGTTCAACTTCAAGATCGTCCGCTGAGGCGCACATCTCCACTGATCCCGCGCTCTCTGCGGTCGTGATCGGCGTTCGAGTCGGCGGTGTCGCCTATCCGGACCTTGCTCTTGGTCGGCTTGCTGGAGATCGCAGTGGTCGCTCGTCGTGGCAGGAATCGGGCGCCGAAGATCTGGACCGCCGGCGCGGGGGAGGTGAGGATGCTCGGCGGCGGGTTCCGTCGAGCCAGTGCCTCAAAGGTGCGGCTCAGGACGTCCTCGGGAGCCCGTAGCCGCCCTCGGCCCGGGATGGAAGGGTGTCAATAGCCGGAGGCTGTGGTGGGGATGACGGTCGCGGTCTTCTGCTTCCCGGAGGCACCGGATATCCAGGTGACCTGAACAGGCGAGCCCGGCTTGAGCATTCGTTGTGCGGCGCCTGGGGAGATACCGATTTCCCGGGGCCGGTCGAGCGATAGTGCCCCGATCGCGACGAGGAGGTCTCCCTCCTTGATGCCGACCGTGGCGGCGGGACCGAAGGGTTGCACAGTGGCCACGGAGGGCAAGCCCTCCGCGCTGTCGGCGGCGACCGTGAGGCCCAGCGAGCCTGGCGGGCCCACACGGATAGGGCCGCTGTCGGTCCCGGAGCGCACGGCCGAGACGATCTCCACGACGTCGCTGATCGGCACGGCGTACGCCGAGGAGCCGTGTTGGTCGATCACCAGCCCCGCGAGATCGCCGGACGCGAAGATCCCCTGCCCGACGCCGCCATCTTCGGTGGCTTCGAGTCGAACCTTGATCAGCCCCGGCACATCGACGAAGAACTCGGTCCACGCCAGTTCGACCTCGGCTCGCGCTCGCGTGTCGAGAACCTCCGTGGACGCGGTGCTGGCGTAGTCGACCCCGGCGCCGAACCGGCCTATCGCGTAACCCGACACGTCCACCTGATCGCCGGCGACCACCGGGTCTGCGGCAAGGCTGGGGGCCCTTGCCCCGCGCAGGCCGGGGACCTTGAGCACCGCGACATCCCGGGTGGCATCGAAGCCGGCCATCGTCGCGTCCATGGTGGGCCCGCCGGGCGGCGCCACGGTGATCTGGCCGGAAGTGGCGTTGGTGAGCGGATGGTAAGGCACCACAACCGTCCCCTTGGTATCCATGACCAGCCCCGTGGTCGAGAAGATCTGGCCGTATACCGCGACGACGCCAGGCAGCGGCGTTCCACTGGGCTGGCCCTGCTCTGGATCGGGGGCGGATACCGGGTCCGGCGCAGCGATGCCTGAGCCGGAGGCGACATCGGCGACGGGGGAGTGCAGCAATGAGCTCCGCGCGAGAACAGCGCCGGCAAGCAGCACCGCCAGCGCCAGAGGAACCATCACCCAGGTCGCCATGGACCGCTGCCGGTGCTGTGGCGCACCGGCCATCGGTGGCTCGACCACTGCCCCCCGGGGTGCTGACGGCGGCGGGGGGTACGGCTCCCAGTTCGGGCCGACCGGCTCAGTGGGCGATGACCCCGGACCACCCTCGCCGAGGGTGCCCGGATCGGATTGGTCTGGCACGGGCAGCGTCTCCCAGACCGGAACCAGCCGCTCGGGGCGGCGCCGGTCAGGGTCACTCGTCATGCTCGGAAGGCTACCCGGCGCTCTCCCAGCCACAGTCGGACGTGCTGCCGGGCACGGACTCACCGCCGGCGGCGCGACACGGTGGTCTCGATGATCCTGCGGCCCCCACGTCGTCGTCCCGTACGAGGTCGTATGAACTTGCGTCATTCCTGAGCGAGGCGACGTGCACAACCGAGAATCGGGTCAAGCGCCCCGGCGCATCGGGGTTCGGTGCCGACCCGTCGGCGGTTGCTGTGAGGGAGCGGGATCGGGCAGGGACGCGAGCGTCCAATTTCTGGGGGGGATGGGTCATGCGGGGTCTCAAGAAGTGGGTCGGGTTCGGATCAGCGCTGGTCGTAGCGGTGGGGCTGCTCGCGACGAACCACACAACTGCGTCTGCCGAGGCTCTGGACATGCGGGTCGATCTGCCCACCAGGCCAGGAATGGTGGAAATCCTGGCGGTCTCGGGCGACGGCATTCTGGCTTCCTACGACGATGTCCTCCGGTTGTCGACGGATGGAGGGGCTACATGGCTGACGGCCAGCCTGCCCGCTCCGTGCGGCACTGAGAACGGCTGCAATCAGCTTGAAGTGGGCACGCCCCAGGGCGCCGTGGTGCCGCTGTGGAACGTCCAGTACGACGACAATGAGGAACCCGCCATCGTCACAGCCTTCACTCTCGACCTCAGCACGAACACCTGGGGGAACGAGCTGTCGATGCCCTATGCCGGCAACTACGTCCTGGAGGGGCGCGGGTCACGCCTTCTGCTGCAGGGAAGCTATGACGCTGCAACACAGACCTGGTCGAAGCAGGTCCTTGATCTTCGGACGGGTGATCGGGGGCCGACCCTCCCGGCCGACTTCGATGCCCGGGGCCTTAGTGCCGATGGCACGGTCGGGCTGTTGGCCGTGGGCGAGTCGGATGGCATTCCGACCTACAACTTGGCTGCTGCGGATGAGGCCGGCTCCACCACCGTGCTCGATGACACGGTGATCATCGGCACTTACACTCTCCAGGCGGTGGGCGCCTTGGTGTACTACGCACCCACTGATGTGTCCTACCAGACCAAGACCTGCGTTCACGATCTGTCACTCGATTCCTCAACCTGCTCGGCCACGCAGGTGTGGAATACCTCTCGGGACTACTTCAACCATTTCACCGGTGCGGGGGTCCTCGTGACGGCGGAGGCCACCATTCACAGTGATCTCGTGTCCGGTGAGTGGTACCCGGTTACGGACGGCTCGTTCGGGCCCGCCGTGTCGATCGAGGTGGGCGACTGGAGGCCGAGCCAGAACCAGGAGTCAGGTGTCCCGATCCTGTCCACGTTCGATCTGACGGACAGTTACCTGGTGCAGCCCGACAGCTCCGGCGCCCTGGAGCGCGTTGCGAGCATGCCATGGGCGAGGTCCCCAGTGAGCCCCGGCTCACTCGCGCTGACGCCGGCGTCCGTGGTCGGTTCCGACATGCGCGACTGGATTCTGGTCGATTGGGAGGATGACAGCTCCGAGCATCAGACTGTCTGGAGGCGCGCCACCGTCGGAGGCTCTCTGGGAACCGAAGAGGTGTTCCGGACCGTCCGGGGCTATCCGATGGCGTCGGGTGTGCGCTTGGTCGAACCTCTCGCTGGCGGCTCCGACGAAACTCCGCGAGCCGTGGTTGTCCATGACGGTGACCACACGACGAATCTCAACTTTCAGTACTTCAAGGGCATCGCGCTGAGCGGCCCCTACCTGCTCGCCAACTGGTCGAACGAGGACTTCGGCGGTGGGGAGATGTTCCCGGGTGTCTTGATGCCCAGCGGTGATTGGCGGGCGGAAAGCACCGCGATCGGGTTGTTTGGCAGCCTGATCTTGGAGCGTCAAGATGACGGTAGCTACCAGGTCGCCGACCTGACCGGTGGTGCTGACCCCGTCGCCTTCAGTCTCGATGACGGCGAGACGGCCAGCGGCCTGATCTGGGGCGACTGGATCGGGTTGTCGGGCTCCGCCGCGGTGTACGACTACCGCACCGGCCGGACTCTCACCCAGAGTGGCAGGATCGAAGCGCTCGGAGACGGCGCAGCGATCATTCGAGGGTACGGCGACGGCGACGGTTGCGAGACGAGAGTCTGGAACCTCACCACCAACACTGTTGGCCCGGCCCTGGACAGCCAGGGCTGTGGGGCGGTAGCTCTCGATGGCAACAGGGTCGCCTACAGCACGAGCACCGAACTGGTAGTCACCAGAGTTGAGGGCATCGTCACATCGGCTCCGCGTTCGTTGGGGGTGGTTGCTTCGGACGCGTTTGACCTCACCGATAAGGCTTGGACGCTTGACGTCGATCTGACCAAGCCGGTGGACGCCGGCCAGCTGGAGGTCAGCGATTCGGCGGGCACGGTGGTTCGTCGTATCGATGTTCCTGCCAGCGGGACTGGTTCGCTACGCGGGATTGCGTGGGACGGAAGGAACGATGCCGGGGTCTATGTGCCCAGCGGCACCTACACCTTCACGCTGTCCAGCCAGGCCAGTGACGGCTCTGGTGCCGTGGTTGCCGTCGACGGAACCGATCGTCCGCTGGGCGAGGTTGTGGTGCAGGGCGGTTTGACCTACTCGGTCCCCACGATCAGCGGCGACGCTGAGGTGGGTGCCACGCTGACGGCCGATCCAGGCGAGTGGGGGCCTGCCCCGGTGACGCTGTCCTTCCAGTGGCTTCGCGACGGCGAACCGATCACGGGTGCTGATGGGGCCACCTATGTGGTGACCGGTGAGGATGCCGGCGCCACCCTGACGGTGGCGGTGACCGGCACCAAGGACGGGTATGCGTCAACCACGGTGTCCTCTACCCAGAACGTCCTGGTTCCTGGAGGGGATCTGGCGTTGACCGCTCCGACCCCCGGCATCTCGGGGACCGCGCAGGTTGGCTCGATGGTGACCGCCGAGCCGGGGGAGTGGGGCCCGGCTCCGGTGGCTCTGGCATACCAGTGGTTCCGGGGCACCGGCCCGATCGAGGGCGCGACCATGGCCCAGTACGCGGTGAAACCGGCTGATCTGGGTGCTCAGCTCACCGTGCAGGTGACCGGGTCGAAAGAGGGGTACGTGCCGGTGACCATGACGTCGGATCCGACCGCAAAGGTCATCGCGGGGAAGTTGACCTCGACCCCGGTCCCGGCGATCTCGGACACGACGCCGATGGCCGGTCAGAAGCTGACACTGAACACCGGAGTGTGGGGGCCGGCGCCAGTGGACCTGGCGTACCAGTGGTTCCGCGGTTCGTCGGCGATCACGGGTGCGACCGGGGCGGCGTACACCGTCCAGGCAGGTGATGTGGGTTCCACGCTGGCGGTGCGGGTGACCGGATCGAAGAATGGCTACACCTCGGTGTCGAAGACCTCGCCCGCTACCGGGGTGGTGAAGGTTGCGACCATCTCACCGACGCCGACCCCGACAATCAGCGACACCACGCCGGTCACGGACCAAGTGTTGTCGGCGCTTCCGGGTGCCTGGGGTCCTGACGGGGTCACGTTGAAGTACCGCTGGTACCGCAAGAGCCCCTCAGGAACGGTGAAGGCGATCTCGGGTGCGACCGGCGGAACCTACCAGGCGAAAGCTAGCGATGTCGGCTATCGGCTGCAGGTGAAGGTGACCGGGTCGTTGGCCGGGGCGAAGTCGGCGTCGAAGTCTTCTGCGTGGACCGCGAAGGTGGCGAAGGCTCCGTTCGTGACCGCAACGGCACCGACAGTGTCTGGCGTGGTGCGGGTCGGGATGCCGGTGACCGTTGTGACGGGGAGTTGGGATCCGTCAGCATCGTTCAAGTACCAGTGGTACCGAGTCAGCGGAACGGGGAAGAGCACCGCGATCAAGGGTGCGACCAGGGCTACCTACAAACCCACCAGCACCGACAAGGGCAAGGCGTTGAAGGTGCGGGTGAAGGGCTACCGGGCCGGCTATGTGACCACGACCAGGTATTCCGGGCTGACCGGTGTGGTGCAGCCGCCCATGGTGGGGGCGACCCCGAAGATCACCGGCACCCGCGCGGTCGATCAAGCGCTGACCGTCAGCGAGGGCACCTGGGCACCGGCAGCGCCGGCGACCGCGTTCAGCTATCAGTGGTACGCCAAGAGCCCGTCGGGCAAGGTGTCCAAGATTTCCGGCGCGACCAGCCGCACCTACCAGGTGAACGGCCGCTACGCCGGCTACAAGCTGAAGGTCGCCGTGGTTGGTACGGCCTCGGGCTATGCGTCGGTGACCAAGACCTCCGCCTACACCACCACGATCGCGAAGGCGAAGTTCACCACCGCAGTGCCGGCCATCACCGGCACCGCGCAGAGCGGACAGACCCTGACAGTGGTCAAGGGTGACTGGCAGCCAACACCCTCCGCGTTCAGCTACCAGTGGTATCGCTCCGGCACCCCGATCACCGGAGCCAAGGGCAGCGCCTACGCCTTGGTTGGCAAGGATGTGGGGAAGAAGATCACGGTCAAGGTCACCGCCAAACGTGTCGGCTACGTCACCGCGTCCAAAACCTCTGCTCCCACCGCTGCCGTCATCGCCTAACAACCTGAAGCGCCCGGGCCGGCCCAACTCCGCGCGAGTTCTCGGAGTTGGGCACAGCGCCGCTCGGGGTCTGCCAAACGGCAGGCCGGCCAAGTCCGGATACGACTCGTCGGCGGTCGCTCGTGCTGCGAGCATCCGGGCGGCACGAGTTCCCGTGTCTGGCCCTACGCCTGAGGTCCGCTTTCCCCCAGGACGCTTTCGTCTCACGCAGGGAACTGGGCAACGCTGAAGCGGGTCGACTGTCAGAATCCGGGAGTGAGCGTCGCCGAGTCTCGGAAGAGCTTTTCCGCCCGCATTGACGCGGAGCGTCGACGTCAGCACCGTTCGATCCGGGACGTGGCGCGAATCGCCGACGTGCCGACACCCACAATGCAGGGCTGGTTGAACGGGAATCACTTTCCCGTCCCTGCGCTTCGGCAGAATTATCTGCGGATGGTGGCCGAGCTCGGACTCCTGGGTGAGATTCCTGAGGACCTGTGGGAGGACACCTGGGCGAGGGTTGGCCCCGAATTGCGGTCCGGTAAGGCGCCCTACCTCGGCCTGCGTCCCTATCAGGCAGACGACAGCGATCTTTTCTTCGGCAGGGACGCCGAGGCGAGGCGTCTTGCCGAGACGGTAGTTGCACGGGAAGCAAGATCGGGAGTCCTCGTCGTGCTCGGACCATCGGGTTGCGGAAAGTCCTCCTTGCTTGCGGCGGGTCTGATCGGCAAGGAGTCCGTGGAGGGGTTGTTGAGCGACTGGTCGGTCGCGAGTGTGGCGGTCTCCGACCTGTCCCCTGGTGGAGATCTCCATGCGGACCTGGTCGTGGTCGACCAGTTCGAGGAGGTCTTCGGGTTCGACGAGGAGGCGATGGCGAACGCGCTGTCCGGCCTGGCGAGTCTCGCCGAAGACCGTGTGGTGGTGCTGGGCATGCGGGCCGATGCGTTCGCCCGGGCCGCCCAGGCTCCCGAACTCACGGACGCGCTGGCGCGTCCCTTCCTGGTTTCGCCGCTGACGCGTGACGAGGCCCGGGCCGCGATCGTCGGGCCGGCGGCACTGTCCGGAGTGAGCGTCGATGAAGATCTGGTGCCGGTGCTGCTCGACGATCTGGCGGCAGGGCCGCGTCCGGGCACGGTAGCGGTGGACGTGCTCCCGTTGCTGTCCACCGCCTTGCTGGTCGCCTGGGCTGCGAGCAAGGGCAGCCGGATGACCCTGGCTGACTACGTGCGGGCCGGCGGCGTCGGGTCGGCGGTCCAGGGTCTGGCCGAGGAGGTCTACCAGTCCCTGAACGAAACCGGGCAGGACGCTGCGAGGCGACTCTTCCTGAGGCTCGTGCGGATCTCCGGCGACGTGCTGTCGCGGGAGGTCGTTTCCCTGGACGACATTGATGACGCGGGCCTGGAGGCGATGGACGCGTTCGTTGGCGCACGGATGCTCACCGTCGCTGACGAGTCTGTGCGGATCAGCCACGACGCTCTGCTGAGTCATTGGCCCCGGGTCCGCGAATGGATCAACGACAGCCGGGCCGATCTGTTGGTGGTCGAGCAGCTGCGGCACGCGACTGAGGTCTGGGCGGGGAGCGGACGGGCTGCCGACGCCCTGATCCCGGTCGACCGGCTCGAGGTGTTCAGCGAATGGGTGCGTGATCCCGGGCGGAAGAGCCTGCTGAGCCCGCTGGAGTCGGAGTTCCTCGCCGCGAGCCGGGAGCACTTCACGTCCGTCCTCGCCGTAGAGCAGCGGACGAACCGAAGTCTGCGGCGGGGTCGCCGGCTCGCCGTGGGCCTGACGGCGGTGGCCGTGGTGCTGGCGATGGTGTCCGTAGGGCTGTACTGGCAGGGTCGGGGCCTCCAGACGGCGGCCGACACCTCCAGGCTGGAGGCCCAATCACGCCAGGTCGCGCTCGAGGCGCGCTCGATCAGGGCTGAGGACCCAAACCTGATGGCCCAGATGGCGTTGGTGTCGGCGAGCCTGGCCGACACCAGGCAAGCCCAGTCCGCCCTGCTGGACGCGACCTCGGTGAACACCCCGATCCGATGGGTCGGCGCGCCCAGCGCCATCGTGGCCAAGACCGACGACGACGAACTGGTCGCGCGGGCGAACGGCAGTGGTGAGGTCACCTTGTGGAGGGGGAACGAGCTGACTCGCTCGCCGGGCACCACCTTCACCGCCGACCCGAAGGCTGGAGCCCTGTACGCGCTAGCACTCGTCCGCTCCGGTGACCGGACTCTGCTCGCGACCGGCGGTGGATCGGCCGCCGGGCTGTGGGACGTGACGGGCGAGCCGACGCTCCTCGCCGACCTGCGCGACGGCGACTTCACCACCTACGGAGCAGCGTTCAACTCCGCGGGCGACCGGCTGGCGCTGGCGACATCCACCGGTGAGGTCGTGCTGTGGTCGATCCCGCCCAGCGGGGCTCCCACGAAGCTCGAGTCGTTGACCCTGGCCTCGAACACGCCCGCGAGAGCCGTGGTGTTCAGCCCCACCACGGATGAGTTGTTCGTGGCCGGCGGGATCGACGCCGTCGCGCATTGGAGCGCTGGCGACCATCCCCGACGCCTGGCCGATCTCACGTTCAGCTACGACACGGCTGGGGTGGTCAGCCAGAGCCTCGCGGTCAGCCCGGACGGCAGCCAGCTCGCCGCAGGGATCCGGGGCCGCCGGGTTCTCCGCTGGGCGTTGTCCGGCTCCTCGGCGAGACCGCAAGAGCCGCTGCTCGGCTTCGACAGCTGGACCAACGACCTCTCCTACAGCGGCGACGGCAGCACCTTGCTGGTGGCGAACTCCGACCAGAACGCCTACCTGTTTGACGCTGCGACCGGTGGCCTGCGCGAGAAGCTCGGTGGCGCGACCCTGGTGACTGGTGTGGAGATGGTCCACGGGCGCCCGGTGAGCGCGGGCACCGACGGCGCGCTGCGGGTATGGCAGGCCACCAATCCGGTGCTGCGGAGCGGCTCCAGCGTCTACGCGATGAGCACGGACACCGACGCGGCACATCTGGCTGCCTCCACGCTGTACGACGGCGTCGAACTGTGGGACACGACCGGCGATGAGACCCGCCGGCTGCCCGACCCCGACGTCGGCGGACGCAGCATGGCCTCCGCGGTCGCCCTCGCCCCCAACGGAACCTTCCTGCTCGCCGGCACCAGCGACGGCTCCGTGCTCAGCTGGCCGATCACCGCGTCGGGCACCGGCAGGGCCACCACGACCGACGTCTTCCCGGGCTCCTACATCGGGGCGCTCGCGGTCTCGCCGGACTCCTCACTCGTCGCGGCGCTTCAGTACACGGGGACGAAGGTCGCGCTCTACCGAGCGGACGCGGTCGGGCACCTCAGCCTCCTGGCCACACTGGACACCCCGACCCCGCAGGGCGTCACCTTCAGCCCGGACGGCGAGCTGCTCGCCGTCCCCGTTGAGGGCGGTCTCGTCCAGTTGTGGGACGTGGCCGAGCCGGGGGCACCCCGACTGGTCGGGCGGATCGAAGGGCTCGGCGCGCTGCCGACGATCGCCGCCTTCGCCAACCACTCCCGCACCCTCGCCGTCGGCACCGACAGCGGAGGAGTCACGCTGTGGGACGTCACGGATTCCGCCGCGCCGAGCCAGCGCAAGAGCTACGGCGACCCCCACGCAGCCACTTACGCGCTTACGTTCAGCCCTGACGACAACACCCTGATCGGGGTGGGCGGCGACAATCTCGTCTGGGCGTGGCACCTCGACCGGCCGGACTCGGAGGCGTACCTCGCCCTGGACGGCAACCTGGGCCGCACCAACGACGCACGGTTCCTCGACGGCGGCGCCACGTTGGTCGTCGGCGGCGAGAACGGAGACATTCGCACCTGGACCAGTGGGCTCGACCGGGCACACGATCAGCTCTGCCGGAACCGCGGCGACGTTCTCAGTCCGGACGAATGGGCTCGCTACCTCCCCGGAATCGCGCCGCAGGACCCCTGCTGAGCGGACCCACGTGGCCCGGCGGCTTCCTTCCGGCCAGCGCGTAGCCGAAGAACCGGCCCGCCATGTCGCATCGCCTCATGTATGAACCTGTATGAACGCGCCTCTGCTGCGCGCTGCTGCCGGGCGAGGTGTGGCTGACTTCCCTCGTGCCCGAAAGCGCCGATCGGCCCTAACGGATTGCGAGGTCGGTGAGCGGGAGGCGATGAACTCTCTGGAAGCGCAGGAGGCGAGCGAGAGTGGAGACACTCAGGAGGCCCATAAGTAGGGCGCACTGGACGCTGGGCATGAACGGGGCAACCGTGACGCATGCCTTCGGTGTTGCGACCGCATGCGTGCTCGTCGCACTGCTGGCCGCATGTTCGGCTTCCCCGAAGCAAGACCCACCGCAGGCGACCTCCGCAGCGACGGCCGGCGCGAGTGGGTCTACCCCGTCCAGCGACTCGCCTGCGACCGAACCGACCGAGGCCGAACCGACCGAGGCCGAACCGCAGTACACGGGCACCATCAAATGGAAGGATGGTGCGGGCTATACCCTGCGGGTCGATTATGCGATTGATGGGCTGAATCTCGATGTTGACGTCGCCAACTCCGCTCCTGGGTTCGCCACAATCGTCGCGACCAGTCCGATTTCAATCTCGTGGACGCTCACGAATACTACTTCTGGGCGGAACGTCAACATCCAGCCCTCCTACGGGCCATTTGTCCGACTCGGCGCGGTCCTGCCCCAGGGATCGCCTGCGTGCGCGAGAGAGATCATGGCCAGCAGCGATCACTGCTTCATCGATCTTGTCGAGTTCCCGATAGGCGAGTACGGCCTGCTCGAGGTCGGCTCTCACATCACGAAGACGGCGGAGATGGACTTCGATCCCAGAGAGATCATCTCTGTTTCGGAGAAGGGTGCGAAGGCGGCTGTTCGCCAGCTCAACAATCCGAAGTATGTTGCAGTTGTTGACTGCTCTGATGCGATCGGCGGGGTCCCATTCGCCTTCGCGAGGAGATCGATTCGGTTCTACTCCTGCTGGATGGTACCCACCGACCAGACGCCATTCACTGCCGGTGACGTGGGCGGGGAAGCGCGTTGACGGAACTCCTTCAATCCGCTGCGTCGGTGGACTTGTTGTCAGGGTCCCCGGTAGTCCGTGCGATCGGTGTCGACAGGCCTCGGTGACGCTTGGCGAGCAGCCCGAGGGGCTGGCCTTCTAGAGTCACGAATCTGGCCGTTGCGCCGATCATTGCCCTCGGGGACGCGTTTGCGCCACGTGACGCCGCGCGGATGAAGTAGCGTCAGCGATCGGTGGCGAAAACACACACCGGCGGAGGGAGTGGTGATGCCGAGGTCGCAAGCGGCATCTTCGCCGAGCTCGAAGCGAAGGGGGCAATCGACGCGCGAGGCGATTCTCGACGCCGCGAGGGATCAGATGGTCGCGCGCGGTGTGAGCGCGTCCTCGGTCGATGTGATCGCACGCCAAGCGGGCTGCCAGCGCGCTGCGGTCTACACCTACTTCGGCTCGAAGGAGGGACTGGCTCTCGCGGTGCTCGAGGAGTCGATCGGGCGTTGGGCCCACGCTGCCGCGGTGGAGACCAGTGGGGGCACCGCTCATCCGGCTGACGAGGGTTGGGAGCGGATGCTGGTGGAGGTCTGGAGCGGCCTCCGCGAGAACGACCCCGGCCGTGAACGGTTGGCAGCGATGCTGGATCAGGCGCGGGCGGGGCTCGTCGGGGCGTCGGCGAACCGGCGAACGGCTCGGATCCAGGCTGTGCTTGAGCTGATTCAGGGCTTCGGCGAGACCGAGGCGGCTGGACCCGTTGCCGCTTCGCGAACAGAGCCCGCTTCGGCCGTGCCTGGGATTACGGGTCGAGGATCCCCGACGATCAAGGAAGTCGCTGAGCGTGCAGGGGTCTCCTTCAAGAGCGTGTCGAGGGTCATGAACGATCATCCGCACGTGACGGCCGAGTTGCGCGCGAAGGTGGAGTCGGCGATGAGGGAGCTCGGCTACGCGCCGAACGCGGCGGCTCGCACGCTGCGTTCCGCGAGCTCGCCGACGGTGGGTCTCGTGATCGACGACAGCGAGGCGTTCCCCTACGCGTCCGACATCATCCGCGGGGCTCAGGACGCCGCGACGGGGCTCGGCAAGGTCCTTGTCATCACCTACGTGGACGATGCGCCGGGGTCACGTGAGCAGATTCTTGACCACCTCCGCCAGTGGCAGGTCGAGGGCGTTGCATACGCCTCACCGCACCACCAGGTGATCGATACCACTGAACTCCTGCCGTTCTCCCCGTTGGTGTTGGTGAACTGTGTGCCGTCCGTGCCGGGGCCGGCGTTTGCGGTTCCGGGTGAGCGCGATGCCGGCTACATGGCGACCAAGGTCTTGCTCGAGGCCGGGCACTCGAGGATCGGGCTGATCAGTGGACCCCCCGAGTTCCCTGCGTCACATCTACGCCGTGAGGGTTACCTCGCCGCACTGGCCGAAGCGAACATCCGGCCGGATCCGGCACTGCAGCTCACCGGTGACTGGTGGCAGGAGGGGGGAGCTGTCGCGGCGCGAGAGCTGATGCGGCTCCCGCATCCGCCTACCGGGATCTTTGCGATGAACGACTGGATGGCGATGGGGGTGTACGACGAGCTGCGAAGCGCCGGCCTGAGGATCCCGGAGGACATCTCGGTGGTGGGGTTCGACAACCGTGAAGTCGTCGCGGCCCACATGCGCCCGCGCCTGACCACCGTCGCACTTCCGTACTACGAGATGGGCCGGTGGGCCATCGAGGCGCTCCATCATCGCAACACCGTGGGTGGTCAGTTCTCGTGCAACATGGTCGTCCGTGACTCGGTGGCTCAGATGGTCACGAGTTGATAACGGGGAGACTGACAACGTTGACATACACACGTTGGAAACCATAGCCTCGTGCTATCCCGCCAACGGTGGCCGGGAACACCCAAGAAAGGGGAGAGCGTGCGATTCAAGATCGGCACGGCAGCCCTCGCCGCTTCGCTCATGCTGGCAGGATGCTCGGCATCGGTAACCCAAACAGCACCAGGATCGTCGGGCAGCGCAGCCGCCGGACAGACCATCCGGATCCTCGCCGAAGGCGGCGGTGTGGGTCTTCAGAAGGGCATCGCCGAACAGTTCACCAAGGACACCGGGATCAACGTGGAGTTTGTCGAGGTGCCCTACGCCGACGTTCATGACAAGCTCGCCGCCGATATCTCGACCGGCGCCGGATCCTACGACCTGGCCACGATCGACGTGATCTGGATGACCGAGTTCGGACCCGCGCTGCAACAGATCGACGATCTGATGACCCCCGATGTCACCGGGGATCTGCCCGCCGCACTCGTGTCCGACGCGAAGTTCGAAGACCACTTCATCGGGATGCCTCAGTGGGCGAACGCGGAGATCCTGTTCTTCCGGAAAGATCTGTTCTCGAGCCCCAAGGAACAGAAGGCGTTCAAGGCCGAGTACGGCTACGACCTCGTCCCGCCGACAGATTGGCAGCAGTACCGCGATGTGGCCAAGTTCTTCAACCGCCCCGCTGACAAGCTCTACGGGACGGCAGTGAAGGGCGCGGTCGAGACCGAATGGCTCGCCTATGTTCTGCAGGCCGGATCCAAGTCCGTGGTCCTCGACGACTCGGGCTCGGTCATCATCAACGACGCGAATCACGTCACGGCGCTGGAGGAGTACATCGCTCCTTACTGCACCGACAAGGTCGGGCCGGACCCCGCAACGACGGATTGGGCGGCAGCACAGAATCTCTTCTACCAGGGCCAGTCGGCCATGATGCTGTTCTGGGCGCACGCATACCGGATGACCCCCGACGACAGCAAGGTCAACGGCAAGGTGGGGGTGGCTCCCATGATCGCCGGTCCTGGTGGCATCGCCGCAATCCCGGGGCCCTGGTACAACGTGATCCCGAGCGACTCCCCGCACCCGGACCTGGCCAAGCAGTACATCACCTATGCCTACGACCACAACGTGATGGGAATCGACGCCCCGCTCGGTCTCGCGGCGCGCACCTCGGCCTACGAGCAGTTCCAGGACAAGGCCGGCTACGAGGCGTTCAAGCCGCGACAGTGCACCGCAGATGACCACGGGCGAGGCAAACCGGGCGCCGTGATCTACCTCCCGCCGGGGGACTACCGGCTCCGGACCCAGGTGCGGATCGACATCAGCTTCCTCCGGATCGAGGGCTCCGGGCACGGGTTCACCTCTTCGAGCATCCGCTTCAACGTCCCAGAAGGGGAGCGGCACGACCTGCACGAGCTCTGGCCCGGCGGCAGCCGGATCATGGTCGACACTGCCCTGAGCGACGACGAGGCCCAGGGTGCTGCGTTCCGTGTCGCACGCAGCGGCGATCCTCGAATCAGCTCAGTCGAGTTCTCCAACTTCTGCATCGACGGGTTGCACTTCACCGCGGACGGATCCGATCTGGATCCGGAGAACACCTACGTGAACGGCAAGACCGGGATCTACGTCGCCGACGCCAACGACTCCTTCCGGATCGACGAGATGGGCTTCGTCTACCTCGAGCACGCCGTCACCATCTACAACGCCGACGCGCTCTCCATCAACGACAACTTCATCGCCGAGTGCGGAAGCTGCATCGAACTCAGGGGGTGGGGGCAGGCGTCGAAGATCACCGACAACCTGATCGGTGCCGGCTTCAAGGGCCATTCGATCTACGCCGAGAACCACGGCGGCCTCCTCGTCACGGCGAACAATGTGTTTCCCCGTGGCGCGAGCAGCGTCCACTTCGACGGCGTGACCCGATCGAGCCTGACGAACAACCGACTGCACTCGTTCTACCCCGGGATGGTCGTCCTCGACCGCGACAGCTCGGAAAACCTCATCGCGTCCAATCACTTCCTGCGGGACCGCGAACCGTGGACGCCGTTCCTGGGCATCGACAACGGACGAGACGACCAGTTCGGGCTTCTTCGCATCGACGGCCGCAACAACTCCGTGATCGGGAACCACTTCTCCGACGCTCTGGACGCCACCACTATCCGTCCGCCGGGCGCGACGCCGATCATCATCCGGCTTGCCGCGGGAACCGGTAACTACATCGCCACCAACCATGTGGTCGCGTTCGGTGTCCCCACCACGTCCGGCGACTCCGCCTTCGCGGCTCAGGTGGACGCGCTGCTCACCACTGATGCCCGCAGTCCCCTCGAGGTCACCACCGTCATGGTCGACTCGGAATCAACCCAGAACACGATCCTGGACACCGGCACCGACGCGGAGGTGGTCGCGCAGCGGGCAGTCAACGCAGTCAGGGCCGTCCCAACCGCCGATGCGGGTGGGGACCTCCGTGGTGCGGTCGGGCCCGGAACACCGCTGAGCAGTCGACCTCGGGGCTGACCCGCCGTCCTCACGCCGACCCGCCCACAAGGAGAGAGCAATGACGACCGGAGCCGATCGACCCCGCATCCATTTCACCCCCCGCGCGGGCTGGATCAACGACCCGCTCGGCCTCACCTGGCGGGAAAACGAGTATCACCTGTTCTTCCAGTACGTCCCCGGGCGCACCGAGTGGGACCCCGCGTGCCAGTGGGGACACGCCACCAGCCCGGACCTCCTCTCGTGGACGGAGTCGTCGCCTGCCCTGGTTCCGGCACCCGGCCGGGGATGCTGGTCAGGGACGCTTGTTGTGCCGCCCGGTCAGCCCGCGCGGATCTTCTACACCGACGTCGCGGCGGACGACTTCGATATCGGCACCATCGGCTCCGCCGAAGCCACGGCCAGCACCTGGAACAGCTGGACGTTCACGGGTGAGGTTGCACGCCTGCCGCCCGGCGAAGACGTCCTCGTCTTCCGCGACCCTTACGTCTTCCACGACGGCAAGACGTGGCGCATGCTGGTGGGGTCCGGGCGAACCGACGGCACCGCGCTCGCCTACGGCTATCGGTCAGACGACCTCGACACGTGGTCCTACACGGGCGCAGCGGCCAGCAGGCCAGCGAGCGACTCAGCTCAGGTCTGGACCGGGGAGGTCTGGGAGTGCCCCCAACTCTTCCGCGCCGGCGACCGATGGGTGCTCACCTTCTCCGTATGGCGGCCCGTCGAGCAGTACTACCAGGCATATGCCGTCGGCGATTACGAAGACGGCGTCTTCACTGCGCGGTCATGGCACCGGCTGGCCTATGGACCCTGCTACTACGCAGGCTCCGTCTTTCGTGACGATGCCGACATGTGCGGAATCATCTACTGGCTCCGCGGAGTCGCCGATCCGGACAACGGCTGGGCGGGTGCGCACAGCGTCCCGCACCGGCTGGAGCTCCAGGGCGATAGGCTCAGCGCGTCGCCAACCCCGGAGTTGCTCCGACGGCGCAGCCAGCCGACCACGATCCACGCGGGGGAGTCTGCCCGCGTCCCTCCGGTCGCCGATCTCGAGTGGCGTGTCGCCGGCGAGGGCCGCCGTTCGGCCATCTGGCTGGGAAGCCTTCAGGTGGAACTGAACGATGGACTCCTGGAGGTGTCTCACGGCGCGGCTGCCTGGGAGTGCCCGGCGACCGGCGACACGATCCGGATCGTCCTGGATCGGGGTGTCCTGGAGTTCTTCGCGGGCCACGCCGTCCTTGCCGTCTACGTCGATCCGGCCGAGGCCGAGGTGATCTCGGTCCAGGCGGGGAGCGTGACGGTTCACGGAATCGACTGAGCCGTCTTCGGCGGTCGTAGCCGTCAGCCCTTGACCGCGCCGGCGGTCATGCCGGCGATGATCTGGCGCTGGAAGAACGCGTAGATGACCAGTTGCGGGATGAGCACCATGGTTGCGGACGCCATCATGCCGCCGTAGTCGACGGTGAACTGTCCTTGGAATCTGGATACTGCCAGCGACACGGTGACCATGTTCGGGTCGTTGATCAGGATTGATGCGAACGGGAACTCGTTGAACACGTAGACGATGTTGAAGATGAGGATCGTGGCGATCACCGGCCGCATGATGGGTAGGACGACCGAAATGCAGAGTCGCCACAGTCCGGCGCCGTCAATGATTGCGGCCTCCTCGATCTCGGCGGGGAAGTCTGCGAGGAATCCCGTCATGAGGAGGGTGTTGAAGGGGATGGAGACTGCGGCGTACGGCAGGATGAGCGCGCCGTAGGTCCCGAAGAGCCCGAGTGCGAGATCGAGGCGGTATACGGGGAAGAGCAGGATGTACACGGGGACGGCCAGGCCGGCAAGGAAGTAGAACTTGACTGCTGATTGCAGCCGGCGATGCCGAAACACCATCCGCGTCAGGGCGAACGCCGCCATGAACGACACGACTGTGCCGAGCGACACCGCCGCGATGGCGATCAGGAAAGTGTTGGCGTACATCCGCAGCAAAGGAAGCGACTGGACGGCGTTGACGTAGTTCGCGAGGCCGAGGTGGCCGAGCGACAGCGGGTCGTTGAGGATGTCCGCGCTTGGTTGGAAGGAGAGCAGGACGATCCAGAGGATCGGGAGGATGACCAGGAAGGTGATCAGGTAGGCGATCGCCGCGAGCGCAAGCAGTGTTCTGCGCTGTTTGCGCTTTGCCGGGCTCAGCGGCTGGCGCGGGCCTGACGCGACAGCTGGTGTCGGCTCCGCGACGGCGCGGCTCATCGTCGGTCTCCCTTGCGACTGGACAGCATCAGGTAGCCGGCCGAAACCAGAGCTCCGAGTACGGTGATGATGACGGCCAGAGCCATGCCGTAGCCGTACTGCTGGTTGGTGAAGGTGACGTAGTACATATAGCTCACGAGGGTCTCTGAACGGTGGACGGGGCCGCCGCCGGTGAGGACGTAGACGAGTTCGAAGATCTTGAAGACGTTGGTGATCAGCAGGATCGTCACGATCGCGAAAGTGGCCCGAAGCATGGGGATCGTCACGTGGCGGACCTGCTGCCAGCCGGTCGCGCCGTCCAGTGCGCTGGCCTCCATCACGTCGGACGGCAGGGTCTGCAGGCCGGCATAGAAAATCGTCATCGCGAAGCCGATGCTGCTCCAGATGAAGACAATCGCAACCGAGTAGGGCGTGAGCGTGTTGCCGCCGATCCAGGTGACCGCGGGAACACCCAGACCCGCCAGCGCGCGGTTGAGTAGGCCGATCTTCGGATCGAGGATGAATACCCAGATCAGCCCGACCAGGATCGGGGCGATGATCGCCGGGCCGAAGACCAACGCCTTGAGCGCGCCGCTTCCAGCAATCTTGCGCTGGAGCAGCAGGGCGAGTGCGAAGGAACCGGGGATCAACACGGCCAGGCTCACGACGAGGATGATCGCCGTGTTGACGAGTGCTTGCCAGAAGAACTGGTCGGTCAGGATCCGCGCGTAGTTGTCGAGCCCGGTCCAGCGGGGGGTTCCGAAGCCCTGGAACTTCGTCAGGCTGAACGCCAACGAGTAACCGACCGGGTAGGTCATGAACAGGGTGAACAGGATGAACGCGGGCGCAAGCATCAGCAGGATCTTCGGTCTCGAGCTGATCCAGTTCATTGGGTCTCCTGTCTACTCGGTGCGTGAGCCTCCCTCAGGGGCCGGAAGCGTGCGGCCCCTGAGGGAGAGTTCTCAGCGGTTCTCGTCCAGCGCCTTCTGGACCAGGTCGAGGGCAGCCTTCGGCTCGAGCTGGTTCTGGATGACGCCGTAGATGCTGTCGTACATCGCGTTGGCCACTTGGGTCGACACCAAGAGGTCGGGCTGGGACTTCGGGCTGGAGACGCCCTCCGCGGAGGCGGCTTCGAGCGCCACCTTCAGGACGCTCTGCGTGGTCTCGTCAACCGTGGCCTGGTAGTTGGTCACCGGCGGCTGGCCGTTGTCGACGAGGATCTGCTGGCCCTTCTCGCCATAGTAGAAGGCGAGGAACTTCTTGATGGCGGCGAGCTTGGTCGGGTCGGCGCCCGACTTGGCGCTCACGACGAGCGGGGCGGACGCGACGTCCATGATGATGTTCTGGTTGCCGACGCCATCGGAGAACTGCGCCCCCTGCCAGAAGCCGATGTTCGGGGCGACCTTTGACTCCTGGATCGCGCTGGATGCCCACACGCCGGCGTCCAGCATGGCGGCCTTGCCGTTGGTGAACTGGCTGACTGCCTGCTGGTAGGTCTGAGTGGACACGTTGGAGGAGAAGGCGCCCGCGTCCCGCAACTGGGCGATGTGCTCATACATCCGCTGGAAGTCGGCGTTGTTGTAGCTGATCGAGCCGTCCAGCAGGCCGGACAGCTTGTCCTCGTAGCCGAACCGGTCCAGCCAGACCAGGAAGCTCCACACGCTGAAGGCTGACTGGTTGGCTCCATTGGAGATGGTGGTGATGCCCTTTGCGTGGAGCGTCTTCGCGACGTTGACCAGGTCGTCGAAGGTGGTGGGCATCTGCAGCCCGTTGTCGGTGAGGATCTTCTTGTTCACCCACAAGCCTGTCAGGAGCTCCTGGTAGGGCACCCCGTAGATCTTGCCGTCGGAAGTGAAGTTCTCAACGGTGCTGGTTGGCAGCTCGCTGGTGATACCCAACTCATCGAGAACGGGCTTCAGGTCGAGCAACTTGCCCGCCTGCAGCATCTCCTCAGCGTTGGCCTTGTACACCCAGAAGATGTCGGGGAGCGTGTCGCTCTGCGCGGCAATGGACAGCTTCTGCAAGTGCTCGGCCACCGCCTCTCCGCTCACGGTGACCGTGACGTCGGGGTTGGCTGCTTCGAAAGCCTGGACGATCGCCCAGGTCGCGGGGTCGGCCGTCTTCACATCGGGGTTCTGCATCGACAGCGTGATCTCCGTCTTTGCGCCGGCGCTCGCGGGCGCGGAGCCCGACGGCGTCGAAGGGGCGGCACAGGCTGAGAGAGCCAGAGCCGTGGAAGTCGTAAGCGCGACCGCTGCGAGCAGCTGCTTGAGCGGGCGACGCAGGATGAGGGATCGCATTGGCCATCTCCTTTGATGTGGGCCTCGGCATGCGGCCCGGTTCAGTTTCTGATGCGACGATCGAGGCCGATCATCGAAACGTTTGCGGGAAACGTTTGTCTCAAGTTAGGCGGGCCCCTAAGCCCCTGTCAAGGCTGAAGGAAGTCACGGTTTGGTGAAGGTGAACGCCTCGGTCGAGTCTCGGAGCTCGATCGACTGGTGGAGTCGGACGGTACGGGGGCTGGACTCCGGCGCCGACAGCCGAGCCAGCAACAGCTGCACAGCCGTCATGCCCATGTCGTAGGCGGGCTGGCGCACCGTGGTGACGCGGGGGCTGAACAGATCCGGGTTGCGGAATCCGTCGAATGTCGCGAAGGCAACCTCCCCGGGTACTGATCGGTTCACGGACTGCAAGGCGTTCAAGGCAAGAGTCGCGAGAGGGGTGCTGCAGGCGATCACGGCCGAGGCGGCGCCACGACCCACGGTCTCGGCCACCTGGGCGAACATGACGGAGGCGTCGACGCCCTCGCAGACAACCTGCGAGCCGCTGTGCAGGTGGCCGTCCCTGAGCCCATCGTGGAAGCCCTCGAGGCGTTCGGCCAGCGTCGGCACTCGGGTATCCCCCGCGACCACCACGAATCCCGTGTGTCCCTGTTCGACTAGGTGATTCACCAGGGCTCGCATCGACTCGCGGTTGTCGGCCCCCACTTGGTCGAACGGGAGCGTCCGATGGAGGCGGTCGAGCAGCACGACGGGGGCGCGCTCGTCACCGAGCGCTCCGATCGCGGAGATGTCCGTGCTGGCCGAGCAGGCCAGGATGAGGCCGTCGACGCGGCGGTTCATCAGGGTGGTGATCGCTCGCTGCTCACGCTGCGCGTCCTCGGCGGAGTTGGCCAGGAGAAGGGTCAGGTCGTTCTCGGCCGCCGCTTGTTCGACGCCGTGAACCATTTCGGCGAATGCCGGCTCGCCTGCGTCGGAGACGATCAGGCCGATACTGTCGGTGCGGGCCCGGCGCATGGCTCGGGCCAGCGTGTCCTGTCGATACCCCGTGTCTTCGATCGCGGCCAGAACCCGACGCCGGGTTGCCGGCTCCACGTTGCGGGTGCCGTTCAGCACGTGCGAGACGGTCGACGTCGACACGCCTGCCACTCTCGCCACATCCACCATTGTTGCCACGACGCACCTCGGTCCGCATCTACTCGTTGCGCAAGACGATACACGTCTCCGGCCTGTGCCGTGAATATAGCGATCCATCAGGTACTTTGTTCGGGTCTTGCCCTCGTCGATGCGGAGCGCTAACGTACGGCGACGACGCAAACGTTTCGATTCGAGCGCTTGCCCCTCACCGTCGAAGGAAGGCATCCATGGACCAGACCAGCAGCGGACCTGCAGGCATGCTCGCAGAGCTGACCCGTCGACGCGACGCCAGGTCGGCACGCGCGTCCAGCTTCGACCAGACCGGACGTAATCGAGACAACTGGATCGTGATGCCGGGTGAGGAGCGCGTCCTCGCCGATCTGCGCGGACCGGGCTACATCACCCACATCTGGATGACCCAGTCCTGCCGAATCCAGCCTGGGCCGGGCCAGATCGACCCATGGGCGGTGGGCGTCCCGATGCTCGAGATCCACAACGCTCTCGGAGTCAGCTGGGAAGTCGTCGATCCGGACTACTACCGAAAGATCCTGCTCAAGATCTACTGGGACGACCAGACCACCCCCAGCGTCATCGCCCCGCTCGGCGACTTCTTCGGCCTGATGAACTCTCTGTCGGGGTCCTACGACTCGCTGCCCCTGTCCGTGTCGGCCAAGGAACCCGAACTGCACACCTTCGGCGGCAGCGCAGCCTTCAACAGCTACTTCAGGATGCCGTTCAACTCCCGCGCCCGGATCGTGGTGGAGAACCAGAACGACATCCCCTACCTCCAGTACTTCTACATCGACTACGAACTGGTCCGCGACCCACTCCCGGACGACACCCTCTACTTCCACGCGCATTGGCGCCGGTCCCTGCCCAACGTCGGGTGGGCGCCCGACCTCCAGACCAACAGCATCGAAACCACGCTGCCCAACCTGGACGGGCGCGACAATTACGTCGCGCTGGAGACCGAAGGCGCTGGGCACTACGTCGGCTGCACCGTCGCCGTGCGGCACTTCCAGGGCTCCTGGTGGGGCGAGGGCGACGACATGATCTTCATCGACGACGACACCTGGCCGCCGAGTCTCCACGGCACCGGTATGGAGGACTACTTCGGGCACGCCTGGGGCATGCAGCACAACGCGTACTTGTTCAATGGCACCATCGTCCACGAAGAGGACGTGCCGGGCTTCCATCACAGCTACCGTTTCCATCTTGCCGACCCCGTCCGCTTCAGCAAGCGGATCAAGGTCACGTTCGAACACGGCCACGCCAACCATCTCTCCGACGAATGGTCATCCACCGCGTACTGGTACCAGACGCTGCCTTCCCCCCAACTGAGCGTGCCGCCCGTCGCCGACAGGCTCCCGCTACGCCCGATCGACCGGCTCATCACCGCGCCACTCCCCGAGCTCACCCACGAACAGGTCCTCGCCCGTGAAGCCGCCCAGGCTCGGATGGCGGGCTTCGTCCAGCGCCGCGACCAACTCCGGGCCGAACGGCAGGCCGAGGTGGACGAGTGGGAAGCCGGCAACGCCCGCATCGCGCAAGACATCCGCGTCCGCTTCGACGAAGAGGACGTCTGAGGTGCGACCTTCGTTCCATTTCACGGCCGCCACGGGGTGGATCAACGATCCGCACGGGATCACCTGGCGTGACGGCGGGTACGACGTCTTCTACCAGTACGTACCGGACGCGGTGGTCTGGCAGCCGAACTGCCACTGGGGTCACGCCCGGGGAGGGGATCTCCTCTCCCTCGAAGAGCTTCCGGTCGCGATCGCTCCCGGTGAGGGAGACGGCGGCATCTGGACCGGCTCCCTGGTGGTCGACGACCGGCAGGGCGCGAAGGTGTTCTACACCTCGACGAGCGCGCCCGATTACGGGATCGGGCGGATCCGAACCGCTGTACCGACTGATGCCGGCTGGATTCGGTGGGAGAAAGGACCGGTGGTCGTCGAAGCTCCCGATGATCTGGATCTGATCGCCTATCGTGATCCGTTCATTCGCCGCGAGGGTGATCTGTGGCGCATGTTCGTGGGTGCCGGTGATCGTGAGGGAATGGCCATGGCGCTCACCTACGTCTCCGAGGATGACCTGAAGACCTGGCGGTACGACGGAGTCGCCTTGTCCCGCTCGACCCACGAGACCGATCCGGTGTGGACGGGTGCCCTGTGGGAGTGCCCCCAGATCTTCCCTGTCGGCGACCGCTACGCGATGGTGTCCTCGGTGTGGGACGCCGACAATCTGCACTATGCGGCCTATGCACTGGGGTCGTACGCGAACGGTCGGTTCCGCGCCGAGACGTGGGGTCGGCTGACCTACGGGCCGAGCTATTACGCGCCTTCGCTGTTCCTCGATCGGGAGCAGCGTCCGTGCCTGTCGTTCTGGATGCGCGGAGTTGCCGATCCCGACGCCGGGTGGGCGAGTGCACACAGCGTGCCGCACCTGCTCAGCGTCGAGGGCGACCGCCTGGTCGCAACTCCTCACCCCGACATCGAGCGCTACCACCAGCCGGCCGCCGAGGCGCTCCCGGCCGGGACACAGGCCTTCGACCTCGCCTGGCATCCGAACACCGGTGACGAACTCGAGATCGCTCGCGGCCCACGACGTGTCATATCAGTCCGCCGCACGCAGGCTGACCTGGTGATCCAGGTGGGTGAGGATGTCTGGACGATGCCCTGCGGCGAGGCCGTGCGGGTGATCATCGACGGGCCCGTGCTCGAACTCGCCACCACCGGGGCCAACTTCGGTGTCGCGATCCCCACGGTCGAAGGCGAACTCACGATCAAGGCGCATGGATCGGCGCCGCAGATCCGGGCTCTTGCCCGCCCGCCGGCCGCCGCGTCTGCCAAGGCCCTCGAGGGAGATCCGCGGTGACAGCTTCGGTGACGGTCCTGGGTGAGGCCCTGATCGACATCGTCGTGACCCCGGCCGGCGAGGTCACCGAGCATGTGGGCGGTAGCCCAGCCAACGTCGCGGTCGGGACGGCGCGTCTCGGTCATGCGACCAGCCTCGTCACCCACATCGGCACCGATGAACGAGGCAAGCGGATCGCAGGCCTCATGGCGAACGAGAAGGTCCTGCTGGGTCCGGGCAGCATCTGGGCGCACCACACCTCAACCGCCACCGCCCGCCTCGACGCGGCTGGCGTCGCCAGCTACGACTTCGATCTCGAATGGCGAATCGACGCGACGGAATCGCTCCTGCCCGGCGCCCACCTCCACACGGGCTCGATCGCTGCCGTCCTGCCGCCAGGCGCAGCGGCCGTGCGGCACCTGATCGAAACCGCGCGACCGAACTCGACGCTGTCCTACGACCCGAACGTCCGCCCGAGCCTGATGGGCGAACTCGGCGCAGCGCGCGAGGCCGTCGAGGGAATGGTCGCCCTGGCCGACATCGTCAAGGCATCCGAGGAGGATCTCGCCTGGCTGTACCCGGACGGCTCCGTCCACGGCGTCCTGCGCGCGTGGGCCGGCCTCGGCCCTCGACTGTGCGTGGCCACCCGGGGCGGCGGCCCCGTGATCGCCCTGATGGCCGGGCAGATCCACGACGTCGCTGTCCGTAGCGTGCCCGTGATCGACACTGTAGGGGCGGGTGACTCGTTCATGGCCGGCCTGATCTCGGGGCTTCTTGACGCTGGTCTTGTCGGCGGCCCCGACGCGCGCGCCAGACTGTACGCCGCGACGTGGCAACACATCGCTCCGGCAGTGCAGCGGGCCATAGATTGCTCCGCCATCACCGTTGGGCGATCCGGCGCTAACCCCCCGACCCGAGCCGAGCTCTGAACCTGAATGCCGGCGCGCTCAGGCTCCGGTTAAGCCGGGCGGCGCCGTTGAACTCAGAGCGTCAGCCGTGGGTCAGGTCGCGTACCGATCCACGTTCTTGAAGCGGCATCGGCACGAGCGTTTCGGGCGGCGGATCCCCGTCCACTCGGGCATCGCCGTCGGCAGCTCAACACACCGCCCTCGGCTCGATACCCGGCAAGTAACGACGCCACTCATCCTGGGTGAGCGGGGTGCCGATCTGGCCGCACAGTTGGGTGGCGGCGTCGGCGACGTGCGCGACCCAGACCCGCACTGCGCCCGTGCTGCCCGAGACGGCGAAGCGGCGTCCGTCGTCGATGAAGCGGACGTCCCAGGGGCGCCCGACCTCGCCGCTGAGCGCGAAGTCCGCCTCGCTGTGATCCGAAGCGAGGTCCCAGCCCCAGATCAGGTCGTCGCCGCTGGTTCCGACGAGCCACCGTTCGTCCGGGCTGAACGCAAGCGAGTACATCGACGACGCTGGATCGTTCCAGCGTCGAAGCAGCGTGGGTTTGGCGGGATCACCGAAGTCCCACAGGCTCACCCCGCCGGAACTCTCGCCGATCGCGATGCGGCTCGACTTCGGCGCGAGGTTGAACGTGGCCGGCATCGTGGCCAGGCCCGAGATGCTGCCGACCTGCTTCGGGCTGGTCGGATCCGCCAGGGACCAGAACGCGATCGAGTTGTCGACCTGAGCGATCGCGAGGGTTCGATTGTCGCTGCTGAAGCCCACCAGCTGAGGGGTCGATGCTTCGACGGTCGCGAGTTGGGTCAGGTGCCCTTGCCCGTCCGCGCGGAACAAGATGACGTGGTTTCCCCCGTACTCCATCGCGGCGACCATGGACGAGTCCGGAGAGACCGTCGTATAGGCGATCACGTTGCTCACGCCGGAGGCATACGCGGTGCCAGGGCCGGCGCCGGCCTCGGTCAGCGGCCAGGTGAGAACCTGCCCGTGGAGGGTGGCGCCGACGAGGAAGGAGCCGTTGGGGGCGACGCCGACGGCTCCGCGCTGGACGTCGCCGTCAGGCAGCGGCGGCACCACCGGCTGCGGTGCCCGAGCGGGGTCGCCGTCCAGTCGCCAGAGCGCGATGCCGTCCGTCGATCCGCCGGCCGCGAGCCAGCGTGCGCCGTCGGAGGCGAGGTTGTAGACCGCCGAGCCGGACGCCTTCCACAAGGGGCTCCGGGACGTCCACACCAGAAGGGTGCCATCGGTGCCCACAGCGACCGGACGGCCGTCCTGGGCGAAGCCAACGCCGGTCTGGATGGCGGGCGTGACCATCCGCCGGAGCTCGGCGCC
The DNA here is from genome assembly GCA_002441465.1 of Propionibacteriaceae bacterium UBA6238. Taxonomy (GTDB): domain Bacteria; phylum Actinomycetota; class Actinomycetes; order Propionibacteriales; family Propionibacteriaceae; genus Propionicimonas. The sequence continues at coordinate 18,287 of DJWE01000092.1, read as the reverse complement.
GCTGGCCGAATCGTAGATCGAGACGGTCTGGTCCGAACTGGCCACGGCCAGCTGCGAATCGTCGGGGGAGAAGGAGAGCGCATTGATGTAGCTGGAGAAAGCCGTGAGCGAGGGCTCAGCTGAGAGTTGCTGATCAGCCGAGACGGTCCAGCGGAGAACCTCGCTGCCCGCGATCCCCGCAGCGAGCCGTTCCCCTCCGCTCGTGACCGCCAGTGCCTGAACCCGCGCCGGAAGCTTCGTTGCCGAGGTCAGGACCTCGATCGGAGCCAGTTCCTTCGGTGTCGGCCCGAGGCGCCAGCGGTCGATCTCGCCGACAAGCCCGCCCGCATACAAGATCCCGCGACGGTCGAGCGCGACCGCCCTCACCTGCTCGGGCGGATCGGGTTCCTTCAGGGCTACGGCGGCGACCCGCCGGGGTGCGGCCAGATCCGCGAGGTCGTAGACGGAGATCGTGCCCGAGGCATCGCCGAACACCGCCTTGGTCGAGTCCGGGTCGAAGGCCACCGCGGTGACTGCGCTCGGCGAGTCGATCTCGGCGAGCAGCCGAGGCTCGCCGGTGACGTCCCAGAGCGCGCGAACGTTCGTGCCTCCGACCGCCATCACCTCCCGGTCGCCGATCGTGGCGAGCGCAACCGCAAGAAGGCTCCCGCCTTTGGCGTCGACGCTCACCGCTGCCCCAGGCGAGGTGCTCAGCTCCGATCCGTGCCAGACGGTGACCGTCCCCGTGCCATCCGCCCTCGCGACGACCCGTGCGTCCGGGCTGACCGCGAGTACCGCGTTGGGTGCACCGGTCCAGCGCAGCGGCGCGTCCAGCGCCTCGGCGTCCAGGACCATGGAGCGGGCTTCCTGGGTGTCAGCCAGACTCAGCGAGACGAGGGCCATCTGGGCAACCAGGTTCGGCGACTTCGCGCGCAGTGACCGGGCCGCAACGGCGACCTGACGGGACTCGGCGTCATTGCGGGCGGTCACGGCCTCGGCCCGGAAACCTTCGCCCCGCGCGAAGGACACCCCAGCACCAACAGCAGCGAGCGTCGTCACCGCAGCCAGCGTCAGGGCAAGCCTGCGCTGACGCCTGAGTCGTCGACTCATCCTCCGCTCCTCCTCGAGGGCGGAGGAGAAGTGCTTCTCGCTCGCCGCGAGGAAGTCCCGTTCGCTCGTGCCGAGCAGCATCTGCTTGTCGGGATCGTCCATCCAGTCGGTGAACATGGGCAGTCGTTGCACCGGGATCAAGACGTTGGGGTCGTGTTCGGAGTCCTCCCAGAGCTCGGCCGCTCTGCGCAGTCGAGCAAGCGAATCCAGTTCGGCCCGATGCGCATCGATCCAGCCAGCCAGGCGCGCCCAGTGCCGCAGCAGGGCCTCATGGCTGATCCGAACCTCGTCACCGCTCACCGTCAGCATTCGCGCGGCGACGAAGGCGTCCATGACGGCTCGGTCTTCCGGCCCGAGCTCATCCAGTCGAACGGAGTGTCGAGTCAGCGCGCCATGGGTGAGTCCGAGGAGCCGGAGGAAGATCCGCTGGGCTCGCGTCTGGCCGTCCGCGTCGAGGTCGTTGAAGACCTCCTCTGCGAGCGCTTCGACGGCTCCCGCCATCCCTCCCACGCTGCGGTAGTCGGCGACGCTCATCCGTTCGCCGGTGCCCGCGGCCCAGGTCATGAGTAGCGCGTTGGAAAGCAGCGGTAGGACGTCGGTGGAGACGCTGGCCTGTTCCGGTCCGGGCGCGACATCGTTCAGAAGCATGTGGACGAGGTCGTCGTCGACCGTCACCCCCACAGCCGTGGCTGGCGCAACGATCACGTCACGGAGTTCGGCTCGCGTCAATGGGCTTACGAGCACTGGGCGTTCGAGCGCATCCACGAGAAGGGGTTCGGCGCCAGCCGCGGCGAAGAAGTCCGAGCGGAGCGCGACCACCACCAATCCGCGTTCTGCATGCCGTGACAGATTCGCCATCGCGCGTTCGCGCTCAATGGAAGGCAGGTGCAGATACTCCTCCAACTGGTCCACGATCACGAGATCGGCATCAGGAGTGTCTCCGTCCAGGGTCTCCGGCGTGAGTAGACGCGGACGCCATCCGGCCAGCACCCCGTCCACGCACTCTCGGCCGACCAGGCCTGCCGCGAGCAAGGACGACTTCCCCGAACCCGACGCGCCGATCAGGGCGATGATTCCGGTGGTGGATTCCTCGTGCAGCGCCAAGATCGTCTCAGCGAGCCTGCGGACCTCGGGCACGCGACCGTAGTAGAAATCGGCGTCCTTCGCCTCGAACGGCCGAAGGCCCACGTAGGGCGCCGACTCTGATCTCAACCGGGGCTCGATGCGTGCCCACTCGTCCAGCCAGAGCCCCTCGGGCATCTGGTCGGCCAGGCCGAGCGCCTCGGCAATCGCGAGGAAGCGCTCTCTCAGCGCCGGCGTCGGCATATGGCTCCCATTGAGCCAACCCTGCGCGGTCGCTTTCGGGACGCCAGCTATCTTCGCCACATCGTTGATGGACAGGTGCTTCGCGATCCGGGCCGCATTGAGGCGCGCGGCGAAGGCCTCCCTGGTCGAGATACTCATCTTCCGCCCGCCCCCTCCTGCGTCGACCGTCGATGCGGCGTAAGAAACGATATTGGAGATCCACTGTTCGGCGTCCCGGATCTGAGACGGCGGAAAGATCGAAGTGAGTTCATTTGAGTCCGGCAGCAGGCACAACCAGCCACGCAGGGTCGGGGACGAGCAGCCGCAGGCGAGGGTCTGCGCAATCTGATAATGATCTGCGCGTAGAAATCGTAGCGAAGCTCTGTCGACTCGCCTCCGGCACGCCGAGCCTCATGAATGAGGTGGGTGCCCGCGCGTGAAGATGAGTTCTGTCATCCGCGCTTGGTCGGCGCGATTCCATTCGGAGCGGTCGACATTAGGAGCACAGGCCCCTTGTGATGAATTGCGGCAGGCGTTCCCGGCGATGGCGCACTGGTAGCGATCAGTCCGGATTGTGAGGTTCTGAGCGGTGATGTAAGTCCGGGTTGGCTCAGGGGTTCGGGGCCAGCCCCAAGACGAATCGCTCGATCGCGCGGACGGCCGCGCCGCGACACCACAGCTCGTCGTCAGCCTTGCTGATCACGATGGTCACCGGCGTGGCCTTGGGGTGGCGGCGTTCGGTGATCCCTGCCTGCAGCGCGTCGGCGGCGACCTCGGCGAGCAGGGCGCCCTCGCCGCCGATGATGACCAACTGCGGAAGGATCAGGTTCGCGATGTCGGCGATCAGCAGGCCCAGCGAGCGGCCGGCGGCGTCCACCACCCGGCGCGGCCCAGGCGTGCCGGACGCGGCCAGGTCCAGCGCCGTCGCGTAGTCGATGTCGGTGTTCATCGTCTGCGAGGCGGCAGCGGCGATGCTGGGCATGGCCAGCATCGCGTGCGCACACCCGCGGTGGCCCTCCGGGCACAGCGGACCGAGCGGATCGAGCGGCCAGTGGCCGATCAGGCCGAGCCCAGCATCGACGGAGCTGATCACCTCGCGGTTCGCCACCGCTCCGTAGCCGACGCCGGCTCCGATGGTGACCACGGCGAATCGGTCCAGCCCGGCACCGTCGCCGAACCAGTTCTCGAACTCGGTCAGCGTGATCAGGTCGTTGTCGATGGCCACCGGGACCTGCAGCCGCTGTGAGACCAGGTCGGCCAGCGGAACGTCCTGCCAGCGCAGGAACGGGGCGGAGACGACGACGCCCTGGGCGTCCACCTGTCCGCCCAGGCCGATCCCGATGCCGGAGATCGGGACGTCGCCGGCCAGTCGCTCGGCGAACTCGCCGATCTGGTCGGCGACCTCGTCTGGGTTGGTCGAGCGCAGCGGCTCGGAGGCGAAGGCTGCCGGATCGGCGCGCAGATCGGTGCGCACCCCGAACAACTCGCCGCCGGTCAGCTTGAGGCCGATGAAGTGGTGCGACTCGGCGACGATTCGGAGCGGACGGGTGCCGCGGCCGGGGTTGCCGGTGGGCTGCTCGGCGCCGTCGGCGATCAGGCCGTCGGCGATCAGCTCGGAAGCCAGTCGGGTCAGGGTGCCTGCGGAGAGGCCCAATCGACGGGCGACGTCGGTGCGGGGCAGGGGGCCGTAGCGCAGAATCTCCAGGGCCACTGCCTGGGGCGCACCGGCCAGCGGCCAGGGTGATGGTGCGACACGCATGGACTCCTCCTTCGGACGTCCGGATGATTCTATCGGCGAAGCAACAACGTTGCCAAGCTGTGATCTTTCACCCTCTTGACGCGTAGTTGATTCCACGACAGAATCAAACCGGCGCAGCCAAGCGTTGCGCCTGACCGATTGGAGACCGCAATGAAGCACGCTCGACTACTCGGTGCGGCTGCTGCTGTGATGGCCCTGGCTCTGGCCGGCTGTGGGACGGGCACCGCCGCTTCGTCCGCTTCCACCGCCGGTTCTGCTCCCGCGGAGAAGGTTGAACTGACCTTCTGGGGCACCTACGGCAACGGCGGCAACAGCGCCCAGACCACGGCGTTGGCCCCGCTGATCGACTCGTTCGAGAAGGCCAACCCCGGCATCACCATCAACTACGTCGACATGCCCTATGACCAGCTCAAGCAGACCTTGACCACCGCCGCTGCCGGCGGCGAGCTGCCCGATCTGCTCCGCTCGGACATCGGCTGGATCGCCCAGTACGGCAAGCTCGGCGCCTTCGCCGCGCTGGATCAGGCGATGCCCGACTTCACCACCTACGCCGACGCCGTCTACCCCGGCACCCTGGCCGCCAACGCCTGGGACGGCCACTACTACGGCCTGCCGCTGGACACCAACACCCGCGTGCTGGTGACCTCGCCCGAGGCGCTCAAGGCTGCCGGGCTGAGCAAGCCGCCAGCCACCTTCGCCGAGTTCACGGCGATGGCCGGCAAGCTCAAGGGCACCAAGATCAAGGCCTTCGCCGACGGCGGCCTGGGGCAGTGGAACATCATGCCGTGGATCTGGTCCGGCGGCGGTGCGCTCACCGACGACGCGGTGACCAAGGCCAGCGGCTACCTGGACTCGGCCACATCGGTGGCCGCGGTGCAGATGCTCGTGGACCTGTACAAGGACGGTCAGATCCCCAATCTGATCATCGGCAACCAGGGCGCCACCGGTACCTCGGACGGCCTGCCGGGCGGCAACTACGCCTCCATCCTGGACGGCCCGTGGATGGTCGACATCTGGAAGCAGCAGTACCCGAAGTTCACGCCCAACTACTCCCCGGTTCCGGCCGGCGAGGGGGGTTCGGTCTCGGTGATCGGTGGCGAGAGCATCGTGATGAGCACCTCGACCACGCATGCTGAGGCTGCGCTGAAGTTCATCCGATTCACCCAGACCGAGGAGTTCCAGCTGGCGATGGCCGCGACCGGCCAGATGCCCGTGGTGGAGACCGTCGGCACCAAGGCCGCCGAGCAGTACCCCTACCTGGCCGCCTTCACCGAGCAGCTGAAGACGGCCAAGGCCCGGCTGAACATCCCCGAGGCGTCCAAGGTTGACACCATCTTGAACAATCACCTCACCGAGGCCTTCAAGGGTTCGGTCACAGTTCAAGAAGCACTCACCGCTGCCGCGGCTGAGATCGATCCGTTGCTGGCCAAGTAAGGCCATTGCGGTTCGGAGAGGAAAGACATGACCAGACGTGAGGCGGCCCCGGCCGCCGGGGGCGCCTCACGCCAGGCCCTGACCCCATGGTTGTTCCTGGCCCCGGGCCTGGTGCTCTTCCTGGTGGCGATCATCTATCCGATCCTGAGCGCGGCCCAGATGTCGTTGTACGACTGGAACGTGCTGTCGGCGGCGTCGTCGAAGTTCATCGGGTTCGACAACTACGTCCGCGCCTTCCACGACCCGGTGTTCTGGACGGCGCTGGCGAACTCGGGGGCCTACATGGTCCTGACCGTCCCGCCCCAGATCATCCTGGGGCTGGGCATCGCCCTGCTGCTGAAGGCGAAGTCGCCGGCCCAGCCGGTCTACCGGGTGCTGTTCTACCTGCCGGTGGTGACCAGCTGGGTGGTCGTCTCGTTGCTGTTCAAGTACCTGTTCGCCGACGAGGGCCTGATCAACTGGCTGATGGACCCGTCGATGGCGGCCCCGATCTCGTGGCTGTCCAGCCGCTGGGCGGCGATGGTCGCGATCGCGGCGCTGGGCATCTGGAAGGGCATCGGCTGGTCGATGATGATCTTCCTGGCCGCCTTGCAGGGGATCCCCGCAGCGCTCGAAGAGGCTGCCACGATGGACGGCGCCAACCGCTGGCAGCGGTTCCGGGTGGTCAGCCTGCCGGCGATCTGGCCGGCGATGGCCTTCGTCTTGGTGATGCTGGTGATCGGCGGTTTCAACGTCTTCATCTCGGTGTTACTGATGACCGGCGGTGGCCCGGCCCAGTCCACCGAAGTGGTGCTCACCTACATGTACTCGGTCGCCTTCGGTGACCTCGACTTCGGCTACGGCTCGGCGATCGCCGTGCTGCTCACCTTGGTCGTGTTCGTGCTGGCCATGGTCCAGTTGCGGGTCTATCGAACCGACGAGGAGGTGTCCGAATGAGGATGTCCCGGACCGTCCGCACCGGGACGGCGGCCGTCGTCCGGCACGCCTTCTTGATCGTGTCCGCGGCGTTGATGGTGACGCCGTTCCTGTACATGATCTCGACGAGCTTCAAGTCCCAGGCCTATGTGCTGACGGTGCCGCCGCAGTTCATTCCGAACCCGGCCACGATCGACAATTACGTCCAGGTCTGGAACACCCAGAACTTCGGACGCTACTTCGCCAACTCGCTGCTGGTGGCGGTCACGTCCACCTTCTTGTCGGTGCTGCTCAGCTCGATGATGGCCTACGCCTTCGCCCGTTTCGAGTTCCGCGGCAGGAAGCTGCTGTTCCGGATCGTGCTGCTCGGCTTGATGGTGCCGACGATGATGCTGATCATTCCGCAGTTCATCCTGGCCAAGGGCTTCGGGCTGCTGGATTCCTACCTTGGCCTGATCGTGTTCTACGTGGCCGGCAATCTGTCGCTGAACACCTATCTGCTGCGCAGCTTCTTCATCTCGATCCCGAACGAGCTCGACCAGGCGATGCAGGTGGACGGGGCCGGTGCCTGGACCCGATTCACCCGGCTGATCCTGCCGCTGTCGACACCGGCGCTGGCCACCACGACGATCTTCACCTTCTTGGCCACCTGGGACGAGTTCGCCTGGGCTGCGACGATCATCAGGGACGCGGACCTGCGTACGCTGCCGATCGCGATCCGGCTGTTCCAAGGCGCCAACGCCACCCAGTGGGGGCTGGTCTTCGCCGCCTCCCTGATCGCCATCATCCCGGTGATCGCGGTCTTCTTGATCTTCCAGCGGTACTTCGTGCAGGGCCTCACGGCAGGAGCAGTCAAGGGATGAGTACGTCATGGTGGGGTCCCGAACTCCTGCCTTCCAAGGGTGCCTTCGGTGCCGGGGAAGAGGTGGCACTCGAACTTCGCGGGCTGCCGGCATCGGTGTCGGTCACCTTGTGGTGCGAGGGTTCGGCGGTGGCGCAGGCGCTCGCCGAGGATGGCTGGGTGCATTTCGCCGGGCTGCCGGACGGACGCTACGGCGCCGAGGCGTCCGATGCGTCCGGGGTGTTGGCTCGGACCGCCTTTGCGATCGGCGCCCACGAGATGCGCTACGGCTTCGTGGTGGACTACCGGCCTGGACGCGACGTGGCCGAGGTCGTGGACTTTGTCCGCCGGCTGCACCTGACCGATATTCAGTTCTACGACTGGGCCTATCGGCACGCCGACCTCAACGGCGGCGGCGAACTCTACGCGGACGCCCTGGGCCAGCCGGTCAGCCTGGACACCGTCCGCGCTCTGGTGGACGGCCTGGCCTCTGCCGGCGCTCGGAGCTTGGGCTACGCGGCGGTCTATGGCGTCGGCGATGCCGAACTCGAAGTGTGGGCCGACCAGGTCCTGCGCCAAGCCGACGGGCAGCCATGGGGGCTGGGTGACTTCCTGACCATCGTCGATCCGTCGGACGCCACCTGGCTGGAGCACTTCACCGCCGAACTGCGCGAGGCGACCAGCCGGCTCGGCTTCGCCGGCTACCACCTGGACCAGTACGGCTATCCCAAGCGCGCCCGGCGCAGCGACGGGACGATGGTCGACCTGGCCGAGGCGTTTGCCGCGATGATCGAGACGGTGCGGGCCGGCCTTCCCGAGGCGCGCCTGGTGTTCAACCAGGTGAACGACTTCCCGACCTGGCGCACCGGCGGCAGCCCGCAGGACGCGGTCTACGTCGAGGTGTGGCCGCCACACACCACGCTGGCCGACCTCGGCCGGCTGACCACGGCGAGCCGCCGCCACGGCAAGCCGGTGGTGATCAGCGCCTACCTGAAGCCCTACGAAGCCGACGACCAGGACGCCGCCGACGCGGCCGCCCGGCTGACCATGGCCACGGTGTTCTCCCACGGCGGCAGCCACCTGCTGGTCGGGGAGGCCGATCGGGTGCTGACCGACCCGTATTACGTCCGCAACCACCAGATCCGGCCCGAGACCGGAGCCATGCTGCGCCGCTGGTACGACTTCCTGGTCGAGCACGGCGACTACCTGACCGACCCGGGGCTGGTCGAGGTGACCGGGGCCTACGCCGACGCGTACAACGGTGACCTCGAGGTGGCCTTCGACGACGTCGAAGTCGGCTGGAACCCCGAGCCGGGGACGGTCTGGCGCCGGATCACCCGGCGCGGCGACGACCTGATCGTCCACCTGATCAACCTGGTCGGCCAGGACGACACCGAGTGGGACGCGCCCAAGAAGCCGGCGGCCGAAGTCAGTGGGGGAGTGCTGCGGGTGCGTCCGGCCTCGGCGGCGGGCTGCCGGGTGCTGGTGGCCGATCCGGACGGCGCCGGACGACTCGTCGAACTGCCCGTGCGCGCGGTGGACGGCCTGCTCGAGGCCGACCTGCCGAGCCTGCACAGCTGGCAACTGATCGTCGTGAAAGAGAACAATGCGAACTGACCGATGGTGGCGCTCTGCGGTCATCTACCAGATCTACCCGCGCTCGTTCGCCGACTCGAACGGCGACGGCATCGGCGACCTGCGCGGCATCATCACCCATCTCGATTACCTCGCTGACTTGGGAATTAACGCGGTCTGGTTGTCTCCGGTGTACCCCTCGCCCGGGGCGGACGCCGGCTACGACGTGGCCGACTACCGCGGCATCGACCCGCTGTTCGGCACCGACGCGGACTTCGACGAGCTGATCGCCGGGCTGCATGCCCGCGGCATCCGGCTGGTGATGGATGTGGTCTTCAACCACACGTCCATCGAGCACCCGTGGTTCGTCGATTCCCGCTCGTCGCGGGAGGCCGCCAAGCGGGACTGGTACCTGTGGCGCGACGCGCGTCCGGGTTGTGTGGCCGGTCAGCCGGGCGCGGAGCCGAACAACTGGGAGTCGATCTTCGGCGGCCCGGCGTGGACCTACCACCCGGCCACCGGCCAGTACTACCTGAACCTGTTCACTCCCGAGCAGCCCGACCTGAATTGGGAGAACCCGCTAGTGCGGGCCGAGTTGGCCGACGTGCTGCGGTTCTGGCTGGGCCGCGGCGTCGACGGCTTCCGGATGGACGTGATCAACTTCGTCTCCAAGGATCCGGCCTACCCCGACGGACGGGTCGGCCCGTCCGGGCTGGGCGATGGCTACCCCTACTTTTCCAACGGGCCGCGGATTCACGAGTTCCTGGCCGAGCTGCGTGCCGCGGTCGGCCCGGACGTCCTGCTGATCGCCGAGGCGCCTGGGGTGACCGTTCACGACGGCGAGCTGTACACCGATCCGGCCCGCGGCGAGGTGGACATGCTGTTCCAGTTCGAGCACGTCGGCCTGGACAGCGCCGAGACCAAGTGGGATCCGCGTCCGCTGCAGCTGGCCGAGCTGGTGGAGAATCTGCGCCGCTGGCAGCTCGACATCGGGGACGGCTGGAACGCGCTGTACTGGTCGAACCACGACCAGCCGCGGGTGGTCTCCCGGTTCGGCGATCCGGCCTACTGGCGGGAGTCGGCGACCGCGCTGGCCACCTTGCTGCACCTGCTGCGCGGCACCCCCTTCGTGTATCAGGGCGAGGAGCTCGGCACCACCAACTTCGGCTTCACCAGCCCTGATGAGTTCCAGGACATCGAGGCGCTGAACGCCTACTCCGGCCTGCTCGGTCGCGGCCTGACCGCGGTGGACGCGATGGCCCGGGTCTCGCGGATGAGCCGCGACAATGCCCGGATTCCGATCGCTTGGGACGCGAGCCCGTCCGGCGGGTTCACGACGGGGACGCCCTGGCTGCCGCTGCACCCCGAGCGGGCGCGAGTCAACGCCGCCGTCGAGGCGGACGACCCGGACTCGGTGCTGGCCTACTACCGCCGCCTGATCGCGCTGCGGCACCGCGAGCCGGTGATCGCGCTCGGCCGGCTGGAGAGTCTGGAGCTGATCGGCGACAGCGTCGTCCGGCTGGTACGGACGGGGGAGGGCTCGACGATCGAGGCCTTCATCAACCTGTCTGGCGCCCCGCAGCGGGTGGCCGCGGAGCAGGGGAGGGTGTTGCTCGCGAACCTACCGCTGGCCGGTGACTGGCTGACGTTGGCTCCCTGGCAAGCCGTCGTGCTTGATGTCTTTGCTGTGGGCGACCTGGCGCCGGCCGTTCGTCGAACGCGCCCGGCGAGTGGAGGAGCAACGGCCTAGCGGCGCGCTTGCCGTCCTCGCGTTCGCCGAACGCCAGGAGGCTTCTCGCGTTCTCCGAGGCCAGGAGGCAGGGTTACGCCCGACGCGGCGTGCCCGTTGCCGATTCACCCGCCTGGCGACCCTTGGCGGGCCCCCTCGTCTCCGGGGACAACCCAAAGTGCCAGCGAATCGACGTCAGCCAGCGGAAGATGGCGCGATTCAGGTCTCCGCGCCGAGTGGCAATACTCGTGGCGACAGATTCCCTGCCCTCGAGGAGCGAAGACATGAGAAGGGTGGCGTTCGCCAGCCACGGCAACCTCTGCATCGGGCTGAAGGACAGCGTCGACCTGATCTCGGGCAAGGCCGTCGAGATCGAGACGATCGCTGCCTTCACCGATGACATCCCGCTGGAACAGAAGGTTGCCGCCTTCTTCTCGACGGTCACCGAGGGCGAGGAGGTGCTGGTGTTCACCGACCTGCTGGGCGGGAGCGTCAACCGGGCCTTTCTTCCCTACGCGGAGCGCACCGGGGTCTTCGTGGTCACGGGCATGTTCCTCGGACTGGTGCTCGAGACGATCCTCCTGCCCGAACCACTCACGACCGCTTCGATCGAGGCGGCCATCGAACGAGCCAAGGCCGGCGTCACCGGCATGTGGAACATCCATGCTCTGGCTTCGGACGACGACGAATGACTGCCGATCTAGAAAGGAGTGACATGACTGATCCCGCTCCGAGCCCGATCATTCACGTCCGCATCGACGACCGCCTGATCCATGGCCAGGTTGCCACGATGTGGACGAATCAGCTGGGCGCCACCCGAATCATGGTGGTCGACGACAAGGCATCGGCCGACCAGGTGCTCAAGATGTCGCTGCGGATGGCCACACCCACCGGAGTCGCGCTGTCGGTGCTGGATACCTCGCGCGCGGCCGAGCGGATTCTCGCCGGTGCCTACACCGGGCAGAGGGTCTTTCTGATCGTGAAGAACCCACGCACGCTGACCGCACTGGTGCGCGCGGGCGTCCTGGTGACCAAGGTCAACGTCGGCAACCTCACCTTCAGCGAGGGGAAGACGAAGGTGGCCAGCACCGTGGCGGTGTCCCCCGAGGACGTCGAGGCCTTCACCGAACTCTCCGGACTCGGAGTGGACCTGACCCTTCAGCTGATCCCCAACAACCCGATCGAAGACTTCATGGCGGCGCTTCACAAAGTAACCGGTCGCCGCTGACCGCGTCCGCCACGAATCGAACTACAAAGGAGTACACGAATCATGGAAGTCACATTCCTCCAGATGGCTGCGGTGGTGCTGTTCTCCGCGATCATCGTCTACGACCAGATGAACACCCAGCTACTGGTGATCGGCGGCAAGGTGATCGCCGGCCTCGGTGTCGGGCTGATCCTCGGAGATCCGGTGACCGGCCTGGCGGTCGGCGCGGTCCTTGAGTTGATGTCCCTGGGCGTGGGCGCCTACGGCGGCGCCAGCGTTCCCGACTATTGGCTCGGGGCGATCACCGGAACCATGGTGGCGGTCATGTCCGGGAAGGGGGCCGACTTCGGCGTCCTGGTCGGGGTGCCGCTGTCGGTGCTCGCCATCCAGCTCGACGTGCTGGTTCGGACTGCGACGACATTCTTCGTCCACAAGGCGAAAGCAGCAGCCGACCGGGGCAATGTCGCGGTCGCGTACCGCTGGCTGTGGAACGGCTACACGTTCTGGTTCCTGAAGTACATCGTTCCGGTGGTGTTGCTGTTCGCCATCGGCGCGGACGCCATGAGCGCATTCGTCAACTGGGTGCCCCAGTGGTTCATCGCCGGGTTCTCGATCGCCGGCGGACTGCTGCCCGTGGTCGGCATCGCGATCCTGCTGCGCTTCATGAACACCAAGGCGCACCTGCCGTTCCTCATCTTCGGCTTCGCCTTGGTGGCCTACCTCAAGGTCCCGATGGTCGGCGTGGCCGTCTTCGGTCTCGCCGCGGCGATCCTCGTCTTCCGCGCCGCCAGCAAGCAGGCCCAGGCCGCGGCCGTCCCCTCAGCCAGCAACGCAGCTCTCAGCACGGTAGGAGTCAACAACGATGAGCTCTGACATCATGCCCGCGGTCGACCCGGCCGTCCCGACGAAGAAGCTCGATCTCAAGGACGTCAAGTCCGCCTTCTGGCGGTGGTTCTTCGGCGCACAGATCGCGTGGAACTACGAGACCATGCAGTCCGGCGGCGTGGTGTTGTCGCTGGGTCCCGCGCTGCGGAAGATCCACTCCGGCGACGGCATGTTCAAGCGGTCGCTCGACGAGCACTTCGCTTTCTTCAACACGAACCCCTGGACGGGCACCATCGCCTTGGGCGCCACGCTCGCCGTCGAGGAACAGGTCGACCCGGCCGAGCCGGAAGCCAGCCGCGAAGCGGTGACCTCGATCAAGACCGCCCTGATGGGCCCGCTGGCGGGTATCGGCGATGCGATCGTGTTCGTGATCCCGATGACCATCACCGGCGCCATCGCCGCCTACATGGCCCAGCAGGGGAGCTGGATCGGCATCCTCTTCCCGATCATCTACAGCGTGCTGATGATCTTCGTCCGGCGCTGGCTCTACCTGATGGGCTATCTCCAGGGCTCGAAGTTCGTCACCACCTTGGCCCACCAGCTGCGCAGCCTCGCGGACGCGGCCGGTGTGCTCGGCGTCATGGTGATCGGTGCGCTGATCTCCTCGGTGGTCACGGTCCACATCCCGACCGTCTTCAGCCAAGGCCAGGCCACGGTCGCATTGCAGTCGACGCTCGACATGATCATGCCCAACCTGGTGCCGGCGTTGCTGACCGGGCTGGTGTATTGGCTGCTCGGCAAGAAGTGGATGAACTCCACCCGCGCCATCGGGCTGATCATCGCCGTGGCGTTCGTGGGCTACTTCATCGGGCTGTTCGGAACAGCCGCTTAGGAAGGGGAGAGATGTTGAGGGTCGCGTTCGGCGAGGCGGAGATCACGCCGGAGGAACCGAGCTACCTGTGCGGGCATGCCATCCGCAGCGGGCTGTCGAGGGGAGTTCTGGACGAACTGATGTGTTCGGTGCTCATCCTCGAACAGGACGGGCAGCGGTACTGCTTCGGCTCGATCGAGCTGGCCGGGATGGACAAGCCGCTCGTCGACGCGTTCCGCGAGGTGGCGCGCAGCCGCGGAATCCCGGCCGCGAACGTCGTCGTCGCCGCGACCCACACCCATGCGGGCCCGGAGTTCCAGGAGCTGGGCGTCTTCAGCCAGACCCCCGAGACCGGCGCCCGACCGGGCTATCGGGAGTTCCTGATCGCCCGGTTCGGTGCCGCGATCGACGCGGCGAGCAGCTTCGTCGACGTCCGGCCGGGCTTCGGCAGCCTGCAGGTGCAGGGGTACTACGGCAATCGCAACGCTCCCGACGGCCCGGTCGACCGCAGCGCCAACCTGCTCGAGTTCCGGGACCGGCACGGCCACCGGATCGCTGCGATCGTCAACCTCAGCGTCCACCCGACCGTGCTCGGGCCGCAGAACATGCTCATCTCCGGCGACCTGTTCGGCGCGCTGCGCCGGCGTCTCTGCTCAGCCTGGGGGTGCCCGGTGTTGATGATCAACGGTGCCGAGGGCGATGTCTCCACCCGATTCTGGCGCCACGGCGAGGACGAGTCGGAGCTGGCGCGCGTCGGTGCCGGGATCGGTGCGCAGCTGGAGCAGCTCGTGGCCCTGCCGCTCGATGGCGACGCCGTGACTGTCGAGGACGTGACGTATCACTTCGACTATCGCGCCGATCTGGAGCACATCACCTCGGAGCTGGAACGCGCCCGCCGCACCCTGGCGACGACCAGCGACCCGGTGCTGATCAAGACCACGAGCTCGGGGCTGGCGATCCTGGAGAAGCTCGCCGCCGCCGATCCTCACGTGCGCGAGGACTTGCGGGCGAAGGTGATCGGCATCGGCGAGCTGCGCATCGTCGCGATCGAATGCGAGTTGTTCAGCAGCTTCGGCCTACGGATCAAGGCTGCGGCTACGGGTCCGAGCATGATCTGGGGCCTCGCCGACGGCTCGATCGGCTACCTGGTGACGGCGGAGGACTACGGTCGCACCTACGAGAGCCTGACCACTCCCATTCCCCGAGGCGGAGCCGACGCCTTCGTCGACCACATCATCGACCACCTGGTGGCATCGGAGCTCACCCCACCAAGAAGCTGAACAGCAGGTCCCCGAACTCGGCGAACCCCTCCAGCTGCCCGCGGACCAGGCCGTCAACCAACGCGGGCTGCTGGAGCAGCTCCTTCAACTGCGACACCGTTTGGAAGGTGTACCCCTCCGAGCGTCCATTGGCCACCACGAAGACGACTTGCACCGGACCGTTGCGCCACAAGATGGGCCGACGCAGGATCGCCGCCCCGACCCGGGTCCGTTCCGCCGTGGCCACCAAGCTGTGGGCCACGGCGGAGTTGGTGCCGAGCTCGGTGCTGAGCCGGCTGTCGCGGAGAATCACCTTCTCGAACAGCCCGGCGTCGACTCCCGGGGCCGCCGCGAGCCGTTCGCAGATGGTGCGCAGCGCCTGCTCAGGGGTGTCCGCCGCGAGCTGGGGCACGAACGCGTCCGGGTCGAGAAGTTCGACGAACGCCTCCGCGGCTTCACGTCGATCCAGCAGTGCGTCCTCGATCGCGGCCCGCGACGCGGTGTCCAGCGAGGGGCTGGTTCGCACCAGTCGCGCCCCGGACGGGAACTTCACTCGCGGGATGTCGGTCAGGATCAGATCGAGGCGGCGCAGATCGCGTGCGCTCAGCTCGTGGAGTTCGCGCGGCTCGATCGTTCGTGCCAGCCCCGGGAAGAGGCGATCCACCCGCCAGGCCACATCCAAGGCGACGGGGAGGCCCTGGCTGAACACGACGCCGATGCGCTTGCGGCGGACGGCGGGCTCGCTCCCGCGCATGGCGATGCTGAGCACCAGCGCCAGGTTGGCCACTTCCACTTCGTTGAGCCGAATGCCGTGTTCGTCCTGCAGCCGGTTCCCGATCAGCACCGCGTACTCCACGATGGCCTGCGGCCGCTCGGCTTCGGTGTTCCTGCTTCGCTGGAGTTCAAATCCAAAGCTCGCCCTGATCCGAAGAGCGCGCAGTTCGCGGGCCAGCAGCAGCCGCGCCTCCTCATTGAGCAACAGATTGACGTCGGTCCGGAAGAACAGCTCCCTGAGCAAGTCGTCGGCGAGGAAGAAGAGTTCCTTGTGCTCGGTCAACGAGAAAGCGTCATTCATGCTGTAGGTTCTTCGGGACGCCAGCAGGAGCGCAAAGTACCCGAGTTCTTCGATCGGCATATCCCAACCGGCCTTCTGCCAGAATCGTGCCGCGACATGAACTTCTTCGATCGCATCCAATTCGCTGCGCTCGTCGGGACTGAGTGAGATCAGGTGTCCTTCGTCGAAACGGGCCGCACACAGGCAGGCCAGCGTCGAAAGCTCGCGCAGCGAGTCGGCGCTCAGGTGAATGCCGAGCTCCACGACCAGTTCACTGAGGATGTCATGAGCCCGCTTGGTGTCGAGGCTGAGCCGGACGTCCGGAACCACGGGCAGCGCCATGTCTTCGTCGACAAAGAGATACGCCACCATCGCGAGCCGCCGGTGGGCCTCCGAACCAGTCACTGACAAGCCCGAACCCGGTCTCTGGCCGAGGCTTAGGTGGAACTGGTCAAGGGTGGAGCGGACGTGTCGCAGGTCGGCCGAGAGCGTCGTCCGGCTCACGTGGAGCGAGTCGGCCAGGTCCTCGGACTTGAGCGAGCCAGGGCTGAAGAGCAGCGCATGGATCAACAGGTCGACCCGATCGGAGACCCAGGCGGACGGAGTGACCCGGATGACTTCGTTGAAGGAATCGACGAAGATTCTCATTTCGAGAGGATCGGCCGCTTGAATCTCGTATCCCACGCCCTTCTTGGAGACGATCCGGGCGTTGATGCGGTTGAGTACACGGTCGAGAACGGTGATGTCGTTGCGGATCGTTCGCGAGGTCGTGCCGAGGACGGAGGCAAGGGTTTCTGCGCTGACCGGCGCTGACGAGTTCACCAGATGGTGCATGATCTGCAGTGCACGACGTTCTGGCATGAACAATTGTGGTGACCTCCGCTGCGTTGCGCTTTCACAGCCTATCAGGATATTCCGAATTTCCGCCCTCGCTGCCGCTGCAGTTTCCGGCAGTGCTGAGTCATGGTGCTGGCTGACACCTGGGCCACTGGTGCGTGAGCGCGAGCACCTCCTTCACGTCCGGCACTCGCGATATCCACGAAGCGAATGCGTAACCGTTCGCGGCGAACACGGCCAGATCGCCGGTGCGCGCAGAGGTCACGGTGCGCTCCGGTGGCGCGGAGGGGGCGCTCATGCCATCGCCTCCGCCTGATTGCCCTGGCCATCAAAGGCGCACAACCCGTCGAAGCCGTCGCCGACGCCGACGAGACAGCTGCGCGTCCCCGTCACCAAGTCCTCCCAACGATCACCCGGTCTCGGGCTTCAGGTCCTGCGCAGGCAACGCAGCGTGACCCATCGTGGCACTCATGCGACCGGCAGCGGCATGGGGTGCGTCGCGGTGGTCGGATTCGGCTCTGGCCGCGGCGATCCCATTCAGGCCGACGGCGCCGGGAGTTGCCGCGTCCGGGATCGCGCCGTGAGCGCCCTGACCGGGCTCGCCGAGCGCACCCGAAGCCGTGGACGCCCGTTCGGATTCCACCATCGCGGGCCTCACGCGCGGCCGCCGCGGACGCCCCTAGGGTGGCGATCGAAGGGTTGGCTGGAGGCCGCCGACGCCGAGCTCTGCCGAGGCGTGGCCGCGGAGCTTCGGCCAGCCGGCGCGTCCACGTGAGGAACACTTGATGGAGATCCTGTTCGACACCGCCAACTTGGCTCAGCTCGCCGAGATGACCCCGCTCTATCCGGTGGCCGGGGTCACCACGAACCCCACGATCATCAAAGCCGAGGGCCGGATCGACCTCTACCCCCACTTTCGCAAGATCCGGCAGATCATCGGCCCCGACCGGACGCTGCACATTCAGGTGCTCGCCCAGGACGCGGACGGGATCGTCGCCGATGCGCATCGGCTGCTCGACCAGGTGGACGGGAAGGTGTACGCCAAGATCCCGACCACCGAGCAGGGGATCCGGGCGATGCGGCTGCTGAAGGAGCAGGGCATCGGGGTGACGGCGACGGCGATCTACTCCAAGACGCAGGGCATGCTCGCCATCGCGGCCGGGGCCGACTACATCGCGCCCTACTTCAACCGGATGGAGTCCCTGGACATCGACACCAGCGCGACGATCAAGTCGCTGGCCCGGTTCATCGACCGGCACAGTGCCAGCTGCAAGATCATGGCAGCCAGCTTCAAGAACGTCGCCCAGGTCAGCGCAGCCTTCGAGGCGGGTGCGGCCGCGGTCACCGTCCCGCCGGCGCTGCTGCGGGCGGCTCTCGGCGCACCGGACGTGACCGAGGCCGTGAGCACCTTCACTTCCGACTGGTACCAGACCTTCGGCACCACCCAGCTTCCCTGAGCCGCGCGGCCGAGCGCGATCGGCCGTCCCCGGTCAACTCATTCGGTGGTGAGGTTGAGGGCTGCGACGGTTCCGATGATGGTGATGGCTGGGGGTTTGATGCCTGCGTCCGCGGCGAGGTGGGGGAGGG
>DJWE01000058.1 GCA_002441465.1 Propionibacteriaceae bacterium UBA6238 | reverse complement strand
CGGATCTCCCTGGCGTCGTACTCATACGGAAAGAGAAACTCCACGGCTTCGAAGCCGGCCGCGGCGGCGGCCTCGAAACGGTCGAGGAACGGCACCTCAGTGAAGAGCATGGAGATGTTGGCGGCGAAGCGAGGCATGGTGAGCATCCTCCAGAGGTCAGGCCAGCGGCTGCTGGGCACGGGTGAAGAAGTCGACGTCGCCGAAGTTCCCCGATTTCAGGGCCAGTTCGGTGGTGTCATCGAGCGAACGCACCCACGGCACGCCGGGCGCGATCTGCGGTCCAACGTGGAAGCCGTCGACCCCCAGCGCTGTCGTAACCGCTCCGGAGGTCTCGCCCCCAGCCACGATGAAGCGTCGGACGCCGGCATCCTTCAACTGGCTGGCGAGCCACCCGAACAGGCCTTCGATGGCTTCGGCTGTGACCTGGGCGCCGTGGGCCTCCTGCACGCGGCGCACCTCGTCCGGACTGGCCGTGGCGTACACCAGTGGGGCAGGCGAGGCGTCCCGTCCGAGCACCCAGGCGAGCACTTCAGCCCGGTAGGAGTCCGGCTCATCGAGCAGTCGGTCGACGTCGACGGCCAAGGACGGAGCGACGCGACGATAGGCGTCCACCTGCCGGTTCGTCATCACCGAAGCGGAACCGGACAGCACCACCCCTCGGCCGGGAACCGGCGTCCATGCCGCCGCCGCGGTGGAACCTTCGGAACCGGAGAGCGCGCGGGCCAAGCCGCCGCCGAGACCCGAGCCACCGGTGGTGAGGGGCAGGTCACCGACGGCTTCTCCGATGGTGAGCAGGTCCGCGTCGGTGAGCGTGTCTACGACGACGTAACGGACGCCTTGGGCCCGCAGGTCGTCGATGGCCGCGCGGACGGCGTCCGGGCCCTGGTGGACGACCGGGAACGGCACGACNNCCTCCATGAGGCGCACGAGGCTGGCGTCGGTCATCGGCGTGACGGGGTGGTTTCGCATGCCGGATTCGCTCAGGAGGACGTCGCCCACGAAGAGGTAGCCCTGGTACACGGTGCGTCCGTTCACCGGCAGCGATGGGCAGATGATGGTGACGTCGGTGGCCAGCGCGTCCATCAGCGCGTCGGTNNCGGTGACCGGGCCGATGTTGCCGCGCGGGGTGCTGTCGAACGTGGAGCAGTACTTGAACAGGACGCGCTCCGCCCCCGCTTCACGCAGCGCCGCCAGGGCGGCGAGGCTCTGTGCGACGGCCAACGCCGGCTCGATGGAGCGGCTCTTGAGGCTGACGACCACCGCGTCCACGTCAGGAACGTCGGAGGCCGCCGGCACGCCGTTGAGTTGCACCGTGTGGAGTCCACCTGCCACGAGGAAGCCCGCGATGTCCGTTGCGCCGGTGAAGTCGTCGGCGATCACACCCAGCTGCAGCACCATGGAGGCTCCTCCTTGAGTCCACCTGCGTGACGCATCTTCACGTCACTTCACGCTCTAGATCATTTATTCACATTTCTGCACAGAGCGCAAGGGGTCACCGGATTCGCACGGCCGCCGAGAGCGACGCGGTGCTCGGACGAACGAGGGCCCCGGTTCACCAGAACCGGGGCCCGTGCGCGGGAGGGATCAGAACGGGTAGCGCTCGATCTCGGACTGCATCGTCACCCACTGCACCCGGCAGAACGTGTCCAGGTTCGCCCGGGCGCCGCCGAAGTGCCCACCGGTGCCGGAGGCCTTCGTGCCACCGAACGGGATCACCGGCTCGTCGTCGACCGTCTGGTCGTTGACGTGCACCATGCCCACCTCGATGCGGTCGGCCAGTTCGTACGCCGCGAACGCGTTCGACGTCAGGATTCCCAGGGTCAGGCCGTACTCGTTGTCGTTGATGATGTCGATGGCCTCGTCGATCGTCTCGTACACCGTGACGGGGGCGACCGGGCCGAAGATCTCCTCCGCGAACGCTCGGCTCTTCAACGGCACGTTCGCCAGCACCGTCGGGCGGTAGAACAGCCCGTCGTACTCGCCGCCGGCCTCGAGCTTCGCGCCGTCGGCCACGGCGTCCGTCACGACCTTGTGGATCCGGTCGCGCTGCGTGGCGTCGATCACCGGACCGAGGGCGTTGGCCCCGTCGGTCGGGTCACCGACCGGCAGGAGCGCGGCCTTCTCGGCGAGCCGGCGAGTGTACTCCTCCGCCATCGAGGAGTGGACGAGGTGGCGTCCCGTCGTCATGCAGATCTGGCCCTGGTGCAGGAAGGACCCCCACGCCCCCGCGGACGCCGCGGCCTCGACGTCGGCGTCCGGGAGGACGAGCAGGGCGTTGTTGCCGCCCAGCTCGAGGTGCACCTGCTTGAGCGCCTTGCCGGCCTCGGCGCCGATGTGGCGCCCGGCCGCGGTCGACCCGGTGAACGTCAGGCACGGAACGTCCGGGTGGGCGACCAGCGCCTTGCCCAACTCGGCGTCGCCGGGCAGCACGTGCAGCAGGCCCGCGGGCAGCCCGGCCTCCTCGAACAGCTCGGCCAGCGCCATGCCGCCGGCGATCGACGTGCGGGGATCCGGCTTGAGGATCACCGCGTTGCCCAGCGCCAGCGCCGGCGCGACCGAACGCATCGACAGCAGCGCCGGGAAGTTGAACGGGCTGATCACGCCCACCACGCCGTACGGGACGTACCGCGCCATGGACAGCCGCGGCTTCATCGAGCGCAGCATCTCCCCGTACGGGGCGGACGTCGTGGCCGCGGCCTCGTGCAGCTCGGAGGCGACCTGGGTCGCCTCGAACGTGGCCTTGCCCCGGGCAGATCCGGCCTCGCGCACCAGCCAGGTCACCAGCCGGTCCAGGTCGGCCTCCAGCAGCGCCGCGGCCTTGCGCATCACCGCCGCGCGGACGGTGTACGGCGCCGCCGCCCACTCCTTCTGCGCGGCCTTCGCCGCCGCCACGGCCCGGTCCAGGTCCGCGACGGACGCAGCGCCGACCGTCCCGAGCTCACCGCCGGTGGCCTTCTCGGTCACCGCGAACGCGGTGCCCGCGCCGTCGGCCCAGCCGCCGGAGAAGACCTTGCCCTCCCACGCATACGTCGTCGTCATGCTTCAGCTCCTTCGCTGATCGAGGTTCCTGGTGGTGGCGTCATCCTAGGCGGCAGAACCAAGGCCACCCCTCGCTCCAATCATACCCCCTGGGGTATGGTGGCGGTGGCAGAGGAGTACCCATGACCCAGATCCAGACCCAGACCCCGGCGGGCGCCCCCAACGCACCGCTGGACCCAGCGGACACCCAGGCGATCCTCAAGCGTCTTCACCGGGCGCAGGGACAACTCGCGGGTGTGGTCCGCATGCTCGAGGCCGGGCAGTCCTGCGAGGCGGTGGTGACGCAACTGTCCGCCGTCTCGAAGGCACTGGATCGCGCCGGCTTCGCGCTCATCTCGTCCAGCCTGCGCGCGTGCTTGACCGCCCCGGGCGCGGTCGACGACGATGACGTGGCCCGGCTGGAGAAGCTGTTCCTGTCCCTCGCGTGAACCACCACCGGAGCCATTTGCCCATACCCCCGGGGGTATGTATTCTCTTGCCCGACAGGACCAACGCCGCCCGGCGGCCGACCGAAGGAGAACCAACACATGTGTAGCCCCACCACCTGCAGGGTTTGCGGCAAGACCACCTGGGCCGGCTGCGGTCAGCACGTGGCTCAGGTGAAGGCCATGGTTCCTGCCGCTCAGTGGTGCGGCGGCAAGCACTCCGACGCCGAGCTGGCCGCGGCCAAGCCCAAGGGCATGTTCAGCGGCATCTTCGGTCGATGAGACTCGCCGGGACGGCCGCAGCGCTCGTGGCTGCCGCCACGCTGCTGACCGGCTGCTCGAGCGGCTCGGTGAGCGTGACGGCCGGGCCCACCGCTGCCGCCGCACCCGCAGCCGGAGCCTCGCTCGCCCCGGCTGAGTTCGCAGCGGCGGCCAAGCTGCCGGACACCGTCCTGCTCGACGTCCGCACCCCGGCGGAGTTCGCTTCCGGACACCTGCCCGGGGCGGTGAACGTCGACATCGAGAGCGCCGACTTCGGGCAGCAGATCATGGCGCTCGACCAGGCCAAGAGCTACGCGGTGTACTGCCGCAGCGGCAATCGCTCCAAGGCGGCGGTGACCGCCATGCAGCAGGCCGGCTTCACCAAGCTGTTCGACCTCAGCGGCGGCATCACCGCCTGGCAGTCGGCCGGCGGCGAGGTCGTCACCGGCTGAACCGGTCCACTCTCCCGGCCCCCTCCAGGCACCCCCTTGCACCGTCGTCGGCGTTCCCCTCAGCCGGCGACGGTGTACACCTGTTCGGCCTGGTTCACGAAGCCGCCCATCAGGCGACGCCCGACACCGGCGAACAACTCCGGGCTGCCGGTGGTCAGGAAGCGCAGCTGCGGCGTCCGCGGCTCCGAATGCGCCAGCCCGGCATCAGTGAGCGTGGCGAACACCTCCTTGGCGCACTCCTCGGCCGAGGAGACCAAGGTGATGTCGTCACCGATCACGTAGGAGATCACCCCGGCCAGCAGCGGGTAGTGGGTACAGCCGAGGATCAAGGTGTCGATGCCCGCCTCCCGCAGCGGCAGCAGGTAGCCGCGCGCAGCCTCGAGCAACTCGGGGCCGCCGGTGATCCCAGCCTCCACGTACTCGACGAACAAGGGGCAGGGCGCGGTGATCAACTCCACGCCAGGCACCGCGACCATGGCGTCGTCATAGCTGGCCGAGGTCGCCGTCGCCTCGGTGCAGATCAGTCCGATGCGTCCGGTCCGGCTCGCCCGGACGGCTCGGCGCGCGGCCGGAAGGATCACGTCCACCACCGGCACGTCGTAGCGCTCCCGTGCGTCCCGCAGGACCGCGGACGAGGCCGAGTTACACGCGATCACCAGCGCCTTCACCCCGGTGCCGGCGAGATAGTCCAGGCATTCCAGGGCATACTCGCGCACCTCGGGGATCGACTTCGTGCCGTACGGGGCCCGGGCGGTGTCACCGAGATAGATCATGTCCTCGTTGGGCAGCTGATCGAGCAGCGCACGGGCCACGGTGAGCCCGCCGAACCCTGAGTCGAAGACGCCGATCGGGGCATCGCTTGCGGTCACGATCCCGACTCTAGGCCCGCGACCGACCACCCACCAACCACGTTCAGTTCTCTCCTCGCCGCGTCCGGCTCGGGTTCCCGCTTCGCCCGGGTAGCGTCGGGGAGTAGCGGTAGCCGAACGGACGGAGGAAGCGGTGAGTCCGGAGCCGATCGACGTCACCAGGTTGGCGTTGCGCGCCCTGCGGATGCTGGATCGGGGCCGTCGGGCGCTCGACGAGCAGTGGCGGCACTGGACGGCACCCGACAAGCCGGACGCTGAGCCGCCGTCCGACCGGAGGCAACCACCGGAGATCTGGTAGCGGCGGACCGGGATAGGAACCGTCCCCGATTCGGCCAGCCGGAGATCTGATAGCGGCGGACCGGGATAGGAACCGTCCCCGATTCGGCCCGGCGGCCTCAGGCGACCCGGCGAGCCAGGCTCAACAGGACCAAGCCGGGACGGCGTCCCTGGAGAACGTCGGGACGGCCGCAGCCCTCCCCCTCGGCCGCGAGCGGGCACCCGCCGCAGCCGGACGGCGGGCAGCCCACCGACAGCTCACGGGTCTCGATCCGCCCCGCCCGGACCAGGTGCTCGACGGCCGCCCGGACGACCTCCTCGTCCAGCCCGCAGTTGCGAGCCATCTGGGTCAGCGTCGGCGTGCCGGCCTCGACCTCTGCCAGCACCAGGCTCAACGGACCCGCGCTCACCAGAACAGCCTTCCGACCTGGAACACGGCCACCGCGAGCACCCAGGCCGTGACCAGCTGCATGCCGATCCCGAACAGGGTCCACCTCGGCCCGATCTCGCGCCACTGCGCGGCGACGGTGGCCACGCACGGCGTGTAGGCGAGCAGGAACACCATGAACGCCAGCGCCGCGGGGACCGGGTGCCCCCCGGAGGACTCGGTGAAGGAGTTCAGCACCGCCGTGCCGAGCGCACCCGGCGCGCCGCCGTCCGGATCGGCGACCGCGTAGGTCTGCGCCCAGGACGAGATCACGGCTTCCTTCGCCACGAAGCCGACCGCAAGGGTCGAAGCGGTCTCCCACGAGCCGAACCCTGCCGGGGCGAAGACCGGAGCGACCGCCTGCGCGGCCACGCCGTAGACCGAATCCTGAACCGGAACCTCACCGAAGGCCTCTCCGGCCTGCACCGGGATCGACTGCAGCAGCCACACCGCGGCGACCGTGGCCACGATGATGCCGGAGGCGGTCTGCAGGAAGCCCTTCAGCCGCAGCCAGGCGACCGAGGCGGTGAGCCGCAGCGTCGGCCGTTGATACGCCGGCAGGTCGATGATCAGCGGTTCAGTGCCCATCGTGCGCCACAGGGTGCGGCGGAGGACGAGCCCGGCCAGCACCACCAGGTGGATCGAGATCACGTACATCACGAAGACCGCCGTGCCGGCGTACTCGCCGAAGAAGATGGTGCCCAGCATCACGAAGACGGTCAGCCGGGCGGTGCAGGAGGTGAACGGAACCAGAAGCGCGGTGAGCACCCGCTGACGGGCACCGGGAAGGATGCGGGTCGCCGAGATCGCCGGAACGTTGCAGCCGAAGCCGACGATCAACGGCAGGAAGGCCCGTCCGGGCAGCCCGATCGAGCGCATCAGCCGGTCGGCGACGACGGCGGCCCTGGCCAGGTAGCCGGAGTCCTCCAGCAACGCCAGCAGGACGAACATCAGCGTCATCAACGGCACGAAGGTAAGCAGCATGCCCACACCGGCGATCAGCCCGTCCACCACCAGGCCCTCGACCCAGGTGCCGCCCAGGCCGATCGCACCGAGTAGCCAGGTGGCGCCCGCGCTGACCGGCCCCGTGAACAGCCCGTCCAGCAGATCCTGAAGCGGCGCGGCGACCACGGTGGTGATCTGGAAGACCATCCACATCACGCCGAGGAAGATCAGCGGACCGAGCACGGGCGCGGTCACCCAGCGGTCGACCCGATCCGACCAGGTTCGAGGCTGCTCGGACGGCGCGCTGGTGCCCGCCTCGACCGCCGCGGCGATCCAGCCGAAGCGGTCGTCGTCCAGCTCGAGCTCGTCACTGGTGTCGGGTCGCCGACGCGGCGTGGGCGCGGCCTCACCGAGTGCCTCGCCGACCGCCCCGGCGAGCGCCTCCAGGCCCGCTCGGCGCCGCGGATCGATGCCGATCACCGGGCAGCCCAGCGCCGCGGAGAGCGCGACGGTGTCGATCTGGACGCCGCGCTTGGCCGCCACGTCGAGCATCGTCAGCGCCACCAGCATCGCGACCCCCTGCTCACGGAGCTGGGCCACGAGATAGAGGCTGTTCGCGAGTCGGGACGCGTCGCAGGCGACCACGCACAGATCAGGCCGTTCCGCGACCGGGACGCCGACCAGGAGCTCGCGGGTCAGGTCTTCGTCCGGTGAGTGTGGGTCGAGCGAGTAGGCGCCGGGCAGGTCGATCAGCGTCAGCTCGAGTCGCTTCTCGTCTGGATCGCAGGTGCACTCCGCGCAGGTACAGCTCGCCGCCGAGCGGGTGGCCTTCCAGACGCCACGGGAGACCTCGACCGTCGTGCCGGGCCAGTTACCCATGGTCACCCGCGCCCCGGTGAGGGCGTTGAACAGGGTGGACTTGCCCGTGTTCGGGGCTCCGACCAGAGCCACCACGGGGGCTTCGGGTCCGGCGCCGGCATCGGTCGTGGTGTGGCAGCACGCCTTCACCGACGGCAACTGCGGCGAGGATGCCAGCAGGTTCAGGTTCCGGGACTGCGGCTCGGTGAGGGCCATCAGCGCACCACCTCCGCGCGCAGCTGGCGCAGCAGTTGGGCACCCAGCGCGATCCGGGAGCCACCGACAAGGGCGACCCGGCCTCCGCCTGCCGTCTTCTGCAGCAGCGTGAACCGGGTGCCTACGCGCAGCCCCAGGGACGCCAGGCGCTGCCGCGAGCTCTGCGGGGCATCGGCCTCGAGCAGGGTCAGGGACGTGTGCAGCGGCGCACTCGCCAGGTCCATGCCTACGTACATGTGCGTAAGGGTAGCCTTATCTAATAACGCGCGCATCTTGTCTCGAAAAACTGACGCCAGATCGCAGCGTCCGAACCGTCCCGAACACCCGCGGACGCGCCGCCGTCCGGTGCGAACGGACGGCCGGATCAGTTGAGGCCGAGCAGGCTCTCCGTCAGGTAGGCGATCCATTCATAGACCCGGTAGAGATAGCTGCGCGGGTCATCCTCGCCCAACCCGTCCAGATCGTCGGCGTCCTCGGGGGTCTGGATGCCGAGCCGCACCGCCAGGCTGAGCCGAACCGCGGTGAGGGTCTTCAACCAGGTGTCGAGCTCGATCACCCGAACCTGGACCGGATGCCGACCCACCTCGCTGTCGCGCAGTGCGGAGAGCACCACCTCGGCCTGCCCGAGCCGGTCGGCCCGCTGCCGGGAGACCGTGAGCCGGCGGAACTCCTCCGACGCCTCCGCGTTCTCGGCATAGGCGTCCGGGAAGAGCCGCTGGATCACCGGATCGGACCGGTCCAGCGGCTCGGGGGCGTCCAACTCGGCCTGCCAGCGCTCGAACGGATCGGCAGGAATCCGCGTCTCGCCGTCGGCCTCGAGCAACCCGGCGAACTGCTCGACCAGCGACTCCAGCAAGGTCACCTCGTAGTCGGTGAGCTTCATCGAGATCATCGGTCCCGACCGGCGGAAGGCTCGCATCAGGTGAGCTCCAGCGTGGCCCACAGGCCGAAGCCGTGCATCGCGTCCACGTCGGTCTCCATCTGCTCGCGGCCGCCGGTGGAGACCACGGCCTTGCCGTTGTTGTGCACCTGAAGCATCAACTCGGTGGCCTTGGCCTCGGGGTAGCCGAAGTAGGTGGTGAACACATGGGTGACGTAGCTCATCAGATTCACCGGGTCGTCCCACACGATGGTCACCCACCCGGTCAGGGCCGAATCGGCCGGCCGCTCCGATGTCGCGGTCGCCCCTCCCGGCTGGGCCGGTGCGCTCTCGCCTGCCACCGGGCCATTCTGGCATGCCGGGACGACCATCTCCGCAGTGGGCCGGTCCGATCCACCTCGCCGGGCGGGGTGAGGACCGGACGCAGACGAGCGAGAATCCGGTCCCCACGGCACGAGCGCACCACGACCGTTCTAGTCTGGCCATCATGACCCTGCTCACCACGCCGACCGGCGCGCCCGCAACCACGGCGCTGTTGACCGACCATTACGAGTTCACCATGGTGCGGGCGGCACTGCGCTCGCAGACAGCGTTTCGGCGCAGCGTGTTCGAGCTGTTCGCGCGCCGCCTGCCCGAGGGGCGTCGTTACGGTGTGGTCGCCGGGGTGGGCCGGGCGCTGGACGCGATCCAGGCGTTCCGGTTCGAGGAGGAGACGCTGAACTACCTGCTCGAGCGGAACGTGATCGACACCGATCTGGCCGAGTGGCTGAGCCACTACAAGTTCAAGGGCGACGTGTGGGGCTACCCCGAAGGCGAGGTGTACTTCCCCGGCTCGCCGCTGCTGATCGTCGAGGGCAGCTTCGCCGAAACCTGCCTTCTCGAGACCCTGCTGCTGAGCATCTACAACTACGACTGCGCGGTGGCCTCGGCTGCGTCGCGGATGACCGCGATGGCGGGGACGCGTCCCTGCATCGAGATGGGCAGCCGCCGCACCAACGAGTACGCGGCGGTCGCTGCGGCCCGAGCGGCCTACATCGCCGGATTCGCCTCCACCTCCAACCTGGCCGCGGGCCGCCACTACGGCATTCCCACCACGGGCACGGCCGCCCACTCCTTCACGCTGCTGCACGACACCGAGGAGGACGCGTTCAAGGCCCAGCTGAAGACGCTCGGCAAGGGCACCACCTTGTTGGTGGACACCTACGACATCGAGGAGGCGGTGCGCACCGGCGTCCGGCTCAGCAAGGGCAAGCTGGGCGCGATCCGGCTCGACTCCGGCGATCTCGCCGAGCAGGCTGCCGACGTGCGAGCGCTGCTGGACTCGCTGGGCGCAACCAAGACCAGGATCATCGTCACCTCCGACCTCGACGAGCACCAGATCGCGGCCCTGCGCGCCGCACCGGTGGACGGCTACGGCGTCGGCACCTCCCTGGTCACCGGCTCCGGCGCGCCGACGTGCGGCTTCGTCTACAAGCTCGTGGCTCGGGCCACCTCCGACGACAAGGACGCCGAGCTGGCCCCGGTGGCCAAGAAGAGCCTCGGGAAGGCCTCGATCGGCGGACGCAAGTACGCGCTGCGCCGGCTCGACCGAAAGGGCAGGGCCGAGGCGGAAGTGGTCGGCGTCGGCGTCCCACCCGAGAACGACGGCAACGACCGCCCGCTGCTGGTTCAGTTGATGGCCAAGGGACGCCCGCTCGAGCGCGAACCGCTGGAGGCGGCCAGGGAGCGGCACCGCCTGGCCCGAGCGGAACTGCCCCAGTCGGCACTGAAGATGAGCAAGGGCGACCCTGCGCTGCCCACGATCCTGCTGGACGAGGACGGCGCGCCGGCCGAGAATCCGTATGCGAAGGAGGACGCGCAATGAGCCGAGCGCTGATTGTCGTCGACGTGCAGAACGACTTCTGCGAGGGCGGCTCGCTGGCCGTGGCCGGCGGCGCAGCCGTCGCCGGACGGGTCGCGGGACTGCTGGCCGGAGACCACGGCTACGACCACGTCGTCGCCACTCGCGACCACCACATCGACCCGGGCGCGCACTTCTCCGCCACCCCGGACTACATCGATTCGTGGCCGCCGCACTGCGTCGCGGGCACTCCCGGCGCCGACCTGCATCCCGCATTGGCGTCCACGCCGTTCGACGCCGTCTTCGACAAGGGCGACTACGCGGCCGCCTACTCCGGCTTCGAAGGCTCCTGCGGCGGCGAAGGCCTGGCCGAGTGGCTGGCCGACCACGACGTCGAGTCCGTGGACGTGGTCGGGATCGCGACCGACTACTGCGTCCGGGCGACCGCGCTGGACGCGGCCAAGGCAGGGCTGGCCACACGCGTCCGGCTCGACCTGACCGCTGCGGTCGCCCCGGACCGGATCGAGGCCACGCTGGCGGATCTGGCCGCTGCCGGTGTCGAGGTGAGGTCATGACTGCCGACAACTCGGCGGTGAAGTGGGGAACGGGGGTCTGGACGAATCCTCCGGCGTCCGTGGTCGAGGATGCCGAAGGGCTCAGCGTCACTGCGGTCGAGGGGTCGGACGCCTGGCGGCACACGTCCTACGGCTTCGTCCACGACAGCGAGCACGCCCTGGTGGCCCCGTTGGCGATCGGGGCGGCGATCGAGGTGAGCCTGCGCACGACCTTCACCGGCCAGTTCGACCAGGCCGGAGTCTTCGTCCGGGCCGATGCCGAGCACTGGGTGAAGGCGGGCCTGGAGTTCGCCGACGGCGTGCTCAACCTGGGCGCGGTGGTCACCTTGGAGCGTTCGGATTGGTCGGTCGCCCCGGTGGACTGGAACGGGCGCACGGTGACCGTCCGGGTCAGCCGCGCCGCCGAGTCACTCACCGTCCGGGCCCGGGTGGACGGCGAGCCGTTCCGATTGGTCCGAGTGGCGCCGTTCGTCGGCGGCGAGGTGGCAGCGGGACCATTCCTGTGCGCGCCGACGCGGTCCGGGTTCACCGCCCGATTCCTGAGCTGGCGCCTCGGCGCTGCGGATGCGTCGCTGCACTGACCGGTGGCGGGCCGAAGCGGCGGGTGGCCTCAGACGATCAGCTCGGTGTCGGCGCGCGGAATCACGATCGGCGCACTGAAGTCGTTCATGATGCTGGCCAATCGGTAGGTGCGCTCGTCGCGGTAGAGCTGTTCCAGGCTCACCGGCGTGCCGTCCGGTCCGGACAGGGGGATCCGCCAGTTCGGGTACTCCTTGTCGGTACCCGGCTGGTTCTGCGTCCGCCGATCTCCGACCGCATCGGTGAGAGCCGCGCAGAGCACCCGGGACGGGGTAGCCACGAGGTAGCGGTGCAGAGCCAGCACGACGTCCTCGGTGGTCGCCGGATCGGCGGCGAGGAAGCCTCCGCGTCGCAGCGCGGCGACATAGGCTTCCCGCTCGCGCTCGGCACTTCCCAGCTCTGCTTCCAGCGACTCGGTGAGCAGACCCAGCTGGTGCTGCAGCTTGACGTGCTCCCCGGCCAGGTAGCCGGCGGTCGGCGGCAGGTCGTGGGTGGTCACTGAAGCCAGGCAGTACTCCCGCCAATCCTGAGGAGGTAACGGGCCCCCGTCCCCGTCCCGTTCGAACCAGGCGATCGAGGTGCCCAGGATGCCCCGCTGGCGCAGGTAGTCGCGCACCCACGGCTCGACCACACCCAGGTCCTCACCCACCACCAGGGCTCCGGCCCGGTGTGCCTCCAGCGCCAGGATGCCGACCATCGCCTCGTGGTTGTAGCGCACGTAGGCGCCCTGGCTGGCTGCCATCCCGTCCGGGATCCACCACAGCCGGAACAACCCCATGATGTGGTCGACCCGGACGCCGCCGGAGTGCCGCAGCAGCCCGGCCACCATGCTGCGGAACGGGGCATAGGACAGCTCGTCGAGCCGATCCGGACGCCAAGGAGCCTGCGCCCAGTCCTGACCGGTCTGGTTGAAGTGATCCGGAGGCGCGCCGACGCTGATCCGGTCGGCGAACAGGTTGCCGTAGGTCCAGGCCTCCGCACTCGATCCGCCGACGCCGACGGCGAGGTCGTTCATGATGCCGATCCGCATGCCGGCGTCCTTCGCCGCGGACTGGGCGGTGCGCAACTGGTTGTCGGCCACCCACTGCAGCCAGGTGTAGAAGATGATCTGGTCGACGTGCTCTTCGGCGAACAGGGCAACGCTGGGTGAGGACGGACGCCTCAGCTCGGCCGGCCAGTCCCGCCAGTCGCCGCCGAAGCGGGTGACCAGCGCCGACCAGGTCGCGAACTGGGTCAGGGCCCGTCCCTCGCGACGCAGGAAGTCGTTGAACGCCATCCGCCGGGCCGGACGCAGGCCGTGGTTGTAGATCACCCGCAGCGCCTCGATCTTCGCCGTCCACACCTGGTCGCGGCAGATCAGCTGCTCCCCGGACAGCTCCTTCTTCAGCCGGGCCTTGATCTGGGCGATCCGGTTGCGCGAGCGATCGTCGAGTTCGGCGTACTCGGGCACCAGTTCGGGCCTGATGTAGAGCGGGTTCACGTAGCGCCGCGAGGCCGGCAGGTACGGGGACGCCTCCAGCGGCGGCTGCGGCTGCGCCGCGTGCAGCGGATTCACCAGCACGAAGCCGGCGAACTGCTGCGTCGCCGACCAGGTGGACAGGTCAGCCAGATCGAGCAGATCGCCGATGCCCCAGGAATCCTGCGAGGTGACGCTGTACAGCTGAGCGGAGTAGCCCCAGGTGCGCTTCTCCCCCATCGAGGCGGGGAAGCCGAGGAAGGACGGACTGACCACCAGCGTCGTCTCCGACTGTCCGGCCTGCGTGGTGGCCTGTAGCCGGTGATAGCCCAGCGGAAGGTCGGCGGGCAGCTCGAAGGACGCCTGACCGGTAAGCACTCCGTCCACCCAGCGGGGAGGCTCGTCATCGGGCACCTGGGGGACGTCTCGGAAGCCGCCCTCCTCCAGCCGGACGGCGACCCGCACCCACTCGCCGTCGGGCAGGTGCACCTGGACCACCTTCGGCATGCCCTGCTCGGTCACGACGCACGGAGGAAGCAGGCGGGTCCAGGGCCGTTCGCGCAGCGCGTCCAGGGCGGCACGGGCACGGTCGGGATCGGAGGCGTCCACGTCCATCGCGGCCAGGATCGCGATCACGGTGTCATCGGTGACTTCGGTGAGCCGTCCCTTCCAGTCCCAGAACTCGGTGGCGATCCCGAATGCGGCGGCGAGTTCGGTGAGGAACGAGTTGGAGAGGGCCATGGCCTGCAGAGTTGCCTTCTGGGTCAGCCCCATCCACCGTCGCCCGGCGGCTGCCGGGGGCTCACGTGCCAGTGGTCCGGGGTCAGCGGACGCGTCCCCTAACGATACTGCCCGCGCGACCCGGCCGGACGCGCGACGAGCGCGGGTCTCGCGTCCGTCACGTCCCGGTCAGGATCGCTCGAACGACGCGAGCAGTCGCCGCAGCAACCCGGCCAGCTGCTCCCGTTCGGCCGGTTCGATCGCCGCGAGCACCTGCCGCTCGAAGTCGAGCAGGTCCGCCAGTGCCTCCTGCGCCAGCTCGCGTCCGGCGTCGGTGAGGCGCACCCGGACGCCGCGCCGGTCGTCGGCGTTGGGTTGGCGCACCACCAACCCGCGCGCCTCGAGGCGGTTCACCCGGTTGGTCATGGTGCCGGAGGTGGACAGCGTCTGATGGATCAGCTCGCCCGGCGACAGCTCGTAGGGGTGCCCGGCCCGACGCAGGGCCGTCAGCACGTCGAACTCCCACACCTCCAGCTCGTGGGCGGCGAACGCTGCACTCCGGGCGCGGTCCAGGTGCCGGGCCAGCCTGCTGATCCGGGACAGGCTGCCGAGCGGGGAGACGTCGACGTTGGGAAGCTCGCGCGCCCAGGCGGCCAGGATCAGATCCACCTCGTCGGCCATCGCACACCCCCGGGTTATCTCGATATCGAGACTTTATCGCCCAGGACGGTCCGTCCGCACGCCCCCTCGGCACTGCGCTGGCGGATCAGCGCGAGGCGGAGAAGTTCTCGACCGCGCCGATTCGCAGGGACGCGGCCAGGCCGAGGGCCGAAATCAGCGCCATCGCGGTGAGCGGGGCACCGAAGCCGAACACCTGATTCGACTGCGCCAGCCCCAGCGCGAACAAGGTGCCGGCGATTCCGGCGCCGATGCTGTTGCCCAGCGCCTCCCCCACCTGGAGCGAGGAGGTGTTCCGACCGAGTTCCAGCGTCGCGGACAACTGCATCACCACCAGTGAGGTACTGGCCAGGGACAGGCCCATGCCGAGCCCGGCGAACACCCATCCGATCACAGCGACCGCCAGCAGGCGACCCGGCAGCCAGGCGGAAACCGAGACCAGCACCAGCCCGAGCAGGACGCTGGCCGTGCCGACGACGATGATCTGGTCGCGACGCAACACCAGCCACGGACGCGACTGCAGCCAGGCTCCGGCCATCCACCCACAGGACCCGATCGTGATGATCGCGCCGGCCCAGCCCAGGGACAGGCCTTCGGCCCGCACGAACATCAGCGGCAGGAAGGTCTGGCCGCCCGCGAACGCGCCGGCAGTGAACGCACGCACGACGATCACGGCGGCCAGCCCGCGTCCAGCCGGACGGAAGCCCTGCGGCAGCAGCGGCGGCAGGCCCCGCCAGAGCAGGACCAGGCCGACCCCCAGCCAGACCAGCGACCACAGCTCGATCGACTGCCCGGCCACCTGCAGGGACGCAGCCCCCGCGGCCACCAACCCCGCCCAGACCAGTTGCACCGGCGCGGCCGGTACGTCCGGCTGCGGCGGCAGGTCGAGCGCCCGCAACGGGGCGAAGATCAAGGCGCCCGCGACCGCCATCAACGGGAGCACCGACCAGAACACCCAGTGCCAGGACAGCACACTGGTCAGCCAGGCGGCCAGCGGCGGTCCGACGAAGGACGGACCCATCCAGGCGGCGGAGAACCCGGTCATCAACACGGCCCGTTCGCGTTCGTCGAACACCCGCGCGACCAGCACCATCACCGCGAGGTTCATGGTTCCGCCGCCGAGGCCCTGCACGAAGCGTCCGACCAGCAGCAGGGGCATGGTCGGCGCCGAGGCGGAGATCACGATACCGACCGCGAACACGAGAAAGCCGACCACCATCGGCAACCGGGGGCCGAGCCGGTCGCTGAATTGGCCGGCCGCGACGATGGCGAAAGTCTGCGCGAGCATGAACGCCGAGAACGTCCAGGCGTAGAGGTCGAGGTCGCCGAGATCCGCCGCCGCGGCCGGCATCGCAGTGACCACGGCCATCGCCTCGAAGGCGATCGCGACCACGCTGAGCAGCAGGCCGACGGTGAGCCCGCGCCGGGAGGGCGCCGCAGC
This sequence comes from Propionibacteriaceae bacterium UBA6238, assembly GCA_002441465.1. GTDB lineage: Bacteria > Actinomycetota > Actinomycetes > Propionibacteriales > Propionibacteriaceae > Propionicimonas. Next base: position 4,136 of record DJWE01000058.1, on the reverse strand, counting down.
CGCCGACGGCTGTCGATCCTGCATCATTCACCTCGCCTCGGACCTCACCGGGTCAGCCGACCAGTCTCTCACGTCGACGTCCGGTGATGTCCTCGACCGGATCGAGCGATCGGCACGGACCCGCCACGCTTCGTCCTCGCTGTCGCACTGGGTACCTTTGTAGCGACTCGACAGCCGCGCCATGCCAGGAGAGGCCGATGACCACCGAGAACCCGAAGACGACCACGATCGTCAAGGAACGTACCGACCTGCGCCCCGATCTGAGGCCGGAGGAGGGCGATCACGAGCGCTTCTCCCACTACGTCCCGAAGGCCAAGCTCACCGAGGCCATGGTGATGGGTACACCGGTGATCGCACTGTGCGGCAAGGTGTGGGTGCCCTCGCGCAACCCCGATCGCTACCCGGTCTGCCCGGAATGCAAGGAGATCTGGGCGTCCCTGCGTCCGGGTGAGGGCGAGGGCTGATCGACCCCGGCAGTCGGTTCGGCTGCCCTAGGATTGGGCGCGTGGCTTCGAAGACACTGATCGTCCTGCGGCACGCGAAATCGTCCTGGCACACCGACGAGGCCGATCTGACCCGTCCGCTGTCCGAACGTGGTGAGCGCGACGCCGTCGCCGTCGGAGCCGTGCTCGCCGAATACGACCTGGACGTGGTGCTCGCCTCGAGCGCCACTCGGGTGCGGCAGACCTGGTCCGGAGCGGTCGACGGAGGTGCCCGGTGCGACGACGTCCGGGTGTCCGAGCTCATCTACCACGCCTGGCCCGACGAGTTGCTCGCCGAACTGCGCGACCTCGACGAAACCGTCCGGGTCGCACTGCTGATCGGACACCAGCCAACCCTGGGCGACCTGATCACCGGGTTGGCCAAACCGTCGCCGCTGACCGAACGGGTTGCGGCGAAGTTCCCGACCTCCGGACTCGCCGTCCTGACCTACCGAGGTGCCTGGAAGACCCTGAACGCGGGCAAGGCAACCCTGAAGCGCCTTGAGATCCCCCGGGGCTGAGCCTCGGCGCGCCGCCCCGCCCGAGCCCACCACCGCCGTCCCCCGGCACGCGCTGCGGGCCGCACCCACCCGCGTCCGTGGGTATCGGCTGCTGGGCGCGCTGGGGATCGTGCTCAGCTTCGTCGCCGGGCTGTTGGCCGGGCCGATGCTGGGCATCGACCCGGGGCGCCCCAGCGACGCGGACGCGGCCACGGTGGCGACCGTCACCGCGCCGCCGGCACCGGTCGCCACCAGCCCGACCCTGGCTCCTGCCTCCGCCTCGGCCTCCGCTCCCGCCGAGGACGCCGAGTCCGGCCCGCCCGAGTGCGACGGCGCGAAGGACACCCGTCGTACGACGACGGCGAGGAAGACCCCGTTCACCGTCTGCGGGGTCGCCCTGATCAACAAGGAGCATCGGGTCAGCGCCGCTTACTCCCCCAAACTGGTCACGGTCGACGTGCGGGCGAACGGCATCCCGAAGGTTCTGCTGCAGCCGGTGGCCGGTACGGCCCTGAAGAAGCTGTTCGCGGCCGCCGCGCGAGCAGGCCACACACTGGTGGTGCGCTCGTCCTACCGCTCCTACGCCACCCAGGCGTATTGGTACGCCACCATGAACAAGCAGCGGACCGCGCCCGCCGGGGCCAGCGAGCATCAGTCCGGACTCGCGGTCGACCTGGCCGGGATCGCGAACGGGGCGCTCGTCCATGGCACCACGCTGGCTCGGTCTGCGATCGGGAAGTGGCTGGTGAAGAATGCGCCGAAGTACGGCTTCATCCTGCGCTACCCCAGCGACCAGGCGGCACTGACCGGCATCGTCTACGAGCCGTGGCACTTCCGCTACGTCGGGATCGATGTCGCCAAGGGCGTGGTCGCCACCAAGACCAAGACCCTCGAGCAGTACCTCCGCGAGACCTGAGCGATCCGACCCGATCTGGGGACGGTTCCGAACTCGGTCCACGCCGGGGTGGACCGAGTTCGGAACCGTCCCCAGGTCAGCTGGCGGGCCCGGCGGACGTCGGCGGAAGGACCTCCAGCGCGGGGTATTCGGGCTTCCACATCCGCTGGTAGATGTCGTGGATCGGGTTGGTCATCGGACGGCGGGCCAGGCCTTGTTGTTCGGCGGTTTCGGCGACGGCCTTGGCCACACTGGCCGCGACCAGGCGCAAGTCGCTCATCGAGGGCAGCAGGGACGCCCCGGGTCGGTACTCGTTGACCAGCCCGGCGAGGGCGTCCGCCGCGGCGTAGATCATCTCCTCACTCACCCGCCGCGCGCGCACGACCGAGGTGCCCAGACCGAGACCGGGGAAGATCAGCGCGTTGTTGGCCTGGGCGATCGAGTGGTACACCTCGCCGTGCTTGATCGTGCCGTACGGGCTGCCCGTGGCGATCAGCGCGCGGCCGTCGGTCCACTCCAGCAGGTCGGCGGGGTGCGCCTCGGACCGGCTGGTCGGATTCGACAGCGGCAAGATGATCGGCCGCTCGCAGTTCGCCGCCATGGTGCGCACCACGTCCTCGGTGAAGGCGCCATGCTGGGCCGAGGTGCCGATCAGGATCGTCGGGTGCACGGCCGCAACGACCTCGGCGAGGCTGATCCGCTCGGGGTTGGCGACGTCCCAGCCGTCCACCTCCGCCCGGCTGCGAGCGTAGGGACGCTGGAAGTCGCGCACCCGAGCTCCGTCCTCCACGATCAGGCCGCGGCTGTTGAACGCGTAGAACTGCGCGTACCCGTCCTCGGCCGCAAGCCCGGCCCGGGTCATCGCCTCCCGGATGATGTCGGCGATGCCAACCCCGGCCGTGCCCGCCCCATAGATCACCACCCGGTGCTGAGGTAGCGGCGTCCCGGTCAACCGGACGGCGGCCAGCACGCTGGCCAGCACCACCGCGGCGGTGCCCTGGATGTCGTCGTTGAAGGTGCAGACCTCCCCGGCGTACCGATTCAGGATCCGGTGCGCGTTGCCGGCGCCGAAGTCCTCCCAGTGCAGCAGGGCGTTCGGGAACAGCTTGGTCACCGTGGTCACGAACAGGTCGATGAACTCGTCGTACTGCTCGCCCCGGATCCGGGCGTGCCGCTCGCCCAGGTACAGGTCGGAGTTCAGCAGGCCCAGGTTGTCGGTACCCACGTCCAGCACCACCGGGATCGCCCGCCGCGGGTGGATGCCCGCCGCCGCGGTGTACACACCCAGCTTGCCGACCGCGATCTGGATGCCGCCGATGCCCTGGTCGCCGATGCCGAGGATCCCTTCCGAATCCGTCACCACGATCAAGTCGACGTCGTCGGCGTCCAGCTCGTAGTCCCGCAGCGACTGTTCGACCAGTTCGGGATGATCGATGGAGAGGAAGCATCCGCGCGAACCCACGTACTCGTGGCTGAACCGCTCGATCGCCTCCCCGATCGTCGGGGTGTAGATGACCGGCAGCATCTCCTCCAGGTGCTCGCTCAGCAACCGGTAGAACAGCACCTCGTTCCGGTCGCGCATCTGGGAGAGCAGGATGAACTTCGCCAGCGGCGACGGGGAGCGCGAGTACTGCGCGTAGGTGCGGCGCAACTGCTCCTCGATCGTGGTCACCCGAGACGGCAACAACCCGGACAGCCCCAGCTGCTCGCGCTCCTCAATCGTGAACGCCGTGCCCCGGTTCGCCATCGGATGCACCAGGATCAGCCGACCCCGCGCGCTCACCTGCAGCACCGCGTCCCTGGTGGTGGTGATCAGGTTGAAGTCCTGCTGTCGCATGTCGCCTCCTGGCCGCGCGGGGGATCAGTACCGGTACAGCTCGCTCTTGTACGGCCCGGCCACGTCGACACCGAGGTAGTCGGCCTGCTCCGGGCTCAGTTCGCTCAGACGGACGCCGAGCGCGGCGAGGTGCAGCCGGGCGACATACTCGTCGAGCTGCTTGGGCAGGGTGTACACGCCCACCGGGTAGCTCTCGGGCTTGGTGAACAGCTCGATCTGGGCCAGCACCTGGTTGGTGAACGAGGTGCTCATCACGAAGCTCGGGTGACCGGTGGCGTTGCCGAGGTTCAGCAGCCGTCCCTCGCTGAGCACGATCACCGAGTGGCCGTCCGGGAAGTTCCAGCGATCCACCTGCGGTTTGATCGCGGTCTTCGACACCTGCTCCATCGACTCGAGGCCGGCCATGTCGATCTCGTTGTCGA
>DJWE01000007.1 GCA_002441465.1 Propionibacteriaceae bacterium UBA6238 | reverse complement strand
GCAAGGACGATTTCTACCTGGATCTGCTGTTCTTCAGCCGGCCTCTACGACGACTGGTGGCGGTGGAGCTGAAGCTGGGCAAGTTCCGGCCCGCGCACAAGTCCCAGATGGAGCTGTACTTGCGCTGGCTGGACACCAACGAACGCCAAGACGGCGAGGACGCCCCGATTGGTCTGATCCTGTGCGCTGAAGCGGATCGGGACCAGGTGGAGTTCCTCGAGATGCACAAGACCGGGATCGTGGTGGCCGAGTACTGGACGATCTTGCCGCCGAAGGCCGAGTTGGAAGCCAAGCTCGGCGAGATCGTCCGCGACGCCCAAGAGCGTCTCGCCCGACGAGGCATCACCGCGGACCTCGAAGACCCTGAGGACGACTAACTTCTCGGGAAGCCTGGAGCGCTCTGCCCGGGAAGACACGGTCTCTCGATCTGCTCGTCGTCGGCTGGCCACCGAAGCGCTGCTCATCTGCCTGTTACTGGTGAAGGGTTGGCGCGATCTGGAGGAGGACCACAGGTGTCCAGACAGGCGATGAGGCAGGTCGCCCGGCGTCGGGTGCAGGAGGCGCTGGCGATCAAGCAGAAGGATCGCGAGGCGCAGGAGCGCAGGCTCCAGGCCTCGGCAGTCGCGGTGCTGACGGCGCTTGCCGAGCGGGACGCTGCGGTCCTGGTGGCGGAGCAGGCGGCCGCGGCATTGATCGCGTCGATGGTGGCCGAGGGGTTGAGCCTGACGGCGGTCGCCGACTGGTGCGGCGGTCTGTCCGTCCGGGAAGTGACCAGGCTGAGCAAGGTCGCCCCGGAGGCGGTGGCGTGATGAACCGCACCCCGGTCCGTTGGCGGGCCTGCTGGGCGCTCGCTCAGATCACGGGGGTGATCGTTAGTTCGGCGTTCTGGATCGTGTTGTCGGCCTCGGCCAGCGAGTTCGCGTCCGCCGTTCTGTTGGGCGGGGTGGTCTTCGTCGTGGCCTACCGGACGCGTCTTGTGCTGTGGCTGGCTTTCGGGGCTCGGTGTGCCTCGGTCGCCGATCGGGATGCGGTTCTGCGGGCGATCGTCCCGGTCGCATCCCTGCGCGGACGCAACCAGCCCCGCGTTTTCGTCGCGAGAGGTCGCAGGACAGTCGGCTGGGCCGTCGCCGTGCCGCGCCCCGGCGTCCTGCTGGTGAGTGAGTCGGTGCTGAACGCGCTCCGGGCTGGAAAGGTCTCCGATGCCGAGGTGAGTGCGATGGTCGCTCATGGGTTCGGCCAGCTGCCGGTCCTTGGTTCTCGGACAGTTCTGGCTGTCGAGATCTACTGCCTGCCGTGGACGATCGCAAGGGCCGTGGCAGGCAAGGTCGCAAACCGGCTTGCTCGAGCTCCGCTGATGTCGTTCTCGTGGAAGTTGCGGCCGGTCGTCTTCGGTCTTGGTCTGCTCGATGCCGTCCAGCACGGACGCTGGGAGGCGGCCATTCCACTCATCGTTCTGGCGGTTCTGACCTACACCACCGGACCGCTCGATCAGGCGTGGACGCGGAAGCTCGACGAACTGGGGGACCATCGCGTCATCGACGAGGGCCTCAGCCCGGTCGCCAGGATGGTTCTCGATCCGAGGTTCAAGGCCGATCGCCGGCGCGCCGACGTCCCGCTGGAGGCGAGGCAATGACAGATCGCACCAGCATCGAACTCGACGCCCAGACCGCCTACGAGGCGATTCGCAGCATCAACCACGCCACCATCTTCAGCGGCGACGGCATACCTGCCCCGGTCGTCTACCGGGTGCTCGGCTTCCTGCAGAGCGCTGGCGGCTACGGCCTCGCCCAGGCGCTCGGCCAACTCGCTCGTGGGCTAGAGCGATCGCTCGCCACGCACGACGTCTGCGAGGACGACGGACGTGACCCGGTCGACTCCGTCGCTCACGCCGTGAACGCCCTCACCGATGCCGCCGAGCTTCTGCAGCGCGTCGGCCCGCTGCTCGACGACGCTCAGGCCGCGATCTCCCGCCAGGGCTATCGCACGACAGGGCTTCGAGGACGCGCGATGAGAGAGCACGCTGATCAACGGATCGAGGCAGGCGGATCGAGTTGAGCAGTCCATTGCCAAATTGCAGTTGCTTTCCTCGGGACGACACAGGCGCATGACGACGCTTGGCTGGACGGTCGGAGTCCCAAGAGAGCCCGACCGTCAGCCCAAGGGGCCAAGATGGGGGCGTGGTCGAGGACAACTCGAGGGACGCCCTGCGGCGGATCAACGTTCTGTACAGCTACGTGGTCGCAACCGACTCTGGTTTCGCTCCCAACCCGTTCTTCGGGGTGTGCACTCTGGCGTGCTGCAAGCCTGCGATCCGCAAGTCGGTGGGCGCCCGGCTGCTGCGGCAGTCCGGGAACGTCGACATCCGCGAGCTTCGAACCGCCGATCCTGACTTTGTCCGCGGCCAGAACATCTGGGTGGTCGGGCTGGCGGGCGCGTCGCTGTCGGATCGCCCGCGCCGGTCAATCGTGTACGCGATGCAGGTGACCGACGTCCTCGACTTCGAGTTCTACTTCGAGGAGCATCCCGAGAAGCGTCCGAGTCGAACGGGTCTCACTCCGGCTGATCCGGCTTGGCATGGGGACGCGATCTACACCGGTAATGACCCGGCGACAGCCCGCCAACTTGCGCCGTGCACCCACTCCGCCGGTGACGACGAGGATGAGGTCAGCAAGCATCACGACCTGAGCGGCCTCTACGTGCTGCTGTCGGACCACTTCGTCTACTTCGGAGCGGACGCGCCCTACGACCCGGTGGAGCAGCGGCTGCACCACGGTCGCGGCCACAGCTCCAACCACTCACCCGAGACCATTGCCGAACTCGAGGCGCTGCTCAATGGGCCGTGGGCCGAGCTGTTCGACGACTCCCGCACTACAGCAAACACGCCGAGCATCTCTGCCCGGGGATGCCGAGGTTCACGATGAAGATCGTCTTGTCCCGCAAGGGGTTCGACTCCCAGTACGGGCGCATTCCGAGTCCGATCCTTCCCGACGGGACGCTGCTTTCGCTGCCCATCCCCACCCATGAATCCGGATGCAGGTTCGCTGACCTCAGCCACGAGGATCTTCGTTACTCCGACTTGATCGTGGCGCTTGGCGGCGACCCGGCCTTGGCGGACGGTTGTTGCCACCTCGATCCGGATCTGCGGCCGGGCCGCGCTGACGGCTGGGTACCGGCCTTTGGGCAGACCGGTGCCGCCCAGACTCACTTGGCGAACCAAGGCGTCGGAGTCGGTGACCTGTTCCTGTTCTTCGGACGGTTCCGCCAGGCCGAGTACGCAGCCGACGGCCGGCTGCGTTACGTCAGAAGCGCTCCGACGCTGCACATCCTGTTCGGCTACCTGCAGATCGGCGCCATCGTCCAGGGCGATCAGGTCCGCGACTACCCGTGGCATCCCCACGCGGAGAACCCGCACCCGCTGCCGAACAACACCCTCTACCTGGCCAGCGACCCCCTCACCTTCAGCGAAGCCGCCGGCTCCGGCGTCCTCGCCCACCGCGAGGACCGGGTACTCACCGCGCCCGGGCTCGCGCAGTCTCGATGGCGGCTTCTGGATTGGATGAAGCCCGCCTCGATCAGCTACCACACCAAGGCCAGCATCAAGGACGACTACTTCCAGTCCGCTGCCAAGGGCCAGGAGTTCGTGGTCGACGGAGACGTCCAGGTGCAGGAATGGGCGGAGTCGGTGATCGCTCCCCTTCAGATCTGACGCAGCCACTTGCCCGGGGAGCCGACGTTCGACCGTATGGTCAGGACGTCTGCAGGGCGAGCAACCACCCGCCGAGAGTCCGTCCGGCTCGGACCCACGTCGGCCACGGTCGTGAACCCGTCATTGGGCGAGCCGTCGCTGTCGGTCTTTTCGGTTGGGACTTAGATCCCGGTCGATGAGCGGGCGCGCAGTTCGCGCCGCATCCGCTGCCGATCCGCCCGGCGCTCACGCCGATTGGCGTCGCCGCCGTGGCACAGCTCGCAGGGGCACAGGCCGCGGCCGTCCCAGAGCCAAGTCCAGTGACAGTGGCCACGTTCGAGCCACAGGGCGTCGCGATCGCGGGGGTCGGGACGGTCGCACATGCCGTCGGTGTGGTCGTGCACTTCAACACGCGCGATGTCGCCACGGGCGACACGGACATGAAGCGGGACATACGGGACACGGATGCCTCCGAGGGTTCAGAGCCCCGGCCCGCGACCCCTCGGTGAAGGACGGACCGGGGCTATAGGTTGAGCCCCTCGCGCGGTCGTGTCCTCATGAACGCCATCTTCGCACGAACTACCGACGGGCCGGCTTCGAGGTCGGTGGAGGGTTGCCAGGCGCAGCAATCGGCGATGTTGAGCGCCCGAATGATGCGACCACGCGGGCGACTTCTGGCCAAGGAAGGTCCTCCTATCTGCCTGTACTGGTGAAGGGCTTCCGCTCTTCCCAGTGTCGGGTTGTGGAGGTGTCGCATGGAGGCTGCCGACGACGCGGGTGTGGACCTCCGTCTCCACCCGGCCGATCTCCCGTTGGTGTTGCAGGAGCAACTCGACCTGCTCGCCGACCGCCGGAACGCCGGTGCATCGGACGCAGAACTGGCCGAACTGGTCGCCGAGCTACTGCGTCTGCAGGAGTGGTGAGTGCGGTGACTCGGCCGGAATGGACGCCCGAGGAGCGGGCCGAGGCGCGCCGGAACACTCTGGAGGAGTTGCACGCGCAGTTGGCCGAGCAGGTCGCGAACCTGGGCAGTGTCGAGGCGTGGCAGCGGTGGCTGAGCTTGGCGCGGAGCCTGCATTCCTACTCGTTTTCGAACGTTCTGCTGATCAATGCTCAGTGTCCCGGGGCGACGATGGTGGCCGGTTTCGGGGCGTGGAAGCAGAAGGGCCATGTCGTTCGCCGGGGCGAGAAGGCCATCAAGGTCCTGGCGCCGATCCTGCGCAAGACACCGGTCCTCGACCATGCGGGCCGTCCGGTGATGGACGAGACCGGGCAGCCGCGGTTCCGTCGCGAGATGGTCGGCGTGAAGCCGGTGAGCGTCTTTGACGCCAGCCAGGTGACACCGGAGGTGCAAGTACCGCCGCCGCCGCAACTGCTGACCGGTGAGGCGCCGCCTGGGCTGTGGGACTCGCTGTCCGAGCTTGCCGCGATTGAGGGCTACACGGTGGTCCGCGGAGACTGCGGGACGGCGAACGGGTTGATCGACTTCACGTCCCGGGAGATCCGGATCAGGCCGGACGTGGATGACCTGATGGCTACCAAGTCGCTGTGCCACGAGATCGGCCATGCCTTGACCATGAGCGCCAAGGACCACGAAACCTACGCCACCCAGCGCGAGTTGCGGGAGGTCGAAGCCGAGAGCATCGCCTACGCCGTGCTTGGCGCACACGGCGTCGACACAAGCCAGTACACCTTCGACTACGTGGCCGGCTGGGCCGCCCGCGCCACGACCGAGACCACGTCGATTGCCGACGTGATTGTCGCAACGGGCCAGCGGGTGATCGCCGCCGCGGACCGCATCCTCACCCACACCAGGCCCGCGCAGAATCTTGAGGACGACCTCGTCGACGAGTGGGCACGGACCGTCCAGCCCATTGCGTCCATCGCGGCCACGAAAGCCCCGTGGGAGGTCGTGGCGGAGGCGCCCTCGCGCGGACTCCGCGCCGAGCAGGCTGCCTTGTTTGCAGCTCCGCGTCATTCGCCAGGGGTGCCGCGATGACGTCACCTGACCGCGGGGCGAGCAACGTCGAGGACGCGTTCGCTGAGGCTCTCGGACACATCCGCAATGCCACCGATCGGCTTCTCGGTGATGACGATCAGAGCACCAGCACCCTTTTGCTCGGCCTCAGTTGCCTTGATCTGCAGGCGATGTTCGGTGACGTCTGGCCGGCCTGCGTGGCGAACGAGGGGACGCCGTCCGAGTCACTTGCTTGCGCCGAGGCCACGCTCGGCGAAGTCCTCGACCATGTGCCGCTGGCCGTCTGGGCAGCCCTGCGGTCGCTACGTGAGCAGGTCGGCGATGGCCACCGTTGATGATCTGCTGCGACGCATGCACCGACAGGCCGCCGGCCTGCGTCCGAATGAGAACCCGGCTCAGTTGGACGAGCATCTGCTCGCCTGGATGCCACTGGCGACCAACGCCAGTCGCGTCCTCGAAGCACTCGATCCGCGCCCGGAGGAGCACCCCGACTTCTATGCCCTCCTGCGGTCCCCGCGCCGCGGTGGACCAACTCAAGCGGGGACGGCGGCCGACCCGAGTGTGACGGCGTTGGCGCTGACGGTCGGGGCACTGGGCGACGTTGTGGCCAGTTCCCCAAGAGTGGTTGCGGACGCCGGCCAAGCTCAACGCGCCAGGCTTCAGGCCAGCATCCGGGCAGCGCTCCATGCTGCGGCTCGATCCACCGTCGACATTGCCCGGGCCTCCGGCAACGAACGTGCGGGCGTCATCGTGTGGAAGATCGCCGAGGCGACCGAACTGGACGCGTTGCTGCCACCGCAGGCGCGGGTGAGCACGCTCGAACGCCTCACCGTCACCCGGCTCAGCGCGGGCACCGTCGATGGTGCCGTCCAGCTGTGGGTCGGTGCCGCCGAACCGATCTTCACCAACTACCACCTCATCACCGGAATCGCCTTGCAGGACGCTGCGGCCACGCTCGCGCTGCTCTCCCGGACCACGGCCGACACCATGCACGACGCCGCACGCCGACGCATCATCGAGCCCGACGCCAGCCGCGAAACGGCACGCCTCATGGGCATCGCGTCCAAGGCCTGGCGCGAAGCCGCAGCCTGGCCGTCGACACTCCAACTGGGTGGACGGGCGTACGAGCACCACAAAGCGGTCAGGGCGGTTCGCGACGCCCTCACCGGCCCACCGCTGGCCAGGCTGACACTTCGCGGGAGAGTCCACGCCCTCCGATCCGCCATCAGCGCAGCCGCGACGATTGGGGAGATGCAGGCCAGAGCCGTGACCTGGTTGGTGAACCGGGGCGGGCTGTGGGTCGCGCACGAGCGTCCGAACCTGCGTCCGCCCGGGGTCGAGCGCCGCCACGTCAAGCTCGACTGGGAAACCATGGCCTTCGATCACCCCGCCGGGGTACTCCTCAGCGAACGAGCAAACCAAGCACGCCTGGCGCTGGAGGACGCTGCCAAGGCGATCAACCAGGCCGTCCTTCCCGCAGCCTCGGTGGCAGGCGGGGCCGGCCCCATCGCACTGGTCGACAACCGCATCGTCGCCGACGGGTGGGAAAGCGTGGGGTCAAACGTCCGAACGCGCAGACCCGAGGAAGACACCCCGCGGATGGCCGGCCATCACCGGCTCGGGATCTCTAGATGAGCGTGTCTGACGCGATGCCTAGGCGTGGGCACGGGACCGACGGACCGCTCGCGCGACCCGTCCGAGCCGGATCGCCAGGGTGGTCGATGTGACTGGTGTCGAGGTTCCCGGCGACTACGCAGGTGTGCTCGCCGACCTGAAGGAGCGGGTTCGTCAGGCGCGCTACCAGGCCCAGCGTCGAGTCAACACCGAACTGATCAGCCTGTACTGGCAGATCGGGCGAGTGCTCGTGGCGCAGACCGAGCAGGCTGAGTGGGGTGACAGGGTCATCGACCGGCTGTCGGCGGACCTTCGAGCCGAGTTCGACGGCGCGGGCGGCTTCTCAGTCCGCAACCTGAAGTACATGCGCTCCTTCGCCCGCGCATGGACAACGCCGGATCAGTTTGGGCAACAAGCTGTTGCCCAACTGCCCTGGGGTCACATCACGGTCCTGCTCGACAAGTTGGATGACGCTGACCTCAGGAACTGGTATGCCTTCCAGGCCGTCACGAACGGCTGGTCCCGCGCGGTTCTCGAACACCACATCAAGACCGTCGCCCATCAGCGCTTCGGAACCGCGCCGACCAACTTCGACCGAGTCCTCACTCCCGAGGCGTCCGATCAGGCTAGGCAACTCACCAAGGACCCCTACGTCTTCGACTTCCTCACCATCGAGCCTGGCTATGCCGAGCGGGAACTGGAGCAATCGCTGGTCGACAAGATCCAGCACACACTCAGCGAACTCGGCGCCGGCTTCAGCTTCGTCGGACGCCAGGTGACCCTCGCCATCGAAGGCGAGGAGTTCGTGATCGACCTCCTGTTCTTCCACGTCGAGCAACTGCGCTACGTCGTCGTCGAACTCAAGGTAGGGAAGTTCAGGGCCGAATATGCCGCCCAACTGGAGCTGTACGTGCGCCTGGTCGAGGACCAGCTCCGCCGCCCGCAGCACCAGGCGACCGTGGGTTTGCTGCTCTGCACCGACAAGAACGATCGGTTCGTGAAATACGTCTGGCCACCAACTCCCAGCCGATCGCGGTGCGCCAGTTACGACCTGCTCCCCGTCGCGGAGAGGCCGCGCTGCCGTCCGAGGCCGACCTTGAGCGCGCACTCGAGAGTTGAGCGCTGACTTCGCGCAACAAGTCGTTGCGCGAATCAGGCGCCTCTCCCAGGCCCACGGAGTGGTTGTCGCCACCGAGTTCAATCCTGCCGACTCCTCCGTGACGACACGACCCGGACCAACGCGGTCACCAACCCTTGTATGCCCGGTAGCCGATGACGGTTCGGGAACCCTCGGTCACCGCCGGTCAACCTGCGTGGTAACCGTTCATGAAGCTGTGCCTAAGAGGGCGGCAATCGATGGGCCGGGTCGGGTCCTGCTTCGACAACGCCCCCGCCGAAGCGTTCTTCTCCAGCCTGGAATGGGAAGTCCTGTCCCGGCACCGGTTCGTCGACATACGGCAGGCCCAGGCCGTCGTGCTCGAGTGGTGCTACGGCTTCTAGAACCACACCCGCCGGCACAGCAGCGCTGCCATGATGGCACCCATCACCTACGAGACCACCGCTCTCAACCGAGAAGCGGCCTAAAGAGTAACCCTCCACGGTTCGGGGTGAACCTCAATCGAGGCTAGGGCGTCGACTTGGCCACGAAGGTGGAACTGCACGCGGCGAATGAGCAGTTGTCGCGATAGGCACGAGGATGGCCGCCCCCGCAGGAGTTCGCGGTGGGCGATGTTTCGGGATGGGGGGTGATGACGTGATTGGTTACCGCCCATCTGCGACCGCATCTCCGCGACGAGTCGCGACGGCACGTCCGGACACCGCGATCTACCCCCCGTCTGAGAGCCGTGAGCAATGAAGGACGCGTGAGGTGCTGAGTGGCGCCAGTTCGGCTCGGCTATTGGGCCGTCCAGCCGCCGTCCACGGGGAGTACCGTCCCGGTGACCAGCCCGGCTGCGGGTGACGCGAGGTAGACGACCGCCGCGGCGACGTCGTCCGTCGTGCCGAACCGGCCGACCGGAATGCGCGAGAGCACGTCGGACGCGAACCCGGGGTCATCCAACCTCTCGGCGGTTCCCGGTGTGCGGATGAACGTCGGAGCCACTGCGTTCACCGTGATGCCGTAGGGCGCCCACTCCAGCGCGAGTTCGCGCGTGAGCATGTTCACGCCACCCTTGCTGGCGCAGTACACCGCGTGCCTGGGGATGCCTACGAGGCCGGCCTGAGAGCTCAGGTTGACGATCCGTCCGTGCCGGCGCTGGATCATTGGTCGGGCGACGGCTTGGGTGACGAAGAAGAGCCCCTTGAGGTTCACCGCCATCATCTCGTCCCAGTCGGCCTCGGTGACGTCGACGGCGTCGTGGTTGAAGCCGAGCCCGGCGTTGTTCACGAGCACGTCGATCCGGCCGGTGGTGGCGACAAGCTGTTCCACGGCCGTCCGGGATCCTGCCACGTCGGTCACGTCGAGTTCCAGCGCGAGCGCATCGCCACCGCGCGTTCGAACCTCGTCCACGACAGCGGCGACATCGTCCACGGCACGCGCCGCAGCGACGACTCGCGCACCGGCGTCCGCGAGCGCGAGAACCAGGTCGTGCCCGATCCCCCGCGACGCACCGGTGACCATCGCGACTTGGTCGGTGAGGGTGAAGTCAAGGCTGCCCATGGCCCGAGACCCTACGCCCCGCACGTGGCCGAAGCGGCATCACGCCGTGCGCGTGCGCTATTGTCTGGAAGCGGTTCCACGACCCATCAGAGCGAGCTATCATGACCGATCCCAGCGGAAACCTCCCGCCCGTGACCCTGGACGAAGTGGCTCGATTGGCCGGGGTGGCCCGCTCGACCGCTTCGCGGGCGCTGAACGGCGGAGTCGCGTCCCGGGAGGCGATCGAGGCGGTCAACAAAGCGGTTCGGCAGTTGGGGTTCGTCCCGAACCAGGCGGCCCGGACGTTGGCGAGGAACAGGACGGACGCCGTTGCGCTGGTCATTCCGGAGGATCCGTCGAGGATCTTCTTCGACCCCGTACTGGCCATGGTGATCAGCCGGCTCTCGGTGGATTTCTGGAGGGAGGGCCTGCAGCCCTTGCTCGTCTTGATGGATCCCGAGGACCTGATCGCGAAGCTGGGCAGCTTTCTCAATGCCGGCAACGTGGACGGGATGGTGGTGACGTCCTTCCACAGCAATCCGGAGGTTGAGGAGGTCATCGCCGCGTCGAGCCTCCCGACGGTGTTCTTCGGCAGACCCCCACGGCCGGATTCGCTGCCCTACGTCGACATCGACAACGTGGAGGGTGGCTACAAGGCCACCAGGTACTTGCTCGACAAGGGACGTCGGCGGATCGCGTGTGTCGGTGGCCCGGCCGGAGTGCCGTCGGTCGAGGACCGCCGCCAAGGCTTCATGCGGGCCTGCGCCGACGCAGGTGTCGAGCCCGGACCGTACCTCTACGGTAGCTTCGATCCCGAATCCGGCATCAACGCCGCAGCGGCACTGGTCGCCGATCCCCGCGTCGATGCCGTCTTCGCCCAGTCCGACGCGATCGCCGTTGGCGTGCTGCAGGGGCTCGCCAGTGCGGGGAAGTCCGTGCCCGAGGACGTGGCGGTCGTCGGCTTCGACAACACCAGCACCGCCACCGCCGTCCTGCCCAACCTGACCACGGTGGCCCAGCCGGTCTCGGAGATGGCGGGCGAGGTGGCCAGCATGCTCCTCGGCTTCCTGAGGACGCGCCAGTGGGGCGAGACTCCCCGCATCCTCCCGACCGAACTCGTCGTCCGCGATTCGGCCTGACTCGGAGCCCTGCCCTGTCCACACCCTCCACGGCCGACTTCATAACGATCCGGTAACGCCACGCTCACCACTGGAAGCGGTTCCAGCGAGCCTCTTGACACCGGTCGGACCGACGCCTAACGTTGCGGAAACGAAGTGGAAGCGCTTCCAGTGGGAGGAGCCTCATCGCGGTGCCGCGAGGACAGAACGACTCCGGACCGAGCGACACGTGCTGGTTACTGCGCTGACGCGGGTGAGCCACGGGCACAGCGGCGCGGAAGCGCCGGACAACCGAAAGGAAAGCAACCGATGAAGAAACGCGTGGTTGCGGCAGCCGCCGCATCCGTCTTCCTCTTCAGCCTCACGGGCTGCGGCAGCGCAGCGAGCACCGACACCACAGCCGGTGCGGTGACCCCGGCGTCGTCCGGTGAGGTCAGTTGGTGGGGCTGGACGCCGGACACTCCTGTCGCCGAGAAGTACATCGCGGCGTTCAACAAGGAGTACCCGAATATCAAGGTCACCTACAAGAACTACGAGAACGTCGACTACCGCAACGCGATCACGCCGGCGCTGGAGTCGGGCACCGGCCCGGACGTGTACGACATCTCCCCCGCCGGCGGCTCGCCCGACACCTGGGGCGGCTTCGCCCTCGACCCGAGCACGCTCGCGCAGCAGACCCTCGGCGCGGACTGGAAGGACAAGTTCGGCACCGGCTACCTGCAGCAGTTGACCAACTCCGACGGCCAGCTCACCGCGCTCCCGCTGGGCGGCATGACGGCCGGCTTCCTGTGGTACAACGCCGACATCTTCACCGCGGCTGGCGCCGACCTGCCGACCGACTACAACTCCTGGGTCGCGGCCTGCAAGAAGATCCAGGCTGCCGGCAAGATCTGCTTCACAATGGGCGCCGGTGGCGAGGACACCTTCCCGACCGAGTTCTTCCACTCGATCGCCAACTCCGTCGACCCGGCCTGGTTCCTGAAGGCGGCCACCGGTGACGCGAAGTGGAACGACCCCCAGGGCATCGAGGTGCTGAACATCATCAAGAAGATGAAGGACGACGGCATCATCTCCAAGAACGTCCTGGACGCCGGGCAGTACCCGCTGGCGAACGAGGAGTTCATGAGGGGCAAGGCCGCTATGGTCCAGATGGGCTATTGGTACGCCCAGTACTCGGGTCTGGAGTCGGCGAAGACGGCCATGGAGTCGGCTGGTGTCTCCAACCCGACGCCGTTCGTCCAGCTTCCCCTGGACTTCCCCGACGTCGCGGCCAAGGGCAACGGCTCCCAGGTGTTCGGTGAGGCCGACTACGGCCTGGCCATCAACAAGGACTCGAAGAACGTGGGCGCCGCGCAAACCTTCGTCGCCTGGATGACGATGTCGAAAAACGGCCAGCAGATGGTCGCCAACGCCATCGATCTCATCCCGGGCCTGAAGGGCGTCGAGCCTGACTGGACGTCGATCAAGCTCGTTGACCCGACCCGGCAGCAGCCGGCCATCGCGACGCTGCTTCAGAAGTCTGCGTCGACGACACAGACCCGGCAGTGGCAAACCACCGAGACGACCCTGAAGGCGATCGTCGTGGCCGTGCAGCAGGTTCTCGACCCGACCGTCCACACGTCGATCGAGGACATCGCCCAGGCGCTGCAGGACTCCTCCGAAGCCTCCACCGTCGGCAAGTAGGGACGTACTGCCTTGACAGCCTCCACTGTGGAGACCCGGCCGCGAGGTGGGCGCAAGTCCCGCCTCCGGCCGGGTGGGCTGGCCTGGCTGGCTCCCGGATTCGTCCTGTCGGTCGGGCTCATTTACTACTGCATCTTCTACTCCGGCTTCCTCTCCTTTTTCTCGTGGAGGGGCGGCACGTCGAAGATGACCTTCGTGGGCTGGGACAACTACGCCAAGGCCTTCGACTCACCCGTGTTCTGGTCGGCGATCTGGCACACGATAGTGTTCTTCGTCGTCGTGTTCGCCGTCCAGGTCGTCGGTGGGGTGGCCTTCGCGACCGCCATGCACTCGGGGCTGAAGTTCGCGACGCTCTACAAGGTGATCGTCTTCGTCCCAGTCGTGATCGCCCCGGCCATCATGGCTCCGGCCCACATCCAGGTGTGGAGCTCGGACGGTACGGCGAACGCCATCCTTGACCTACTCGGCCTGGGCGGGCTGGCGCAGGGCTGGATCGGCCAGTCGTCCACCTCGCTGATGGTGGTGACGCTGGTCCAGTGCTGGGGAGCCGTCGGCTTCGGGTTCCTGCTCTACTTCGCCGCCATGAGCCAGATCGAGCAGGAGATGCTCGAGGCCGCCCGGCTGGACGGCGCGGGCAATCTGCGCATCCTGTGGTCGATCATCCTGCCCAACGTCAAAGCCACCACCGTCTCGCTGGCGATCTTGAACTTCATCACCGCGCTGAAGCTGTTTGACAACCCGTGGCTGCTCACCCAGGGCGGCCCAGCGCACTCGTCGGAGTTCCTCGGCACGATGATCTACTCGGAGGTCTCGGGCCAGTCGCGCAGCCTCGGCTACGCCAGCGCCCTGTCGATGATCCTGTTGGTGATCGCCGTGGTTGTCTCCGTCCTCATGAACACCACCGGCCGGGACCGTCCCGCCCGGATGAAGGCCCGCAGGCTCGCCCCGGCGGAGACGGGAGCGCAAGATGTTTGAGATCCGGTCCCGCGCGCAGCGCCTGGTGCTGCAACTCGCCGTGACGCTGGCCATGATCCCGTTCCTGATCCCGATCGTGACCATGGTCCAGCGCTCGTTGCAGGGACGCGGTTGGGGCAACTACCTCGCGGTCCTGCAGGTGCCGGGCTTCGGGCGGTTCTTCCTCAACTCGTTCATCATCGCGGCCTGCTCGATCGCCCTGGTGTACCTGTTCACGATGATGGCGTCCTTCGGCTTCTCCAAGCTGCGCATCCGCAGCAAGGAGGTGTACTTCTGGCTGATGATGGCCGCGCTGACGCTGCCGGAGGTCGTGCTGATCGCGCCGCTGTACGTCACCGCCGTCCGCCTCGGCATGCTGGGCAGCTTCTGGTCGGTGATCCTGCCGATCGCCGCACTTCAGATCCCGTTCACCACGCTGATCACCCGCGCGTTCGTCGACGGCATCCCGGACGCGCTGTTCGAGGCCGCGCGGATCGACGGCGCCTCCACCTGGAAGACCTTCTGGTACGTCCTGATCCCGCTGGCCCGCCCGATCGCCGTCGCGATCTGCATCCTGGTGCTGATCAACGCGTGGAACTCCTACCTGCTGCCCAAGATGTTCCTGATCAACGACAACATGGGGACCGTCACCCTGCTGCCCGAGTTCTTCAAGCGCCAGTACAACGACGACACGCCCAAGGTGCTCGCCGCGGCCGTACTTACCGCGATCCCGGAGGTCGTCGCCTACATCAGCCTGCAGAAGCAGTTCGAGCGTGGCATGGCGTTCGGGGCGCTGAAGTGACCTGACCGACCCGGTAACGACCGCCCGATTACCGCCCCCACAGACCGTCCCACCTCGGCCCACGGCCAAGGAAGCCACCAAGGAGAACACATGACCGCGCTCGGAACCAACCTCGTCACCCAGGTGGCCCTCGTCGTCCGCGACCTTGAGGCGGTGAAGACCCGGTGGGCCGAACTCCTCGGAGTGCCGGTCCCGCCGACGGTCGGAGCCGGCGACTACCAGGTGACCGGGACGACCTACCACGGCAATCCCGCGCCGGACGCCAGCTGCTCCATGGCGTTCCTCGACATCTCGCCGACCACCCAGCTGGAGATCATCCAGCCCAACGGCGTGGCCTCCGCCTGGCAGGACTTCCTCGACGAGCACGGCGAGGGCGTCCACCACCTCGCCTTCCACGTCACCGACACCACCGGACGCCTCGACGCGCTGCAGGAGCAGTTCGGCTGGCCGACCGTCCAGCGCGGCAAGTACGGCGACGCTTCAGGTGAGTACGCCTACGTCGACTGCGTCGACGACCTGAAGGTCATGCTCGAGACGCTCGAGTCCTACCGCTGACCGCACGAGCACAGGACGCAGAGACCATGGCATCGAGCAGGAGCTTCCCACCCGACTTCGTCTGGGGCACCGCAACGGCCGCCTACCAGGTGGAAGGTGCGGTCGGTGAGGACGGGCGGACGCCGTCCATCTGGGACACGATGACCCACACACCCGGCCGCATCAAGGACGGCACCACCGGCGACGTGGCGGTCGACCAGTACCACCGCTACCGCGACGACATCGCCCTGATGAGCGAGCTGGGCGTCTCGGCGTACCGCTTCTCGATCGCGTGGCCACGGATTCAGCCGGCGCCCGGCGTCGTCAACCAGGCTGGACTGGACTACTACCGACGGTTGGCCGACGCGCTCGGCGAGGCCGGCATCGCGCCGTACGCGACGCTGTACCACTGGGACCTGCCGCAATACCTCCAGGACGCCGGCGGCTGGCCCAGCCGCGACACGGCCCTGCGGTATGCCGACTACGTCTCGACGGTCGTGGAGGCCCTGGGCGACCGGATCCCCACCTGGACGACCCTGAATGAGCCGTGGTGCGTCGCCTACCTCGGTTACGCGGACGGGGAGCACGCCCCCGGTCTGCACGACCACCCGGCGTCGCTGGCGGCCGCGCACCACCTCAACCTGGCGCACGGGCTAGGCGCGCAGGCGATCCGCGCGGCGAGCGCGGACGCCCGGGTGTCGGTGACGCTGAACCTCCAGGTGCTGCGGCCGGCGTCCGATTCGCCCGAAGATCTGGCGGCGGTCCAGCAGTGCGAGCGGGTCGCCAATGGCGTCTGGCTTGGGCCGATGCTCGAGGGGGCATACGACCCGCGGCTGTTCGCCGACACCGCGCACGTCTCGGACTGGTCATTCGTCCGCGACGGCGACCTCGCCGAGATCCGGCAGCCGCTGGACTTCCTCGGCGTGAACTACTACTCCACGTCCACCGTCCGTCGCATTCCGGGCGCCCGGACGCCCACCTGGCAGGAGGCGCACTCCACCGCGTGGACCGGGGCATGGCCCGGCACCGAGACGATCGAGTTCCTTCCCCCCACCGGCCCGCTGACCGCCATGGGCTGGAACCAGGAGCCGCAGGCCCTCACCGAGCTGCTGGTGGGTCTGCACCGGGCCTATTCCGGTCTCAACCTGGTCGTCACCGAGAACGGGGCGGCCTTCGACGACGAGTACCGGCCCGGTGAGGAGATCGCCGATCCGCAGCGGACCGCCTACTATGCCGCACACATCGGGGCCCTGGGCCGCGCCATCGACGAGGGCGCGCCGGTGAAGGGCTACTTCGCGTGGTCCCTCACCGACAACTTCGAGTGGGCGTGGGGCCACAGTAGGCGGTTCGGCCTGTTCTACGTGGACTACCCCACACAAGAGCGGATCTGGAAGGACACCGCGCACTGGTACGCGCAGGTGGCCAGGACGAACCAGCTGCCGCGGGCCTGAGGCCGCGGCACCACCCAGGACAGACGAAAGGAACACCCGTGCCACAGTGGAGACAGCTCGAAACAGGTCAGCGATCGAGGCTGCACATCGTCGAACTCGACGGGACGGACCGGGTGGTCCATGAGTCGGACGTGGCGGTCTTCGAGGCGCCGAACTGGGCGATGGACGGCTCGATCGTGTTCAACGAGGACGGCTGGCTGCACCGCTGGGTCGACGGCGTGGTGACCCGCATCGAGACTTCGGTGGCAGACTTCAACAACGACCACGTCCTCGACCCGGACGGCGAGCACATCTTCGCGACCAGCGAGGACGGCCACATCTACCGGATGCCGCTCGCCGGCGGCGAAGCGGTCAGGGTCACCCGGGACGACGACGGTCTGATGGCGCACTACCTCCACGGGGTCTCCCCCGACGGACGGGTGCTGCTGCACATCGGCGGCGCGGCCCGCGCCGAGGGCGCTGTCTACAACATCTACGCCTTCGACCTCGAAACCGGCGTCACCACCGCGCTCACCGACTCGGCAAAGCCCCACGACGGCGCCGAGTTCTCCCCTGACGGCGCGTGGGTGTACTTCAACGCCGAACGCAACTCCGAGCGTCCCGGACACGCCCAGCTGTTCCGGATGCGTCCCGACGCCACCGGCATCGAGCAGCTCACCGGTGACGACCGGGTCAACTGGTTCCCGCATCTCTCCCCGGACGGGACCCGGATGGTCTACATCTCCTTCCCCCCGGACACCCTGGGACACCCCGCGAACAGGCCCGTCCAGGTCGTCCTCACCGACCCGCTCGCCCGCAACGAGTCCTTGAGGATCGACCTGTTCGGCGGCCAGGGCAGCCTCAACGTGAACTCCTGGGCGCCGGACTCGGCGCGGTTCGCCTACGTCGACTACCCGATCGGGTGACGGCGATGACCACAGTCTTCGACCCCCGGCAGCGCCGTCCACTCGGCCGCACCGGCCTCGAGGTCTCGCCGATCGGTGTCGGCTCCGGCGGCCTCGGCTCGGTGCCCCAGCTGTTCGGCTACGACACCCCCGAGGACCGGGCCGTCGAGACGGTGCTGGCCGCGTTCGACTCGCCGTTGAACCTGTACGATACCTCGGCCGGCTATTCCGACGGCGAGTCCGAGCGCCGGATCGGGAAGGCGATCGCCCGGGCCGGCGGGCTGCCGTCCGGCTGGATCCTGCAGACCAAAGTCGACCCGGTGGACGGCCGGTTCGACGCGGACGCCGTCCGTCGATCGGTGGAGGGCTCGCTGGAGCGACTCGGCGTGGACAGCCTGCAGCTGCTGCACCTCCACGACCCGGAGCGGATCAGCTTCGCCGAGGCGATGGCACCGCGCGGGCCGGTGGCCGAGCTGGTCAGGCTTCGCGACGAAGGCATCGCGGCGCACCTCGGCGTCGCCGGCGGACCGGTGGGCATGCTGCTGCAGTTCCTGCGCACGGACGTCTTCGAGGCCGTCCTCACCCACAATCGCTACACGCTGCTCGACCGGTCGGCCGAGCCCCTTCTGGATTGGGCACACACGCACGGCATCGGCGTCCTGCAGGGCGCGCCGTTCGGCGGCGGCGTCCTCGCGAAGGGAGTCGACACCTACGACACCTACGCCTACCACCCGATGAACCCGGAGACCCGGGAGCACGCGGACGCCCTCAGCAGGATCTGCGCCGAAGCTGGGATCCCCCTCGGTGCTGCGGCCCTGCAGTTCTCGCTCCGTGAGCCCAGGATCACCTCCACCGTGGTGGGAGTCACGCGTCCCGAGCGGATACAGCAGACCTTGGACTGGGCGGGCTTCCCGATTCCCGACGACGTGTGGACGCGGATTCTCGCCAGCACCGGCACGTCAGCCGGCCTGGAGAACCCAACCAACTGACAGGCGCCAGCCTGCACGAGAAAGGAAACAACGGTCATGGCAGACCACATCGGTAGCTCACGAATCATCAAGTTCGGCATCGTCACGACGGACGCCGACAAGACTGCCGCGGCGTTCCGCGCCGTCTTCGAGGAGGGTCCCGTCCCGGAGAGCCAGTGGCCCGTCTCGGCGGACGCCGACAAGCATGTGCCCTTCACGGTCACACCGCGGAAGCAGTACAAGGGGACTCCCGACCCCCGAACGCCGATGAAGGTGGTGAACTTCTACACTCAGAACTTCTGGTTCGAGATCGTCCAGCCCCTTC
Source organism: Propionibacteriaceae bacterium UBA6238 (assembly GCA_002441465.1). Taxonomy (GTDB): domain Bacteria; phylum Actinomycetota; class Actinomycetes; order Propionibacteriales; family Propionibacteriaceae; genus Propionicimonas. Next base: position 24,127 of record DJWE01000007.1, on the reverse strand, counting down.
CCGGCGGCGATCCGAACCCGTGGAGCGACCACCTCGCAAAGCACGGCACCAGCGTCTGCTTCATGTCGATCCACATCCCCGACGGACTCGACCACGACATCCAGGTGATGGAGGGGCTCGGCTTCCCGCTGACGTTCTTCGAGGACAAGGGCTACGAGCGTTACACCTACTACGACACCACCGACACCCTCGGCCTGCTGCTGGAGATCAAGGAACGCATCGCCCGGTAGCGGCACCACCGGCCATGAGCCTCACTGAACGCGGCGGTAGCCGTCCCTCACCCGAACCGCACCACGACAGGAGCAAAGGATGAATGCCGATCCCAGCACCTCCACCCCTCTCACCTTCGGCGGGCGGGCCGTCAGCCAGCGCAGCGGCCTCCGCTCAGGCATCATCGGCGCCGGCTTCATCGGGCAGGTGCACGCACGTGCGGTACGCAACGCCGGAGGGTGGCTCAGCGCCATCGCGGACGCTTCAGCCGAGGGCGTGGACGCTATCGCGAGGCGCGTGGGCGCTGAGTGGGCGGCTCCTTCGGCCGAGGCGCTGATCGAATCACCCGCCGTCGACGTGGTGCACATCTGCACCCCAAACCACACCCACGCCGACCTCGCCCGTAAGGCGATCGCCGCCGGCAAGCACGTGATATGCGAGAAGCCGCTCGCGACGTCGCTGGAGGACGCAACGGAACTCAGCCAGCTCGCGTACCGGGCCGGCGTCGTGTGCGCCGTGCCCTTTGTCTACCGCTACTACCCCAGCGTTCAGGAAGCGCGAGCCCGTCTCGACAGCGGCAACCTCGGAAAGGTTCACCTGATCCACGGGTCCTACCTCCAGGACTGGCTGGCTGACCCGCACGACCAGAACTGGCGGATCGACCCTTCCCTGGGCGGTGCGTCGCGGACCTTCGCCGACATCGGCGTCCACTGGTGTGACCTCGTCGAATTCGCTACCGGCCATCGAATCGCCGCACTTGCCGCCATCCTCAAGACAGCGATACCGGAGCGGCTTGTCGCCGGCACCCCGGTCCCTGTCAGCACAGAGGACGCAGCCACCCTCATCTTCCGGACGGACCAGGGGGCGATCGGCTCGCTCGTGGCAAGCCAAGTGACGCCTGGCCGCAAGAACCGGCTCTGGTTCTCCATCGACGCCGGCGACGCGTCATTGTCGTTCGACCAGGAACTTCCCGATACTTTGTGGCTTGGCAGGCGGGACAGCGTCGAACTGCTCCAGCGCGGCTCGGGATCCGCATCACCCGAAGCGCGTCGGCTAACGGTGCTGCCAGCCGGGCATCCTCAGGGCTACCAGGACTGCTTCAACGCCCTGGTCGGCGATGTCTACGCCTCGGCGCAGGGAGAGAGCCGGCTGGGCATGCCGACATTCGAGGACGGCCGGCGCGCCACGGAACTGACCGCTGCGGTGATGCGGTCTTCGGCGACCCAAAGGTGGGTCGACGTTGAGCGCAGCCGCACCGCTTGACCGCCAGCGGTCAAGATTCACCGACGCTAGCTCGCGACGAGTTCCAGGAGGTGCACGGCGGCCGCCGTTTCAGCGTTTGTCGGCGCGGTCACGGCAGAGACCACCCATTCGGTCATTCTGTCGGGCGGAAGCTGCAACACCGCCAGTCCGGCTGCCTGAGGCTTGGCAGCGATCGTCTGCGGGACGAGCGCAGCACCGAGGCCTCGGTGCACCAGGTCCAGAAGCGTGTGGATGTCGTTGACCGTGCAACGCACGCGGCGATGTATCCCGTGGCTCCTGCACAGTTCGTCATTGATCGAACGCACTGCCCAGGATTCGTGGAAATCCACATAGTCGCGTCCGTCGAGATCACACCAACTCGCACTGCCCTGCGAGGCGAGCGCATCGCCCGGCGGACACAGCAGCAGGATGGGCCGGCGGCCGATCTCCACCCGGCTCAGGGTGCCGAGATGGTCGGAGTTGGCGACGAAGGCCGCGTCCAGTTCGCCCGCTCGCACCATGTCGAGCAGGTCGTAGGACCCAGCCTGGGTGAAATGGATGACCACCTGCGGGTAGCGGCGGTGGAACCTCTCGAGCAGCGCAGGAACGTCCACGAGACCGAGGCACTGTTCGGCCCCAACGCGCAGCTGTCCGGAGAGCTCGCGGGTAACCCGAACGACCGCATCGCGGCCCGCGCTGGCCTGGCTCAGCACCTCTCGTGCGTAAGGCAACAACGCCAGGCCGGCATCCGTGGGCTCCACCCGGCGGGTTGTGCGGCTGAAGAGTTGGCCCCCCAGCTCGAGCTCGAGGCCTCGGATGGCGGCTGAGAGACCGGACTGGGACACGCCGCAGACCGCCGCTGCCCGGGTGAAGTGCTGCTCGTCGGCGAGCGCCACCAGGTACTCCATCTGGCGAAGATCCATCGATCGGTCCGGCTTCTGAAATAGATGAGATGGACTTGTTGGACTTCTAAGTTATCACCGGCCTATCTTGACTGCAGTGCGGTCCGCCGGTCCGTGCCTCTTCTCTCGGAGGTTGCTTCATGATCCTACGTACGATCGGTGCCCGTGCTGTGAGCGCGATCGGGCTTGGCGGCATGCCGATGTCCATCGAGGGCCGCCCGGACGCCGAGCGATCGGTGGCGACGATCCACGCGGCCCTCGACGCCGGCGTCACCTTGATCGACACCGCTGACGCCTACCACCTGCACGCCGGTGAAGTCGGGCACAACGAGGAGCTGATCGCCACGGCTCTGAGAAGCTACGGCGGCGACACCAGCGAGGTGCTCGTTGCGACGAAGGGCGGGCACCTGCGCCCGGGCGACGGAAGCTGGACCCAGGATGGTCGCCCCGAATACCTCAAGGCGGCAGCGAAGGCCTCCGCGAAGAGGCTCGGAGTGGAGGCGATCGGGCTCTACCAGTTCCACCGTCCTGACCCGCACGTGCCCTACGCCGACTCGGTCGGCGCCCTCCGCGATCTTCTGGACGAGGGCGTCATTCAGCTGGCCGGGATCTCCAACGCCAGCGTCCAGCAGATCGACGAGGCGATCGGAGTGCTCGACGGGCGACTGGTGTCCGTTCAGAACCAGTTCTCCCCGTCCCACCGTTCGAGTCTTCGCGAGCTTGAGCACTGTGCGAAGCTCGGCATCGCATTCCTGCCGTGGAGTCCGTTGGGCGGGATCCGGAACGCCGCTGCTCTCGGCGATCGCCACTCGGCTTTCGCCTCGCTCGCGGCGAAGCATGGGGTGAGCCCTCAACAAATCACGCTCGCCTGGGAGCTACAGCTGGCGCCTGTCGTGATTCCCATTCCGGGCGCCTCGCGCCCGGAGAGCATCGAAGACTCCGCGCGGGCGGTCGACCTCGCTCTCAGCAGCGACGAGATGTCACTGCTCTCTGACGCGGCCTGACCATCACCTGAGCCACAAATCCAGGAGTTCACGATGAAGACCTTCACCCTTCCACACACTGACATCGCCGTGCCCGCCGTGATCACCGGCATGATGCGCATCGACGACAAGTCGGACGCCGAGGTGCGCGCACTGTTCGACGCATCCCTGGCCGCCGGCATCGACTTCTTCGACCATGCCGATGTGTACGGCGGTGACCACGGCTGTGAACGCCGGTTCGCGGACGCGCTGCAGCTCACGCCGTCCCAGCGCTCGGAGATCACCCTGCAGACCAAGGCCGGCATCGCGCCGTCCGGACCGTACTTCGACTTCTCCTACGAGCACCTGATCGAGGCGGTGGAGGGATCGCTGGAGGCGCTGCGCACGGACTACGTCGACATCCTGCTGCTGCACCGGCCCGACGCCCTCGTCGAGCCCGAGGAGGTCGCTCGCGCTTTTGACGAGCTCGAGGCGGCCGGCAAGGTGCTGGCGTTCGGCGTCTCGAACCACACCCCGGCGCAGATCGAACTGCTCAAGAAGTACGTCAGCCAGCCGCTGGTGGCCAACCAGTTGCAGCTGTCGATCACCCATGCCCCGATCATCGCCCAGGGCGTGGCGATGAACATGGCCGCTCTCGAGCAGTCGGTCAGTCGCGACCTCGGCGTCCTCGACTACTGCCGGCTGCATGACATCACCGTGCAAGCGTGGTCGCCGTTCCAGGCCGGGTTCTTCACCGGAGTGTTCCTCGGCAACCCGGACTACCCGGAGCTCAACTCGGTCATCGACCGGCTCGCCTCGTCCTACGACGTGCCGGCCGAGGCGATCGCGACGGCCTGGATCACCCGGCACCCGGCGCAGATGCAGGTAGTCCTCGGCACGACCACGCCGGCGCGGGTCACCGCGGCCGCCAAGGGAGCTGACGTCGCACTCACTCGTCCGGAGTGGTACGAGCTCTACCGCGCTGCCGGCTACCTAGTGCCATAGGACCACCGCCAGGGTCGGCCCCTGCCAGGCAGGGCCCGACTGCCTCGAATACCAGTGTTGAACAAGCAGAAGGACCATGCAGAACTCGCCTGTCATCAGCCTGAACAGCGGCGCCAGCATTCCGCAAGTGGGTTTCGGAGTCTTCCAGGTCGATCCAGCGTCCACGAAGAAGGTCGTGCTTGATGCTCTCGAGGTCGGCTACCGCCACATCGACACTGCGGCCGGGTACGACAACGAAGCCGCCGTCGGCGAAGCCATCGCAGAGTCCGGGATCCCACGCGAAGAACTGTTCATCACGACCAAGCAACGCCCCGCCGATCAAGCGGCGAGCCTGTCGAGGCAGGCGATCGAGTCAAGCCTGGAGAAGCTCGGGTTGCCGTTCGTCGACTTGTACCTCATCCATTGGCCGACTCCCGCACGCGGCCTGTACGTCGACAGCTGGCACGCACTGGAGAGCTTCGCCGAGCAGGGTCTCGCCCGATCGATCGGAGTCTCGAACTTCCTCCCGGACCATCTCGACCGCCTGGCGGCGGAGAGCTCTACGGTCCCCGCGGTCAACCAGATCGAACTCCATCCACGGCTGCAGCAGAAGCGAACCGAGGAGCGGAGCGTTCACGCAGGGATTCGGGTCGAGGCCTGGAGCCCGATCGCACGCGGCGACCTCGTGGACACACCCGAAGTCAACGCAATCGCGACCAGGCACGACAAGACCGTGGCACAGATCACCCTGCGATGGCACCTCGAGCATGGCCGCATCATCATCCCCAGAACGGCCCACAAAGACCGGATGGTCGAGAACTTCGATCTGTTCGACTTCACGCTCGAACCGGACGAGGTTTCGGTTCTCGATGCCTTGGAGGTCGGTGGCCGGATCGGTCCGGACCCGGCGACGAACAATCGCATCTGACGTTATGTTGGACCCGCTGTCAAGAGGGCAGGGGAGGCGCCGCCGTGCTGGCGGCGTGGCTACGCCTCGTCTTGTTGGCTGTCAGGAGGTCACCAGCTGCGCTCCAATTCGGAGGTGCGCAGGGCTTCCTGGATCGGCATCGGAATGCTGCCGAGTTGGGGTTGCCAGGGGTACAACGTCTCGGCTCTTGCCGCAGAGCGGGCGGCGGCCGGGTTTCCGACCCGGGAAGACCGGTCCCCGACAGGGCGTCTTGGCGAACAGACAGTAGGGCTCCGACCCGACGCGTCGCCTCCGGTGATCTGCCAGCTGTCCGCTGCGGTCGCAGGATCATCAGGGTCAGGGCGGATGGCTTGCCGCTGCTCTTGCAAGATCCCCCGCATGCACGGCCAGCCACCCTGGAGTCGAAGCCGGCGAATGCTACCCACTGGTCGCGGGCGAAGGTGGCCCAGCGCAGCGGGCTGAACAAGTCGACGATCGGGCGGATCTGGAAGGCGTTCGGCTTGAAGCCACGACGCTAGGTGTTGACAACTGCGCGGACGACGATGACACTTGCTCACGAGCCTGCACACGTGTGCATCGCCGCCCGTGGCGACTATCAGCCCCGCTGATCGGGTGCAGGAGAACGAAGCGAGACCATGCCTGCTGCCAGCAACTCCGTGGACAGCTTTCGCGTTGCCCGCGCCGCCGGCGTTTCCCGCAGCACCGTGAGCCGGGTCCTGAGCCGTCCCGAGGTGGTGCGGCCCGAAACTCGGGAGCGCGTCATGGACGCGATCCGGCATCTCGGCTACACCCCAAAGCTGTCTGGGCAACTCCTCACGGGCAAGAAGTCCAACACGATCGGGCTCTTCATCTCCACCGGATCGCCGACGAGCACGCAGGACCTCCAGGATCCGCACGACCTCGACTACATCCTGCGCTGCCTGCTCTCCCGGGCGTCGTTGCGGGGGTTCCACACCCTGGTGACCCTCGTCTTCGACATCGAGGATCCAAAAGTGGACTCGAAGGTGGCCTCCATGTTCCAGCAGGGCCGGGTCGAGGCGGGAATCTTCGTCGGCTTCCCCGAGGAATACCCGTCGATCGAGCGACTCGTGGACGAAGGGTACTGCATCGGGATCTTCGACACTGACGTGGAGACGAAGCGAGAGCCGAACCGCATCGTAACGAACTTCGACAGTTCCGTGGGCGAGAGCGCGGTGGACTACCTGGTTTCGCTCGGTCACACGAGAATCGGCGCCGTCCACGGAGATCTTCGCCGCTTCAACGGGCGCCAGAAGCACGACGCGTTCCTGCGCAGCATGGAGAAGCACGGGTTACCGGTGCGTGACGAATGGATGCTGAACTGCTCGTTCCGGATGGACCTCGCGCGCGATCAGGTCCGTGGACTCGTCCGAAGTGGCGCCGAACTCCCCACAGCGATCTTCGCCACCAACGACTCAATAGCGTTGGCCACGGTCGAGGCGCTCGAGCACGAAGGCCTGAAGGTCCCGGAAGACGTGTCCGTCCTCGGCGCCGACGACTCGTTCCTGAGCCGCTTCTTCAACCCCGCCCTGACCACCTTCCGCATCGACATCAAGGAGATGCTCGAAGTGCTCACGGACCAGGTGATCGCCTACACCAGCTCACCGTTTGAGAGCCAGTTCTCCAAGAGTTGGGGCGCGGTGCTCGTCGAGCGCGCGTCCTGCCGCCGTCTGTAGACCACAAGAATTCACCAATCAAGTAGATAGGAGACACTTCGGGCCGGCTCTGCAAGCGTGTGCAGACCGGTCGAGCGGGAAGAATCCCCGCCACCGTCCCCTCATCGAGGTAGCGCTGCCTCGGATGGGAATTCAGCAGGTGATCGTCCTAGAAATGATCAACCCGACCTTGCAGCCGGTGCCGGCACAGAAGCCGACGCCGGACGGGACAACCGCCTCAGCCACGATCGTCAGATCGTCACACACCGAAAGAAATGGGATGAACAAGAAAGTACTGTCAGTACTGCTCGGAGCGGCCCTCATGGTGGGTGCCACCGCCTGTGGCGCGGACTCCAGCAACAACTCAGACCTGCGTCAGAACGAGAACGCAAAGACCACAATCTCGGTCTTCACCTGGGGGTACCCCGCGGAGAAGCAAGCGCGAGAGCAGCAGGCTCAGCTCTACATGGATACCCATCCCGACATCAACGTCAAGATCGAGGTCTCCCCGGACTACGACCGGAAGCTCGCCACGATGCTGTCGTCCAACAACGGTCCCGACGTCTTCGAGGTCAGCGACGACTGGTTCCACCTCTGGAAGGACCAACTCGTCGACCTCAAGCAGTACAGCGATCGCGACGGCCTCAACCTGGATACGCTGTTCGCCGAGCGCGCGCTTCAGGGCTACTGGACACCGGAAGGCAAGCTCGAGGGCATGCCGATCGGGCTGTGCCCGTTCGTGATGGCGGTGAACACCGATCTGTTCAAGTCGGCCGGAGTCGAGGTGCCGACGGGCAAGTGGACCTGGGACGAGGTCCTCGCCGCTGCCCAGAAGATCACCAAGGGCGACGGTGCCGACAAGGTCTACGGAATGTCCGACTCGTGGGTCTACGACCAGACGATGCCGTTCTACTTCGGCGGCGACTACTACAACGAGGACAAGACGAAGGTCACGATCAACCAGCCGGAGAGCGTGAAGGGATTCCAGTTCTGGTCGGACCTGATGCACAAGCACAAGGTCATGCCCGACTTCGACGCGGCCGCCGGCGTCCAGGGTAACCAGCGGTTCTTCTCCGGCAAGGCAGGAATGGCCCCGATCAACATGTGGGACATCCAGGACTTCGTGTCGCAGATCGGCGACTCGTTCAACTGGGACCTGGTGAGCATGCCGACCGAGGCGAGCAGTGGTCTCACTCCGGTGTGGAGCATTGTCGAGGGCTACGGAATCTGGCAGGGCTCCAAGCAGAAGGACGCCGCCTGGGACTACATCAAGTGGGCAACCACTGATCCGGCCTCGCTGAAGCTGTCGTCCATCGCGGCGATCCCGATGACTCCGGAGGGGATGAACCTGGTTGTCGGCCAGGACTTCGGCAAGAAGCTCAACCTGCAGAAGTTCGTGGACGCCGTGCCGAACGCGATCCTCACCCTGCCGGGTGGTGCCTTCTCCGAAGTCAGCGATGCAGTCAACGAGAACCTGAACAGCATCAAAAAGGGCGGGGACGTCAAGACCGCACTCGACAAGGCGGCCGCAGATGCGCAGCCCGTCCTGGACCGAATCTGGAAGAGCAAGAAGTAGCGAGTGTCGGTGTCGGGGGCGGCGTCGGTCCGCCCCCGACCCCGATCTGAGGAGCTGATGCTTTATGTCGAGTGTGGCAACCATCCAGACCGCCCGGTCGAAAGTCGCGCGACGGTCGACGGAATCCAGGCGAGAGGCGCGGAACTTCTGGATCTACGTGAGTCCGTGGATATTCGGCTTCCTCACCTTCGTGCTGGGGCCGATGATCTACTCGCTGTACCTCTCACTCACCGACTCACCGCTGGGGAGCCTCGGTGACTTCGTGGGCGTCGCGAATTACGTCGAGGTGTTCGGCGACGATCTTTTCCATATCGCCGTCCGCAATACCGCATACTACGCCGTCGTGAGCGTGCCGCTGCAGTTGGTGCTGGCGTTCTTCCTCGCCACCCTGCTGAACAAGCGGATACCGGCGATCGGGGTGTTCCGGACGATCTTCTACCTGCCGTCGGTGATCGCCGGCATCTCGACGGTTCTGCTGTGGAGCTGGATCTTCAACGCGAACTACGGCCTGGTCAACTACCTCCTGTCGCTCGTCGGGATCGACGGGCCCAACTGGCTCTCGGACGAGCGGTACGCCATTCCCGCGATCATCATCATGAGCCTGCACGGAGTGGGCGGCGCAATGCTGATCTTCTTGGCCGCGCTGCAGGACGTGCCGTCCGAGCTTTACGAGAGTGCACAGCTGGACGGCGCGGGACGCGCGCAGCAGCTGTTCAGGATCACACTGCCGATGGTGTCCCCGACCATCTTCTTCAACCTGATTCTGGGAATCATCGGGGCGCTGCAGGTCTTCACCCAGCCGTACATCTTCGGACAGCTCAACCAGAACCTGGGCCGGAACCGCGGCATGTACGTGTACGTCCAGTACCTGTTCGACGCCGGCTTCCGGTATTACCGGGCCGGCTACGGAAGCGCGATCGCCTGGATCCTGTTCGCGTTCACCCTGGTGATCTCCCTGATCATCATGAGGACGTCGAACAGTTGGGTCTACTACAGCGACGGGGGAAGGGACTGACATGCGTGGAAGCAAGCTGAGCCGGTACTCCGGACTCGCCGTGAGGTATCTGCTGCTGATCTTCATGGGCATCCTCTTCGTGCTGCCGTTCGCGTGGCTGGTCTCGTCCGCCTTCAAGCCGGCGAACCAGATGTACGTCATGCCGCCGATCTGGATTCCGCGACCGCCGACCCTCGCGAACTTTGTCCAGGGCTGGAAGCTGCTCCCGTTCGGCAGGTATCTGCTGAACACGGTGCTCGTCGCCGTTGTGGGGGCCGCGGGGACGGTGATCTCATCGGCGCTGGTCGCGTACGGGTTCGCGAGGTTCCGGTCGAAGGCGAGCGGGGTGCTGTTCACCCTCCTGATCAGCACCATGATGCTGCCCATGCAGGTGACACTGCTGCCGACCTACCAGTTGTTCTCGGTCTTCGGGTGGATCGACTCGTTCAAGCCGCTCCTGGTTCCGCAGTTCTTCGCGGTCGGCGCGTTCTTCGTGTTCCTGCTCCGCCAGTTCTTCCGGACGATCCCTCGGGAACTCGACGAGGCCGCAAGGATCGACGGCTGCAACAGCTTCAGGATCTTCCGGTCGATCATGCTGCCGCTGTGTCGGCCGGCCCTGATCACCGTGGCGGTGTTCTCGCTGGTGAACAACTGGAACGACTTCCTCACCCAGTTGATCTACCTGAACTCCGAGAACAACTACACGATCGCCATTGGTCTGCAGTTCTTCAGCAGCAAGTATGGCCCCCAGCAGATCAACCTGCTGATGGCGGTGTCGCTACTCACGCTGCTGCCGCTGCTGGCGGTCTTCTTCCTCGCGCAGCGTTATTTCGTGCAGGGCATCGCGAGTTCCGGAATCAAGGGCTAGGAGCGCTGGTGGGAACGGATTCTGCCCCGGATCGGGGCACGATGCGGTGAGGTGATTCGGACGACCCACCCGGAAGCCGGGCCCGACCCGGTTCCCGGTGCGGTGCGTCCATTGCTCCCTGGACCGGACGCCAACCGGCGGTGCCGTCGGTCCGATCCCTTCCTCCCTGAAAGTGACGTGATTTCCGATGTCTCGTGCACTAAAGCCGGGTCAGAGCGCTGACCTCTATCTCTACGATCTGCGTTCGGGACAGGCCCGGCTGCGCTACCACTCGGCGGATCTGCTGTTCGAGGCGCCGAACTGGTCCCCCGACGGTTCCAGCCTGGTCGTGAACGGGAATGGCCGGCTGTGGCGGCTGGACGCCGACGCCGGCGACCTGCGCGAAGTCCCCCTCGGTGGCGTCGAGGACATCAACAACGACCACGTGCTCAGCCCGGATGGAGCGACGGTGTACGTGTCGAGTGAGGATGGGCACATCCATGCGGTCGCCCTCGCCGGCGGGAGCGCCAGCCGGCGGGTCAGCTCACCGAAAGGTGATCGCTTCCGGCACTACCTCCACGGGATCAGCCCCGATGGCTCGACGCTGGCCTACATCGGGCTGGAGTCGCGACCCGACGGCACGGTCCGCACGAACGTGTACCTGCTCGACATCGAGTCGCGGGAGGAACGCCAGCTCACCGACGACGCGTTTCCGGACGATGGTGCCGAGTTCTCGCCGGACGGCGAGTGGGTCTACTTCAACTCGGAGCGGGGCTCGCGGGTCCCGGGCCATGCGCAGCTCTTCCGGGTACCGGTGGCAGGCGGGGTCCCCGAGCAACTCACCGACGACGAGAGGGTGAACTGGTTCCCGCATCCATCGCCCGACGGCCGGCGTCTCGCCTATGTCAGCTTCCCGCCGGGCACCCTGGGGCATCCGGAGGACCGGGACGTGATCGTGCGGTTGCGTGAGGAGGACGGTTCCGTCCGCGACCTGATGAAGCTGTTCGGTGGCCAGGGGACGATGAACGTTCCCAGCTGGTCTCCCGACGGGGCTTCGCTGGCCTTCGTCGCCTACCCGATCTCCTGATCGGGCCTCCCCATCGAACTCGTGAACCCAGAGGAGAGCATCATGAAGAACCCCATTCCGCTCGGGGGCCTGATCCAGATCGCCGTCGTGGTCGACGACATCGAATTGGCCCTCGACACCTGGTGCGAGCTGTTCGACGCACCGCGACCGCCCGTCTCGGTGTCGCCGGCGCAGCCGAACCCGGACGTCAGCTACCGCGGCCAGGTCGCCAACTACGGGCTCAAGCTCGCGGCGATCGACTGCTCGGACCGAGGCTTCATCATCGAACTCCACGAGCCGGACGGGAATCCGTCGACATTCCGCGAGTTCCTGGATCAGCACGGCAACGGCGTCCACCACCTCGGCTTCCAGGTGGGCGAGGCACGGGACGCCGTCGTGGCCGAACTCGCGTCGAAGGGATTCGCGCTGCGGACGATCGGGATCTATCCCGGCGGCAGCTGGACCATCGTGGACGGTGAGGACTCCCTCGGCGTGAACCTCAACATCAAGCCCCACCCCTGACCCCCGACCGGCCGACGTCCGCCGCCTGGGCGGGCGCCCCGGGAGTCCCATTCACCCAACTCATCAAGAGGACACTTCTGTGAACACATCACTGCTCTCCGTTCAGCTGTACACCGTGCGGGAGGCGCTCCAGGACGACCTTCACGGCACGCTGGCCCGCCTGGCCGACATCGGCTTCACCCAGGTCGAGGCGTACAACATCCTGCACATCCCGGGGCTCGGGGAGGCGCTTCAGGCCGCCGGGCTGACAACGCCCACCGCCCACGTCCGCTTCGTCGGGCTGGAGCTCGAACCCATCTTCGAGAAGGCGAGGTCGCTCGGCATCCAGACCCTCATCGACCCGCACATCGAGGACTCCCGCTGGCAGAGCGCGGCGGCAGTCCAGGGCGTCGTCGCCGACCTCGAGGCCGCAGCCGACGTGGCAGCGGGCTTCGGGCTGAAGATCGGCTACCACAACCACGCCTTCGAGTTCGAGGCCAGCTTCGGCGGACGCACCGCGTACGAGCACTTCGCCAGCCAGATCAGCGACCGGGTCGGCCTCGAACTCGACACTTACTGGGCGGTTGTCGGCGGAGCGGACCCGGTGGGACTGCTCGGTGAGCTCGGCCCCAAGGCCGTGGCGCTGCACATCAAGGACGGTCCGGGCACGAGGGACGACAAGGACCAGGTCGCCCTCGGCCGCGGCTCGATGCCGATCCGTCGGATCATCGAGGCCGCGCCGGCGGCCCTGCGGGTGATCGAGCTGGACGACTCGCGCGGTGATCGCTTCCAGGCCGTCGCGGACAGCGTCGCCTACCTCACCGCCGAGGGGCTGGCATGAGTGCGCGGGCCCAACGAACCGGCGTCGTCGGCGTGGGCATCATCGGCGCCGGCAACATCAGCACGCAGTACCTCACCAACCTGACGTCGTTCCCCGACGTGGAGGTGCGTTTCGTCGCCGACCTGCTGCTCGACCGGGCGCGGACGCAGGCCGAGCGGTTCGGCGTCCCGGGCCACGGGACGAACGAGGAGCTGCTCGCCGATCCCGAGATCGAGATCGTCGTGAACCTGACGCCGCCGCAGGCGCACGTCGAGGTCGCCCTGCAGGCACTCGCGGCGGGCAAGAACGTGTGGACCGAGAAGCCCATCGCCCTGGACCGCGAGAGTGGCCAGCGGCTGCTCCGGGCGGCGGCCGCCGCCGGGCTGCGGGTCGCCGGCGCTCCGGACACCATCCTGGGACTCGGCATCCAGACGGCGCGGCGGCTGATCGAGTCCGGCGCTATCGGGGCGACCAAGACCGCCCTGACCCTGATGCAGCAGCCCGGGCCCCAGTCGTGGCACCCGGACCCCGCCTTCCTGTTCCAGGACGGCGCCGGCCCGCTGTTCGACGTCGGTCCGTACTACGTCACCACGCTGATCCAGCTCCTTGGCCCGGTCCGGCGCGTGGCCGCGGTGGCGTCGAAGTCGATGGCCTCCCGGATCGTCGGTTCCGGCCCGCTGGCGGGCGAGGAGTTCGACGTGACCGTCCCCACCCATGTCACCGCGGTCTTCGAGTTCGAGGGTGGGCAGACCTCGCAGAGCATCTTCAGCTTCGACTCCCAGCTGCGCCGCACCCTGTTCGAGGTCACCGGCGTCGAGGGCGTACTCGAGGTGACCGACCCCAACAACTTCGTCGGCGACCTGGTGCTGCACCGGGACGGCGAGCCGGAGGTGGTGGCGACCGAGGGACACAACGCTGCCCGTGGCACCGGTGTCGTCGAACTCGCCCGGGCGATCCGGGCCGGCGTGCCCGAACGCGCGAGCGGTGAGCAGGCCTACCACGTCCTCGACGTCATGGTCTCGACCATCGAGGCAGCGGAGAGCGGCGAGTGGGTGGAGGTCGAGAGCACCTTCACTGTCGCGCCCGTCCTCCCCGAGAACTGGGACCCGGCCGAGGCAACCCTGTGAGCACTGCCGCGAGCCATCGCATACCGAGGCGGATCCGCGCCGCCGACAAGCAACTTCACCTTGAGGACAATCGATGATTCTGCAGGATCTTCACGAGAACTGGACGATGGGTCCGCTCGGTGCCCCCGACCTTCCGGCGGTGGTGCCCGGGTCGGTCTACGGCGATCTGCTGGCGGCCGGACGGATGGAGGATCCGTTCTACCGGGACAACGAGCTGGCTGCCAGGCGCCTGATGGACCAGGACTACGAGTACCTTTGCACCTTCAACCTGGACGACGGGTTCACCGGCTGCAGCGAGATCGTCCTGCGATGCGAGGGACTGGACACCCTCGCCGAGCTGTACCTGAACGAGGTCCGTGTCGGCACGGCGGACAACATGCACCGCACCTGGGAGTTCCCGATCACGGGCACCGTCCAGGAGCGCGGCAACGTCCTGCGGGTGGTCTTCCGGTCGCCGACCCGCTTCATCAGGCAGGCCGACCAGAGATCCCACGCCGGCGGCAGCTCTGATGCGATGGCGGGCTTCCCGCACCTCCGCAAGGCGCACAGCATGTTCGGCTGGGACTGGGGGCCGCGCCTGCCCGACGCGGGGATCTGGCGCTCGCTCACCATCCTCGGCATCGAGGACGCACGGATCGCCGACGTGCATGTGCGGCAGCGTCACAGCGACACCTCGGTGACGCTGGCGGTCGCGGTGGCGGTCGACAGCTTCTCCGGCGCCCCCACCGAGTACTCGGTCACCGTCGAGGCGCCCGACGGCACCACGCGGACGGTGGACGGCTCGCCTGCCGAACTGGTGATCGAGGCGCCCGAGTTGTGGTGGCCGAACGGGTACGGAACCCAGCCGCTGTACCGGGTGCAGGTGGACCTGCGGGCGGACGGACGGCTGGTGGACACCTGGTCGCGACGGATCGGCCTGCGGACGATGACCGTGCTCACCGACGCCGACGAGTACGGCTCGGAGTTCACCCAGACCGTCAACGGCGTCCGCATCTTCGCGATGGGCGCTGACTACATCCCGGAGGACAACCTGTTGGGACGCGTCACGCCGGAACGAACCCGCCACCTGCTCGAGCAGTGCGTGCGGGCGAACTTCAACGCCGTCCGCGTGTGGGGCGGCGGCTACTACCCCGACGATTTCTTCTTCGACGCCTGCGACGAGCTGGGCCTGGTCGTGTGGCAGGACTTCATGTTCAGCTGTGCGGTCTACAACCTCGACGAGGAGTTCGAGGCCAACATCGCCGCCGAGATCGAGGACAACGTCAAGCGCCTGCGGCATCACGCGTCCCTCGGGTTGTGGTGCGGGAACAACGAGATGGAGATGTTCGTCGACCAGTGGGCCTACGACTGCACGCCCGCCCAGAAGGCCGACTACATCAAGATGTACGAGTACCTGTTCCCGAAGCTGGTGCGGGCCTTCGACCCGGACACGTTCTACTGGCCGGCCTCCCCGTCGTCCGGAGGCGGCTTCGACGAGCCCAACGCGCCCGACCGCGGCGACGTCCACTACTGGGACGTGTGGCACGGCAGCCGGCCCTTCTCCGACTACCGCAAGTTCCACTTCCGCTATGCCTCGGAGTTCGGCTTCCAGTCGTTCCCTTCGGTGAAGACGATCGAGACGTTCACCCTGCCCGAGGATCGCAACATCTTCAGCTACGTGATGGACAAGCACCAGCGCAACAACGGCGCCAACGGCAAGATCATGAGCTACCTGTCGCAGATCTACCTCTACCCCAACAGCTTCGATCGGCTGGTCTATGCGTCCCAGCTCGTCCAGGCGCAGGCGATCCAGTACGGCGTCGAGCACTGGCGCCGGCACCGCGGCCGTTGCATGGGCGCGATCTACTGGCAGCTCAACGACTGCTGGCCGGTGGCGTCCTGGTCGTCGGTCGACTACTTCGGACGGTGGAAGGCACTGCACTACTACGCCCGCCGGTTCTACGCCCCGTTGCTGCTGTCGTGCTGCGAGGAAGGGCTGCTGACCCAGGGCGCCAACGTGAACGCCGAGAGCACCGAGTTGGAGAAGAGCATCAGACTCAACGTCGCCAACGAGACCTTCTCGGAGCGACACGTCCGGGTGAAGTGGGCGCTCAGGAACGCTGATGCCTCCGTGGTGGTCCAGGGGGAGGAGTCGCTCACCGTCCCGGCGCTGGAGAGCGTCTGGCTCGAGAAGCGCAGTTTCACCGAGGCCGACATCTTCTCCCAATACGTTTCGTACGAGTTGTACGAGGGTGGCGAGCGCCTCTCCGGTGGCAGCGTCCTGTTCGGCTTACCCCGGTTCTTCCGCTTCCTCGACCCGGGCCTGGAGGCCCGCGTCGAGGGGGACACGGTGGTCGTCACCGCGAACGCTTACGCGCGGGCCGTCTGCATCTCGAACGAGGCCGACGACCTGGTGCTGAGCGACAACTTCTTCGACATGGACGCCGGCGAGCGGCGGGTCACGATCCTCGAGGGAAGTCCCGCGGGGATCACGTTGCGCAGCGTCTACGACATCAGATAACCGGATCCAGAGCTACAGGAGAACAACGCGAAATGAAGGTCTTTGTCACCGGCGGTACGGGCAACATCGGACAGTACGTCGTGAAGGCGCTACTCGCTGCGGGTCACTCGGTGGTGCTGTACACCCGCACGCCACGCCGGATCCCGGCGCTCTGCGACCAGCCGGGAATCACCGCGGTCGCAGGGAACATGCTGGAGTTGGAGAAGCTGAAGGCCGGGCTGGCGGGCTGCGACGCCGTGGTTCACATCGCGCTGGGCTGGGGAAACACCCCCGTCGAGATGCTCGACCACGACACCAGGGTGACTGCCTTCCTGGCACAGGAGGCCGAGCGGGTCGGGGTGAAGAACTTCGTCTACACGAGCTCCACAGCAGCCATGGGCGTATTCCACGACGGCATCGACGAGACGGCCCCCTGCCTGCCCGGTGATCTGTACGGAGCGACGAAAGCAGCGTCGGAGGCCTACCTCATCGGCTTCAAGCAGTACTACACGGGTCAGGGCGTGCGGGGGGCGAAGGTCGCCATGCGACGGAACATCATCCGGCCGGGGTACACCTTCTCCAACCCCGCCTACGAGGGCGGGGCGTCCCAGTCCGACGTGCGCTTCCGCGACATTGCACGTCAGGTCCTGAAGGGAGAGGATCTGGTGATCGGTGACAATGACGGAACCCAGTTCCTGTCGTCAGGCCAGATCGCCGAGCTGTATCTACGCATGGTCGAGAGCGAACTGAATGAGCAGATCGTCCTCGGCCTGGGGGCGACGTGGACGTCGTGGGCGGAGATCGCGAGAACGGCTGTCGAACTCGTGCCCACCTCGACGAGCCGGGTTCTCGCCCCGGACGGTGACGTGGCCCGCGAGCCCGAACTGGTGTGCGTGGACAAGATGGAGCGGCTGTTCGGTCTGAGATTCGACGCGACGGAGGCACTCAGGGAGCACGTCCAGTGGAACCTCGACCGGGAGCGACTCGTGCTGGCGGGTGAGGAGGTACACGACGTCTACCACGTCTGGTAAGCGACCCGGACCCACGCCGGGCGAGCGCCGGGAGAGGAGTACCCGACGCCTTCTCGACGTCGTCGTGAAGGACTTCGGGAAGCTCGTCTCCCTCAACCTGCTGCTGTGCAGCTGTGGGCTGCCGTCCGCAGCGCTCTACGCACTGGCGTTGATCGGGGTCGGAAACGGCTGGGTTCTCGCGCTGGCCGTCGTTGCCAGTGCGCCGCTGGGCGGGGCGCTCAGCGCCGCCATGTTCTGCCTGACCCAGGTGCTCCAACGACAGCCGGTGGCGGTCTGGTACGACTTCAGGCGGAAGTTCACGGAGAACTGGCGTGCGCTGGCTGTTCCGGGAGCTGTGCTGGCTGCCTTCGTGTTCGCGCAACTGCACTTCTGGGCGATGGTGTTCAGTGGCGAGGACGTGGGGATGTGGGGCGCCGTGCTCCTCTCGCTGTCGTTCGGTGTCGTCCTGGCGATCGCCCCGTACGTCTTTTTGCAGGTGGCCTACCTGGATGCCGGGATCGGCAGGGTGCTGGCCAACGCACTGATCCTCTCCTCGTCGAATGTGCTGAGGACGTTCGCGGGCCTGTTGTGTGGCAGCTTCGCCTGGATCCTGCTCGCGTTGTTCCTGCCGGTGTCACTGGTGCTTGCTCCGGTCGTCCTCATCGCCGGGTTCTCCGTGACCCTGCTTGCGAACCTGGTCTACATCTGGCCCGTGGTGGACAGGCAGTTCGGCATCTCCGACGAACTGGACGCGCGTCGCGCGAGAACGGTTCAGGGTATCGTGCCGCTGTTCCCCTCTGCCGACTAAGGCTGTCGAGAGGTCGACTCCTGCCCAAGTGCTTCAGGGCCGGGTCTTTCCGATGCGGTGTAGATGGCAGCTGGCGTTCTAGTTGTTCGAGGGGCTGATGCGCCCGTCGAACGCGCTGAGTTCTGCCTTCCATCGGATGACCCATCGTGCCTAGCCTTGGCCGGTGGGGTCCAGTGACCTGGTGACCAGGTAGAGGCATTTGCGGACGGCCTGGTCGGGAGGGAAGTGAGCCCGGGCCCGGACGGCGCGGCGGTAGCGGGCGTTCAGCGACTCGATGCTGTTGGTGGTCGCGATGATCTTGCGGATCTCGACGTCGTAGTCGAGGAAGGGCACGAACTCGGTCCAGGCCCGTTCCCACAGCGGGACCGCCGCCCGGTATTTGCCGCGCCACTTCTCGGCGAACCGCTCCCGCGCCATCGCCTCGTTGACCGCTGTGTAGATCAGGCGCGGATCCTTGACGGAGTGCCAGTCCTGGCGGGCGGCGTAGCGGAACGTGTTGCGCAGCAGATCTCGGGCAGTCCCGCCTCGGTCGGCAGAGATCGATGAAGTGACCCCGGACAACCGCGGCAGGGCCGTGGTTGCTGAATCGATCCGGAAGCGCTCATCCCACAGCGCCCAGTGGGAGGCCGGGTGCTGCCGGTACTCGGCCCTCGGTTTCGATTGGCTCGGTGACGCCCAGGCTCCGCAGGACTTGTACGGCGGCGACGAGCACGGAGAGCGGCTCTACCAGCCGGACGGTGAGTGTCGGCCCGGTGGGCGTGGCCAGCACTCGCCCGTCCGTCTGAGCTATTGCCTCGACAGCCTGGACGACCTCGGGCGAGCCGGACAGCCCGTTGGGTGACCACGTTAGGGCGTAGCTTCCGGCGCGCACGGTCCAGGTGACCCGTGCGGCCATGCGTCCGGACAGTCGTTCGGCCATGAGTTGGTCGCGGTCGGCGGCGGCGTGTTGGTAGATCAGCGCGGCCTTGGGTGTCGTGTGGCCGAGACGGTCCATCAACTCGGCGATCGTCGCGCCCTCTTGTGCGAGCATCGTCGCGCCGGTGTGGCGCAGGTCATGGAACCGCAGGTCGGGCCTGCCAGCGGCATCGCGGGCTGTGTTCCACCAGTTCCCGAAGGTGCGGTGATGCAGGCTCCCGCCACGTCCGGACGGGAACAGCAGCCCATCGTTGCCCCACTGCGCGTGGGTCTTCAGATGTGCTTCGAACTCCGGGATGAGCGCTGGTGGGATGTGAACCTCGCGGGCGCCCTTCTCGGTCTTCGGGGTGTCGATCACGACCTCGCCCTCGATGTGTTGGACGGTGCGCCGCACCCGGATAGTGCCGACCGCGACGTCAGCGCCGTCGGGGGCTTTCGTGTGTTTGATCCGGATGTCGCTGCGCCGCAGTTCGAGGATCTCACCGATGCGCAGGGTGCACCACAACGCGATCTGTACGGTGAGTCGGTAGCGCTCGGGCATTACCGCCAGGATCGTGGACATCTCCTCGATGGTGGCCAGTTGCACCTTGTGCTTGACCGGCGCCTTGCCGGCCCCCTTCACACGGCAGGGGTTGATCGGGATCAGTTCGTCTTCGACGGCGGAGTTGAGGATCGTCCGGAACAGGGCGTAGGCGGACGCTTGCTCGGTGGGGGTCTTGGAGTAGCGCATGTACCAGGCCTGGACGCTGGGCTTGGTGATGTTCTTGATCTCCATGTCGCCGAAGGTGGGGTTGATCTTCGCCTTCAGCAGGCGCCGGTAGTCGGCCTTGGATCGGGTCTTGAGCGGCTGGCCTCTCTTGTTGGTGCGGGTCTCCAGCCACTGCTCGGCGTATTCGTGGAAGTGTATCTGCTCGGCAAGCTGGCGGAGTTGGGCCTGGCGTTCGGCTTCGAGCCGTTCAGCAGGTGGCGTCCAGCGTCCCTCATCGATCAGTCGGCGTTCGTCGCGCAACCAGATGACCCCGGTCTCGCGATCCCCGAAAGCCGCCGACGCGTTGTGTCGCTCACCCTCCCAGGCGTAGCTCGCCTGGTAGTTGCCTGACGCCAGCTTGCGCACCGTGCCCCACCCGCGACGCGTTCGGGGCGCCGCGGCCATGTGGTAGTAGCAGTAGCCGTTGGCCTTCTTGTCCTTGGAGACCGGCTTGCGGCAGCGGGTGCCGTCGTCCTTGATCTTGCGGCAGGTCGTGTCGTGGTTCGAGTCGGCAGCCCTGGGCGCCATCATTGCCTCCGATCTCGTGCTTTTATCGTGCTTTTATTCGGCCGAGACGAGCCTACCTCAGCCCACTTCGAGGACCTAGCCCGGGATGGGGCGAGAGGGTAAGATGCCTTGTCAGCGAGCCGCAATCAAGGGGAAACCTGCTGATGGAGCCGCCGCAGACCTCACGAGTTCGAATCTCGTATCCTCCGCCAAGAGTCGCCGCGCCGAAGGCGGTGTCTCGCAGCCGCAACCGGGGTGACGCGGACGGGGATCGTTGGGCGCGCGAGTGATCCGTCCGCGCACACCTGTTGGCTCGGCGCTGACCCCGTCCGGCAACCGCCGCCTTGCGCTCGATCCTGTCGGCCTAGGCGTCCAGGCCTGATCGGCTGGCCTCCAGGTCGATGTCGGCGGGCGCGTGACCTCGGTCCCCGCGACACGCGGCCATCCCGGGCCGGTAGGTCCCGTCAGTGACGAGCGAGCGGCTCGGGTCGGGCCGGGGTCAGGTACCCGTTCTTGGTGAACACCCGCTCCAGCCGGAAGGCCCACGCGACCATGACCACAACGGGCAGGACGAACACCAGGGGGAGGTAGAACCACACCGCGACGACCACGAGGCCGGCCCCCACCAGGCAGAGCAAAGTACTGGGGAGGTGGGTTAGGCCCAGCACCAGGCCGTTGCGCAGGTGTGCGCCGGTGGAATTGGTGAACCGGGCGCCGAGCGGGATGCACCAGCCGAACAGGCAGGTGAGAACCAAGGCGCCAAGCAACACGGGGGCCGCCATCCCGGTCAGGCTCGGTGCGGGGTCGAGCAGGAAGGTCAGCAGGCACACGGCCGCGACCGCGATGCCGAGCGACCCGATCAGGGACGCCTGTCGGGCGTTGCCCACCAGGGCCCGCAGGAAGTCGGTGGCGCTCACGTCATCGCCCCCGGACGGTCGTCCGACGTGCAAAGGGTGCCCGGGGAAGCAGCTAGTGAGCCAGCATCCGGGAGACGGAATCCGCCGACGAGCTCTCGCGAGGGCTCAGCGCAGCATCGTGACGGCGGCTTTGGCCAGCACGCGCGGGTCTTTCTCGTAGTGGTGCAATGTGGTCAGCCGCTCGCTCGGGATGCCCAGGAAGTGGTAGACGGCGATCTGGGCGGCTCGAACCGAGTACTGCTCGGTGAAGACCATGTCGAAGGGCATCTCGACGAACTGGCTGATGAAGGCCAGATTCACCGAGTTGGCGGGCACCACCTCCGGGCGGTCCCCCTTGGCCCGACGGGCGAACAGCGCGCTGGCGTACGGCATGTGTGCGGGCACCACATTGACGATCGAATCCCAGATCTCCTCGGTCTTGGCGGAGATCTTCACCGCCCGAGTGTCGACACGTTCGAGTTGGCCGAGTGTTTCGGTGAGCATCTCGCGCCCGGTCATCTCGATGAAGGGCTTCTTCACGACGTCTCCGGTCCGTCGCGGGTAAAGCGAATAGCCCCAGAACACGGTTTCGTTCGGTTGCTGTGCGGCGAAGTGTGGCTGATGGTGAATCACCAGCGAGACCACCGCGTTGCTGTCGACGAAGGTGTTCAGCGCGTTGCCGGGCAGCTGTCGGGTGATTGCGGAGATTTCGTTGACCAGCAGGTGGTTGTTGGTGGTCACCGTGAAGCTGGTCCACTCGCTCTGGGTGCGGTCGGCGAAGAACTTGTCGGGGTTGCCCAGGCCGTAGAAGTGTTCGGTGGCTTGCTTCCACAGCGCCGCGGACGGAGCGTAGCGTTCGTCCTCGACGATGGCGGTGTCCAGATCGCCCAGCGAGGTGGAGTCGGTGATCGAGCCGTTGGTGCAGAACACCAGGTCGCCCTCATTCACATCGATCAGGCCTGGCTGATTGTCCTTGTCGACCTGCTCGTACTTCAGCCCGATCACGGTGATCCGGTCGCGCAGTGGGTCATCATCGGCGAACACGAACTCGGTCACCTTGCGGTTGCCGACGAACTCGACGCCCTTGCCTTCGAGCCAGGCGCGCATCGGCACGATGATGCTCTCGTACTGGTTGTACGGCGTCCGTGTGACGCCTTCGAGGGTGTTGATTCGGCTGAACTCCAAGATCATCCGGTTCATGTAGCGGCGAAGCTCCATCGCGGAGTTGCTGCGCAGGAAGGCGAAGGTGGTCTCCCACATCCTCCAGAAGTTGGTGGTGAAGAAGTGCGGGCTGGAGGCGAACCACTCTTCGATGCTGACATCGTCCAGCCTGGACTCCCGCGACTCCGGCAGGGTCATCAGCTTGGTCAGCAGCACGCGATCGGCCTTGCTGAACTGCATGTGGCTGTAGTCATCGCCATCGCCTCTAGTGCGCGGGCCGCGGGTGTCCATCAGCCGGCCGATGTCCTTGGTCGGGTGGGCGTGATCGAAGTCGAGGATCTCCTGGGTCAGGGTCTTTCCCGGCGAGGTCAGAGACGGAATCGAGCCCAAGACGTCCCACAGATTCTCGTAGGTCTCCTCGTTGAGCATCCGGCCGCCGCGGTTCAGGAAGCCGGCCTTGTTGCTGAGCGCCTTGTGCCCGTACTCGGTCTCGTAGGCCGCGACGCGATTGCCGTCGTTGGCGCCGTGGTCTTCCAGGCCGAGAATGGTGATCTGGGAACCGTCCCAGTGTCCATCGCGGATCAAGTAGACGGCGGCGGATAGGCTGCCGATCCCGGCGCCGATGAGGTAAGCCTTGCGAGTCATGGTGTTCTCCTTGTCGATGGGTGCGTCTCAGAGGTGGCTGGTCGCGCTGAGGGTTGATTCGCCGGATGAGGCCTTGTTCAGGCCGACGAGAAAGCCGTCGACCATGATCGCCACCTGGGCGTGCAGTTCGGTGGCGGCCGCCCGGTCTGGGTGGGCGCCAGTGGAGGGCTGAGCCAGCGCCAGGTGCAGGCAGGCGAAAGTGAGCCGGGCGGCGCGCTCAGCCAGAAGCCGTGCCTGCGGGCCGTCCGCTTGGCTGGCCGCGAGCAGTGCGGACGCAACGCCGTCCTCCAGGTCTGCCACGAGTTGCAGGCCGGTCTGGCGATGGAGCATCTTCTCGTGCCCGAAGAGCAGTTCACGCTGATACAGGATGGCGGTGTCCAGCTGTTCGGCGCTTCCCTTCAGGACCGGCATGACGAGGGCGAAGACGGCCTCGATCGGATCTGACAGCCCAGCGGCGGCGCGTCGCCCTTCGGTGATCGCCTCACGGAATCGCTCGTTATAGACCATGAGCAACAGGTCGGCCTTGGTGGCGGCGTAGCGGAACAGAGTGCCTGCGGCCACATCGGCTCGGTCGGAGACCTGCTGGGTGGTCATGCCGGCGTAGCCATGCGTTTGGAGGAGATCGTGGGCCGCAGCGAAGATTCGGGCGCGCTTGGCGTCCATGTTGCGATGCCGACGCGATCGTAGGGCTTCCATCGAGCCTCCTACTGAGTGGACTCATTAACGAGCATACTCAGTATGCCGGTCATGGCAAGACCCCTGCAGAGGTATCGTCGGCCGTTCTTTGGCGGGGGTGACACAGCGCTCAACCTCTTTCGAGTCCGCCGATCGCAAGGTGCCGGTGTTCATGGCCGAGAGCCTGGCTGGAGCGCTGCCCATAAGTTCGCTCACCGCATTGCACGATGAGGGGCATCTATCGCTGCCGGTCCGTTACGCCGGACGGGTGCTGTCGGCGATCCGTGACGCGATCGCCTGGGTCAGCCACAGTTACGGCGTGCGTCTGCAGGATGCGACCCCCGCCTCGCGCGCCGCCCTCGCGGAGGATGCCAGCGGTCTGCGTATGATGACGCTGAGTCGGCCGGGGGTCCACGTTCGCCGGTGGTGCACAGACAAGCGGACGGCATGG
>DJWE01000038.1:6838-7106 GCA_002441465.1 Propionibacteriaceae bacterium UBA6238 | reverse complement strand
CTTCTCGTACTGACGCTGGAACAGGACGCCAGTCAACGTCACCGCGTCGCCCTCCTGGAACGCCTCGGCGGCAGCTTCCGCGTCGGTTTCCCACAGTGAGGCGTTGACGAACAGCGAGTCACCGTACGACCCGTCGTCCTTCTTCTTCTCGCCGCAGCGGACCACGAGGGACGCGACCGCCTTGCCGCCCGGCGTGAACCGGAGCTCGTTCTTGAAGATCCATCCGTCGATGGTGATCTGGGGCAGGGGCATGTCAGTTCTCCTTGTG
>DJWE01000038.1:0-6805 GCA_002441465.1 Propionibacteriaceae bacterium UBA6238 | reverse complement strand
TTGAGGTGCGCGGTCATGCGACACCCCCGAATAGCGTGTCCTGCGCGAGGCGTTTGGCGGCGATCTCGCAGTACTTCTCCTCGAGCTCCACGCCGATTGCGCGTCGCCCGAGTTGCTTGGCGGCGACGAGGGTGGAGCCGGAGCCAGCGAACGGGTCGGCCACCACGCCTTCGGTGAGCGTGATCAGTTCCTGCATTACGTCCTGCGGCTTGGTGTGCGGGTGGCCTCCACTGGTGGCGGCATAGCCGTGCGGCGAGCCCGCAGCCCGGGCGTTGGTCTGGAAGATCGCGGATCGCCCACCCCCCCCAGATGGATGGTCGCCCAGCAGGTAGATCGCCTCGACATTGCGGCGAATCCCGCCAACGCTCGTAAGGTTTCCCGAATCCTTGGCCTTGCCGAAGATGGCGACCTGCTTGGTTCCGGCCGGCGGGGCAAGCAAGAGGGAGCCAAATACGAAGGCGGGGCGGCTGCCCCAAAGGGTCAGTGCTGCATCCCGCGCCTCAGTGGTGGCATCATTCTGAATGCCCGCGTCGGAAGGCGAGGATCGCGCTTGGCGGCTGTAATTTCCCGCCTTGCGGTCGGAGCGTGAGACGCGGCTGATTCCGTTTCGAGTCCATGCGATCCCATATGGCGGATCGGTCACCAGCACGTCAGCGTCCAGCCACGCGGTCACCTCGAGGCAGTCCCCGTGGTACAGAGTCACCTGGTCGTCTTCGTAGTAGGGCGTCATGCAGCCACCCCTTGCGGTCGCTCGCGGGGGTTGTCGGACATGTAGCCCATGTCAGTTCTCCTTGTGCTTGGTGTGGTTGTGTTTGGATGCCGCATGTTCGGCGGCCTTCCGGGTGGCCGCGAATGCCTCCCAGTCGTGGGTGTCGCAGCGGACGATCCAGCCGCCTCCGGAGACCTCGATGCAGCGGGCGATCATGCTGCGCCGTCCATCCAGTAGGTGTCCCAGCCGGGGGAGAGGACGGGCTGGTTGGCGCCATGTGATGCCATGCCGATCCCTCGGGGTGGGTCGAACGGCAGCAGTCGGTGTCGCTCGACGCAGCGCCAGACGCCGGTATTGCCGGGCCAGCGAACCTCGCCACACAGGCACCACGTCTCATCGACCCACGGGTTGTGGCATCCGGGCAGGTGGTGTGGGGCCTCGGCGCAGGTGAGGCGGTCGGGGCGCAGGAATCCGATGGCCGTCATGCGGCGGTCTCCTCGCGAGCTCGTGCGCGTTCCCGGTTGGCCCGCGCGTTGGCTTTCTTGCAGGTGCGGCAGCGGCGGCGTCCGGTCGAGGCGACGATGGTCGTGTTCTCGTCGGTGCGGGGGTGGCCGTTGCGGCAGGTGTCGGCTGGGGGTCGCCCGAGGTCGGTCCGCTGCTCGGCAGTCATGCCGCCGTAGATGCCGTGCCGGTCGGTCGGATGCGCCGCTTCGGCGCTCATGGCGTGGTCGAGGCACGCCTGCCGGACGGGACAGGTGCCGCAGATCGCTTTCGCGGTCGGCGTGTACTCGGTCACATCACGGGGTGCGGGATGCCACAACTCGGGTGGCGCGCCCACACACGCGGCACCCGGCAGATTAGGCAGGTCGAGATTCAAGGTCAGCAAGGTTCCTCCGAAATTGGGACCGCCCCGGCCGTATCGGCTCGGGGCGGTCAAGTGAGTTCCAGCCACATGCGGGCCGGGGTGCCATCAGGCGGATGTATCCGGCAAGCGGCGATGGGGACGTGCTGCCAGCCGTCGTCAGGCAGCACACCGGCAGCCACGAGCGCATCCCCACACGCCTTCAGCGTGGGGGCGAGGTTGTCGGCGTCCCGACGACGGCGGTCCGGGATCAGCCAGTGCAGCGTCACGCCCGCAGTAGCGCGAGGCTCAACCCGTGCGGCACGGATCGCGACCAACGCTTCCCCCTTCACCCGCACGAACGGCGAGTAGCGGGTGTGGCCGCGATCGTTCCCAGTGAGCGGCGGACGTACCCACGGCAGCGGGATTGCTGTCACGCGATCCTGCCCAGCAGATGCCGCAGAGCCTCGGCGCCCTGCTGCGGCACGACACCGTTCCCGCAGGCTTTCAGTGCCTCGTTCCAGGTCACACCTATGCCGGACATGCGGCAGCGTCGCCAACATCTCCGCGAGCTCGTCGCGCACGTCAGGCATTTGAGCCTCCCTTGATCCGGTAGCCGGTGATCGTGAACGTCTCGACGGGCAGCCACACATAGACCCCGACATGCTCGGCACCGGAATCCCAGTCATCCTCGAACCCGTGACCCTCGCCGTTCGGCTCGCACTCCTCGTCGTAGTGCTTAGCGAGCCGGCGCCACCTCGGGTAGCCGAACAGGGCGCCATCCAAGCGGCGCCGGATCAGGGCCATGAAGTCGAGACCCTGGTAGTAGTCGGTCCCGGCCTGATGGTCGCCGGGCACGATTTCGAATGCGGCCTCGAACGCAGCGAGGTTCTCCGTCTCGGACCACGTGACGTCGAAGATGATTTCCTCAGCCCATTCGCCGCGCATGATGACGCGACCGGGCTCGATCACGAGTGCGTCAGACATCCGGGGTCGCCTCCGGCGTCGGCGTGGCCCGCAGCGCGGCAATCACCCGCAGCGCGTCCGGCTCCGACAGATCGCCACGCGACGTGTACGAGCCGCCCGTGTGGTGATTGATGCCAGCCAACTGCATCCCCTCGGGCACGCCCTTCTCGGTGAACAGTGCGAACATTTCGCGGCGCGAACGATCCGTCATCGCCTGCACTGTGGCGGGCTCGGGCTCAGCCAGCGCGGGCCGGTCACGCTTCGCAAGAGCGGCACCAACCGGGCTCACGCGACGCTCGGCCGCGTTGTCCACCGTGCGCTCCATCTGCATCTCCTCCACGGAGAAGACACCAGACAGCACGTCCGGCGCGATCTTGCGACACACCTCCGAAAGCGCCTTGCTGTACAGCATCGCCTGCGGGTCCGTCTTGTACTTCGCGTTCGACGTGTACCCCGCCTTGTGCGCGCGGTCGTAGGTCCAGGTCGAGGTCTCGACATGCTCCGACCCGGCGCGAGAGCCAGCGACGGTCACCGACTGGTCACCCGACTCAACCGTCCACACGCGGTGGCCGGCGCCGAGGACCAGCGCCGACATCGCGCGGGCGTAGAGCGCGGCCTGCCCGTGCACCACGTAGATCTGCCGGACCGACTGCATCGGGTCGAGCCCCAGCGACGCGCCGTACAGCATCGCAGCCGCGCACTCGTCAGGCTTGCCCTGAAAGTGCTTGGGGATCATCTGCGTGCCAGCCACGGCGGTGGCGAGCTGGTGGGCCGTCTCCATGACGGCGGCGGACTCTCGGATGAGATTCGCCCCGGTCGCGCTGAGGCTGACTGGGGCGGTGTTGGTGGGGATTGCGAGCTCGCTCATGCGGTCTCCTCGGTGTAGGTCTGCTGGGTCAGATTGAGTCGCACAATGCGGTCGTCGTCGACGTAGCCGCGCCAGTGCTGGGAGTCGGCGCACGCCTTGAAAAGGTCGATTGCGGCGCGGATGCGCTCGCGGGCTTCGGTGAGGTCGGCGTCGTCGATGTAGGCGACGGTCACCTCATAGGGCGCTTCCTTCTCTTGGAAGATGAACGCGAACACGTCGACGTCGTGACCGAGGTCGCGGGCGAGGTCGGTGTACCACGCCGCTTGCATGTCGTAGCCCCATTTCGCGGCAGCGCCGTACAGGCCGGTAAGGTTGAGCGGGTCAGCCGAGATGGTCGTCTTGTAGTCCACGAGCAGTGGCGGCGACCACCAGTCGAATCGACCTCGCCGCAGTACGCCGGTGGGCTCGTCGACGGCGTAGGCGGACACCTCGGGGGTTCCGGCCGCGAGCAGCGACGACGCCAGCCGGTGAGTGTCGAGCCGGTCGGCCATCGCGCACACCTGGTCATGCTCGGCCTGCGTTAGCAGCACCCCGCCTGCGGCTCGCACCTCGGCGTCCTGCTCCTTCCACGCCTTCGTTGCTTTCGGCTTGGCGGCATCCGCCCCCTCGAATGTGACGAGCTCGGCGCCGACACCCAGCACGCGGGAGTGTGCCGCGTGGCCGAAATCGAATACAGCCTTGCGGACCGGGTGCTGGCGCTGGTGGTCGAATTTCGCGGGCGACCGGAGCAGCGTTTTCGCGCCGGACACGGACAGGCTGCCCGCGTGCGAGTGGTAGACATCCTCGGGCACGTCGTCGTGTAGCCCGACGGTGGGCTCCCAGCCGGTCATGCCGCGTCCTTCAGCGTCACAGCCCACACGCGCGTGTCGATGCCGTCGCGCGTGGCCTTGACCTCGTGGAGCTCGTGGCCGTCGGCTGTGGGGCGGCTGTCGATGGGTTCGTCGAGCCAGATCGACCAGGCGGCGATATCGCGCACGCGGACGGTGAGGAGGATGTCGTCGATGCTGGCCCGCGCGTCGATGGGGGCGGGTATCCCGGCTTCTTCTGTGTGGTCGAGGAGGGTGGCGAGTGTGCCTATGGTGGTGCGGATCATGGTTGTCTCCGTGGTATCTCCCAGCCGTCGCGGCCGGGTTGGGTTGGTGGGGTGGGGTCGGCGTTGGACCAGTCGGGCGGGTCGGGTGGCTCCCAGATGGCGGCGTGCTCGCGTCGGTCGATGCCGTGGACGCCGGAGTCGAGGGCCTGATCGTGGGCGTCCCAGCGGGTCAGCATGGGGTATCCACGCTGCAGCCCGCCCACATCCACATGCAGACCATCAGGACCAGCCATGCGGCCCAGAGTGCGATGGCGAGCGCGTATCGGGGGGTCATGATGCGCCGCCCGATACGGCGAAAATGATCATGTCCAGCACCTCGGACTCGCTCGCCCGCAGTGGACGCACACCCCTCTCGATCTTGGCGAGCGTCTGCTGCCCGAGATTCAGACCTGCGGCCGTGGCGAGTTCGCACAGCCCTTCCTGCGTGAGTCCGGCAGCCTTGCGGGAGGTGGCGATTCGGCGGCCGATGCGCACCTCGGCGGCCCTCCGGTCGTGCTTGATGGCGGTCATGATGCGGCCTTTCTGCGGACCCCTTGCGGGGTCTCGTCGGGGTTGTCGATGTCGTCCCACGCGAGCGGTGGGGCGTATCCGAGGGATCTGGCGCGGCCACGGGTCATCTCGGACGGGCCGGGCCGCCCAGACAGTGCGTCGTATGCGGCCTCGACCCTGCGTGCCGTACCGATTTGCACGGTCCGGGAGTACTTGATGCGGCGGACACCGGAGCGGGTGACGCCGATGAGGTCGGCGATATGTCCGGACGTCCACCCGATGGCCATGAGCGCCTCGATGCGGCGTGTTGTGCCGAGCGAGTCGATGAGCCTGCGGATGCCCCTGCTGTGGTCGATCTGGCGGAGGTTTTCGTAGAGCGCGACCCCGCGTTTGCAGGCGGTACAGGCGTCCTGCCCGGCCGTGCGGTGTGCTCGGTAGCCGCGATAGGTGCCGTGGCGCGGGTCGTCGGCCCTCACTGGTCGTCCTCGCTGTACGGCTCGACGCCCGGTTCGGCGTAATCCCACGTCAGGTAGTCGTCCTCCCAGGTGGTGTCGATCGCACCGTCTGGCCAGATGGTGCCCGTCATCCCGACCAGGTCGTCAGCGGCGTAGGACAGGGCGAGGTCGCCGGGACCGTTGACCCAATCCAGCAGCAGACACGTGGTCTGTGGGACCCGCTCGTGCCCCGGCGCAGGAGTGTCGCCGTGCAGATCAGGCGTGAAGTGCTCGCAGTCGCAGGCCGGGTAGACCCGACAGGCCGCGTCCACCGGTGCCGTACAGACGGCCACCCCGTCGATGATGTGGTGCAGGTGGCCGCTCACTGGTCGCCTCCGATCCGGTCGGCGCGCTCACAGAGCCACTCGGCCACGTAGGCGGGCATGTCGGTCTCGCCCATCTCGTCGGCCGCTTCAATCAGCGTCTCGGCCTGCACGGCAGCCACCGTCCGGCGCGGGTCAGCAGCCACCACAGCGCGGGCTTGGTGCTCCTCGTGGTCATCCCAGTCGGCGTAGTATTCGCCGCACCCACATTCGACCTCTCCACTGACGCAGCGGATGCACGACCAGGTGCCGTCGTGGTCAGCGAGCATGGTGCGCACGGTCTCCACGTCGAGCGCCACGGTCGGGGCTAGTCGGGCGGCGAGGATGCGCTCCACGGCCGGGACCGCAGACGCCGTGCGGGCCTCGTGGGTGTGCTGGTGCACCGCCCGCTCCCACTCCCCGAGGGTGCACATCGCGTCGCGCAACTGCTCCCGCTCGACGTCGGTCAGTATCACGCCGGTCACTGGCCTGCCTCCAGGTCCCAGAGCGCGACCTGCGCGTCGCAGAGCGCGGCGAGCGCGGCCAGCCCGGGGCGGCGGGCGATGCGCTGCTCGGCGTCCGCTTCGGGCCAGTCCTCTCCGGCGATGAGGTCGCGGAGCCCGTCGGGGGTGCCGACCCAGCAGCCGACGCGGAGGAGTGGCATCCCGTCGGTGTCGGGGGTGAGGTTGGCGGGGCCGGAGGGGAGTCCGGTGATGGTGAGGCAGTGGGTTGGGCCGTACACCCGCGCGGTGCCGTACACCTGCGCGTCGCCGTACACCCACGCGTCGCCGTACACCCACGCGGTGCCGGACACCCGCGCGTCGCCGTACACCCACGCGTCGCCGTACACCCGCGCGGTGCCGTACACCTGCGCGGTGCCGTACATCCGCGCGGCGCCGTACACCCACGCGGTGCCGTACGCCCGCGCGTCGCCGTACACCCACGCGTCGCCGTACACCTGCGCGGTGCCGTACACCAGCGCGGTGCCGTACACCTGCGCGGTGCCGGACACCCGCGCGTCGCCGTACACCTGCGCGTCGCCG
>DJWE01000063.1 GCA_002441465.1 Propionibacteriaceae bacterium UBA6238 | reverse complement strand
CGGTACGCCGCCGGTGGGTGATCCGGTGACTGGCACCGATTCGGTGACGACACCGATCGAGCAAACTCCGTCGATTGCGTTGGACAAGACCGCGGGTGCTCCGTCGGGTGCCACGGCGGGTTCGACGATCGCCTACACGTTCATCGTCACCAACACCGGCAACGTCACCCTGACCTCGGTCAGTGTGGATGATCCGAAGATCGGCGCAGTGTCCTGTCCTGACACCACCCTGGCTCCGGGTGCGTCGACCAGCTGCACGGCGACGTACACCCTGACCCAGGCGGATGTGGATGCCGGGCATGTGGCGAATACGGCGACCGTTTCGGGTATGCCGCCGGCGGGTCCGGTTGTGTCGGCTGATGACTCCACGGATACCGCGATCACCGCTGGTCCGTCGATCAGCTTGGNNCGTTTGTGGTGACGAACACCGGCAATGTGACGTTGACGTCGGTGGGTGTGGATGATCCGAAGGTTGGGTCGGTGTCGTGTCCGGACACGACGCTGGTTCCGGGTGCGTCGACGACGTGCACGGCGACCTACACGCTGACGCAGGCGGATGTGGATGCAGGCCAGGTGGCGAATACGGCGACCGTTTCGGGTACGCCGCCGACGGGTGATCCGGTGACTGGCACCGATTCGGTGACGACACCGATCGATCAGGCTCCGTCGATTGCGTTGGACAAGACCGCTGGTGCTCCGTCGGGTGCTACGGCGGGTTCGACGATCGACTACACGTTCATCGTCACCAACACCGGCAACGTGACGTTGACCTCGGTGGGTGTGGATGATCCGAAGGTCGGGTCGGTGTCGTGTCCTGACACGACGCTGGTTCCGGGTGCGTCGACGACGTGCACGGCGACCTACACGCTGACGCAGGCGGATGTGGATGCCGGGCAGGTGGTCAATACGGCGACTGCTGGCGGTACGCCGCCGACGGGTGATCCGGTGACTGGCACCGATTCGGTGACGACACCGATCGAGCAAACTCCGTCGATCAGCCTCACCAAGAGCGCCGACGTCACCTCCGAGCTCATGGCCGGCGACCTGGTGAACTACACCTTCCTGCTCACCAACACCGGCAACGTCAGCCTCGACACGATCGAGGTGAGCGACCCGATGCTCGAAGCGGTGACCTGCCCGGTCACCACGCTCGCGCCGGGAGAATCGACCACCTGCACCGCGCCGGCCTACACAGTGACGATGGAGGACGCCAACCGCGGACAGATCGTCAACACGGCGACAGCGACCGCTTCCTTCTGCGGGGACGGCGGGTGTGTCGTGGTGGATTCGACGAGCAGCGTCGTCGTGACCACGCTGCCCGCGGTGATCGAGGGCGACACCGACGACGACGGCGACGGCGGCTCGGGCGGCGGCGCCTTGGCCTTCACCGGCTTTGAAGGAGGCCCGGCGGCAGGGCTCGGCGTCGGTATCCTCACAGCAGGCGTCCTCCTGCTGGTCGTGGGACGGCGTCGCCGGAAGGCATGAGCGGGGCCTGCGGGCCATTCGGATCGAAGAACAAGGAGATCATGAACCTCAAGCACCTCAGCGGGGTTGCGCTTGCGATGGCGCTCGCCGCGTCGTTCGTTGGCTGCACGTCGACCTCTCCGACGCCAACACCGACCATGGTCTCGGTGGATCCGAGCCGGGTGTCGCCGACCGACCTTCCAACGCCGCCGGCGGTGAAGGACGCCCAGGGCGACATCAAGGACCTCACTCTCGGCGAATGCAAGACCGAAGCGGGTGAACAGACCGTGACCGGCACCCTCACCTCGAGTCTGACCACCACCGAGGACTTCCTGATCACGGTGAGCTGGACCACGGCGTCCGGAGATGTGATGGGCCGCGGTTACCAAGTGGTGCAGAACCTCAAGCCCGGCGCTACCGCCGACGTGTCGATCACAGCCACGGTCTCCGGCGGCGCCACTCAGTGTGTCAAGGGAGTGGAGTACGGCAGCATCAAGGCGTGAGGCGCGGGCCCAAGGGGCCCGGCGAACGGTGTCGGAACCGCTGGGTAAGGTGATCCGGTGATTCTGAGTGGCCTGGTCGACCTGATCGGCAGTGAACCGGTCTTGGCCGAGGCCATCGCCGAGTCGCGTGCGGGGCGGTTGCCCGCGTTCGACCTGACTCTCACCGAGGCCGTCCGACCCCTGTTCGTGGCTGCCCTCGCAGGCCAGAGCCGGCGTCCGCTCCTGGTGGTCACCTCGACCTACCGGGAGGCGGAATCCGCCACGGCGGCCCTCGTCTCGCTGCTCGGCGACGACGCCGTTGCGTACTACCCGGCCTGGGAGACCCTGCCACACGAACGGCTCAGTCCGCGCTCCGACACCGTCGGACGCCGGCTGGCTGTCCTGCGTCGCCTCGCCGGCAACGATCCGCTCCCTGCCCCGCGCGTCGTGGTCGCGCCGATCCGTTCGATCCTGCAGCCGCAGGTGCAAGGCCTCGGCGAGCTGCGTCCGGTCACGCTGACCGCAGGAGAGGACTACGACCTCGAGCAGGTCGCGCAGGGGCTGGTGGACGCCGCCTACGTCCGGGTCGACCTGGTTGAGCGACGGGGCGAGTTCTGCGTCCGCGGCGGCATCATCGACCTGTTCCCGCCGACCTTGGATCATCCGGTCCGGATCGACTTCTTCGGTGACACGGTCGAAGAGATCCGTCCCTTCGCCGTGGCCGACCAACGCTCGCTGGACACCACGCTGGACGAGGTGGTCGCCTCGCCGTGCCGCGAACTGCTGATCACCGCGGACGTGCGCCGGCGAGCCGCCGAACTGGCCGCCGTGCACCTGAACGCACCCGGAAACCTGGGCGAGCTGTTCGAACGGATCGCGAACGGACACGCGGTCGAGGGCATGGAGTCGCTGGCTCCAGTCCTGGTCGACGGCCTGGAACTGCTCATCGACGTGCTTCCTCGCGACACTCAGGTGCTGCTGTCCGACCCCGAACGCATCCGCGCTCGGGCGCACGAGCTGGTGGTCACCAGCGAGGAGTTCCTACGTGCCTCCTGGGCGGCGGCGGCAGAGGGCGGGAGTGCGCCGATCGACCTGGGTGCCTCCGCCTACCGAAGCCTGGCCGACGTCCGCGCCCGTGCTCTGGAGCGGGGCCAGCTCTGGTGGAGCCTGTCCGCGTTCAGCGCGGGCACTGCTTCACCGGTCGAGCCCGCCGATGGCTCCGACGCGACTCGCGCCGGCGGCGGATCGACAGATGTCGTCCCGGAGTCGATTCGCGATCTCCTGGTGCCGAGCGCTCCGGCGTCGGTGACGATGTCGGGCGACGCCATGATCACCGGAGTCCCGGGCCGCGTCGTCGAGGCGAACGAGGCACCCGTCTGGCGCGGCGACACCGAGGCGGCGGTGGCCGCGATCCGCGCGTCCGTCGCCGGGGGACGGCACACCGTCCTCGTGGCCGACTCCAGCGGCCTCGCCGCACGCATGGTCGAGATCCTCTCCGCCGCCGACATCCCCGTGGCCCGCCCCGAGGCGCTCACGGGTCCGCCGTCCACCGGCTTGGCGACGGTCGTTCGCGCCGAGCTGCGGCACGGCTTCAGCCTCCCCACGATTGGGCTGGACCTGTTCACCGCCGGTGACCTGTCCGGCCAGCGCGAGGCCGACAAGGCGTCCAGGAAGATGCCGGCCCGACGCAAGAACCAGATCGATCCGCTCGAACTCACCGCCGGCGACCCGGTGGTGCACGAGACCCACGGGGTCGGACGCTACGTCGAGATGGTGCAGCGCACGGTGGCCGGCGCGACCAGGGAATACCTGGTCCTCGACTACGCACCGTCCAAGCGCGGCCAGCCCGGCGACCGGCTCTACGTGCCGATGGACCAACTGCACCTGGTCACCCGCTACGTGGGTGCCGAGAGTCCCACCCTGGACAAGCTCGGTGGCGCCGACTGGGCAAAGCGGAAATCGCGGGCCCGGCGGGCCGTCCGTGAGATCGCGGCCGAGCTGATCAAGCTGTACGCCGCGCGGCAGGCGTCCCAAGGATTCGCATTCAGCGCCGACACGGTCTGGCAGGGTGAACTCGAGGACGCCTTCGCCTATGTCGAGACGCCCGACCAGCTGGCCGCGGTGACCGAAGTCAAGCACGACATGGAGCAGCTCGTCCCGATGGATCGGTTGATCTGCGGTGATGTCGGCTACGGCAAGACCGAGATCGCCGTGCGGGCCGCCTTCAAGGCGGTGATGGACGGAAAGCAGGTGGCTGTGCTGGTACCCACCACCTTGCTCGTGCAGCAGCACCACGCCACCTTCGCCGATCGCTATGCCGGTTTCCCGGTCACCGTCGCGGCGATGAGCCGGTTCTCCACCGATGCGGAGAAGAAGAAGGTGATCGCCGGGCTCGCCGATGGCAGCGTGGACGTGGTCGTCGGCACTCACGGGCTGCTCAGCGGGGAGGTGTCGTTCAAGGACCTCGGGCTGGTCATCNNCTGGTCATCATCGACGAGGAGCAGCGGTTCGGCGTCGAGCACAAGGAGGCGCTGAAGAAGCTTCGGCTGAACGTGGACGTGCTTGCCATGTCGGCCACCCCGATCCCGCGCACACTGGAGATGGCGATCACCGGCATTCGCGAGATGAGTGTGATCGCCACCCCGCCGGAGGAGCGGCACCCGGTGCTGACCTTCGCCGGCCCCTACGACGCCAACCAGGTTCGGGCCGCGATTCGGCGCGAACTCGCCCGCGAGGGTCAAGTCTTCTTCATCCACAACCGGGTCAACTCGATCGAGCGGACGGCGCAACAGATCGCCGAACTCGTCCCGGAGGCGCGCGTCGCGGTCGCACACGGACAGATGCACGAACGCGCACTCGAGCAGGTGATGGTCGATTTCTGGGAGCGACGCGCCGACGTCCTTGTCTGCACCACGATCGTCGAGGCGGGACTGGACATCTCGACCGCGAACACCCTGCTGATCGAGCGCGCCGACCTGATGGGGTTGGCCCAGTTGCACCAGTTGCGCGGACGGGTCGGGCGCGGACGCGAGCGCGGCTACGCCTACTTCCTCTATCCGCCGGAGAAGCCGCTCACCGAGACCGCGCATGATCGGCTGGCCACCATGGCCGCGCATACCGACCTGGGCGCCGGCATGGCGATCGCGATGAAGGATCTGGAGATTCGCGGCGCCGGCAACCTGCTTGGCGGCGAGCAGTCCGGTCACATCGCCGAGGTGGGTTTCGACCTCTACATCCGCTTGGTCGGCGAGGCCGTCGCCGACTATCGTGGCGAGGACGCCGAGCCGGAGCCCGAGATGAAGATCGAGCTGCCGGTGGACGCCCACTTGCCCGGCGACTACGTGGAGTCCGAGCGGTTGCGGCTGGAGATGTACAAGCGGCTGGCCGCGGTCGCGTCCGAGGCCGACATCACGGCAGTCCGCGACGAGCTGGTCGACCGCTACGGTGCGCCGCCCGCACCGGTGGAGGCGCTGCTGGCGGTGGCTTCGTTCCGGCTGCTGGCCCGCCGACATGGCGTCCACGAAGTGGTGTCGCAAGGCACCATGATCCGGTTCGCTCCGGCTGACCTGCCCGATTCGGCCCAGTTGCGACTGGGTCGGCTGTATCCGGGAGCGCAGCTGCGCAAGGCGCAGGGCTCGATCCTGGTTCCGCGTCCGATGACGCGTCCGATCGGCGGCCAGCCGGTCACGGACGCGCCTCTGTTGGCCTGGGCGGCCAAGGTGTTGGCGGACGTCTTCGTACCCGTGGCCAGCGGGTAGGATCGCGGAGCGGAAGCCCTGGCCAATGAACGGATGGAACATGAGATCGGTGAAGCTCGCTGCCCTTGCTGCCGCTGGAGTGCTGGCGCTGGCGGGCTGCGCGACCGGGAATCCCCAGGTGGCGGCGTACGTCGACGGCAGCCAGATCAGCCAGGCGCAGGTCGATCAGGTCTCCCAGGCCCTCGCCGACACCAGCACCGACACCGCCGACACCGCGGGCGGGTTCAGGTCGACCGTCGTCCAGATCATCATCCAGAGTAAGGTGGCCCTGAAGGCCGCCGAGGCCAATCAGATCGTGATCACGGAAACCCAGCGTGACCAGGAGATCGCCGCTGATCAGACCCTCGCAGCGTTGGCCAAGAATCCGGCATCGACCGATTTCATCAACGACTACGTCGAGGCCAAGCTGGTGGTCAGCACCGAGGCCGGTCAGAAGGCATTCAGCGATCAGTTCGCGAAGACCACGGTGACGGTGAATCCGCGGCTCGGCACCTGGGACCCCCAGCAGGGCACCCTCGTCGAGGGCACCGCCGGTGGTTCGATCTCCTCGCTCGCGCCGCTGAAGCAGGAGTGAACGAACTCGAACGGCTGCTGGCGGTGATGCACCGCCTGCGCTCCGGCTGCCCGTGGGACGCCGAACAGACGCACGCTTCGCTGGTGCGCTACCTCGTCGAGGAAACGCTTGAGGTCGTGGAGGCGATCGAGGCCGGCGACGACGACCATCTCGCCGAGGAACTCGGAGATCTGCTGCTGCAGGTGGTCTTCCACGCCGAGATCGCCGCGGAGGCCGACCGGTTCGACATCGCCGACGTCGCCGGACGGATCGCCGACAAGCTGGTCGCCCGGCATCCTTATGTGTTTTCCGACGCGGCAGTGCCTGAGGATCTGGTCGGCTCCTGGGAGCGGGCCAAGGCTGAGGAGAAGTCCCGCGACTCGGCCCTGGACGGAATTCCGGACCGGTTGTCCGCGCTCACGCGAGCCCACAAGGTGATCGTGCGGGCGCGCAGCCATGGCATGGAGCCGGATGCCCTGGGCGTCCCCGGCTCAAGCATTGCCGCCGACGATCTGGGCAACGAGTTCCTCCGCCTGGTCGGACGCGCCGAGGAGCTCGGGCTCGACCCCGAGCAGCAGGCCCGCGCGGCGCTTCGGGGCCTCGAGGCCCGGGTCCGCGAGGCCGAGTCGACTCGCTGAGCGCGGACGGCACCTGCGCACATTGGGGACGGTTCCGATTGCGGTCCGGGTTCCGGTGGACCGCAATCGGAACCGTCCCCGATCTGGACCACCGCGGACGTCGCCTCGATCAGCCTTCCAGCACGATCGGAGCGGCACCCGTGGAAGCCTGCTGCCGGTAGGGTTAGGACGGATCACCACCACACCGTCGGAAAGGCATGAGAAGTGGCAAGTATCGAATTCGTTGACGCCCGTCAGATCCTTGATTCGCGCGGCAACCCGACCGTTGAGGTTCAGGTCGTGCTCGATGACGGCGCCGAAGGTCGCGCCGCCGTTCCGTCCGGTGCGTCCACCGGTGCGTTCGAGGCTGTCGAGTTGCGTGACGGCGATGCCGCTCACTACGGCGGCAAGGGCGTGCTGAAGGCCGTCGAGAACGTGATCGAGCAGATCGCTCCGGAAGTGATCGGCATGGAGGCCGACGAGCAGCGCCTGCTCGACCAGGCCATGATCGAGTTGGACGGCACCGACAACAAGGGCAAGCTCGGCGCGAACGCCATCCTCGGCGTCTCGCTCGCGGTGGCGCACGCCGCCGCCGAGTCGGCCGGCCTGCCGCTGTACCGCTACCTCGGCGGTCCCACGGCCAACCTGCTCCCGGTCCCGATGATGAACATCCTCAACGGTGGGTCGCACGCCGACTCCAACGTCGACATCCAGGAGTTCATGATCGCCCCGATCGGCGCCGAGACCTTCGCCGAGGCCGTCGAGATGGGCGCCACCGTCTACCACGCCCTCAAGAAGGTCCTCAAGGACCGTGGCCTGTCCACCGGCCTGGGCGACGAGGGCGGTTTCGCCCCCAACCTCGAGAGCAACCGCGCCGCACTCGACCTGATCCTCGAGGCCATCCGCAACGCGGGCTACGAGCCCGGCACCCAGATTGCCCTGGCCCTCGACGTCGCCGCCTCCGAGTTCTTCGAGAACGGCTCCTACAAGTTCGAGGGCGCCGAGAAGTCGTCGGCCGAGATGATCGAGTACTACGCCGGCCTCGTGGCCGACTACCCGCTGGTCTCCATCGAGGACCCGCTGAACGAGGAGGACTGGGACGGCTGGAAGGCCATGACCGA
>DJWE01000030.1 GCA_002441465.1 Propionibacteriaceae bacterium UBA6238 | reverse complement strand
CGTCGGCGGCCTGCTGCTCGGCACCTTCTTCACGCTGTTCGTCGTGCCGACCGTCTATTCGCTGCTTGCCGCCCGGAAGGAAGCCGTTGCCGAGTGAAATTGATGCTTGCGGTATTTCACCAAAAATAACAGAATAAACAAAAATTAAAGTGGAGTAATTGTCATGACGGACCGCCTGCGAATATTTGTCGTCGATGACGATCCGTTGATTCTGGACATGCTGGCCGCCATCCTGGCCGATGTCGGCCACCTGGAGACTTTTTCTTCGGGTGAGGCTTGTCTGGCCCGGCTGGCCGAGGCCAAGCCCGATCTTTTTCTGCTCGACGTCTCGATGCCGGTCATGGATGGCTACGATCTCTGCCGTCGCCTGAAGGACGATTGGGAAACCCAGCATATTCCCGTGCTTTTCGTTTCCGGTCATGACGACACTGAAACCCGCCTGCTCTGCTACGAGGCCGGCGGCGACGATTTCATCCAGAAACCCTTCGAGCCGGCCGAGTTGCTCGGCAAGCTCAAAGTCGCCAGCCGTATCCTGGCCGAGAAAAAGGCGCTCAACGAGCAGGCCGGCTACGCCCAGCGCACCGCCATGGCGGCCATGGTCAGCATGGGGGAACTGGGTGTCGTGCTGCAGTTTCTCAGCAAATCCTTCGCCTGCAATACGGTCGACGAACTGGCCAGTGAGCTGCTCAATGCGATGCGTCAATACGACCTGCTGGCGGCGGTGCAAATGCGCCTTGGCGATCAGACGCTTTCCCTGAGCCAGAATGGCCGCGATGTACCGCTCG
The DNA here is from genome assembly GCA_002441465.1 of Propionibacteriaceae bacterium UBA6238. Classification (GTDB taxonomy): domain Bacteria; phylum Actinomycetota; class Actinomycetes; order Propionibacteriales; family Propionibacteriaceae; genus Propionicimonas. Next base: position 6,238 of record DJWE01000030.1, on the reverse strand, counting down.
AGGTCTCGGTGCTCAATCACGTTCGCGAAAGCGGCCGAATTTTCCAGTTCAAGTCGCGCTGCGTATTCAACTACGGGCGCGTCACGCTGATGGTCAACAACATGCCGCTGGACGATGCCGAGCGCAGCGGGCGCATCCGCGACAACGGCGCCCTGCTGGCCGAAGGAGCCGATGCTCGGTTGCGTGCCATCGAATCCGAAATGCTGGCCCAGCACCGGCGCGCCGGCATCGAAAAGGCCCTGCCGCGTCTCTACGGCACGCTCGATGGCGTCCAGGCCAATTACCGGCGCAACTGCTTCGAGCTGACGCAGGTGATGATCGATTTCCAGGAAACGCTGACCAAGGCCTTCGTCCATCTCGGCCTGATGGAAAAGCAGGAGGAGCAGGTCGCCAACATGGCCAACGACTTCATGATGCGCGTGGTCGGCACCCAGGATGCCTCGCTGGAGATTGTCTGTCAGCTCGAACGGCTGGCCGAAGACCTCAAGGTGCTGCTCAAGACCTGAGTGTTTTTCGATTTTGGCTGTTTTTTGCCGCCGACCGTAGCATCCGGCTAAATGGCGGCAAGAAACTCGGCAGTACGCTCCGCGACCCGCTCGCTGAGCGCTGGGTCCAAGCAGTCGAAGGTTTCCGCCTCGAAGGAATTGGTCAGCCAGGTAATCTGCCGCTTGGCCAGCTGGCGCGTCGCGAAAATGCCGCGGTCGCGCAGTTCTGGCCGCGAAATCAGGCCTTCCTGCGCCTCCCAGGCCTGGCGGTAGCCAACGCAGCGCATCGAGGGCAGGTTGGGGTGCAGGTCGTATTTGCCGCGCAGCATCCGCAACTCCTCGTCGAGTCCGGACAGCAGCATCTCGTCGAAGCGGCGTGCGATGCGCTCGTGCAGCACGCTGCGGTCGGAAGGCAGGAGGCCGATGCTGAGAAAGTCGTAGGGTGGCTTCTGTTTCTCGCTCTCGGCCAGCAATTCGGACATCGGCCGGCCGGTCAGGCGGCAGATTTCCAGCGCCCGCTGCAGGCGCTGGCTGTCGGTCGGGTGCAGGCGGGCGGCAGTCGCCGGGTCAAGGACAGCCAGCTTGGCGTGCATCGCCGGCCAGCCTTCGGCAGCCGCCTCGGCATCGATTTCGGCACGCAGCGCCGCGTCGGCCTGCGGCAGATCGGCCAGGCCGTGCAGCAGGGCGCGGAAGTAGAGCATGGTGCCGCCGACCAGCACCGGCACCTTGCCGGCCGCGGTGATCTCGGCCATCGCTGCCAGCGCGTCGTGGCGGAAGCGGGCGGCGGAGTAGCTCTGCTCCGGCGTGATCAGGTCGATCAGCCGGTGCGGAAAGCGCGCCAGCGTCGCGGCATCGGGCTTGGCGGTGCCGATGTTCATGTCGCGAAACACCTGCGCCGAATCGACGCTGACGATGTCGCAGGGAAAACGCGTCGCCAGTTCGAAGGCCAGCGCGGTCTTGCCGCTGGCCGTCGGTCCATTCAGGGCGACCACGGGGATCCTCATGCGAGGCATTGTCTCAACTACGCCCTCGGGACGCTTGGCAGGAGCCCCCCAGGGGCACACAATGGAGGTCGCAGCCGGGAGCGTCTCGGCGCCGGGAGCAGAAAGGAGGTCGCATGGACATCGTCGGACAGATCAAGGGTGCCGTGGCCGGCCACGAAGCTGAGGTTGACGAAGCAATCGAGAAGGTGGGTGACTTCGTCGACGAGAAGACCGGCGGCCAGTACGCGGACCAGGTGGATCAGGCCCAGGAGTTCCTCAAGGACCAGCTGGGTGGCGAAGCCAAGTAATCCTGTAGACCACAGATCTGGACGCGGGACGAACTTCCCGCACCACGACGAAAGCCGAGGGGTCGACCGCACGGTCGGCCCCTCGGCCCGTGTTCGCGTCCTGGTGGCCGGCGCTCAGGCCCGAATCAGCTTCGGCAGGCCCAGTGCGGTGGGTGCGGGGCCGGCGTCGGCGTGCCGAGCAGCCCACGCGTCCCCGCCGCGCGTGCGACGCAGTCCGAGCAGGCCGTCGTCGGCGTTCAGGTGGTGCGGCGCGGCGTAGCTGATCTCCACCTCGGCCAGGTCGCCGGGACGCGGTCGCAGCGTCGGGTCCTCGGGTACCCGGACGTGCACGAGCCGGTTATCCCTGGCCCGTCCGGACATCCGGTGGGTGGCGGCGTCCTTGCGTCCCTCGCCATCGGCGAAGAGCACCTCCACCCGTTCTCCGATCAGCCGGCGATTCTGGGTCCAAGCGGTCTCGTCGACCAGTTCGACCAGCCGCTCGTAGCGCTCCTGCACCACCGCGCGCGGCACCTGGTCGGGCATCGTGGCCGCCGGAGTGCCGGGCCGGATCGAGTACTGGAAGGTGAACGCCGCCGAGAATCGGGCCGCACGCACCACGTCGAGGGTCGCGGCGAAGTCGGTCTCGGTCTCGCCGGGGAATCCGACGATGATGTCGGTCGTGATCGCCGCCTGCGGGATGGCCGCCCGCACCCTGTCGAGGATGCCGAGGAACTTCTCACTGCGGTAGGAGCGCCGCATCGCTTTCAGCACCGCGTTCGAGCCGGACTGCAGCGGCATGTGCAAGCTAGGCATCACGTTCGGCGTCTCCGCCATCGCCGCGATGACGTCGTCGGTGAACGCCGCCGGGTGCGGCGAAGTGAACCGGACGCGTTCCAGGCCCTCGATTCCGCCACAGGCACGCAGCAGCTTGGCGAACGCCCCCCGGTCGCCGAACTCCACGCCGTAGGTGTTCACGTTCTGGCCCAGCAGGGTGACCTCCTGGACGCCTTCATCGACCAGGGCCCGGACCTCGGCGAGCACGTCACCCGGCCTCCGGTCGGTTTCCTTCCCGCGCAGCGACGGCACGATGCAGAAGGTGCAAGTGTTGTTGCAGCCCACGCTGATCGAGACCCACGCTGAGTACGCGGAGTCGCGCCGAGTGGGCAGGGTGGACGGGAACCGCTCCAGCGACTCCAGGATCTCCACTTGGGCTTCCTGCTCGACCCGCGCCCGCTCCAGCAGGACCGGCAGCGAGCCAAGGTTGTTGGTGCCGAACACGACGTCCACCCAGGGCGCCCGATCCACGACACCTTGGCGATCCTTCTGGGCCATGCAGCCGCCGACGGCGATCTGCATCCCCGGGTGGGACTGCTTCACCGGAGCGAGGTGGCCCAGGTTCCCGTAGAGGCGGTTGTCGGCGTTCTCGCGCACCGCGCAGGTGTTGAACACCACCACGTCGGCCTGGGCGCCCTGGTCCGCGGGCACATAGCCGGCCTCCAGCAACACGCCTGCGATTCGCTCGGAGTCGTGGACGTTCATCTGACAGCCGTACGTGACGACCTCGAAAGTGCGCTCTGACAAGCCGGTTCCCTACCTCTGCTGGCCTTACAGGAGCGGTACTCTACCCGCTCACTTGGCCAGAGCCACCGCCCGCGACTCGCGCACCACCGTCACCTTGATGCTTCCGGGGTAGGTCAGCTCCTCCTCGACTCGCTTGGCGATGTCACGGGCGATCACCTGAGACTGGGCGTCGTTGACCAGATCCGGCGCCACCATCACCCGGATTTCCCGCCCGGCCTGCATGGCGAATACCTTGTCGACGCCCGAGTGCTCCTTGGCGATGTCTTCGAGTCGCTGCAGTCGTTTGACGTACATCTCCAGGCTCTCCCTACGAGCGCCCGGCCGGCTGCCGCTGATCGCGTCCGCCGCCTGGGTGAGCACGGCTTCCACCGTGTGCGGTTCGACCTCGTTGTGGTGGGCTTCGATCGCGTGCACGATGTCGGGGTGCTCGCCGTGCCGGCGGGCCAGGTCCGCCCCCACCTTGGCGTGGGATCCCTCCGCCTCGTGAGTGAGCGCCTTGCCGATGTCGTGCAGGAAGGCGGCGCGCCGACAGGTCTCCACATCGAGACCGAGTTCGGCGGCCAGCAACGCGGCGATGTGTCCGCACTCGACCAGGTGCCGCAACACGTTCTGACCGTAGGACGTGCGGTACTGCAGCGAACCGAGGATCGGCAGCAGTCCAGGGGCCAGATCGGTGATGCCCATCTCGATCAGGGCGTCCTCTGCGGCGCGGACGCACAGTTCGTCCACCCGCTTCTTGCTGCGCTCGTGGACCTCCTCGATCCGAGCGGGATGAATCCGTCCATCCGCGACCAGCTCGGTGAGGGTGAGCCGAGCGGTCTCGCGGCGTACCGGATCGAAGCAGGACAGCAGCACGCTTTCCGGAGTGTCGTCGATCAGCACGTTCACGCCCGTGATCTGCTCGAAGGCGCGGATGTTGCGACCCTCGCGTCCGATGATCCGGCCCTTCATCTCATCGCCGGGAAGCGGGACGGTGGCGACCACGGATTCGGTGGTCTGCTCGGCCGCCAGCCTCTGGATGCTGGTCACGATGATCTCGCGTGCGGTCGCGTCCGCATTGCGGCGGGCCTCGGTCTCGATGTCGCGGGTGAGCTGGGCGGCGTGTAGTCGCGCGCCCTTCTCCACGTGGGCCATCAGCTCGGATCGGGCGTCCTCCGCCGAGAGCCCGGCCACCTCGGCCAGCGCGTCGGTCCGCTCCCGCTCGGCCTCCTCGAGTTGGGCCTCCCGGTCGTCCAGACCTGCGGCAATTCGATCCAGGTGCGCCTCGCGGGTGTGCATTTCCTCCAGGTACCGGTTCAGCCGGTCTTCTCGTTCGGCGAGGAGTTCCTCACGGCGGTCGACCGCCTGTCGACGGGCTCGCAGTTCGTCGTCCTGCACCGGCACGGCCACAGCCTGAGCCGGAGCCGGGGCTGGACGCCGGGGACCCGGCTGGTTGCGTCGACCGCGAGCAGGCTGTGGACGTTGGCGACCTACGGACGGACCTCCGCGGAAGATCACGATGACCAGGACCACCAGAGCCACGGTGACCAGCAGGAGCACACCCACCACGACGATCAGCAAATTGGTCGGATCCATGGGCGTCCTCCTCGAGCGTATGTGGGGACGCCGAAGGCCCAATCCTCAAGCGGACCAGGGCGGGTGAGGCCGCTGGCCGTGGCAGGCTCGACCCAGCCGGGCCGGGCCACGTGTATCGCGGGGTTTCAGTCCCCAGTGATGGTCATTCAGTCGCTCAGGAGTGGGTCCGCAGGGGTACCCAAGCGCAGGCTAAGCCGCGCCGGGTCATTCCGCAAGCTCCACCTCGTCGGCGAGGACTTCGCGCGTGACTTGAGCGACCACCGATGCTCCGAAACCCCGCCGAGCTAGGGCCCCCGCCAGCCTCCGATACCGTACCTGCGGGTCCAGTCCCGCCAACGAACGAACCTTTCGCTCGGCGAAGCCCCGAGCCACCACATAGTCACGATCGGCGTCGAGTTCGGCCACGGCCGCATCGATCACCTCACGCTCTACGCCCTTCTCGGCGAGCTCGATCAACAGGGCCCGCCTACTCTTCTGCCGTCGCTCCCCGGCCGCGAGCCAGTCACGGGCGAACACCGCATCGTCGATCAAACCGACCTCGGTCAGCCGGTCGAGCACGATGCGAGCAACGTCGTCCGGCACGTTCTTGCGAGCCAATGCCTTGGCCAACTCCTGCCGACTGCGTGCCCGCACGGTCAGCTGTCGCAGGGCGATCTCACGGGCAACACCCACCGGATCAGCGTCGCCGCCTTCGCCGGCCGCTGCAGCCTCAAGCTCGTCGAGATCCGGGGAGTCAGGCCGGTTCGTCCGGTCAGAGCTACTCCGACCGGACCCCCGTGGCGTCATTCGGCTCAGAACTCGACCTCCCCGGTGACCGGATCGATGCCATCCGGCACGTCGCTCGTGACGCCGATCCCCAGCTGGGCAAGAATGCGGCGCTCGATCTCGTCGGCGATCTCAGGGTTTGTCTTGAGGAAGGTGCGCGCGTTCTCCTTGCCCTGACCGAGTTGATCGGCCTCGTAGGTGAACCAGGCGCCCGCCTTGCGGATGATGCCGCAATCGACACCGAGATCAATCAGGCTGCCCTCCCGGCTGATTCCCTGGCCGTAGAGAATGTCGAACTCGGCCTGCTTGAACGGCGGCGCGACCTTGTTCTTCACCACCTTGACCCGAGTACGGTTACCGACCATGTCCTGGCCGTCCTTCAGGGTCTCGATACGGCGCACGTCGAGCCTGATGGAGGAGTAGAACTTCAGGGCCCGGCCACCGGTCGTCGTCTCCGGCGAACCGAACATCACCCCGATCTTCTCCCGCAGCTGGTTGATGAAGATCGCTGTAGTGCCCGCACCGGAAAGCGCACCAGTCATCTTGCGCAGCGCCTGGCTCA
>DJWE01000102.1 GCA_002441465.1 Propionibacteriaceae bacterium UBA6238 | reverse complement strand
AGCACGTCTGGGCGTTCCTCGGCGACGGCGAGATGGACGAGCCGGAGAGCCGCGGCCTGCTGCACGTCGCGGCCGACCACGAGCTGGACAACCTCACGTTCGTCGTCAACGCCAACCTCCAGCGCCTCGACGGCCCCGTCCGCGGCAACGGCAAGATCATCCAGGAGCTCGAGCGGTTCTTCCGCGGCGCCGGCTGGAACGTCATCAAGGTCGTCTGGGGTCGCGGCTGGGACCCGCTGCTCGCCGCCGACAAGGACGGCGCCCTGGTCAACGTCATGAACGCGACCTCCGACGGCGACTACCAGACGTTCAAGGCCAACGACGGTGCCTACGTCCGCAAGAACTTCTTCGGTCGCGATCCGCGCACGGCGAAGATGGTCGAGGACTGGTCGGACGAGCGGATCTGGAAGCTCACCCGCGGCGGCCACGATTACCACAAGGTCTACGCGGCCTACAAGGCGGCCACCGAGTTCCAGGGCGCCCCGACGGTGATCCTGGCCCACACCATCAAGGGCTACTTCCTGGGCAGCCACTTCGCCGGACGCAACGCGACTCACCAGATGAAGAAGCTCGCGCTGGACGACCTCAAGCAGTTCCGCGACCGGCTGGACATGCCGATCACCGACGCCGTGCTGGAGGAGAACCCCTACCAGCCGCCGTATGTGAACCCCGGACCCGACGACGAGCGGATTCGGTACATGATGGAGCGTCGCCGGGTGCTGGGTGGTTCGGTGCCCGAGCGCCGGAACCGGCCGACGCCGATCACGCTGCCGGACGCGTCCGCGTACTCGGGAGTCAAGAAGGGTTCCGGCAACCAGCCGGTGGCCACCACGATGGCCTTCGTCCGGCTGCTCAAGGACCTGATGCGGGACAAGGACTTCGCGCCCCACGTGGTGCCGATCATTCCCGACGAGGCGCGCACCTTCGGGATGGACTCGTTCTTCCCGACGATCAAGATCTACTCCCCGCACGGCCAGAACTACACCCCGGTCGACCACGAGCTGATGCTCGCCTACCGGGAGTCCCCGGCGGGCCAGATCCTGCACACCGGCATCAACGAGGCTGGCTCCGCGGCAGCTTTCCAGGCGGTGGGCTCGTCCTACGCCACGCACGGCCTGCCGATGGTGCCGATCTACGTCTTCTACTCGATGTTCGGCTTCCAGCGCACGGCGGACGCGTTCTGGGCCGCCGGCGACCAGCTGGCCCGAGGCTTCCTGATCGGCGCGACCGCGGGACGCACCACGCTGACCGGCGAGGGCACCCAGCACATGGACGGGCACAGCCCGATGATTGCCGCGACGAACCCGGCCGTCGTGTACTACGACCCGGCCTACGGCTACGAGATCGCCCATATCGTCGCCGACGGTCTGCGTCGGATGTACGGCGAGAACCCCGAGGACGTGTTCTACTACCTGACCGTCTACAACGAGCCGATGCCGCAGCCGGCGGAGCCGGAGAACGTGGACGCCGAAGGCATCCTGAAGGGGATGTACCTGCTTTCGGAGGGCAGTTTCGACGGGGTGGGTGCGGACGCCCGTCGGGCGCAGCTGCTCGCGTCCGGGGTGGGCGTGCCCTGGGCCCTGGAGGCGCAGGAGCTGCTCAAGCGGGACTTCGGCGTGGTCGCCGACGTGTGGAGCGTGACCAGCTGGACCGAGTTGCGTCGCGACGGGCTGCGCTGCGACGAGCAGAGGTTCCTGCATCCCGGCGAGGACAATCCGGTGCCGTGGGTCACTCAGAAGCTCCAGGATCGCCCCGGACCGGTGGTCGCGGTGTCGGACTACATGCGCCAGGTGCAGGACCAGATCGCGAACTGGGTGCCGGGCGAGTTCTCCTCGCTCGGCGCGGACGGCTTCGGCTTCTCCGACACCCGGGCGGCCGCGCGGCGCTTCTTCCACATCGACGGGCCGTCGCTGGTGGTGCGAACGCTGCAGATGCTGGCCGCCTCGGGCCAGGTCGACCCGAGCCTGCCCGAGCGGGCCGCGCAGCTGTACCAGATCCTCGACGTGACCGCCGGCGCCTCCGGTGCGGCGGGCGGCGACGCCTGAGCGGCGATCCCACCTCCGCACAGTGTCTGAGCGGGCACTTTGATCCACGCCTGCTTTCTGGCAGGCTGAAAGCCTGACTGGCAAGGGCCCGTCCCATCGCGTCCCGGTGTTCGCCGGGATCCGGTGGTGGCAACCAGAGAGTGGGGAGTAGCGCGTGGGTACCGCGCCCGAGTCGACGCCTCTGACGTCGATCGCGGCCGCACTGGGCATCGCCCAGGGACAGGCGGTCCAGGAACTCGGTTGGGACGACGATGTCGACGAGGGCGTGCGCGATGCGGTGCTGGATGCTCTCGGTGACGACTTCATCTACGAAGCCATCGAGGCGGTGGACGTGGTGCTGCTGTGGTGGCGCGACGACGACGGCGACCTCGGCGACGGCCTCGTGGACGCGCTCACCGATCTCACCGGCCACGGCCACATCTGGCTGTTCACTCCCCGGATCGGGCGGGAGGGCCATGTCGACCCGGCCGACCTCTCCGAGGCGGCGTTGACCGCCGGTCTCGCCCTGGCGAACACCGCGTCGGTGTCCAAGCGTTGGGAGGCGCACAAGCTGGTGCGGCCCAAGGGCGTGCGTCGTTAGCGCAGCGGGTTCGGCGAGAGCCTCGAGCCTGGTGGCGGGTGGTCTGCTGCTCGCCATCTCCGTGGGCTGCACGAGCGTGGCGGCGGGCAGTAGCCCGAGCCTGCCGTCGTCACCGCCGGCGCCACTGCCGAGTTCGGTGGTCGCCTCCGCGCCGGTCTCGTCCCCAAGCACCGGCGTCCCGGTCGTCCCAGCGCCGCGGATCGACTCGGTGGCGAACTTCCGCGACGTTGCCGCCGACGGTCTCGACCTGGCCGGTGGACGCCGGATGTCGACCGGGGTGACGTATCGCTCGGCGGCACTGAACACGATCTCCGACGCCGATCTGATCCGGCTGCACCGTGCGGGGGTGGTCTCGGTGATCGACCTGCGCACACCCGCCGAGGTGACCGCCGCGCCCGACCGGGTGCCGAAGGGAGCCCGATACCGATCGGTGAACCTGTACCAGGGGTCCGCGGTGCCCGCGCTCGCTCGAACAACGGTGGCGGCGGCTCGAGACCGGATGCGCCGACTGAACGTGAACTTCGTCGCCCAGCCGGGGGAGCGGGCTCAGACCGCGACCGTGCTCCGGCTGATTGCGGCCGCCGAAGGCCCGGTGCTGTTCCACTGCGCGGCGGGCAAAGATCGCACCGGCTGGATCTCGGCGGTGCTCCAGTTACTTGCCGGGGCAGACCGGGACACGGTCGTGGCCGAATACCTGAAGTCGAACGACTACCGAGCCCAACTGATCGCGGAGCACTATCGCAGCACCCTTGCGGCGAAGGGCGTTCTGGCTGCTCGAGTGCGTCGGGCCTCTGACCGAGTGGAGGCCGAATACCTCGGTGCGGGGCTCGACGAGATCGATCGGCGCTACGGCAGTTTCGGGCGCTATCTGATCAAGGGGCTGGGCCTGTCACAGACCACGATCGACACCCTCCGCGCGCGACTGTCCGCCTGAACTCGACGGTGGTTCAGCCGAGTTGACCCGCGGTCGCCGCGGAGCCCTGCGGGAAGCCGGGCAACTGTTCGTAGGCCCGGATTCGCACCAGGTCGAACAGGCTCTCCCGTCCTGCGATGGTCGCCGACTCGACGCTGAAGCTCAGGTGACCGTCCAGCCACAGTCCAGACATCTTGTACACCCCGCCGGCTCGGCGGTTGAGTCGGTAGAGGTCGCCGACCTGGTGGCCGTCGAGCAGCATTGCGGTGTGGATCGCCGCGTCGTACTTGGTGGAGTAGTGGCGCTCCGATTCGCTGGCGTCGCTCCAGAACCGGTACCGGATCAGCCCCGTGGTGCCGATCTCGCACTCGTAGGCGCCGGTCGTGGCGCGGTACTCGACGTAGATGCAGGAATCGGGCTGCAAAGACAGGTAGAGGTAGTCCAGGCCGGCCCGACCACGGGGGGTGGAACAGCGGCTGAGGTCGTCGGAGACGGCGCCGTCCCAGCACTCATAGCCGAGCGCGCCGCTCGACGCGGACGTGGCGCCTGCTGGCGTCGCGGACGGGGCATCGCCCGGGGTCGAGGCCGCTCCCGGAAGCGATCGGCCCGTGGCACCGGACCAGTTGATCAGGGCCAGCACCAGGACTGCGGTGAGTGCGAGGGCGGCGCCGCCGACCAGCCAGCGTGCCGGGCTCCGGCGGACCAGGAGAGCGGCGGTCGGATCGGCGGATCCGGCGCCGTGGCCGGCGGGTGGCTCCGATCCGGGTACGGCGGCCGGTACCGAGGCGGACGCGGGCCCGGCGGAGGCCGGCCTCGCGGCACGGAAGATGCCTGAATCGGGTTTGGTGATCGACAGCGGAGCGACACCGTCGGCGAGGCCGAGCGGCGCCTGCGCGAGGACGAGCGCATCGGCGGCCGTGTCGGGTCGCTCCGCGGGGTTCTTGGCCAGGTTCGCCCAGAAGAGGCGATTGAGCGAAACGATCAGCGGGTCCGAGCCGGGCAGTTGCGGTACCGGCGCATTCTGGTGCGACATGGCGATCTGGACGTCGGTGCCGGAGTACACGTTGCGGCTGGTGAGCATCGCCCAGAGCACACACGCCGCCGAGTAAAGATCGCTCTGCGGGGTGGCTGGCTGGCCGGCGTGACGTTCTGGGCTCATGAACGCCCAGCTCCCCGCGACCAGCCCGGGCTGGGTCAGGTCACTATCGGGGGTCTGGGCGATGCCGAAGTCGCACAGGTAGGCGAACGGTTCGGCGGCACCGGGACGTAGCAGCACGTTGCTCGGCTTCACGTCACGGTGCACGATGCCGTCCGCGTGGGCATCGCTCAGCGCGGTCAGCACGTGGCGATAGATCTGCAGGGCCACAGCCGGCGCCAGCGGCCCGGTACGACCGATGAGCTGGCCGAGGTCGCCGCCGGCGACGTACTGCATGGCCAGGTAGAGGCGCTCGTTGTCGACCCCATGGTCGAAGATCTGGACCACGTGCGGAGAGTCCAGACGAGCCAGGACGGCGGCTTCGCGGGCGAACCGGGCCGAATACTCGGCGTCGGCGGAAAAGCGGGGATCGAGGATCTTCAAGGCGACCGGACGGTCCAGCGCGAGTTGGGTGGCACGGTAGACGATGCCCATTCCACCGCGCCCGATCTCGGCGTCCACCCGATACGGGCCGATCCGGTCTCCGATCGCCGGGAAGCCAACCATGCGCGCTCCATGAGTCTGGTGTCGTTGCCAGCCTAGACGAGCGACACGGCGACGCACCCCTAAGATGATCCCCCGGGGCGCATAGCTCAGTTGGTCAGAGCACCTCCCTTACAAGGAGGGGGTCGGCGGTTCGAGCCCGTCTGCGCCCACCCGAGCGGACCTTGCCGAGCGGCAGTTGAGCCGCACGGCAGCGGCTTGGGCCGGGGCCGGGCTCAGGGGCGCTGGTTGTAGTACTCGGTGAAGTCGCGGCACCGCCCGTCAGCGTCGAAACGCAGGACGAAACAGTTGTCGAAGACGCGATCCACCGGGCCGCCGGGACTGGTGTAGTAGGTGGAACTTCCCGTGGCCACCACCACGTCGCCGTCGACGGCGACAGGGCCATAGCTCGCCGTGTAGGTGCCCGGCTGATCGCGCGCGGATGCGTCCGGCGCCTGCGGATCCCCGAGCCAGGAGGCGACCACGGCGTCCCTGCCGATCACCGGTTCGCTGTCGGGGTGGTAGCGGTAGTGCACCTCGTCGGCGAAGAGCGCGCCGATCGCTTCGGGCTCGTAGGACTGCCAGGCCGCGACGTAGCGATCGAGCCACTGCTGGGCGGAGACGTGATCCATGCCGTCACCGTAGTCCCGGATCGTCGCGAGAGCTCCTGGCCGGTGGGCCCCGATGCCGACTTGTACGCAGACTGTCGGATCCGGCCCCTACTCTTCTTGGCGTGGAGATGAGCGATCGCTTTGCCGAGGCCGCACTGGGGGTGCTGCGGCGGCTGGTCGGGCGTGATGACGCTACCTTCCACGACGGCCAGCTCGAAGCGGTCGCCGCTTTGGTACGCGACCGGCAGCGCGCGCTGGTGGTGCAGCGCACGGGGTGGGGCAAGTCCGCGGTGTACTTCGTCGCCACCGCCCTCCTGCGAGCGCAGGGCGCCGGGCCGACGGTGATCGTGTCGCCGCTGCTGGCCCTGATGCGCGACCAGATCGCGGCCGCGTCTCGCGCAGGCGTCCGCGCGGTCACGATCAACACCGCGAACGCGGCCGAATGGGGCGAGGTGTACGCCCGGCTGGAGGCCGACGAGGTCGATCTGCTGCTGGTCAGCCCCGAGCGACTGAACAATCCCACGTTCCGGGAACGGCAGCTGCCCGACCTCGCCGCCCGCTGCGGCCTGCTGGTTGTGGACGAGGCGCACTGCATCAGCGACTGGGGTCATGACTTTCGCCCCGACTACCGGCGGATCCGTGATCTGCTCACCACGCTGCGAGCGGACGTCCCGGTACTGGCAACCACGGCCACCGCGAACTCGCGCGTCGTGGCTGACGTGGTGGAGCAGCTCGGCGCAGGCGGCCACGACGTGCTCACCATCCGAGGTTCGCTGGCTCGGACGTCGCTACGCCTGGGAGTGCTGAAGCTGCCCCACGAGGAGACCAGGGTGGCCTGGCTGGTGGCCCATCTCGACGACTTCGTCGGCAGCGGCATCATCTACACCCTTACTGTCGCTCAGGCCGAGGATCTCGCCGTCCTGCTGGCCCGGAACGGCCACGCAGTGGCCGCCTACACCGGACGCACTGAGCCGGCCGAGCGGGAGGAGCTCGAGGCCCGCCTGCGCGACAACGAGGTCAAGGCGCTGGTGGCCACGTCTGCCCTGGGAATGGGCTTCGACAAACCCGATCTGGGCTTCGTCATCCATCTGGGCGCGCCGAGTTCCCCCGTCGCGTACTACCAGCAGGTCGGACGGGCCGGACGCGCGGTCACGAGCGCCGACGTCCTGCTCCTGCCCACCCCGGCCGATCGCGACATCTGGCACTACTTCGCGACGGCGGCCATGCCTGAGGAGGGCCCGGCGCGAGAGGTGCTGGACGCGCTCGCCGACGCGTCCGGGCCGCTGTCGACGGCGGCTCTGGAGGCTGTCGTCGACGTGCGTCGTACCCGGCTGGAGCTGCTGCTGAAGGTCCTTGACGTCGACGGCGCGGTCAGCCGGGTTCGCGGGGGCTGGGTGCGCACCGAGCTGCCTTGGGCCTACGACGCCGAACGGTACGCGCGGGTACGCGAGGCCCGGCGCCACGAGCAGGGCCTGATGCTCGACTATCTCGATAGCGACCAGTGCCGGATGGCCTTCCTACAGCACACGCTCGACGATCCCGAACCCGCTCGCTGCGGGCGCTGCGATCGATGTGCGGGTCCCTGGTACGGGTCGGCGGTGGGGGAGGACGCGGTGGCCACGGCCCGCGCCGAACTCCACCGGGTCGGCGTGGAGGTGCCGTCCCGCAGCCTGTGGCCTTCGGGCATGGAACGTCTCGGGGTGCCGGTCTCCGGCCGGATCGGCGCGCAAGAGGGGGCGTCGGCGGGGCGGGTGCTCGCGCGGTACACCGACTTGGGCGTCGGTCAGCGGCTTCGTGAGTTGCTCACCGGCGGGGATGGCCCTGTTCCTGACTGGGTGCTGCCGCTGTGTGTGCAAGTGCTGAAGGAATGGGACTGGTCCGAGCGTCCGACGGCGGTGGTCGCCGTGCCCTCACAGCGACATCGCGAGTTGGTCAGCTCGCTTGCCGGACGCATCGCCTCGGTCGGCCGGCTCGTCGATCTCGGAGAGCTTTCGACCACCCGGTCGCTCGAAGGCCAGGAGGCGGCGACGAACAGCGCCTACCGGCTGCGACAGGTGTTCGGACGGTTCGAGCTCACCGCGGAGCAGCAGGAGTTCCTTCGCGAGGCGTCCGGCCCGGTGCTGCTGGTTGATGATCTGGTCGATTCGCGGTGGACCATGACCGTGGCTGCGGCGCTGGTCCGTGGCGCAGGCGCACCCGCGGTACTGCCATTCGCGCTGGCTTGGGTCACCTAGGGCGGTCTCTGTGGCCCGAACAGAGAAGATGCCCGCCACGAACCGAAGTTCTGCGGGCACTGCCGGGGGGCAGCCAGTCCGGCTCGGGGGATCCGAACTGTCAAAGGCGGGGCTCGGGGGGAACCGTTCGCCTCGACGTGAACTTTACTCCCTATCCCGGGCGCAATTGCAAGGTGTTGAGGAGGATTTTCTTGGACTATTTTTCGGAGGTTTCCTGGAGTCCCCCGAAATGGGGACATGCCTAGTCAGCCCGCAAGCGGCGTCGGGTCGTCCCCCGTTTGGGGGACAATCCGTGCGGGGCGGAAATAGCCGAATCAAATGTCCCCCGCAGAGGTGACACGGAACGGGGCCTGCGCGATCGGGGCCGAGCCGAAGCGGTGGCGTAGAGTGGTGCCTCGTGACTGTTGCTGATCTGCAGGCCGAACTGGCCGTCCTCGACCGCACCCTCACCTCCATCGAGGCCGTTATCGATCCCGCCACCAAGCGGGTCGAGATCGCAGCCCTGCAGGAGGATGTCGCGGCTCCCGACCTGTGGGACGACCAGGAGAACGCGCAGCGGGTTACGTCGCGCTTGTCCCGGCTGCAGGCCGAGGTGGATCGGATCGTCGCGTTGCGCGGTCGGGTCGACGATCTCGGCGTCCTGATCGAGTTGGCGGTGGAGGAGAACGACGCCGGCACCCTCACAGAGGCCCAGAAGGAGCTTGCCGCGCTCTCGGCCGACATCGAGACCCTCGAGATCCGCACGCTGCTCTCGGGCGAGTACGACCAGCGGGACGCCTTGATCACGATCCGCTCCGAGGCCGGCGGCGTGGATGCGGCGGATTTCGCGTCCATGCTGCTGCGGATGTACCTGCGCTGGGCCGAGCGCCACGGCTACAACACCGAGGTCTACGACACCTCCTACGCCGAGGAGGCCGGGATCAAGTCGGCCACCTTCACCGTGAGGGAGCCGTTCGCCTACGGGATGCTGTCGGTCGAGCAGGGCACCCACCGTCTGGTTCGGATCAGCCCCTTCGACAACCAGGGCCGACGGCAGACCTCCTTCGCTGGGGTGGACGTGCTCCCGGTGACCGAGGAGACCGACCACATCGACATTCCCGAGGCCGACATCAGGGTGGACGTGTTCCGCTCTTCGGGGCCCGGCGGGCAGAGCGTCAACACCACCGACTCCGCAGTCCGGATCACCCATCTCCCCACCG
Source organism: Propionibacteriaceae bacterium UBA6238 (assembly GCA_002441465.1). Lineage (GTDB taxonomy): Bacteria > Actinomycetota > Actinomycetes > Propionibacteriales > Propionibacteriaceae > Propionicimonas. Next base: position 20,084 of record DJWE01000102.1, on the reverse strand, counting down.
GTCTGGTCGTGTCCTGCCAGAACGAGAAGTCCCAGTTGCAGAACAAGGCGGCGGCACTGCGCGTATTGCAGTCCCGGCTGCTGGAGCGCGCCCGGGCCGAGAAAGAGGCGGAGATGCGCGAGCTGAAGGGTGAGGGCGGCAACTCCTGGGGCTCGCAGATGCGTTCCTACGTGCTGCACCCCTATCAGATGGTCAAGGACCTGCGTACCGATTACGAGGTGGGCAACCCGGACGCGGTCTTCGACGGCGACATCGACGGTTTCATCGACGCCGGCGTGCGGTGGCGGCGTCAGAGCGGACAGCGGTGAGCGGACCGGGCGTGCCGCTTCGGGCCGGCTGATCGGTCCCGACGGCGAAGCGGTCGAGACCAGGGCGAGCCCTGACACGCCGGGGGATGGGATTGGGCGCTGCGGCGTCGTCACCTAGACTTCCTGAGGCCGGCCTTAGCGAACGTTAAGGAAACTTCCCCAACTGTCTACCCGGCATGAGAGCCTCCAGTGATCAGATTCGAAGACGTCTCCAAGACCTATGACGGGCAGAAACACCCTGCCCTGAGCCGGGTCACCGTGGAGATCGCCAAGGGTGAGTTCGCTTTCCTGGTCGGCGAGTCCGGCTCGGGGAAGTCCACGTTCCTGCGGCTGATCCTGCGCGAGTACCTGCCCACGACCGGGCATATCCACGTCGCGGGGAAGGATCTGAGCCGGCTGCACAGTTGGAAGGTGCCGGCGCTGCGTCGCCAGATCGGCACCGTGTTCCAGGACTTCCGGCTGCTGCCCCGCAAGACCGTCACCGAGAATGTCGGGTTCGCGATGCAGGTGATCGGCAAGCCGGCGTCCCTGATCCGTCGGGTCGTGCCGGAGACCCTCGAACTGGTCGGGCTGGAGGGTAAGGGCGACCGGCTGCCCGAAGAACTCTCCGGCGGGGAGCAGCAGCGGGTCGCGATCGCGCGAGCCTTCGTGAACCGTCCTGCGATCCTGATCGCGGACGAGCCGACCGGCAACCTCGATCCGAATACGAGCATCGGGATCATGAAGCTGCTCGACCGGATCAACCGGTCCGACACGACGGTGATCATGGCGACCCACGATGCGAACATCGTCGACCAGATGCGCAAGCGGGTGATCGAACTCGCTCATGGCGAAGTGGTTCGCGACCAGAGCAAGGGTGTCTATGGCTATCAGTGACCGTGACCGGCCGAGGGGGGTTCTCCGATGAGGCACACCTTCACCGAGGCGTGGTCGGGCCTGCGCCGCAACGGGTCCATGACGCTGGCCGTGGTGGTCACGATGTGGGTGTCATTGACCCTCTTCGGTGCCGGGCTGCTGGTTGCCCAGCAAGTGGATCGGCTCAAGGACGACTGGTACGACAAGGTCGAGATCAGCGTGTTCTTGTGCGTGGCCGACTCCCGTGGCGGCAACTGCGTCGAGGGTGAGCCGGCCACGGACGCGCAGCGCGCCGACGTCGAGCAGACGTTGAAGAGCAATCCCGAGGTCGCCGAGGTCTTCTACGAGACCAAGGAGCAGGCGTATCAGCAGTTCAAGGAGTACTACGCCGACAACGACCCGATCCTGAAGTCGACCACGGTCGACATGATGCAGGACTCCTTCCGGGTGAAGCTGAAGAACCCGGAGGAGTACCAAGGCGTCGTTTCCGCCGTCACCGGAATGCCGGGGGTGGAACAGGTTCAGGACCTGCGCAAGATTCTCGACCCGATGTTCGCCTGGCTGAATCTCGCTCGGTGGGCGACCGTCGGACTGAGCGCGCTGTTGCTGCTCGCGGCCGCGCTTCAGATCGGCAACACGATTCGCCTGGCCGCCTACTCCCGCAGGAGAGAGATCGGCATCATGCGGCTGGTCGGCGCGTCCAACTGGTACATCATGCTGCCGTTCCTCCTGGAATCGTTGATCGCGGCCATCGGTGGTGCGGCGCTCGCCTGCCTGACGCTGGCCGCCGTCCAGCAGTTCGTGGTGGTGGGACGGGCCGAGGCGGAGATCCAGACGATTCGTTGGATCGACTGGGGCAATGTCGGCACTGCTATGGCGAGCCTCGCAGTATTGGCCGTCGTGCTTTCTATCATTCCTACATTGATCGCGACTCGGAGGTTCCTCCGGGTCTGACCGATAACAACCGAAGGGTATGTCGTGCAGGTGTCTTCCCCCACCGCACGCGGACCCCGGGGTAACCGCCTCGGTCCGCTGGTGACCATATTCCGATCCGCGCTCGTCGTGACCGTGCTGCTCGGTCTTGTCGGCGGGCTCAGTCCCGCCGCGCACGCGGACAGTCTGACCGACGCGCGGGACAAGGTGCGCAAGGCCCTCGTCCAGGCGAAGAAGGACGTGTCCTCGAACCGGAAATCCGTTTCCAGCGCTGAGGACAAGCTGCGGGCGTCGCAGTCCGCGTTGGACAAGGCCGAGTCCGAGCTCGCCTACGTCCGTGCGCGTCTGGCCGAGGCCAAGGCGCAGGACGCGAGTGTGGCCGCCGAGCTGAAGACTGCCCAGGCGGCCTTCGATGCCGCTGCGGCCGCGGTCGTGCGGGCTCAGCAGGACGTCGATCGCCAGCGGGCCCTGGTGGGTGCGGCCGTCCGCACCACCTATCAGCGGCACACCGATCTGCAGGGCCTCGGTCTGGTGCTCGGTTCCGAGACCGCCCAGGAGCTGTCGCAGCGGGTGCAGTGGGCGAACACGATCTTCGACAGCTCCACTGCTCAACTCGACCGGCTCACCCGGTTGCAGTCCGATCTCGAAGCTGCCCGTTCGGCGCGAGCGGCCGCGGAGGCCACGCTGACCGAGAAGAGGGACGCCAGCGCCGCCCACGTGAAGCAGGTGGCTCAGCTCACTCAGCGGGCCGCCGACCAGAAGGCTGCCCTGGCCAGGCTCGTCGCGGAGAACGCGAAACTGAAGGCGAAAGCTCAAGATGAGCTCGAGCAGAGCAAGGCGCAGTATCAGGCGTTGGAGAAGCAGGAGGCGCGGCTCACGGCCAAGTTGCGCCGTTCCAGCTACAACATCGTCAACTCCGGTGGTTTCATCAAGCCGGTGAACGCTGCCGCCGGTTCCGGATTCGGGATGCGGTTCCACCCGATCCTGCACTACTGGCGCATGCACTGGGGCACGGACTTCGGCGCCGCGTGCGGAGCTCCGATCCGGGCGATGGCCGATGGCAAGGTCGTCCAGGCCGGTTGGACGACCTACGGTTTCGGCTACTGGACGGTGATCAGCTACGGCAAGATGCAGGGTGCTCAGCTGGCCAGTGGTTACGCGCACCAGTCGAAGATCATCGTGAAGGCCGGCCAGAAGGTGAAGCAGGGCCAGATCGTCGGGTACGTCGGCACCACTGGGCTGAGCACCGGTTGCCACCTGCACCTGCAGATCTATCGCGACGGCGTGCGCGTGAACCCGATGCGCTACCTCTGAGCTCCGACCCCCGAGTTGTCAGAATCTCGTGCGCCTATAGCCGCACGAGATTCTGACAACTCGGCGGTGGTGGGCGGCTTGGTAGGCTGGATCGGCTGGACGCAGTGAGAGGAGCCGTCATGCCGCGACCACAGGGCCGAGTCATGGTGGCCCAGAACCGCAAAGCCCATCACGACTATCACCTGCATGAGCGCTTCGAGGCGGGCATGGTGCTCACCGGCACCGAGGTGAAGTCCCTGCGTGAGGGCCGGGCCTCGCTGGCGGACGCCTTCGCGACTGTCGACGACGGTGAGGTGTGGCTGCGCAACGCCCACATTCCCGAGTACGCGTTCGGCACCTGGAAGAACCACGCCACCCGGCGCAACCGCAAGCTGCTGCTGCACCGCAAGGAGATCGCCAAGCTCGATCGCGAGACCTCCGCGTCCGGTCGCACGATCGTGCCCTTGGCGATCTACTTTTCCGACGGCTACGCGAAGGTCGAGCTCGCCATCGCGACCGGCAAGCGTGACTGGGACAAGCGCCAGACCATCGCCGCCAGGGATGCCGATCGCGACACGCAGCGCGAACTCGCGGCCCGCAACCGCGGCGAACGGTGACCCGGCGCGCGCCCGGCCGATGGCTGGCCGCGCTCGGCTGCGTCCTCATCGCCTGCTGGTCGCTGCTGGCGTCCGCAGGCCCCGCCAGCGCCGCCTCCGAAGACACCTTCGACCGGTTCGACGTGGTCGCGACCGTAGACACCCAAGGTTACGTGAACGTCACCGAGACGATCGTGCTGCGGTTCGGGGCGTCGTCCGGACGCCACGGGCTCGAGCGCACCCTGATCACGCGGGAAGCGGACGGGACCGACCACGACGTCGTCTACCGGATCGACCAAATCTCGGTGACCAGCCCGACGCCCGGCGTCTCCACCGAGCTGGACACCAGTGACCAGGGCAGCGGGCGTAACACCTACCTGCGGATCCGGGTCGGGTCGTCCGACCGAACCGTCTCGGCGGACACCGCGACCTACGTGCTGAGCTACCGGGTCGCGGGGCTGCTACGCACGTCCGGCAGCTACGACGAGTTGTACTGGGACGTCAGCGGAGCCTCGATGCCCAGGATCGTCGAGGCGAGCGCGAAGATCACCGTGCCGGGCGGCGCCCAGGACGTCTTCTGCTCCGTGGCGACGCCGGGCAACAGCAGTGCCTGCCAGACCGCAACCACCTCGGACGGGGTGGCGCAGTTCGCTGCGAGCAACATTCCCACCGGCGAGGTGATGACCGTATCGGTCAAGATCCCCGCCGGGCAGATCGCCAACAACACTCCGATCCAGGTCGAGAACGCCGATGCCCAAGGCGCCCGACTGGCCATGCTGGGCTTCGCAGGTTCGCTCGGCGCGGCCGCGCTGGTGCCGTTCGCGGGCTGGTGGTACGTCCGCAGGCGCTCCGCGGACTACCGCTGGGAAGGGCTTGCGCCGGGAACCTTTCCGCCGCAGGGCGTGCAGGCAGCGGAGGTTCCGGACCGGCCGCCGCTGGAGGTGCCGGTCGCGTTCGCGCCGCCCGCGATGGGAGTCGCCGACGCCGGCCTGCTGATTGACGGGGAGACCCAGGTGCGCGACACCACGGCCGCGTTGGTCAGCCTGGCGGTGTCCGGGGCGATCCAGCTGCGCAGCGACTCCGAGCAGCAGGTGCGCCTGGTCGACCCGTCCCGGGCGCCGGACCCGACCAGCGCGCTGGTGCTGCAGGCACTCTTCCCTCCGGGCAGCGAGCTGGGCCGGGTCGTCGACCTGGGCACACCGGGCACGCTCTCGGACGCGCACGAGAACGTGCAGCGGACCGTCCTGGCCCGGTCGACGCGGGAGGGCTGGTTCGTGCGCCTGCCGGGCGTCGCCAGCGGACGGGGCCGCGGGATCGGCGGGCTGTTCTTCCCGGTGCTCGTGGTGGGCATCGTCGGGATCACGTTCCTCGGCCCGGTTCTCCTGCTCGCGGTGCCCCTGCTGCTCTCGATTGTGGTCACGAGCTGGGTCGCGCGCTCAAAGCTGAAGCGGGGTCAGCGCAGCGCCTACGGGCGAGCGTTGACCGATCAGATCGAGGGCTTCCGCACCTACATCGCCACCGCGGAGGCCGAGCAGCTGCGGTTCGAGGAGGGCGAGGACATCTTCAGCCGCTACCTGCCGTGGGCGATCATGTTCGACCTCACCGAGCGGTGGACGGAGGTATGCCAGCGGCTGGTGGCGCTCGGCCGGCTCTCGGACGTGCCGCCGGCCTGGTACTACGGCACTAGTTGGAGCATGAACAACCTGGGCTGGCAGCTGAGCAGCTTCGACACCTCGGTTGCGTCCTCGATCGCCACGCCCGCGCCGTCCTTCAGCGACTCCGGCTTCGGGAGTGGCGGGTCGGCGTTCGGGGGTGGAGGCGGCTTCTCTGGCGGGGGCTTCTCCGGCGGCGGCGGGGGCGGCGGGGGCGGCGGCAGCTGGTAGCCGACCAGCCCCGCGCACAGCCGGGAGGGGCAACGCGCTACTTCACCCCGACGAGGTCGCAGACGAAGATCAGGGTCTCGCCCGGCCCGATCACGCCGCCGGCCCCACGATCGCCGTAGGCCAGGTGCGGCGGGATGACCAGACGGCGGCGTCCGCCCACCTTCATCCCGACCAGGCCGTTGTCCCAGCCGGAGATGACCCGACGCGCACCCAGGGGGAAGACCAGCGGCTGACCGCGGTCGTAGCTGGAGTCGAACTCCTCTCCGGAGGAGAACGCGACGCCCACATAGTGCACGGCGACGGTCTTGCCGGGGACTGCCTCCGGGCCGACGCCCTCCTCGAGGTCGACGATCTGCAGCTCGGACGGGGCGGGACCCTCGGGCGGGTCGACGAACGGTTTCTCCATGTGTGGCACCCTACCGGGGCCTCGCGGATTCGCCCGGTCGTGGAGACGCGCGTATGATTGGTGGGCTGGGCCGGCGAGCCGGCTCAGAGACAACTCAACAGGGGGTGACTGGTTTCGACTGGGGACGGTAGTTCCAGGAGAAGCGGGCCGAGGATCCGGGGACATCTCGTTAACGACTCCCGGGAACCAATAAGTGCCGATTCCAATCGCACTGACTTCGCTCTGGCTGCCTGAGTAGCTAACGAAGGGTCAGCCCGGACGCGCCTTCCGTCCGGATCCTGGCCTCATTTAGAAGGCTGAGCACACCGACCTCGTTCCAGGGTCGGCGCGCGAGATTAATGGGACTGGGCTTGTTCGCCACGTGCTGACGCGAGGGTGAGAGCCGAGTAGAACGCTTGGTCAGCTGCGCCCGGAGAAGTCCTGGTTCACCTCTCGAGGACGCGGGTTCGATTCCCGCCACCTCCACGACGAGCGAGCGAAATGAGCTTGCTCATTTCCGAGCGAGGACCGGAGGCAGTAGGCACGCAGTGCCGATACCTCCACGACGAGCGAGCGAAATGAGCTTGCTCATTTCGCTCGCTCGCTGTACGGCCGTGCCGAGCGCCGTACGCCTGCCGCCTCGTGCCACACTGGCGTGCGGAGGTGCGATGCAGAGTTTCGGAGTGGGCGACGTTCTGGTCGCCGGGATCTCGATCAGCGACGGTGTCTTCGACGGCGCAGTGGTCCTGCTGCTGGACGCCGACGAGTCGGGCACCCTCGGCGTGGTGCTGAACAAGATCACCGAGATCGACCTATCCGGGGCACTTCCGGCTTGGTCCCAGTTGGTCAGCGAGCCTCGGGCCCTGTTCGACGGCGGGCCGGTCTCCCAGCAGGGTGCGGTGTGCCTGGCCGAGCCGTGGTCGACCGAGGAGGAGCCGCCGGGCTGGCGTCCGGTGTTCGGCCGGATCGGCCTGCTGAACCTGGACACGCCGGTCGAGATTGCCGAGGACACCTATCGGCATCTGCGCGTGTTCGCGGGCTACGCCGGCTGGGACGCCGGGCAACTGGAGCAGGAACTGGAGTTCGAGATGTGGCACGTTCTGCCGGGCCATGCCGTCGACGTGTTCGATCCCGACCCGGGCACCATGTGGCGTCGCGTGCTGCGGCGCCAGGGGGGCGAGTTGGGCCTGCTGTCGACCTGGACCGCGTCGGCCGAACTCAACTGATTCCGACCCTGGCCCGACTAGTATCGGAACACCCACGACCAAGGGAGGCGCACCGTGAGCGAGGTTCCCCGGAGTTCCGCTCCTCGGATCCTGGTGGTCGACGACGACGAGGCACTGGCCGAGATGCTCCACATCGTGCTCGGCTCGGAAGGCTTCGACGCCCGGTTGTGCCACAACGGCGCGTCGGCGCTGGACGCCTTCCGTGACTACCGGCCCGACCTGGTGCTTCTGGACCTGATGCTCCCCGGACGCGATGGCGTCGACGTCTGCCGTGACATCCGGGCCGAGTCGGGGGTGCCGATCGTCATGCTCACCGCGAAGAGCGACACCATCGACGTGGTCGACGGGCTCGCCGCCGGTGCCGATGACTATGTGCCCAAGCCGTTCAAGACCCAGGAGCTGATCGCCCGGATCAAGACCCGGCTGCGCCGCCACGTCACCCCGGACGCAGACATCGACAACCTGCGCATCGGCGACCTGGTCATCCGCGTCAACGAGCACACGGTGCGCCGAGGCGACTCCGAGATCACCCTCACCCCGCTCGAGTTCGACCTGTTGCTGGCCCTGGCGCGGCGACCCCGGCAGGCATTCACCCGTGAGGTCCTCCTTGAGGAGGTCTGGGGCTACCGTCACGCCAGCGATACCCGGTTGGTCAACGTGCACGTACAGCGCCTGCGGTCGAAGATCGAACGGGACCCGGAGCGACCCGAGATCATCGTCACCGTGCGCGGCGTGGGCTACCGGGCCGGAGAGCCCAAGCCCTCCTGATGAGAGGCCTGGCTCGCATCGACCCGTTCCGGCTGTGGCGGCGTTCGCTCCCGTTCCGGGTGGTAGTGACCACGCTGAGTGCGGCGATCGTGATCCTGGTCGCCACGGGCTGGTTCCTGATGGACCAGTCGAGCCGGGGCATCATCGCGGGCAAGACCCAGGCGAGTGTCGCCGAGGCCTCTGCGGTGGTGTCCGGCATGCAGGCGACCCTGTCCTCGACCGACCTGCGCACCACCTCGGTCAGCGAGCAGATCAGCCGGCTGGCCCGTGATGCAGCCAGTCGCGGCCAGGTGGGCAATCAGTACTTCGTGGTGGTGGAAACCCCGATCTCGCAGATCGGCACCGCCGGCCTCGCCTCGGCGAGCATTCCGGACAACATCCGTGCCGCGGTCGGTCGCGGCGACGGGCTGTGGAGCACCCCGACCCTGATCCGGTTCACCGACCAGCGCGCGGACGAGCCGGGTCTGGTGGTCGCGACGACCCTCGATGCGCCCGGGCAGACGCCGTACCCGATCTTCTTCCTGTTCTCGACCACTCAGGAGGAGCAGACGCTGGCCGTGGTGCAGCAGGCCGCGCTCGCGACCGGCGTGTTCCTGCTCGCCGGTTTGACCGCGACGGTGTACCTGATCGCGCTGCAGGTACTGCGCCCGGTTCGCGCCGCCCGTCTCGCTGCGGAGAACCTCGCCGCCGGCCACCTCGAGGATCGGATGGCCGTGGTCGGCACCGAGGATCTCGCCGGCTTGGCGCGTTCGCTCAACCACATGGCCGAGGAGCTGGACAAGAAGATCACCGAACTGCAGAACCTCTCCTTGGTACAACAGCGATTCGTCTCCGATGTGTCCCACGAGCTGCGCACCCCGCTCACCACGATCCGGATGGCCGCCGAGGTGCTGCACGCGCACCGAGGTGCCTTCGACGCGGCGTCTCGTCGCTCGAGCGAACTGCTCTCGGCCGAACTCGACCGATTCGAGGACCTGCTCACCGAGCTGCTGGAGATCTCCCGGTTCGACGCCGGCGCGGCCGAACTCGCCCTGGACGATGTCGACGTCGCCGTGCTCGCCGGGGACGAGGTGAACGCGCTGCAGCGGCTGGCCGAGGACGCCGGTAGCCCGATTCGGCTGGACGCCACGGGCGCGTGCGTGGCCGAGATCGACAGCCGCCGGATCCGCCGGATCCTGCGCAACCTGATCACCAACGCGATCGAGCACGGCGAGGGCCGTCCGATCACCGTGCATGTCCGGGGCGACGAGGAAGCGGTCGCGATCGCTGTGCGCGACCACGGCGTCGGCATGACCTCCGCCGAGGCCGGTCAGGTGTTCGACCGGTTCTGGCGCGCCGACCCCTCTCGTGGACGCCGGGTCGGCGGCACCGGGCTGGGCCTGTCGATCTCGCTGGAGGACGCCCGGCTGCACGGGGGCTGGCTGAACGCGTGGGGTCGACCCGGCCTGGGCGCCCAATTCCGGCTCACCCTTCCGCGTCGGGCCGGAGAGAAGCTGCGCGGATCGCCCTGGCCGGTCGTCCCCCCCGATGTGAAGGAGTCGGCCCATGCGCTCGGCCGCTGACCCCCGCTCGGCCGCGTCCGGGCCGCTCGGAGTGCGTCGCACCCACCAGCAGCCGGCGTGGCTGGTCGCCGTGCTCACGGTGGCCCTGCTCGCGCTGGTCGGCTGCGCCACCGTGCCGACCAGCGGCCCGGTCGAGAATCACACGCCGCAGGCGACCGGGGTGAGTTCCGGGGTTCAGGTCGATCCGCTTCCGCCGGCCGACGGGGCCAGCCAGCTGCTCGTGGTGGAGGGATTCCTGCACGCGATGGGCACCTACCAGCCCGACTACCGCGTGGCCCGCCAGTACCTCACCGATGCTGCGAGCCAGTCCTGGCATCCCGAGTCCGGCGTGCAGGTGTACGCCGACGGCTTCCCGCCGACCGAGACCGAGACGTCGGTGGTGCTGTCGGTGCGGGTCACGGGCAAGGTCGACGCCGAGGGTTCCTACTCGCCGGTCGGCGGGGACGCCCCGCAGCTGAGGCAGGATTTCGACTTGGTCAAGAACGCGGCGGGGCAGTGGCGGATCAACCATCCCCCCGATGGGCTGTTGGTCTCGCGCTACGCCTTCACCACGGGTTTCGTCGGGGTGAGTGTGTACTTCAGCGATCCGGGCGGTTCCGTCCTGATCCCTGATCCCCGGTTCTTCGCCACCGGAGATCGGCAGCTCGAGGCCGCCGTGCGGGCCGTCCTGGACGGGCCCTCCGCCTGGCTCGCGCCCGCGGTCCGCAAGACCGTGACCACCGGCGTCTCGGTGTCGGCAGTCACCGTGGATTCGGCCGGCGTCGCCGATGTGAGCCTGAGCAGTTCGGCTTCGCGGCTCGACAGCGGCCAGCGACGTACCCTGCTGGCCGAGCTCGCATATACGCTGACCGGCTTCGGGGAGGTCAGCGCCGTCCGGGTCACCGTGGGACTGGACACCTGGCGGGACGATTCCGGCCAGACGATCATCCGTCCGGACACGTTCAGCCAACTCTCGCCCGCCGGATCGGCCTCCCAGCGAGCGTTGTACCTGGTGCAGGACCACAAGGTGCTGCGGTTGCGCGACGCGAACAGTTGGGACGACCTGGCCGACGTCGAGGTGGGACTGTCCCGACCTGAGCAGATCGCGGTGAATCGAGTCCAGGACGAGGTGGCGGCCACCGCGACCGGCGGCACTCGGCTGGCGTCGGGCAAGATCGACTCCGACAAGTCCACCACGCTACGGATGGCCGAGACCGGGCTGCTCCGGCCGCAGTATGCCCGCAACGGCGAACTCTGGTCGCCCGCGGCGGGAGGACGCGATGGACTCCAGGTGTTCAAGGGCAGCGAACGGCTCAAGGTCCGCTTCGGCGCCGATCCGGTGCCCGACCTTCCGGTTCGGGCGCTGTCGCTGTCTCCGGACGGCGCACGCGTGGCCGTGATCCTCACTCACGGCGGGCGGAGCGTCCTGGGGCTCTCCCGGGTGGAGCGCGCCGAGGGTCAGGTCACCCTGAGCGGGTGGACCGTGATCGACCTGCAGGTGATCACGGGCAACCTCGGCCAGGCCATGGACGTGGGCTGGGCGTCCCCGACCGATCTGGTGGTGTTGCAAGCCGGCGAGGACGGCACGAGCGTGCTCAAGGTCAGCCAGGACGGCGCCACGTCCTCAGACATCGGTCCGAGCGAGGCGCTCAATCTCACCGAGGTCGCCGTGGCTCCGCAACGAGTCGTGGTGGCGCTGAGCCCCAATGGTTCCATCTACCGCCGTGATGGCGAGTTCAACTGGAACCTCGCGATCGCCACGGCCGAGGCTGTGGCCTACTCCGCCTGAGCCTGTGGACGGCTGATCGCGCCCGGTGCGGGATGCCGAAGATGTCGCCATGCGAGGGAGGGACGTACTGCAGGGGGCGGCCGATCTGGTCCTTGGCGCGCACTGCGCGGGCTGCGGCCGTCCTGGACTGGGGCCTTGTGCCGCGTGTGCCGCTTCGGTGGCGGGAACGCGGCCTCAGCGCGTCCTGGAGTTGCCCGGCGACCTTCCCGCCGTGTTCGCCGGGGGGATCTACAGCGAGGAGTTGCGCCGGCTGCTGCTCGCAGCGAAGGAGCGGAACGCGCTGGGCCTGGTGCCGCTGCTCGGCGATCGCCTGGCTGCCGCCGTGGCCGCGTGGGTTCTGGCCGACGGCGGGGGAGAGCCGGTGCTGCTGGTGCCGGTGCCGACGGCGTCCGCTCAGGTGGTCGATCGGGGGCTCGACCTCACCTGCACTCTGGCCAGGCTCGCCGCACGGAAGCTGCGACAGGCGGGGCTGCCGACACGAAGCTGGACGGGGCTGCGGCTGCGGCGCCGTCCGCTCGACCAGTCCGAGCTCGGACGGGAGGGTCGATTGGTGAATGTCGTGGACGCGTTCACCGTGCCCGGGCCGATGCCGCCGGGCCGGATCGTGGTCGTGGACGACATCGTGACCACCGGCGCGACGCTGCGGGAGGCCGTCCGTGCCTGTACAGCCGCCGGGAGGGCGCCGTCGGCAGCCGCTGCGGTCGCGGCCACTCCCCGGACCGGAACGAGAAGGGGCGCCCGGTGACCCGGGCGCCCCTTGGGGTGTGTCTGTTCGCTCAGATAGCCGTGCTGCCGCTCTCACCGGTGCGAACCCGGACGACGGTGTCGACCGGGACGATCCACACCTTGCCGTCCCCGACCTGTCCGGTGCGGGCCGACTGCACGATGACGCCGGTGAGCGCCTCCGCCTCCTCGTCCTCGACCAGAACCTCGAGCCGGACCTTGGTGATGAAGTCGATGGTGTATTCCTCGCCGCGGTAGACCTCGACGTGACCACGCTGGCGGCCGTAGCCGGACACCTCGCTGATGGTCATGCCGCCGACACCGTGGCGAACCAGGGCCTTCTGCACGGTCTCCAGCATCTCCGGCTGGATGATCGCCGTTACCAGTTTCACTTGGAAGCTCCCGTCGTTTCGGTCTCAGGCATGTCGTCCTTGGTCAGGACGAGGGTGCGCTGGACCTTGTTGGTGTAGTAGACCGGGCTGAGGTCGTAGCCGGCCTCGGAGTGCTCGGCCAGATCGATGCCGCTGAGCTCGTCAGCGGAGCTGACCCGCCAGCCGACGGTGTACTTGATGATCATCGCGATGATGTAGGTGACGACCGCCGAGTACGCCATCACGCTGAAGGCGCCGATCGCCTGCTTGCCCAGCTGATCGAAGCCGCCACCGTAGAACAGGCCTGCGGGGCTCGCCTCGCCGCCCTCGACCGACATGCCGGCGAGCGGAGTGGCGAAGAAGCCGATCAGCAGGGTGCCGACCAGGCCACCGACCAGGTGGACGCCGACCACGTCGAGCGAGTCGTCGTAGCCGAACTTGTACTTCAGGCCGACGGCGTAGGCGCAGGCGATACCGGCCAGGACGCCGATCGCGACGGCGCCGAGCGGATCGACCGAACCTGCGGCCGGGGTGATCGCGACCAGGCCGGCCACGACACCGGAGGCGGCGCCCAGGGACGTCGGATGTCCGTCGCGGAACTTCTCCACGACCAGCCAGCCGAGCATTGCAGCCGCGGTCGCGGCCAAGGTGTTCACCCAGGCGAGGCTGGCCAGGCCGTTGGCGGCCACAGCGGATCCGGCGTTGAAGCCGAACCAGCCGAACCACAGCAGGCCGGCGCCGAGCATGACCAGAGTCATGTTGTGCGGGCGCATCGGCTTGGTACCGAACCCGATCCGCGGGCCGAGCACCAGCGCCAGGACGAGCGCTGCGGTGCCGGCGTTGATGTGAATCGCAGTACCGCCGGCGAAGTCGAGAGCGCCGACCACGTTGGCGATCCACCCGCCGACGTAGGAGCCGTCGTCATTGCTGAACGCGAACACCCAGTGCGCGGCCGGGAAGTAGACCAGGACGCCCCACAGAATGGTGAACAGGGTCCAGGCGCCGAACGAGGCGCGGTCGGCGATCGCGCCAGAGACCAGCGCGACCGTGATGATCGCGAAGCAGGCCTGGAAGGCGACGAAGGCGAGGCTCGGGAGGCTGGCGCTCGGGTCGTAGGTGATCAGCCCCTGCAGTCCGGCGAACTCCAGCGGATCCCCGAGAATGCCGAGGCCGCCGAGCGAGTTGCCGAACGACATGCTGTATCCGAAGAGGACCCAGAGCACGCCGATGACCCCCATCGAGATGAAGCTCATCATCATCATGTTCAGGACGCTCTTGGCCCTGACCATGCCGCCGTAGAAGAACGCGAGACCGGGGGTCATCAACAGCACCAGTGCGGCGCTGGTGAGCACCCAGGCGGTGTCGCCGGAGTTCAGTTCCAACATCATGGCCAACAGGGTGTCGGAGGGCTGTTACGTCCCGATTCGCCCAGTGTTACGGACCGGTTAGCTCGTGTTACAGACTGGTTGCGAGGCCGCGGAGCCGCCTGCGCAATGGATCGACCGGCCGAGCGCCGGTCCAGGATCGCGGGGTGGCGACGATCCGAGCGAGTGTCCGGTGCGCCGGCGTCCGGGGCACAGGAAGAACACGGAGCGAGCTGCTGGCAAAGTGCCAATGCCCGGACTACTTTGGGGATATGGCACCAAGGCCAGTAACCAGCCTTCCGGGGTTGGGAGCCGGGCGGGTGCCTGCGCTGTTGATGCAAGCCGGTAACGGTTTGCTGCACCGATCAAGGAGGTAGACATGGACGTCCTGGTGACTGGCCGGCACTGCCAGATCCCCGATGAGTTCCGGACGCGGGTCGAGGAGAAGATCGCCTCGATCGAAAAGCTGAAGGACCGGGTGATCCGAGTAGAAGTGCAGGTGTCTGCCTACGGCCACAAGCGCCAGCCCGACCAGTCCACTCGCGTCGAGATCACGCTGCGCAGTCGTGGCCCCGTGGTGCGCGCCGAGGCGTCCGCCGATGACAAGACGGTTGCTTTCGATCACGCGCTGGATCGGCTCAAGTCGCAACTGCGGCGCGCCTCCGACCGGCGCAAGACCCACCGAGGCCTGCGCGAGAACATCAGCCTCGCCGAGGGCGAGTTGGTGCGCGGTGCCGGCGAGAGCACCGACGAGGTGCGTCCGGAGATCCGCAAGATCGCCGGTCTCGAGATCCAGGGGGACGGCCCGCTGGTGGTGCGCGAGAAGTACTTCGCTGCGGTCCCGCTCACCCTCGCCCAGGCGCTGGACGAGATGGAACTGGTGGGTCACGACTTCTTCCTGTACGTGGACGCCGAGACCGGTGCCCCGAGCGCGGTCTACCGTCGCAAGGCCTACGACTACGGCGTGATTCACCTCAACCTGGACGCCGCGGAGGAGGCGACTGCCTGAGTGTTCCGCCGAACGTGCGGCAGCTGGTCGAACGCTCGTCCTCGCGGGACAGCGTTCGACCAGCTGGCGGCGTTCGCCCGGTGAGTTGACTGTCAGCGACCGTCGCTAGGCTGCCGGCCGTGACCGCATCGTTGACTGCCGCCCAGGCTCGCCGCACCATGCTCGTCGCGCAAGGATTCGGGCGTCGGCGCGACCTTCCGGTCACGATGCGCCAGGTACAGCCGGTGGTGAGCCGGCTCGGTCAGCTCCAGATCGACTCGGTCAATGTGTGCGTGCGGGCTCACTACATGCCGTTGTTCGCCCGGCTCGGGCCCTACGACCGCGGCCTGCTCGACCGGGCGGGGAACGCAGCGCCGCGACGGGTCTACGAGTTCTGGGGGCACGCGGCCTGCCTGATCGACGTGAACCTGCAGCCGGCGCTGCGGTGGCGAGCCGAAGGGCATCGTGAGCGTCCGTGGACCGCGATGCAGCGGGTGCTCTCCGAGCACCCGGGCCTGCTCGACAAGGTCATGGGTCAGGTGGCCGAGCGGGGCCCGCTCACTGCGCGTCAGGTCGAGCACGACGAGCAGCGCACTCCGGGTAGTTGGTGGAACTGGTCGTCGGTGAAGTCTGCGCTGGAGTGGCTGTTCTACACCGGTGAGCTGACCAGCGCCGGACGCAACACTCAGTTCGAGCGGCGCTACGACCTGCCCGAGCGGGTGCTGCCGAAGCACGTCCTCGCGATGCCCACGCCGAGCGAGGAAGAGGCGCGGCTGGTGCTGGCCCGCCGCGCGGCTGAGGCGCTGGGGGTCTTCGCCGAACCATGGCTGGCCGAGTACTTCTACACCGACCGGGCTCGGACGCGGGCTGCGCTGGAGGTGCTGGTGTCCACCGGGGAGGTGGAACCGGTCACGGTGAAGGGGTGGCGTTCGCCTGCCTATCTGTGGACCGCGTCCGCGCGTCCGCGCCGGGTGCATGGGGACGCGTTGGTCGCCCCATTCGACACGCTCGTCTTCGATCGCAAGCGGCTGCTGGAAGCTTTCGGCGTCCACTACCGAATCGGGCTCTACACCCCGAAAGCCGATCGCGTGCACGGCTATTACGTGTACCTGTTCGTGATGGACGACCTCATCGCCGCACGGGTCGACCTCAAGGCCGACCGCAAGGCGGGCCTGCTGAGGGTCCAGTCGGCCTGGCTGGAGGACGGCGCGCCGTTGGCGGAGACCGCCGTCCGGCTGGCTGCGGAGCTGCGCCGGATGGCCGACTGGCTCGGGCTGGACGACGTGGCCGTCGCCGACCGAGGCGACCTGGCGTCCGACCTCGCCGCGATCACGGATTGATCGGAGTGAGAATCACCAGGATGGCCTCGAAGGGGGCCTCGATCACCCGGTAGCTGTGTTCACTGTTGCTGACCCAGCTGAGCACCTCGCCGGGCCCTGCCTCCCGTTCGGCTCCCACGGGGCCGGCCAGCATCCGGCCGCGGGTGACCACGATGTGTTCGCTCACCCCGGGGCCGTGGGCGGGGGAGTGCCGGTGGGCATCGGCGTCCCCCTCGATGCGGAAGGTCTCTCGGACCGACTGCTCGCTGCGCCGCAGGTCGATCAAGTGGTGGGCCAGTCCGCCGGCGACGATGCTGGTGCCGACCTGTTCTCCGACCAGCGCGGAGATCGGCACCTCCAGCGGGCCTGCGAGGGCGTAGAGCGTAGCCAACGTCGGATTTCGCTCCCCGGCCTCGAGTTCGGACAGGGAACCCTTTCCGACTCCAGCCGCTGCGGCGAGGCCGGAGAGGGAGAGTCCTCGCGAGTGGCGCAGTTCGCGAACACGCCGTCCGAGGGCCGAGTTGATACTGGCTTGCGACACGCTCTCAGACTACCTTACCGTTCTGTATACGGAACGTTCTGTATACGGAACGGGGGATCGGATGCGCAGGGCAGTGGTCGCGGGTGTGGTCACGACGGTTGTGGGCTACACCGGAGCGTTCGCGGTGGTGCTGACCGGGCTCCAGTCGGTCGGGGCGACGCCGGTGCAGGCGGCGTCGGGCCTGGCCGTGCTCTGTCTCACCATGGGCGTAGCCACCATCGGCATGGCGTGGCGCTACCGAATGCCGATCACCATTGCCTGGTCGACCCCCGGCGCTGCCCTGCTGGCCTCTGCCGGAGTCCCCGAGGGCGGCTGGCCGGCAGCGGTCTTCGCTTTCGTCGTCACCGGCGCACTGCTCGTGATCACCGGCCTGGTGCCCTCGCTGGGACGCCTGGTGGCCAGGATCCCCACCCAGCTCGCCCAGGCCATGCTGGCCGGGGTGCTGGTGCCGATCTGCCTGGTTCCGGTCCAGTCCGTGCTGAAGGCGCCCACGGTGATTGCGCCCGTGCTGGTCACCTGGCTGGTGATGCTGGCCTGGAAGCCGCGCTGGGCGGCCGCGACCAGCGTCGGGTTGGCTCTGGTGATCGCGGTTGTTGCGGTCGCGCTCGGGCCGGGACTGGACACGCTGCCTGCGCCGGGCGCCGCGCTGGCGTTCACGATGCCGGCGCCGTCCTGGTCGGCGGCCATCGGCCTCGCCGTCCCGCTGTGGCTGGTCACCATGGCCTCACAGAACATCCCAGGGGTCGCGGTGCTGGCCAGCTTCGGCTACCGAGCACCGTGGCGGTCGGCGCTGACTCTGACGGGACTGGGCACGATCATCGGCGCGCCGTTCGGTGGCCACGCGATCAACTACGCCGCGATCAGCGCCGCGCTGGCCGCTTCGCCGGACGCGGGTGACGACCCTTCGGGGCGCTGGCGGGCAGCCGTCGTCGCGGGTGTCGGCTATCTGGGCTTCGGTGGGGTGACGGCGACCATCACGGCGCTCGTGTTCGCCGGGCCGCCCGGGCTGCTGCAGGCCGCGGCAGGGGTAGCGCTGCTCGGTACGCTCGGCGCCTCGCTGGCAGGTGCTCTGGCGCCGGCCGAGGGTCGAGAGTCCGTAGTGGTGACCTTCCTGGTGGCGGCCTCGGGAGTCAGCGTGCTCGGGGTCGGTGCGGCGTTCTGGGCCCTCGCGGCGGGGCTTGTGGTGCGAGGGGTGACCTCGGGCGCGGCGCGGGGATTCAGAAGGCGGGACGCCCGCTCGCGTGATGCTGAGCCGGTACTGTAACGCCACCTTCATATGGAATGGGTAATGTCACTACACGTTCCGCACCCCTGGGGGAAGTCCGCTTTCGAGAAAGTAGTTCCACGACATGCTCGTCAAGAAGACATTGACCCTGGCGGCAACGGTGGCCGCCTTCGCTCTCACGCTGACCGCCTGCACCAGCACCCCGGCAGCTCCGTCCAGCGCCCCGGCGTCGGACGCGTCGTCCGCTCCGGCCGTCGACTACGGTTTGGTTACCGCGGGCACCCTTACGGTCTGCTCCGATGTTCCCTACGCTCCGTTCGAGATCGAGGACGCGAGCTCGCCGAGCGGCTACAGCGGCTTCGACATCGAGGTGATGGGCGCGGTCGCGAAGAATCTCGGCCTCACCCTGACTGTCATCGATTCCGACTTCGACGCGCTGCAGTCCGGCACGGTGCTGGTTGCCAATCAGTGCGACGTGGCCGCATCCGCGATGACGATCACCGATGAGCGCAAGCAGAATCTCGACTTCTCCGAGCCCTACTACGACTCCTTGCAGTCCCTGCTGGTGAAGACCGACTCGGGCATCACCAACCTCGCGGGTATGGCTGGCAAGACCCTCGGCGTCCAGAAGGGCAGCACCGGCAAGAGCTACGCCACGAAGAACGCTCCGTCCGGGGCGACGGTTGTCGACTTCCCCTCCGACGGTGAGTTGTGGCCCGCCATCCAGGCCGGACAGATCGACGGCATCCTGCAGGATCAGCCGGTGAACCACACCCACGAGGTCGCGGATGCCAGCTACAAGATCGTGGAGACCTACAACACCAACGAGCAGTACGGCTTCGCCTTCGCCAAGGGCAAGAAGCCGGCGCTCCTGGCCGCGGTGAACGAGCAGTTGACGTCCATGCGCGCCGACGGCTCCTACGACACCTTGTACAAGAAGTACTTCGGCTGACCGGTCTGCCGGGTCGGTGCACGGCGCCGACCCGGCCATGAACCACTTCAGGAGGACCTCTTGAGCATCATCCCGTACATGCGGCCGACCGTCAGAGATCGGGCCGGGCGCTTCACGTCGTATGCCATCGGGGTGATCATTCTGGCGGCCCTCGCGTTCTCGGCCGACTGGCCGACCATCGGCCGCCAGTTCTTCAACCTCGAGGTCGCGGCCAAGATGTGGCCCGAGATCATCACGGTTGCGCTGAAGAACACGCTGTGGATCACCTTGGTCAGCTTCGTCCTCGGCATGTTGTTCGCGGTTGTGTTGGCGGTACTCAAACTGGCCGGTGGGCCCTTGGGCTGGTTCGCCGTCGCCTTCATCGAGTTCTTCCGAGGCATCCCCGCCCTGCTCACGATCTTCGGGGCAGCGTTCGTCATCCCGATCGCGTTCGAGGGCTTCAAGTTCCCCGGTGGACGACTCGGGGCCGCAGTTCTGGGCCTGACCCTGGTGACCGCCGCCTACGGTGCAGAGATTATCCGGGCCGGCATTCAGGCGGTTCCCTCGGGTCAGTTGGAAGCGGCCAGGTCCCTGGGTATGGGATCGGGCCAGACAATGTTCTGGGTCGTCCTTCCGCAGGCCTTCCGGATCGTGATCCCGCCAGTGACCAACGAGCTTGTGATGCTGCTCAAGGACAGCTCGCTGGTCTACATCGTCGGCCTGGGCGTCTTCGAGAAGGAGCTGACCACCTTCGGTCGCGACGCGCTGAGCACCACCGGTAGCCCCACCCCGCTGTTCATGGTTTCGGTCGCGTACCTGGTCGTGACACTGCCGCTGACCTACTTGGTCGGCTTGCTCGAGAAGAAGCTGGACCCCAAGCGATGAGCAATCTGTTCCCCGACCTGGAATCCAGTGCGGCGCCGGTGGTGATCACCGGTCTGCACAAGAGTTTCGGCAGTAACGAGGTACTCAAGGGCATCGACCTCACTGTCACCGAGGGCGAGGTTGTGTGCGTGATCGGCCCGTCCGGCTCGGGCAAGTCCAC
>DJWE01000039.1:368-34168 GCA_002441465.1 Propionibacteriaceae bacterium UBA6238 | reverse complement strand
GCCTCGTTCGGCGACAACGAACTCGAGCGCCGTTTCGGCGTCGAGACGGTGGCGCGCGCGCAGGCGTACGCCGACGACGGTCGCGTGCGGGGGATCCGTTCTGCCGGTGACCTCATGATGGCGACGGTGCTCGGCAGCGCACGGGAGACCTACCAGTGCTCGGCCATTGCGACGGCGGGCCCGACGTCGCTGGTGGCGACCTGCACCTGCCCGGTCCGGCGCGACTGCAAGCATGCCGCGGCCCTGATCCTCACGGCCCGGCGCCACGCGGGCGGGCGCGGCGCCGCAGCCTGGCAGGCGGCGCTCGCTCCGCTGGTCCCCCGGGCCCGGGCGTCCGCCGGCACGACGCGGCTGGCGCTCCAGGTGAACCTCGCCGGACGCGAGTACACGCTCAGGCCGCTGCGCCCGGGGAACCGGGAGAGCTGGGTCAAGGCCGGCGCGACGTGGGACGAGGTGCGCGGCGCGCCGGGCACCTTCGACCCCGAGCAACGCGAGGTGCTCCTGGCCCTGCTGGAGTCGCGGCGGCGCAACGAGTTCGCCTACGGGCACCGGTCGGACGCCCTGCCCCTGGGGGAGCTGCGCCCCGACGTGTGGGACCTGCTCGCCCGCGCACGCGAGGTCGGCATCCCGCTGCTCGCCGGGGAGGACCAGGGCCGGCGCCGCCTCCCGGAGCCCGACCTGCTCGCCGACCCCCTCGTCCCCGTGCTGCGGGTCCACCGATCGGACGGGGTCGTGCTGTCGCCGGCCGTCCGGCTCGGCGAGGAGGAGCTGACCCTGGGCTGGCAGGCCTTCGTGGGACGACCGGCCCATGGCGTCGTCCTGGCCCACGAGGGGCGCCTCCTGCTCGGCCGGCTGTCGCGTCCGCTCGATTCCGCCGAGCACGCCCTGTTCCTGCACCCGGGCACGATCCAGATCCCCGAGGCCGACCTCCCCCTGTTCGGGGCGGGTTTCCTGCCCGCGCTCCGCCGCCGGATGGCGGTCGACGTCGACGAGGACGTCGCCATCCCCGAGGCCGAGCCCCCCCGGCTGGTGTGCAGCGTCGACTTCGGCCCGGGGAGTGCGACCGTCCGGTGGTCGTTCCGCTACCGCACGGGCGACACCACCCACACCCTGGGGCTGGCACCCGCGGCGTCCGACCCGCCGGTGCGCGACGTGGCCGCCGAGGCCGAGCTGGCGGCGTCCGTCCCGGAGGGACCCTGGACGGTGACGGGCCCGCGCGGTGAGGCCGCCCTGCGGCCCGCCTTCCTGACCGGACGCCCGCTGTTCTCGTTCACCGCACGCACGCTGCCGAGCCTCGAGGCCCTGGACCGGGTCGACGTCGAGCTCGCCTCCGAGGCCCCGAGCTACCGCGAGGCGGAGAGCGCGCCGGTGGTGTCGCTGACGGTCAGCGAGCCGTCGGCCGGGGACTGGTTCAACCTCGACGTGGAGGTGACCGTCGACGGCGAGTCCGTCCCGTTCGCCGAGCTCTTCGCCGCCCTCTCGCGCGGCGACGACCACCTGCTGCTCGACTCCGGCACCTGGTTCGACCTCGACCGCCCGGAACTGGCGCACCTGCGCGACCTGATCGCCGAGGCCCGCCTGCTGGTGGACCACGACGAGGACACGTTCCGCCTGCGCCCCGAGCACGCCGGCCTGTGGGCCGACCTGGTGGAGCTGGGCGTGGTGGCCGAGCAGTCGCAGGCCTGGAGCGACTCGGTCGACGCCCTGGTCGACCTCGACGCCCTCCCCGAGGTGCCGGTGCCGGCCGGGCTCGCCGCCGACCTGCGCCCCTACCAGCACACCGGCTTCTCGTGGCTGGCCTTCCTGTGGCGCACCCGGTTGGGGGGCATCCTCGCCGACGAGATGGGCCTGGGCAAGACCCTGCAGGCGCTCGCGCTGGCGTCCGCGCTGGCCGAGGAGGGCCGGCTGGACCGGCCGATGCTGGTGGTGGCGCCGACGTCGGTGCTGGGCACGTGGGCCACCGAGGCGGCCCGATTCGCGCCGTCGCTGCGGGTGCGGGTGGTGGAGCAGACCTCGCGCAAGCGCGCCGAGGCGGTGGCCGATCTGGCCGCCGATGCCGATCTGGTCGTGACTTCCTACACGCTGCTGCGCCTGGACGAGGCCGAGTACGCCGCCCAGCCGTGGGCCGTGGTGTTCCTCGACGAGGCCCAGTTCGTCAAGAATCGGCAGTCCCGCGCCTACCACGCCGTCCGGAAGCTGCGGGCGCGCTCGAAGTTCGCGATCACCGGCACCCCGCTGGAGAACAACCTGATGGACCTGTGGTCGCTGTTGTCCATCGTCGCGCCCGGCCTGTTCGCCGACCCGGCGTCCTTCGCCGAGTTCTACCGGCGTCCGATCGAGTCGGGCAGCGACCCGGACGCGCTGGGCCGGCTGCACCGGCGAGTGCGTCCGCTGATGCTGCGACGCACGAAGGAGAGTGTGGCCGCCGAGCTTCCGCCCAAGCAGGAGCAGGTGTTGTCGGTGGCGCTGACTCCGGCCCACCGCCGGCTCTACGACAGGCAGCTCGCCGCCGAACGCAAGAAGGTGCTGGGCCTGGTGGGAGACCTGCGGCGCAACCGGATCACGATCCTTGCCTCGCTCACCTTGTTGCGGCAGCTCGCGCTCTCGCCGGCGCTGGTGCAGCCTGACCAACCGGAGACCTCGGCCAAGATCGACACCTTGGTGGAGCTGATCACCGAGCTGGCTTCCGAGGGGCATCGCGCGCTGGTGTTCAGCCAGTTCACGAGATACCTGGGCATGGTGCGCGATCGGCTCGTCGAGGAGGACATCGCCGCGGTCTACCTCGATGGCCGGACGCGGGATCGCGCGGCCCGGATCGAGGCATTCCGCTCAGGCTCGGCGCCGGTCTTTCTGATCAGCCTCAAGGCGGGTGGCTTCGGGCTCACTCTGACCGAGGCCGATTACGTGTTCATCCTCGACCCGTGGTGGAACCCGGCGGCCGAGTTGCAGGCGATCGACCGGACGCACCGGATCGGCCAGGACAAGCACGTGATGGTGTACCGCCTGGTCAGCGAGGACACCATCGAGGAGAAGGTGGTCGCTCTGCAGGAACGCAAGCGAGACCTGTTCGCCAAGGTGGTGGGGGAGGCCGGAGACCTGGCCGCCCCGCTCACCGCCGATGACATTCGCGGCCTGCTGGAGCCGTAGTTGCGGAGCTCGCATTCGAGAAGCATCACGCTTCCGCACTAGCTTGCGTAACAAGGTAGCTGGTAATACCCTTGACCTATGCCGAATGAACGTGATGCCTGGGCGTCCCAACTCCGCAAGGGCGTGCTCGACCTCGCAGTGCTGGCGTTGCTGGTGAGCGAGGCCAAATACGGCTCGCAGATCGTGGACGAACTGGCGGCGCGGCCGGCCCTGGCGATCAGCGCCGGCACCGTGTATCCGCTACTGGCGCGGCTGTCCCGAGGTGGCCTGGTGCAGACGACCTGGCAGGAATCGCCGGTCGGGCCGCCGCGCAAGTACTACGAGTTGACCGCCGTGGGACGCCGTCAGCTCTCGGCCATGGCGGAGGCCTTCGCCGAAGTGTCCTCCGCGCTGAACGATCTCATGGGGGAACTTCGATGATTCGCACGCTCGACGAACTCACACCGGACGCCCGCGCAGCGGCGCAGGCCTGGCTCGATCAGATGGTGGACGCGGTCCAGCCGGCACTGCGCGCCGCCGTCCGCGAGGACCTGGTCGCTCACCTGTGTGAGCGCCTCGACGCCACAGCCGGCGTCCCCGACGTCGCGCAGGTGACCCTGGCGGCCGGCCCGATCTCGGGCGGGCCGTCGTCCGGCGCCCGGTGGACGCGACGGCTGCTGGCCGGGTGGAGGCTTCGCGACCTGGCCGGGAGGATCGCCGCCACGTGGTGGAATCCGGCCGAAGAACGCCTGCTGGTGCCCCGGGCCATGGGCCTGGGCTGGGACCTCAATCTCGGCGCGGTCGCGGTCCGACTCGGCGTGATCGAGCCGGACGCCGAAGCGGTGCCGTTCACCGCGACGCCGGCCCGCGCGTTCGCGACGGCCGCTGCGGTGCCCGCAGCCCTGGCGGCCGCCGCCGTCCTGCATTACGCGGTGCGGGGGCGGAGCCTGCCTGATCGACTTCCGGCGCACTGGAACGCTGTCGGCGTCCCCGATCGCTGGATGCCGAAGGGACGGGCCGCTGCCGTCGACGTGATGGCCACCGTGGTGCCGGCGGCCGTGGCCGGCTGGGCGGTCCGGTCGGGACGGCCCGGACCGGAACGTGCGGGCCTGATCGCGGGCGCGACGCTCTTCGCGTCCATCGGTGCCACCACGACCGTGGCCCGCAGCCTCGGCGAACAGCCGCGCCCGTGGCTCGGCCCGGTGTTGGCTGCGGTCGGTCCGCTCGCGGTGGGGGCGGTGCTGGTCGGGCTGGCCCGTGCGGGCCGGGCGGAGGAGATTCGGCGTGATCTGGAGGAGACCAATGAATGAAACGACTCTCTCCGACAGGGTGAACTGGCGCCTGGTCGGCTCCTACTACGGCGTCGCCCTGAGTGGCGCGGTGCTGGTCGCCGGAGCGTTGTGGCTGCTCAGACTCGGAGTGGGCGAGGGGATCAACCTGATCGGGGTCGCAGTCATCGCCGTGTTCTACATGCCGCTGCCGCTGGTCGCAGGACTGGTCACCGAGCGGGTTGCGGGACGGCGTCCGCTGATCGCCCGGGAGTGGGGGGCGCTGCGGCGCAGCTTCTGGAGGACCTATGGCCGCAACGCGCTGGCCGCGGTGGTGGTGATCCTTGCCATCCTCGCCCTCGGGTTCGCAACCGCCTGGCTCGCCGGTGTCCTCGGTGTCCCCGGAGCCGGTCACCTGGTGAGCGGCGCGACGGAGTTCCAGGAGCACGTCCGCCAGATGGTGCCGGGGGCGTCCGCGAGCGTGGTCCTCCCCGCACCGGTGGTGCTCGCCGTCGCCGGCATCGTCATGGGCGTCCTCGCCGGGCTCACCGTGAACGGACTGTTTGCCTTCGGTGAGGAGTACGGCTGGCGCGGCGTGCTCGCCGACCTGCTGCGTCCGCTCGGGCTCGCGCGCGCCACGGCGCTGACTGGTGTGCTGTGGGGTCTGTGGCACGCTCCGATCATCATGCTGGGGTTCAACTACGGCGCCGAGTGGGGCTGGGGGATCATTGCGATGGTCGCCTGGACGCTGCCGCTGTCGTTCCTGCTCACCGCGCTGCGCGAACGCACCGGCTCGGTGCTTGCGCCGTCGTTCCTGCATGGTGCCTACAACGGCGTGATGGGGCTGTTCACGTACCTCGTCGTCGGCGGGAGCGTCTTCGTCGCGCCGCCGATGGGGGTGCTGATGGCGTTCTGCCTCGCTGTGCTGGCTGTGGTGGTGTGGCGGCTCCGGGCGTCCACCCACCACTCGAGCGTCAGCGCGATCGACGTGGCCGAAGCTCCGATGGACCGGGTGCGCTGACCGAGCGCCGCACCCAGGTTTTTGTCAGTGGTGGGGGCTAGCGTTTCGGGTATGACGAGCACGCCGACCAGCGATTCCCCGAGGGGAACGATGGTCGATCCGTGCCCGGATGATCTCGAGCAGTGGTGGCTGGCGGTCGAGCAGGGCCGGCTGGAACTCGGGGACGAATCGTCCGGTGTCGAGCCGGTGCAGGCCGAGCCGTGGCGGTTCACCGACGGCGCGCTGGTCGGTGAGCTGGAGCGGACCCAGCGGGAGCTATCGCGGTTGCAGGGGCGTTGGCTGGCCCTTCTCGCCGAAGCGGAGCGACGGGAGGCGACCCTTCGGGTGGCGGGGTTGCCCACGCCGTCGTGGCTGACCGAGCGCAACACCCACGGTGCCCGCGCGGCGCGAGATGAGGTGCGGCTGGCAGTGCGGCTGGACGCGCAGCCGGTGATCGCGAACGCGCTCGAGACGGCGCGGTTGTCGCTGGAGCAGGCGCGGGTGATCACCGGTGGGCTGGATCGGTTGCCGGAGGAGTTGGACGCGGGTCAGCGGGAGGCCGTGGCCGCACATCTGGTGGAACTGGGTCGGGAGTTCGGCCCCTACGGGCTGGCCAGGCTGGTGAACCGTGCGGTGGAGGTGATCGCTCCCCACGTTGGTGAGGATGCCGATCGTCGCGCGGTGGAGCGGGCAGAGAAGATCCAGCAGCGCACTCGCTACCTCACCTGGCGGCACGACCCCGATGACGGCGGGGTGTTGCTGTCGGGCAAGCTGCCGGCGGTCGCGGGGGAGAGGCTGGTTGGCGTGTTGCGGGCTCTGGGAGCGAAGGCCCGCAAGAGTGCCGCACTCGCCGGCGAGGAGCTTTCTCGTGGGCAGGGGCACGCCGACGCGCTCACCCAACTGGCCGACCACTACTCGGGCTGCGGCAGACCGCCGCGGTTGGGTGCCGACCGGCCCCGGATCGTGGTCCGAATCGACTATGACACCCTCCGCGGGCGTCTCGGTACCGCGACCCTGCTGAACACCGGCTCGGCGATCAGCGCCCACCAGGCGCGCGTCCTCGCTTGCGATGCGGGCATCCTCCCGGCGGTCATGGACGGACGCAGCGTGCCGCTCGACGTGGGCCGGGAGAAGCGATTGTTCGGCAGCCACCTTCGCGCCCTGTTGATCGCTCGAGACCAGGGCTGCGCCTTCCCCGGTTGCGACCGGCAACCGGCGGAGTGCGACGCTCACCACCGAACCCCCTGGCACGCCGGTGGGGTGACCAGCCTCGACAACGGGGTCCTGGTCTGTGGGTTCCACCACCACCTTGTCGAACCCGACCCCAGCCGTCCGCCCGGCACTCAATGGATGATTCGGATGGATGCTCGCGGTCACCCCGAGTTCGGCGCCCCCGAAGGCAGGGGAGCGTCACCTGGCCGAAGACGCTGGCGACAACACCACCGCTACCGCACCTGATCTGGCTGGCGGCGGAGGTGCGCGCGATCGGTGGGCGTCTGCCCCCCTGGTGGCGGGGGTACGCTGGACAGGCTGTGCTCCGGGAAGCCACAACGGACGAGCGTCCGCTCAGTGGCGCTCGCCCAGTCTGTCGGCGATCCGGCTCAACGCGTCGGCCCAGGCGTCGACTATGGCTACGCCCCCGTGTCCCTCGTCCTCAATCACGACCAGGTCGCTGGCGGGCCACTGGCGGTGCACCTCCCACGCAGTGCGTAGTGGCCCACTCACGTCCGCGCGCCCGTGGATGAATACGGCAGGCAGGTGCCCGATCAGAGCGAGGCTGCCGAGCAGCGGGGGCTCGAGGAACCCGTCGTGCGCCCAGTAGTGGGAAGTCAGCGCGGCGAACGACAGCCTGAAGTCGTCGTCCGACCACCGCGGGTTGGTGTGCGGTTTGGGCCGGCCGAGTGAGATGTGCGCATCCTCCCAGCGCGCCCATGCCCGGGACGCGGCGTCCCGGATCGTCCGATCGGGGTGCCGCAATAGTTGGTCGTAGGCTTCCACCAACCGACCCCGCCCACGCCGGTAGCCGATCCCTGCTTGCTCAGCGTGGGCGGCGAACCGATCCCACTCCTCGGGGAAGATCGCTCCGACCGTCTCAGTGATCCACTCGACCTCGGTGGGCGAGGTGGTGGTCACAGCAACCAGCACGACACCGAGCACGCGCCTGGGATGGGCGCGGGCATATGCGATCGCCAGTGTCGAACCCCAAGAGGTGCCGTTCACGACCCAGGCATCGATCCCGAGGTGCTCGCGGAGTACCTCGATGTCGGCGATCAACCGGTCGGTGGTGTTGGTGGCGAGATCGTGCGCGGGGTCGGACGCGAGCGGGAGCGACCTCCCACAGCCGCGCTGGTCGAACCCGACGAGCCGGAAACGGGCCGGGTCGAACTTCCGTCGATAACCGCCGGCGCCGAGTCCACCGCCCGGTCCGCCGTGCAGGTAGAGCGCAGGGATGCCGTCCGAACGACCAGACTCCTCCCAGTAGATCTGTTGGCCGCCGGGCATCTCAAGGACACCGGTGCGGGACGGTTCGTAGTGGAGGAATTGCATCCGGCCAGCCTAGGCCGCAAAGCCCGCCCCAAGAGGCAGCCTTCGAGCCCCATGACCCCGATTCCACCTGGTGGTCGGGCGCCTGCCGGCGCCGTCCGTCCGGCTGCTCAGTGCTCGGAGAGGTCGACGCCGAGCGCCTCCAGCATGGGCAGCAGCTTCGCCTCGGTTTCGGCGAATTCCTCGGCGGGATCGGATTCGGCGACGATGCCGCAGCCGGCGTAGACGGTGATTCGTTCGGGATCGTTCGGGTCGATCAGCCCGCAGCGCAGGGCGATCGCGAACTCCCCGTCCCCGGCCGAGTCCAACCAGCCGACCGGACCGGAGTAGCGGCCGCGATCGAGGTGCTCGAGTTCGGCGATGGTCGCTCGGGCGAGTGGCGTCGGCGTTCCGCAGACGGCCGCGGACGGGTGCAGCTCCCCGGCCAACCGGAGCACGCTCACGTCCGGGTGCGCGACCGCGGTGACGTCCGAGGCCAGATGCAGCACGTTCGGCAGTTCGAGCACGTACGGCGCGTCCGGGACGTTCATGCCCGAGCAGAAGGGCTCCAGCGCACGGGCGACGGAAGCGACCGCAAGCTCGTGCTCGATCAGGTTCTTGCCCGACCGGGCCAAGGCGTGCGCCAGCTTCAGGTCCAGCTCCTCGCCCCCGTTGCGACGGATCGTGCCCGCCAGCACGCGGGACGTGGCCAGGCCGCCCTCGCGGCGGATCAGCATCTCCGGCGACGCCCCGACCAGGCCGTCGGCATAGTAGGTCCAGCAGCTCGGATAGCTGCGGGCCAGCTCGGAAACCAGCGAACGCACTTCCAGCGGCGCGGACGCATTCAGGTGCACCGCGCGGGCGAGCACCACCTTGTCCAGCAGGCCGCGCGAGATCCGATCCACTGCCTCCTCGACGATGCCCCGCCAGGCGGGCGCGTCCAAGCTGCTCGACACGACCCGCGCGCCAGCCGTCGGCCCGGGGGCGGGTTGAGCCACAGGGGCGGACGGGGTCGGGCCCAGTTGCGCCGCGATCGTGGTGAGCCAGCTGACTCCTTTGCGGCGACCGATCACCACCCGGGGGACGACCACGATCGAGCGTTGCGCGGTGTGCTCGGGATCGAAGGCGAAGGACGCGAACGCGATCGGCCCCGTCCCGCAGACTCCGGGCAGTTCGGTTTCCTGTTCGATCCGCGAACACACGTCCTGCCACCAGGCGTCGGCCTCAGCCGCCGTGCCGCCTTCGAAGCGGGCCACCTCGCCGATGCCGATCATGCCGTCACCGCGCCGCAACCAGGCGTGGCCGCCGGACGAGGGCAAATACGTGGTCAGATCACCTGGATCCTCCAGCGCCACGGTCATCGCGTGCCACTGCGGGCCCGGCGGGTGATGGATCACCCACGCAGGATAGCCGTTGCTCAGGACCTGCCGCGCCGAGCGTCAAATGGCCCCCCGACAACGGATTGCCTAGACTGGCCCGAGTCCCAGGCAGCATCGTAGGAGAGCCCATGTCCGAGCCGGAGCCGGTCGTACCGGCCACAGGCTCAGCTATCGAAGCCGACGTGATCGTTGTCGGGGCCGGGCCCGGCGGCTCTGCGGCCGCCGCCCATCTCGCCGATCGCGGTCTCGACGTCGCGCTGCTGGAGAAGGCGCGATTCCCCCGCGAGAAGGTGTGCGGCGACGGTCTCACCCCGCGTGCGGTGCGGCAGTTGCTGAAGCTGGGCATCGACACCAGCGAGGACGCCGGCTGGGCGCGGAACAAGGGGCTGCGGGTCTACGGCGGCCGTGCCGAGCCCTTCGAACTGCCTTGGCCCGAGCTCGCCGAGTTCCCGCCCTATGGCCTGGTCCGAGCCCGCGCCGAGTTCGACAAGATCCTCGCCGACCGTGCCGTGGCCGGAGGCGCCCACCTGTACGAGGACACCAACGTCACTGCCCCGATCATCGATCCCCGGACCGAGCGGATCGTCGGCGTCACCACGAAGGACGGCCGCAGCTTCCGCGCCCCGGTCGTCGTGGCCGCGGACGGGAACTCTTCGCGGCTGGCCCTCTCGATGGGTCTCGAACGGCGCACCGACCGTCCGATGGGGGTCGCCGTTCGGGCGTATTTCACCTCGCCGCGTTCCGATGACGACTACATGGAGTCCTGGCTGGAGCTGTGGGACGGCAAGCCGGGGGAGTCCAACCTCCTTCCCGGCTACGGCTGGGTGTTCGGCATGGGCGACGGCACGGTCAACGTCGGCCTCGGCACGGTGGGCTCGAGTTCGGATCCCGCCGGGCTGAACTACCGCGAGATGTTCGGGGCCTGGCTGGCGAACACGCCGCAGGAGTGGGGTTTCCGTCCCGAGAACCAGGTGGGCCGCGTCCTGGGCGCCGCGCTCCCGATGAGCTTCAACCGCCAGCCCGCCTACACCCGCGGGCTGCTGCTCGTCGGCGACGCGGGCGGGATGATCTCACCGTTCAACGGCGAGGGCATCTCGTATGCGATGGAGGCCGCGGAGATGGCCGCCGACGCGATCGCGGACGCCCACTTCCGCGGGTACGGCACGCCGAGCGCCGAGCGGGCCCTGCGCGGCTACCCGGCTCGGCTGAAGTCGGAATGGGGGGGCTACTTCCGACTCGGCCAGGTGTTCGTCTCCCTGATCGAGCACCCGCAGGTGATGCACATCTGCACCCGATACGGTCTACCGCGGCCCACGCTGATGCGGTTCACGATGAAACTGCTGGCGCACCTCTACGACACCCGGGATGGTGATTGGATGGACAAAGTCATCAGCACCCTCGCAAAGGTGGCACCCTCAGCATGACAACTCCAGTGCTCCGCTCGCTGCAGAAGGGAACCGCTTCACGATGAGCCCCTACATCCCGTTGCTGGGCATCATGGCCCTGGCGGCGCTCTTCCTGGCCGTCTCGATCACGTTGAGTTCGTTCCTGGGTCCGCGGCGCTGGAACAAGATCAAGTACAGCTCCTACGAATGCGGCATCGAGCCCACCCCCCAGCCGATGGGTGGGGGCCGGTTCCCGATCAAGTACTACATCACGGCGATGCTGTTCATCGTCTTCGACATCGAGACCATCTTCCTCTACCCGTGGGCGGTCACCTTCAAGCAACTGGGCCTGTTCGCCCTGGTCGAGATGGTGCTGTTCATGGTGACGGTGTTCATCGCGTACGCCTACGTGTGGCGTCGCGGTGGCCTGGAGTGGGACTGAGGGGAGTAACCGGATATGGGCATTGAGGACAAGATTCCCCAAGGTGTGGTGCTGACCACGCTCGAGGGCGTGTTCGGCTGGATGCGGCAGGCATCGCTGTGGCCGGCCACCTTCGGCCTGGCCTGCTGTGCGATCGAGATGATGACCTATGGCGCGCCCCGTTTCGACGCGGGTCGCTGGGGCCAGGAGGTCTTCCGCGCGTCCCCGCGCCAGGCCGACCTGATGATCATCTCCGGTCGGGTGAGCCAGAAGATGGCCCCCGTGCTGCGGCAGGTGTACGACCAGATGCCCAATCCCAAGTGGGTGCTGGCGATGGGGGTGTGCGCCTCCAGCGGCGGCATGTTCAACAACTATGCGATCGTCCAGGGCGGTGACCACCTGGTTCCGGTGGACATCTACGTGCCGGGCTGTCCGCCCCGCCCGGACATGCTGATCGATGCGATGTTCAAGCTGAAGAAGGACATCGTGGCCAAGCGGCCGATGGCGAAGAACGAACTCGGGGCATGGGACGCCGCCGAGCAGGCGGCCCTGTCCGCGCCGGCCACCCACGAGATGAAGGGCCTGCTGCGATGAGTGACGAGCAGCCCGATCTCACCCCGGCCGTCCCGGAGGCCCCCAAGCACGTGGCCACCCGCAACGGGATGTGGAGCGAGGGAACCGGCGACACCTCCGGCTACGGCCGGATCGTCCGCTCCGTCGAGTGGCCCGCGGCCAGTGAGCCTCCTTTCGGCTCCTGGTACGACGATGCGTACAACCGGCTGCTCGCCTTGGTTGCCGACCCGTTCGTCCGGGTCGTCGTCGACCGCGGCGAGCTCACCTTCCACGTGCCGCGGGAGAAGGTGAGCGAGGTGATGCAGGCGCTTCGCGACGACGCCCTGCTCCGGTTCGAGTTCTGCGCGTCCGTCTCCGGGGTGCACTATCCCGAGGACGCGGACAGCGAACTGCACGTCGTCTACCACCTCCAGTCGATGACCCACAACCGCCGGCTGCGGGTCGAGACCACCTGCCCCGACGCCGATCCGCACGTGCCCAGCGTGGTGGCGACGTACCCCGCCGCGGACTGGCATGAGCGCGAGACCTGGGACATGTTCGGGATCGTCTTCGACGGCCACCCGCACCTGACCCGGATCCTGATGCCGGACGACTGGGTCGGCTTCCCGCAGCGCAAGGACTATCCACTGGGCGGGATCCCGATCGAGTACAAGGGCACCACGGTGCCGCCGGTCGACCAGCGGAGGAGCTACCGATGAGCGCCGAGCACACCGACTTCTACGCCGCTCCCGGCGAGGAGGCCGAGGGGACCGTCTACACCGCGATGGGCGGGGACTGGGCCGACATCGCCAGCGAGCAGGCCGAGCGGGGCGACGAGACCCTCGTGATCAACATGGGCCCGCAGCACCCCTCCACCCACGGCGTGCTCCGGCTGATGGTGGAGTGCGACGGTGAGACGGTGCGCTCGATCCGCCCCGGCATCGGGTTCCTGCACACCGGTATCGAGAAGAACATGGAGTACCGGACCTGGACCCAGGGCACGACCTTCGTGACCCGCATGGACTACGTGGCGCCGCTGTTCAACGAGGCGGCCTACTGCCTCTCGGTGGAGCGCCTGCTCGGCATCGAGGACCAGATCCCGCAGCGCGCGCAGGACATCCGCGTGCTGATGATGGAGCTGTGCCGGATCGCGTCCCACCTGGTCGCGGTCGGCACCGGCGGCATGGAGATCGGCGCGCTGACCGTGATGACGATCGGCTTCCGCGAGCGCGAGATGATTCTGGACTTCTTCGAGGCGGTCACCGGCCTGCGAATGAACCACGCCTACATCCGTCCCGGCGGCGTCGCCCTCGACCTGCCCGAGACCGGCATCGCCCAGCTGCGCGACCTGATCGGCTGGCTGGAGAAGCACCTGCCCGAGTACGCGGCGTTCTGCAACGAGAACCCGATCTTCAAGGGACGCATGTGCGGCATCGGCTACCAGGACCTGAGCGCCTGTTTCGCGCTCGGCGTCACCGGGCCGATCCTGCGGTCGACGGGCTATGCGTGGGATCTGCGCAAGCAGCAGCCCTACTGCGGCTACGAGACCTACGACTTCGACGTCCCCACCTGGGACACCTCGGACGCCTACGGCCGCTTCCGCGTCCGGCTCGACGAGATGTGGGAGAGCCTGAAGATCGTCAAGCAGGCGACCGACCGGCTGGAAGCGTCCACCGGACAGCCCGTGATGGTGGACGATCCGAAGATCGCCTGGCCGGCCACGCTCGCGGTCGGTCCGGACGGTCAGGGCAACTCCCACGAGCACATCAAGCACATCATGGGCGAGTCCATGGAGGCGCTGATCCACCACTTCAAGCTGGTCACCGAGGGCTTCCGGGTGCCGCCCGGCCAGGCCTACGTCCCGATCGAGAGCCCCAAGGGCGAACTCGGCTGCCACGTCGTCTCCGACGGCGGCACCAGGCCGTACCGCGCGCACATGCGCGATCCCGGATTCAACCATCTGCAGTCCGTACCGATCCAGTGCGAGGGTGGCATGTTGGCCGACATCGTGGTGGCCATCGGCTCCCTCGACCCCGTGATGGGAGGCGTAGACCGATGAGCGGTCACGAGTTCCAGTCGTTCTTCGGCGAGTCGGGCGAGGTGGACATGACCGACACCAGCACGTCCATCGACGACGCGACGATGGCCGAGTTGCGCGAGCTGGCCGGACGTTACCCGCAGCCGCGCTCGGCCCTGCTGCCGATGCTGCACCTGGTGCAGAGCGTCGACGGCCGGATTTCGCCGGCGGGCATCGAGGCGTGC
Source organism: Propionibacteriaceae bacterium UBA6238 (assembly GCA_002441465.1). Lineage (GTDB taxonomy): Bacteria > Actinomycetota > Actinomycetes > Propionibacteriales > Propionibacteriaceae > Propionicimonas. Next base: position 20,252 of record DJWE01000039.1, on the reverse strand, counting down.
GCGCAGGTGTTGGGCATCACCACCGCCCAGGTCTCCGGCGTGGCGACGTTCTACACGATGTATCGGCGTCGCCCCGGCGGAACGCACCACGTCGGCGTCTGCACCACGGCCCTGTGCGCCGTGATGGGCGGCGACGCGCTGCTGGAGCGGGTGAGCGAGAAGCTGGGCATCGAGCCCGACGAGACGACGCCGGACGGCACCTTCAGTCTCGAGCGGATCGAGTGCAACGCGGCCTGCGACTTCGCGCCGGTGATGATGGTCAACTGGGAGTTCATGGACAACATGACCCCGGAGAAGGCCGAGCGGCTGCTGGACGATCTCGCGGCGGGTCGAGAGGTGCGTTCCACTCGCGGAGCAACCATCACCAGCTGGCGCGAGGCAGAGCGGGTGCTCGCCGGGTTCCCCGACGGGCGTGCCGACGAAGGCCCGAGTGCGGGCGAGGCATCACTGCTCGGCAAGTCGATCGCGGACGCCAACGGCTGGACCGCTCCGAAGCCGGAGGAGGCGAAGTGAGCGACACCCTCACCCCCGTCCTCTCCGCGAACTGGGGCGTGGAGAAGTCCTGGACGCTGGACGCCTACAAGACCGCGGGCGGCTATCAGGCGGTCGGCAAGGCGCTGCAGATGACTCCGGCCGAGGTCACCGACCTGGTCAAGGACTCCGGCCTGCGCGGCCGCGGCGGCGCGGGATTCCCCACCGGCATGAAGTGGAGCTTCGTACCGAAGGACAACCCGAACCCCACCTACCTCGTGGTCAACGCCGACGAGTCCGAGCCCGGCACGTGCAAGGACATGCCGCTGCTGCTGGCCAGCCCGCACACCCTGGTCGAGGGCATGATCATCGCCTCCTACGCGATCAACTGCCATACCGCGTTCGTCTACATCCGTGGCGAGGTGCTGCACGTGATCCGGCGGATGCAGCAGGCGGTGAAGGAGGCTTACGACGCCGGCTACCTCGGCACCGACATCCTCGGCTCCGGTTACGACCTCGACATCGTCGTGCACGCCGGCGCCGGTGCCTACATCTGTGGCGAGGAGACCGCACTGCTGGACTCGCTGGAGGGCCGGCGCGGGCAACCGCGACTGCGTCCGCCGTTCCCCGCGGTGGCGGGCCTGTACGCGTCCCCGACGGTGATCAACAACGTGGAGTCGATCTCCTCGGTTCCGGCGATCGTGAAGAACGGCTCGGCCTGGTTCGGTGCGATGGGTACCGAGAAGTCGAAGGGGATGACGATCTACTCGTTGTCGGGTCACGTGAACCGTCCCGGCCAGTTCGAGGCGCCGCTGGGCATCACGCTGCGCGAGCTGCTCCAGCTCTCCGGCGGCGTCCGCGCCGGCCACGAGCTGAAGTTCTGGACGCCGGGCGGGTCCTCCACCCCGATCCTGACCGCCGAGCACCTCGACGTCCCGCTCGACTACGAGGGCATGGCCTCGGTGAAGTCGATGCTGGGCACCAAGGCGCTGCAGGTGTTCGATGAGACCACCTCCGTGGTTCGCACCACGCTGCGCTGGGTGGAGTTCTACAAGCACGAGTCCTGCGGCAAGTGCACTCCCTGCCGCGAAGGCAACTGGTGGCTGGTGCAGATGCTGAAGAAGTTCGAGGCCGGTGAGGCGGTCGAGGGCGACGTGGACAAGCTGCTCGACATCTGCGACGACATCGGCGGCAAGTCGTTCTGCGCGCTGGCCGACGGAGCGGTCGCGTGCGTGACCAGCGCGGTGCGGCACTTCCGCGGCGAGTTCGAGGCCGGCTACTCCACGCCCGCTTGGGAGCTCTTCCCCTATGGCCGCAGCGCCCTGTTCGAGGTGCCCGAGACGATGGGAGCACACGCATGAGCGTCGTGACCAAGGCCGATCAGGTCGCCGCCGTCGACCTGATCACCGTCACCATCGACGGGATCGAGGTGCAGGTCCCGAAGGGCACCTTGGCCATTCGCGCGGCTGAGATGATCGGCATCGCGATCCCGCGGTTCTGCGACCACCCGCTGCTCGACCCGGTCGGCGCCTGCCGCCAGTGCATGGTCGAGGTGCCCGACGCCGGCAACGGCCGTGGCTTCCCCAAGCCCCAGGCGTCCTGCACGCTCGAGTGCGCGCCCGGCATGCAGATCAAGACCCAGCACACCTCGGCCGTGGCCCAGAAGGCCCAGAAGGGCATGCTGGAGTTGCTGTTGATCAACCACCCGCTCGACTGCCCGATCTGCGACAAGGGCGGCGAATGCCCGCTGCAGAACCAGGCCATGGCGAACGGTCGCGGCGAATCCCGCTACGCCGGGGTCAAGCGCACCTATCCCAAGCCGGTGAACATCTCCGCGCAGATCCTGCTCGACCGCGAGCGCTGCGTCCTGTGCGCCCGGTGCACCCGGTTCTCCGAGCAGATCTCGGGCGACCCGTTCATCACGCTGGTCGAACGCGGCGCGCTGCAGCAGGTGGGCAAGTACGCCACCGACCCGTACAACTCCTACTTCTCCGGCAACGTGGTGCAGATCTGCCCGGTCGGCGCGCTGACTTCGGCCGCGTATCGGTTCGCCAGCCGCCCCTTCGACCTGGTCAGCACCACCACGACGTGCGAGCACTGCGCGGGCGGCTGCCAGCTGCGCACCGATCAGCGGCATTTCCAGGTGAAGCGCCGGCTCGCCGGTGACGCGCCGGAGGTGAACGAGGAGTGGAACTGCGACAAGGGCCGGTTCGCGTTCGTTTCCGGCCGCGGTGAGGACCGGATCACCCGTCCGCTGATTCGCGAGAACGGTGCGTTGCGGATCGCGTCCTGGCCGGAGGCCGTGGACGCAGCCGTGGCCGGGCTGGCCGCAGCGGGCGGCAGCGCCGGTGTGCTGACCGGCGGTCGGCTGACCGTCGAGGACGCCTACGGCTACAGCAAGTTCGCGCGCGTGGTCCTGGGCACGAACAGCATCGACTTCCGTTCCCGTCCCGCCGGCGTCGATGAGGAGGCGTTCCTGGCCGCGAACGTGGCCGGAAAGACCCTCGCCGATGCGGTCACCTACACCGACCTGGAGACGGCCGGCCACGTGGTGCTGGTGGGCTTCGAGCCCGAGGACGAGTCGCCGCTGATCTTCCTGCGCCTGCGCAAGGGCGTCCGCAAGAAGGGCCTGAAGGTCACCGCGATCGCCCCGTTCGCGAGCGACGGCAGTGCCAAGCTCAAGGCCACCGTGATCGCGACGGTGCCGGGCACCGAGGCCGAGGCCCTGCGTGGGCTCGACCTCGCCGCGGGCGCCGTGGTTCTGGTGGGGGAGCGGGCGGCGCTCGTGCCGGGGCTGCTCTCCGCGGCGGCCGAGGTGGCCGAACGCTGCGGCGGACGGCTCGCCTGGGTGCCGCGTCGAGCCGGTGATCGCGGCGCGATCGAGGCGGGCTGCCTGCCTGGGCTGCTGCCCGGCGGACGTCCCGCGAACGAGACCGCCGCGAGGGTCGACGTCGCCGCCGCGTGGGACGTGGACAGCCTGCCCGCCGAGGACGGCATGGACGCGACCGGGATGCTGGCCGCGGCCGCGGCCGGTGAGCTGGCCGCGCTCGTGGTCGCCGGTCTGGAACCGGCCGACTTCGCCGATGCTGCCGCCGTCCGGGCCGGGCTCGAGAACGCGGGTTTCGTGGTCGCGCTGGAGAGCCGGATGTCTGAGGTCACCGAGCGCGCGGACGTGGTCTTCCCGGTCGCGCTGATCGAGGAGCACTCCGGCACCTTCTGGAACTGGGAGCACCGGGCCGGCCGGGTGAACACCGTGATCAAGCAGCCCGCGGCGGCGATGACCGATCTGCGGGTGCTCGCCGCCCTGGCCGACGCACTGGGCAGGCCGCTGGGGATCCGCACCCCCAAGCAGGCTTCTGCCGAGCTGGCCGAGCTGGGCGCCTGGGATCGTTCCGGTACCGAGCCGGTCGAGAGCGTGGCGACACCGGCGGCCTCGCGCCGTCGCACCCGCAAGGCCGCGCCCAAGGCGCCTGCTGTCGTCGACGGCGAGGTCACCCTCAAGCTGGCCACCTGGCGGCAGCTGGTCGATGGTGGCAGAGGCCAGGACGGCGAGGACGCGCTCGCGGCTACTGCCCGTCCGTCCGTCGCCCGGATCAGCCCTGCGCTGGCCGGGGCGCTCGGTGTCGCCGAGGGCGATCCGGTCGCGGTGAGCGGAGGCGCCGGCTGGTACAGCCTGCCGGTCGCAATCACCCCCGGCATGGTCGAGGGTGCGGTCTGGGTTCCGATGAACTCACCCGGCACCCCGCTGGGCGAACTGGGCATGGTCTTCGGCGACGAGGTCACGCTGAGCGTGGGAGGCGAAGCATGAACGATCCGTGGTGGCTGGTTCTGATCAAGGTCGTCGTCTTGTTCGTCGTCCTGCTGGTCTGGACGATCTTCAACGTCTGGTACGAGCGGCGGCTGGTCGGGAAGATGCAGCACCGGCTCGGCCCGATCATGAACGGCCCGCTCGGTCTGGGACAGGCGCTGGCCGACGGCATGAAGCTGTTGATCAAGGAGGACTTCATGCCTTCCATGGTCGACCGGGTGCTGTTCACGCTCGCCCCGATGATCGCCGGCACCGCTGCCTTCACCGCGTGGGCCGTGATCCCCTTCGGGGGCAAGGTGACCATGTTCGGCGTCGACACCTATCTGCAGCTCACCGACCTTCCGGTCGGGGTGCTGGTGTTGCTGGCTGTGACGTCGGTCGGCATCTACGGCTTCGTGCTGGCAGGTTGGTCGTCCAACTCGCCGTACTCGCTGCTCGGCGGCCTGCGCTCGTCGGCCCAGATGATCTCCTACGAGATCGCGATGGGTCTGGCTCTGGTAGCCGTCTTCCTCTACGCCGGCTCGATGTCCACCCATGACATCGTCGAGGCGCAGCGAACCGCACTGGCCCCGTTCGGCTGGACCGGTATCGGCCTGCAGTCGTGGTACTGGCTGCTGCTGCTGCCGTCCTTTGTGGTCTACGTGATCTCCATGGTCGGCGAGACCAACCGCGCCCCCTTCGACCTGCCCGAGGCGGAGTCCGAACTGGTCTCCGGCTACATCACCGAGTACTCCGGTTTCCGCTACGCGGTCTACTTCCTGGCCGAGTACATCAACATGGCCACGGTGTCGGCGATCGCAACCACGTTGTTCATGGGCGGCTACCTTCCGATCTGGCCGTTCAATCTGGTCGAACCGCTGAACAACGCCTGGTTGGGTCCGATCTGGTTCGTGATCAAGGTGCAGCTGTTCATCTCGCTGTTCGTGTGGCTGCGCGGCACGCTGCCGCGATTCCGCTACGACCAGTTCATGCGGCTCGGCTGGAAGGGCCTGATCCCGGTGTCGCTGGCCTGGATCGTGGTGATCGCCACCTTCCAGGCGCTGCGCCAGGAGAACCTGCTGCAGGGCCCGATCCTGTGGGGCGCGATCATCGTCGTGCTGTTGGCGATCGTGGCCGTGTTGTTCATCGGAGAGAAGCCAGAGCCCGAGCTTGAACCGGAACCGGAGGCATTCGACGCCTTTGCCGGTGGCTACCCGGTCCCGCCGATGCCGGGCCAGGCGCTACCGGAGCTGCAGGACGTGATTCCCTCGACCGCCGAGGCCGTCGTAGCGACGCCCGGAGAGGAGCTGTAGATGGGCATCTTCGACCCGTGGGCCGGGTTCGGGGTCACCTTTCGGACGATGTTCCGCAAGACCTTCACCCAGGGCTACCCGGAAAAGGGCAAGGAGAAGATCACCGCACCCCGATTCCACGGCAGGCACCAGCTGAATCGCTGGCCTGACGGACTGGAGAAGTGCGTGGGTTGTGAGCTGTGCGCCTGGGCGTGCCCGGCGGACGCGATCTACGTCGAGGGTGCCGACAACACCGAGGACGCGCGGTACAGCCCCGGCGAGCGGTACGGCAGGGTCTACCAGATCAACTATCTGCGTTGCATCCTGTGCGGCCTGTGCATCGAGGCCTGTCCCACCCGGGCGCTGACCATGACCAACGACTTCAAGCTGGCCGACACCAGCAGGGAGAAGATGATCTACACCAAGGATCGGCTGCTCGCCCCGCTCCTGCCCGGCATGGAGGAGCCGCCGCACCCGCGCCGGCTCGGCGCGGACGAGAAGGACTACTTCCTCGGCCTGCCCGCCACCGGCAAGCCGGACAATCGCACGCCGGTGCTCGGCGACACCACGGAGGGCGGGCGATGATCGGCCAGGAGATCACGTTCTGGATCGTCGCCCCGCTGATGGTACTCGGCGCGCTCGGCCTGCTGTTCTTCCGCAAGGCCGTCTACGCCGCCTTGAGCATGGCGTTCGTGATGGTGAACCTCGCCGTCCTGTATGCCTCGCTGAACGCGATGTTCCTGACCTTCGTGCAGATCATCGTCTACACCGGCGCGATCATGATGCTGTTCCTGTTCGTGCTGATGCTGGTCGGCGTGGATACGCCCGACTCGATGGTGGAGACGCTGAAGGGGCAGAAGTTCGCGGCCTGGGTCGCCGGAATCGGCATGCTCGGCCTGATCGTCTTCGGCATCGGCGGCGCGCTCGCCGGTGGTCCCAATGTCGGGCTGGACGAAGCGAACGCCGCCCACGGGGGCAACGTCGAGTCGCTCGCCGCCTTGATCTTCGGCCGTTACGTGTTCGCCTTCGAACTCACCTCGGCGCTCCTCATCACCGCAGCGGTCGGTGCCATGGTTCTCGGCCAGCACGCCCGCACCCGGCCCAAGCCCACCCAGCGTGATCTGGCGGCGAACCGGATGCGCGAGTACGCCGAGGCCGGTGCCCATCCGGGCGCGCTGCCGAACTCCGGCGTCCTGGCTCAGCACAACTCGATCGCGACACCGGCGCTGTTGCCGGACGGCACGGTCAGCGAGGCGTCGGTGTCGAACACGCTCGCCGAACGCGGCTCGATCGTGGACTCCGTGGCGCTGAGCCGCGCCACGGCCGCGGTCTTCGACCAGATCGAGGCCGGCAAGGCCGAGGAGGACGACCAGTGAGCCCCGACAACTACCTCTATCTGGCTGCGACCCTGTTCACGATCGGCACCATCGGAGTGATGATCCGGCGCAACGCGCTGGTCGCCTTCATGTCGGTGGAGTTGATGCTGAACGCGGCCAACCTCGCCATGGTGGCGTTCGCGCTCGCCCGGGGCGGCCTGGACGGCCAAGTGGCCACCTTCTTCGTCATGGTGGTGGCCGCGGCGGAGGTCGTGGTCGGCCTGAGCATCATCATCACGATCTACCGCACCCGGCGGTCCACTTCGGTGGACGCGGCGAACCTGCTGAAGTTGTGAGGGAAAGCTGCCCATGATCACTCTGGAATCCTTGGCCCCGGTGGCTGCGAGCGGCATGTTCTCCTATGCCTGGCTGATGATCGCCGTGCCCGCGGCCGTGGCTGCGATCCTGCTGTTGTTCGGCCGCATCCTGGACCGGATCGGCCACTGGTTCGCCGTCGCCGCCGTCGTGTTCAGCTTCAGCATCGCGGTCTGTCTGTTCAGCCAGCAGCTGCTCAGCCCACCGGACGCACGCGCCGTGGCCGTCCCCTTGTTCGAGTGGATCACCACCGGTTCATGGCAGGTCTCCGCGGGCCTGCTGATCGACCAGCTGTCCATCCTGTTCGCCTTGCTGGTCACCGGCGTCGGGTCGCTGATCCACATCTATTCGGTCGGCTACATGGCCCACGACGAGCGGCGGCGCCGGTTCTTCGCCTATCTGAACCTGTTCATCGCCGCGATGCTCACCTTGGTGCTCGCCGACAACTATCTGGTGCTCTTCGTGGGTTGGGAGGGCGTCGGCCTGGCGTCCTACCTGCTGATCGGGTTCTGGCAGCACAAGCCGTCGGCGGCCGCGGCGGGGACGAAGGCCTTCGTGATGAACCGGGTCGGCGACCTCGGCCTGACCATGGCGATCATGACGATGCTGGCGCTGTTCGGCAGCTCGGCCTTCACCGCCGTGAACGCCGCTGCCCCGCACCTCGACCCGTTCTGGGCCACCACGATCGGCCTGCTGCTCCTGCTCGGCGCCTGCGGCAAGTCGGCTCAAGTTCCGCTGCAGGCATGGCTGCTGGACGCGATGGAGGGCCCCACGCCGGTGTCGGCGCTGATTCACGCCGCGACCATGGTCACCGCGGGCGTCTACCTCGTCGTGCGTAGCCACGCGATCTTCGAGATGTCCTCCGCGGCGAGCACGGCCGTCGTGGTGGTCGGCTGCGTGACGCTGCTGGCCGGTGCCTGGATCGGTACCAGCAAGGACGACATCAAGAAGGTGCTGGCCGGCTCAACGATGAGCCAGATCGGCTACATGATGCTGGCCGCCGGCCTCGGCCCGGTCGGCTACGCGTTCGCGATCTTCCACCTGCTCACTCACGGCTTCTTCAAGGCCAACATGTTCCTCGGCGCCGGTTCGGTGATGCACGCCATGGACGACGACGTGAACATGCGCCACTACGGCGGGCTGTGGAAGGTGACCCGGATCACGTTCTGGACCTTCGCGATGGGCTACCTCGCGATCATCGGCTTCCCGGGATTCGCGGGCTACTTCTCCAAGGACCACATCATCGAGGCGGCCTTCGAGGTCAGTACGCTGGCCGGCGTCACCGCTCTGATCGGTGCGGGGATCACCGCGTTCTACATGACCCGCCTGATGGTGATGACCTTCCTCGGCGAGAAGCGCTGGCGCGAACACGTCCACCCGCACGAGTCGCCGAAGCTGATGACCGTGCCACTGATCATCCTGGCGTTCTTCAGCGTGATCGGCGGCGCCTTGATGAACGCCTGGATCCAGGATTGGCTGGAGCCGGCCACCGGCGCGCACGTCCAGGAGACATCGCTGGTGCCCGGACCGATCGGCTGGTCGACCATGCTCGTGGTCGCGGCCGGTATCGCGCTCGCCTGGTGGATCTTCGGGATGAGGCCCGTGCCCGCGGTCTCTCCGGCATCTGCCAACCCGTTCACGGTGGCAGGTCGCAACGATCTGTTCGGCGATGCGGTGAACAACGCGGTCGTGGTGCAGCCGACGCTGGCCCTGTCCCGCGGATTGGTGGCCAACGACGACCGGATCATCGACGCCGGGGCCGACGGCCTTGCCAGCGTGTTCACCGGGTTGTCCACCCAGACCAGACGGCTGCAGACCGGACAGGTCCGCGCCTACGCCCTGACCATGATGATCGGCGTCCTGCTGGTCGGCGCGGTCATGATTCTCACCCAGCTGGGCTGAGGGAGGTAGCAGAGATGACATTCCCCTGGCTCACGTTCCTCGGCCTGGTGCCGCTGATCGGTGCAGCGGTCTTGTGCCTGCCGGTGAAGCAGATCGCCCGTGGCGTCGGCATGGTGTTCGCTCTGGCGACGGTCGCGGTCGGGATCGGCGTCACGGTTCTGTCCGTCGGCGGTGCCGACCTGGCGGAGCGGGCGCCGTGGATCCCGGCGTTCGGCGCCTGGTGGGCGCTCGATCTGGACGGCATGTCGCTGGTGATGGTGCTGCTCACCGTCGTGCTGGTGCCGGTGGTGCTGCTCGCCGAGTGGCGACTTCCCGGACGCGGACGCTGGACGCCGCAGGCCTTCGTCGCCTTGGTGCTGGCGCTGGAGAGCATGTCGGTGTTCGTGTTCCTCGCCCAGGACGTGCTGCTGTTCTACCTGTTCTTCGAGGCGACGCTGATCCCGATGTACTTCCTGATCGGTGGTTTCGGCGGGCCGCGCCGGTCCTACGCGGCGGTGAAGTTCCTGCTGTTCAGCCTGGCCGGCGGCCTGGTCATGCTGGCGTCGGTGATCGGGCTGTACGCGACCTCGGTGCAGCTGACCGGCACGCCCACCTACCTGCTGGACGAGCTGATGAAGCTCCAGATCGACCCGACCCTGGCCCGATGGCTGATGCTCGGCTTCCTGTTCGCCTTCGTCGTGAAGGCGCCGATGGTTCCGGTGCACACCTGGCTGCCCACTGCGGCGGAGGAAGCCACCCCGGGGACCTCGGTGCTGCTGGTCGGCGTGCTGGACAAGATCGGCACCTTCGGCATGATCAAGTTCTGCCTGTGGCTGTTCCCCGAGGCCAGCACCTGGATCGCTCCGGCGATGGTGGTGCTGGCGCTGATCAGCATCCTCTACGGGGCGGTTGCGGCGATCGGCAGCAAGAACCTGTTGCGCCTGGTCGCCTACACCTCGATCAGCCACTTCGGCTTCATGGTGCTGGGCATCTACACGTTCACCAGCACCGGCATCTCGGGCTCGATCTTCTACATGGTCAACCACGGGTTCTCCACCGCGGCGCTGTTCTTGGTGATCGGATTCCTGATCTCGCGGCGCGGTTCTGCGGTGGTCACCGACTTCGGCGGCGTCCAGAAGGTCGCTCCGGTGCTCACGGGTGTGTTCTTGATGGCCGGCCTGTCCGGCCTCGCCCTGCCGGGCATGTCGAGCTTCGTTTCGGAGTTCATGGTGCTGGCTGGATCGTGGTCGCGCCAGCCCGGCGTCGCGGCGGTGGCGGTGATCGGTACCGTGCTCGCCGCGGTGTACATCCTGCGCATGTACCAGCGCACCATGACCGGACCGGTCACCGACGACGTGGCTCGCACGTTCACCACCGACGCCACGGCCAGGGAGAAGTGGGTGGCCGCGCCCGTTCTGGCCGTGATCTTGTTGCTCGGATTCGTGCCGAACCTGGCGCTGACCGTGATCGAACCGGTCGCGCAGACAACGATGAGCCACGTCGGGGTCACCGACCCGGTGGCGCCGCTGGGAGAGGAAGCCAAGTGACTACGATCGCCGCGCCCACCTTCGAGTGGCTGCAGCTCGCGCCGGTCCTGACGGTGCTGCTGGCCGCGTGCATCGGCATCGGCATCGAGGCCCTGGCGCCGCGGCGCTGGCGGTTCCTCGCCCAGGTCGTGCTGTTCGAGGTCGGCATCGGGGTCGCGTTCGTGTTCCTGGTGCTGTCGTGGCTGCAGCCGACCAACAACCTGGGCCTGATGGCGATGGGTTCGATCAGCCTGGACGGGCCGTCCTACCTGATGTGGGGCTCGCTGCTGGTGTTCGCGCTGCTCAGCATGCTGGTGTTCGCCGAGCGCGATCTGAACAACGGCGCCACCGCGTTCGCCGCCTCCGCGGCGTCCGTCCCTGGCAGTGCCGCCGAGGCCGAGGCTGCGCTGGCCCGCCACGAGCACAGCGAGGTCTTCCCGCTGGCGCTGTTCTCGCTCACCGGCATGATGGTCTTCGTCGCTGCGAACGACCTGCTCACCGCCTTCGTGGCGCTCGAGGTCATGTCGCTGCCGCTGTACCTGCTCTCCGGCATGGCTCGCCGCCGTCGGCTGTTGAGCCAGGAAGCCGCGCTGAAGTACTTCCTGTTGGGTGCGCTGTCCAGCGCGTTCTTCCTGTTCGGCATCGCGCTGACCTACGGCTTCTCGGGTTCGTTCGACTACGGCCGGATCAGTGACGCCATCGCCGATCCGGTCTATGGACGCGGGCTGCTCTACACCGGCATGGCGTTCCTGGCGATCGGGCTGCTGTTCAAGATCGGAGCGGTGCCTTTCCACAACTGGGTGCCGGACGTCTACGTCGGCGCGCCGACCCCGGTCACCGGATTCATGGCGATCTGCACCAAGCTGGCTGCGGTCGGGGCCACCGTCCGGGTGTTCTACGTCGCTCTCGGCGGGGAGCGCTGGAGTTGGCAGCCGCTGCTGGCCGTGATCGCGGTGGTGACCATGGGCGTCGGCGTGGTGATCGCCTTGACCCAGACGGACATGAAGCGTCTGCTCGCCTACAGCTCAATCTCGCACGCCGGGTTCATCCTGGTCGCCGTCGTCGGAGCGACCGCCGGTGTCACCGGACAGGTGAACAGTTTCGGCTCGATCCTGTTCTACCTGGTCGCCTACGGTTTCGCGACCGTCGGCGCGTTCGCCATCGTCACCATGGTGCGCGACCAGGCGGGCGAGGTGCACGAGATCTCGGGCTGGGCCGGCCTGGGTCGAAAGAGCCCGCTGCTCGCCGGAATCTTCGCGATCCTGATGCTGAGCTTCGCCGGCATCCCGCTGACCGGCGGCTTCATCGGCAAATGGGCGGTCTTCTCCGCGGCGTGGCGAGGCGGTTACTCCTGGCTGGTGCTCGCTGCGGTGGCGTTCAGCCTGGTCGCCGCCTACGTCTACCTCCGGGTGATCGTGACGATGTTCTTCTCCGAGCCGGCCGAAGGTGTGGTGGTGGGCAAGGCGAGCGGGATGACCTGGGTTCCGGTTGCGCTCGGCGCCTTCGTGTCGGCCTATCTCGGCTTGTTCCCCGGACCGCTGCTGGACCTGGTCACCTCGGCTAGCACGTTCCTGCGCTGAGGCTATGCTGTCCGGCGTGCCCGCGACCCAGCCAGCTGATCTCGTCGGTGAACTGCCTGGGGAGTTCACCGAACGCGTGAACGGGCTGCTCGAGCGGGTTGAAGAGCAGTTGGGGGACGCAGCGAAGGCCGAGACGGACTTCGTGACCGAAGCGGCCCAGCACACGATCAGGGCCGGCGGCAAGCGGTTCCGTCCGTTGTTGGTGGTGCTCGCCGCGCTGCTCACCGATCGCCTCGACGAGGACGCCGTGGTCCAGGCCGCTTTGGTCATGGAACTCACCCACGTGGCCAGCCTCTACCACGACGACGTGATGGACGAGGCGGAATTGCGCCGCGGTGTCGAGAGCGCGAACCTGCGCTGGGACAACACCGTCGCGATCCTGGTCGGCGACTTCTTGTTCTCCCGGGCGTCCTCCATCGTGGCCGGACTGGGCACCGACTATGTGAAGCTGCAGGCGGAGACCTTCGCCCGCCTCGTCCAGGGCCAGATCGCCGAGACCCGCGGGCCGTCGGACGGTGTCGACCAGCTGGATCACTACCTGAAGGTTCTCGCCGACAAGACCGGCTCCCTGATCGCGGCGTCCGCGCTGTTCGGGGGCATGGTGGCCGGCGTGGGCGAGGCGGAACTGGCCGCGCTGGCCGCCTACGGCGAGGAGATCGGCGTGGTGTTCCAGCTCAGCGACGATCTCATCGACATCGCCAGCGACTCCTCCGGCAAGACCCCAGGCACCGATCTGCGGGCCGGCGTGCTCACGCTGCCGACGCTGCTCGCCCGGCGCAGCGTCGATCCTGCCGATGCGCGGCTGCTGGCTCTGCTCGACTCCGATCTCAGCGACGACGGTGAACTGGCCGAGGCGCTGGACTTGATGCGTGCACACTCGGCGATGACGGAGGCGAGAGCGGAGATCCGGCGGCGTGCGGAGGTCGCCCGGGCCCACCTCGCGCCGCTGCCCGACGGGCCGGCCAAGGACGCCCTTGCCGCGCTGTGCGACGGCGTGATCTCGCGGTCGAACTAGCTCCACCCTGGATGCGGGCCGGCGTCCCCAACCGGTCGTGAACAGAAAGGGGACAGGTACTTTTCCGTTCAGCCGGCGTTCCGTCGGGCCTCGAGCTGCTCGGATCGAGGCACCGTGATGACGTCGAGGCCAGGTCGAGTTAGGGTTACCTTAGTTGCGCGGAGCGTCCTGGGAACGGAGGTCGACATGCCCCGTCCTCAGGTGGTGATCATCGGGTCCGGATTCGGCGGGTTGTTCGCGGCCCAGGCGCTCGCCAAGGCCGACGTGGACGTGACGGTGGTCGCCAACACCGTCGCCCACCTCTTCCAGCCACTGCTCTACCAGGTCGCCACCGGCATCTTGTCCACCGGCGAGATCGCCCCGGCCACCCGAGACATCCTGCGCAACCAGGCCAACGCCACCGTCCTGCTCGCCGAGGTGACCCGGATCAACCTGGCCAGCCGGGTGGTGGTGGCGGAGAAGCTCGCCAAGACCGTCGTGCTCTCCTACGACTATCTGATCGTCGCGGCCGGAGCGGGCCAGTCCTACTTCGGCAACGACCATTTCGCCACCTTCGCTCCCGGCATGAAGTCCATCGACGACGCGCTCGAGCTTCGGGCGCGGATCTTCGGCTCGCTGGAGATGGCCGAGCTCAGCGAGGACGCCGCCGAGCGGCGTCGCCTCCTCACCTTCGTGGTGGTCGGGGCAGGTCCGACCGGGGTCGAGATGGCCGGCCAGATCGCCGAGCTCACCCGTCACACGCTGCGCAAGAGCTTCCGGAGAATCGACACCGCCGAGGCGACCGTGCTCCTGCTGGACGGTGCGGACGTGGTGCTGGCGCCGTTCGGGCCGAAGCTGTCCGCGGCAGCGAAGGCGGAGCTCGAACGCAACGGCGTGGAGGTGCGCCTGGGCGCCCTGGTCACCAGCCTGGACGCCACCGGGCTGGACGTGAGGTATGCCGACGGCTCGACCGAGCGGATCGTCTCCTCGTGCAAGGTGTGGGCAGCCGGCGTCCAGGCGAGCCCGTTGGGCAAGTCGCTGGCCGATCAGTCCGGCGCCACCCTCGACCGGGCGGGGCGCGTCCAGGTGAACCGGGACCTCACCGTCCCCGGACATCCGGAAGTGTTCGTGGTCGGGGACATGATCAGCCTCGATGGCCTGCCGGGCGTCGCCCAGGTCGCGATTCAGGGCGGACGCTACGCGGCGGCGAAGATTCGTGGCGAGGTGACGGGTCATCCGGTTACTGCGGAGTTCAGGTACCACGACAAGGGTTCGATGGCGGTGATCAGCCGGTTCGGGGCGGTCGCCAAGGTCGGCAAGCTGCGGCTGACGGGCTTCCCGGCGTGGTTCGCATGGCTGTTCGTGCACCTGATCTACGTGGTCGGCTTCAAGAACCGGTTGACGACCCTGCTGCACTGGGTGATCACCTTCGTCGGCCGCGCCCGCTCGGAGCGGGTCACGACCGACCAACAACTGGTCGGTCGGCTGGCGGTCAAGCAGTTGGGCGAGGAGTTTCAGCCCACCATCGCCGGTACTCTCGACCCCGGAAAGATCAAGCACTGATGGAACTGACCGAGTGGGACGCCCTGAGCATCGCCAGGGCCGTCCGGGAACAGACGATCAGCGCCACACAGGTGGCGCGCGCACACCTGGACCGTGCCGAGCGCCTGGCGGACGTGGTCGGCGCGTACGCGCGGCGCACGCCCGAGCTGGCGCTGGCCCAGGCAGCGGAGGTGGACGCAGCGGTCGCCCGCGGCGACACGGCCGCGCCCCTGCTCGGCGTGCCGTGCCCGATCAAGGACCTGAACCCGGTCGCCGGCATCGGTTGGGAGGCCGGCTCGGCCGCGATGCGGGGAACCCTTGCCGATCTCGACGACGACGTGGTCGGCTGGTTCCGTGCGGCCGGCACCGTGATGCCGGGCAAGACGGCCACGCCCGAGTTCGGCCTGCCCTGTTACACCGAGCCTGAGGGCGCTCCTCCCGCGCGGACCCCGTGGGACCTGCGTCGTTCCGCGGGCGGTTCCAGTGGCGGCGCAGCCGCAGCGGTGGCCACCGGCCTGGCGCCGATCGCACACGCGTCGGACGCCGGTGGCTCGATCCGGATCCCGGCATCGGTCTGCGGACTGGTCGGGCTCAAGGCGAGTCGCGGCCGGGTCAGTGCAGGGCGATTGCGAGTGCCGGGTCCGGGACTGGGCACCGATGGGGTGCTCAGCCGCACGGTCGCCGACACTGCGGCGGCGCTCGACGTGCTCTCCGGGCACGGGCTGGGGGAGACCTACCACGCCCCCGGACCCGCGACGACCTTCGCCGACGCGGCCGCACGCGAACCGGGACGCCTGAGGATCGGCCTGCTCACCACGCCGGTGATCGCCGAGGCCGACGTGCATCCTGCCTGCCTGGACGCGGCGCTCTCGGTCGCCGAAAGCCTGGCCGGCCTCGGGCACGAGGTCACTCCGGCGCCAGTGCCCTTCCCTGTGGCGCGCTGGGACGCCTTCGGCGCGCTGTGGGCGGTGGGAGCCGCGTCCATCCCGCTGCCCGAGGCCGCCGAACCGCTACTGCGTCCGCTCACCCGGTGGCTGCGTGAGCGTGGCCGGTCCACCTCGGGCGTGGCGTACGCCGAGGCCGCAGGCGCGGTGCAACGGCTCACTGTCGAGGTCGCCCAGGCGTGGGACGAGTTCGACGTCGTGCTCACCCCGACCCTGGCCCAGCCGCCGGCCCTGGTCGGTGAGTTGCGTGACGACGACGACCCGGCCGCCGACTTCGCCGCCCAGACCCGGTTCACGCCCTGGACCAGCGTGTACAACCTGTCCGGCCGACCGGCGATCTCGCTGCCCCTGCACACCGCGGTCGTGGACGGTCGCGAACTGCCGATCGGGGTGATGCTCGGCGGACGGTTCGGTGCCGAAGAGACGCTGCTCTCGCTGGCCGCCCAGCTCGAGGCGGCCAGCGGCTGGCGGCATCCGTTCGTGACGGCCGAGCCTGGCTAGAGCCGGCGCGGGTTGGGTGACCTCACCGTCTCGGGCCCATCGCCGAGGCTGCAGCCACCGACATCGAGGTCCGCGGGGCTTCTGCGCTCAACGGCGTGGAGAACGGGACGTAGTCGCCCTGACACACGGCCTCGGCGGGCTTGGTCCCGTCCAGCAGATAGGCGTCCACCTGGCCGGTGACACACTGGGACGTGCGGTAGGCGGTGTGGCCCCACGAGTCGGAGCTGAGCAGCCAGCTGTTCGGCATCCGCCGGTGAGTTGAGACCGCAGCGGTGTAGGCGGTCGCCGGATCCTGGTAGTTGCCGACGATCAGAACCGGCGCGGTGTGCCGGGAGAACGACCCGCGATAACGGTCTTCGTCGGCTGCCGTCCAGTACTTGCGGGCGCATTGGACGTCGATCCAGCCCCAACCCTCTGCGAAGTAGGGGGCCGTCTTGGCCCGCTGGGTGATCTGCGGCTGCCAGACCGAGGGGAGACGCGGCTCCGCGGTGTCCGAGCAGAGCACCGCCGAGCTCGCGTCGACCGCATTGTCGTAGCGTGCGGCCAAGCTCGCTCGCCGGTGTTCCAACTTCTTCAGCAGGTGCGACGAGGCGGTTGCCGCGACCGCGTCGCCCTTGAGCGCGTCCTGCACGGACCCGAGCAGCGCGACTGCCTGCTCAGGGCCACCGGTCTGGAAGTACAGGGTGCCCAGGAGCGCGTTGACCAGATCGGCGTAGGAGACGGTTCCCGTGGGCGTCTGAAGCGGAGCCTTGCGCAGCGATGCCATCACGGACCTGAGCGTGGACGTCGGGTCAGCCAGCGGACAATGCTCGGGGCCGGCCGCGCGGCACAGTTCCAGCGCCTTCGACAACGCCTTCCAGGAGCCCTCCGCGGACTTCAGCCGAAGCGAGGTCGGCACTGCGGCCTTGGCGCGGGAGCCACGCCAGGCAGCCGGATCCACGACCCCGTCGATCGCGATGGCTCGGAACCGATCCGGGTACAGGTTGGCGTACATCTCGCCGAGGTAGCTGCCGTAGGAGAACCCGAGGTAGCTGAGCTTCGCGTCGCCGACGGATCGGCGCAGCAGCTCCATGTCACGGGCGACCTCGGTGGTCGACATCGCCGAGGCCAGCCGGCGTCCGTAGTGGCTGCAACCGTCGGCGAGCTTCCTGGCCGCGGCCAGGAAGCGCTTGCGTTCGGACTTGCCGACGGGGAAGCCCCTGAGAGCTTCCAGAACTGGCGCCGCTGATCGGTCGGTGGCGAAGCACCGCACCGGATCTGAGCCGTTCGTGCCGCGCGGATCGAAACCGACGATGTCGAAACGGGAGAGCACCTCCCTGGACAACAGGCGATTGGCATTGAGCGCCAAGTCCACGCCGGAACCGCCTGGACCGCCAGGATTCAGGAACAACGTGCCGATCTTCTTCGAGGGCGCCGTGGCCGGCACTTTCGCGAGCGCGAGCGTGACCTGACGTCCGTTGGGGTGGTTGTAGTCGAGCGGCACCGATGCGGTGCCGAGGTAGGCCCTCTTCCCGGTGATTCGGTGCCAGGAGACCTTCGGGGTCTTGACCCGGTCGACCAGGCGTCGCTCAGCGGCGGAGGTTCGTGCCGAGGTGACCTGTGCCGACGGCGCCGTACTCGGCTGCGGCGAGGCTACGGCCGCGGGGACGCCCCCGGCCACCATCAATATTGGAATCCCGACCCCGAGGCCGAACCGAACCGATCTACTCACGCCAATGTTCATCGTGTCTCCTTCTGGTTGGCACCAGCTCCGCTTTTCGCGTGCACTTGTGGTGGGAGACGTGGACGGGGACCGAATTGTGACGCGTGAGTGGGCACGCCCGGGCCCGGGGGGCCGCCCCCTGGCCTATCGCTCAGTGAGTGAAGCGGTCTGGAGTGCCGTCGTGGTCCTCATCGATGGCTTCTGCGAGTTCCACCGAGCGGTAGTGCCGGTTGCGCGAGCCCAGCACGATCGCGGCCAGGATCGCGGCCAACACGGACGCGGACAGGATCGCCACCTTGCCGATGTCGTCGAACTCCGAGCCCTGCCCGAAGCTCAGCTCGCTGACCAGCAACGAGACCGTGAAACCGATGCCGCCGATCACACTCAGCCCGAACACATCGATCCAGGCCAGGTCCGGATCCAGCTGCGCGTGCCGCAGCCGGGTGACCAGCCAGGTCGAGCCGGTGATCCCGATCGCCTTGCCGACGACGAGGCCGAGGATCACCCCCAGCCCGATCGTGCTGGTCACCGCGTCGGTGAACCCCTGGATTCCGCCGATCGCCACGCCGGCGGAGAAGAACGCGAACACGGGGACGGCGACCCCGGCCGAGAACGGACGGATCCGGTGCTCGAGCACGCCAGCCAACCCGTGCTCGTCGTCGCTGCCCGCTGGCGGACGCACCGGTACGGCGAACGCGAGCATCACCCCGGCCACGGTGGCGTGGACGCCGGATGCGTAGCACAGCACCCAGGCCACGACCGCGATCGGCACCAGGGTGAGCCACGGCGCCCACCAGTGGCGAAGCAGGAAGGGCTGGAATCGGTAGGCGATGAACGCGAACAGCGCTACCGGAATGAGCTCCGCGGCGAGGAAGGACGGGGCCAGATGCTTGGAGTAGAAGAACGCGATGATCGCGATCGCGATGAGGTCGTCGGCGACCGCGAGGGTGAGCAGGAAGGTGCGCAGTGCCGCAGGCAGGTGCGAGCCGATCACCGCGAGCACGGCGAGGGCGAAGGCGATGTCGGTGGCGGCCGGAATCGCCCAGCCCTCGAGGGCGTCGGGGTTGGCGGCGTTGAAGGCGATATAGATCGTCGCGGGCACGGCGACGCCGCCGATCGCCGCCACTACGGGCACCAGCGCCGTCCGGATGTCGCGCAGGTCACCCACGACGAACTCGTGTTTCAGCTCCAACCCGACCAGGAAGAAGAAGATCGCCAGTAACCCGTCCGCAGCCCAATGCCCGACAGAGAGGTTCAGATCAATCCCGAACACCGTCGTGCCCAGGTGGGCGTCGCGCAGGCCGAAGTAGAAGTCCGGAGCCAGGTTGGCCGCGAGCATGGCTGCCGTGGCCGCGACCAGCAGCAGGATGCCACCCACGGATTCTCGCCGCAGGATGCCTCGGACGCGCACGAACTCCTGATAGGCGCCTCGCGCGAGCGTGACGGGGACGGGACGAGAACTCACCAGATCTTCACCCTCTCGCCCGGCGCGAGCCAGGCCTGGTCGGAATCAGTGACGCCGAACGCGGCGTAGAACGCCGGCAGGTTGCGCACCACCTGGTTGCAGCGGAACTCGGCAGGGGAATGCGGATCGGTGGCGATCTGCTGGCGCAGCGCCTCGTCCCGCAGCTTCGCCTGCCAGGCTCGCGCCCAGGAGAGGAAGAACCTCTGCTCGGCCGCGATGCCATCGACCGGCTCGGCAGGGCCGTCGAGGGTGAGTTGCCAGGCTTCGTAGGCGATCGCCGCTCCGCCGAGGTCGCCGATGTTCTCGCCGATGGTGAGGTCGCCGTTGACGTGGACGTCAGGTAGCTGTCGCGGGGCGAGCGCCGAGTATTGGCTGATCAACGCCTTGGTGCGGTTGGTGAAGGCCTCCCGGTCGGCGGGGGTCCACCAGTCGCGCAGCCGGCCGTCGCCGTCGCAGGTGGAGCCCTGGTCGTCGAAGCCGTGGCCGATCTCGTGCCCGATCACCGCGC
>DJWE01000039.1:0-335 GCA_002441465.1 Propionibacteriaceae bacterium UBA6238 | reverse complement strand
GTAGTAGGCGTTGACCGTCTGCGGGGTCATCAGCCACTCCCAGCTGCGGATCGGCCCACCGAGCTTGGCGATCTCGTCACCGGCATGGAACTCGGCCGCCCGCAGGACGTTGCCGAGCAGGTCGTGCGGATCGATGACGAGGGCGCTGTAGTCCTTCCAGACGTCCGGGTAGCCGATCTTGGGGGTGAAGTGGTCGAGCTTGTTCAGTGCCTCCGCCCTCGTCTGTTCCGTCATCCAGTCCAGGTCGGAGATCGAGCGACGGTAGGCCTGGAGGAGGTTGGCCACGAGGGCGTCCATGCGTTCCTTCGCCGCGGGCGGGAAGTGTTGCTCGACGT
>DJWE01000023.1 GCA_002441465.1 Propionibacteriaceae bacterium UBA6238 | reverse complement strand
CTGCCGCCGCCGCCGAGTACAGCCAACACGCACTCAAGGAAGGCATCGAGCGCGCCCAGATCCTGCTCGACGAGGCCCGCCTGCAGGCCGGCCCGCTGCTGCACGACGCGAAGGTCCGCAGCGCAGACTTCGCCGCGCGCCGTCTGGACGACCTCGAGCCGCACATCAAGGACGCCCTCGACAAGGTCACCCCCGCAGTGGACGCAGCCCGGGAGAGGCTCGAAGACGATCTTCTGCCGAAGCTGCAGGAAGCTCTGCACCACGCGGCGGCCTCACCGGCTGTCGCGGAGGCCACGAAGCGCGGCACCGCAGCTGTGGCCGCCCTCAAGGGTGAGCTGGAGGTCAAGCCAAAGAAGAGCAAGATGAAGGCGTTCGGCAAGTTCCTCGCCATCTCCGCCATCCTGGCCGGCGCCGTCGCGGCGGTCCGGCACTTCCTGGCCCCGAAGGATGACGGCTGGACGGCGCACGAGCCGTCGAAGGCGTACGTCAACAACAACGACACCTTCTCCAACGCGGCCAAGTTCGCCTCGGACACCGCCCCCGAGGGGGAGCCCGACGAGGTGGCCACACCGGCTGAGGACATCGCCAACGACACCCAGTCGGCGGACGTCGAGGAAGCGGTCGCCGCGGAGGACGCGGTGCTGTCCGAGACCACCGCCGAGGATCAGCCGTACCACGACGGCGGCACCCCCGAGCCGGTCGAGGAGCCGGGTGTCGCGGCGACGGCGTCGGCCTACGGTGATGACGCGTATGTCGGCTCGGAGCCCCCGGAGGGTTTCACCATCAAGGGCAACGAGCGGTCGAAGAAGTACCACCTCGAGGGCAGCGCCGGCTATGAGCGCACCATCGCCGAGGTGTGGTTCAAGTCGGAGGAGGCGGCGAAGGCCGCAGGCTTCACGAGGGCCCAGCGGTAACCTCCGCCCCCGCACTGACAAGGGCGGCGCTCCCCACGGGGGCGCCGCCCTTCTCCATCGGTCCCTCGCCCGCACCAGACCCTGGGCCGTGAGGCGCCACGGCCTGAGCCGTTTTGCAGGCGCGGGACAATGGAGTCACCACGTGAGGATGGGAGCCTCCCATGTCCAGCCAATCGCACTCGGATTCCCCGTCAGCCGCCGGCCAGCCGCAGGGTAGACCTGGCAGCCGCGGGGTCCGGGTGGCTGCCGCAATGGGTGCTGTGCTTCTTCAGATCGTGGTGCTCTACGTGACGGTTGCGATGGGTCTCTTCTGGGGGGTGTGGACCTACTTCGTGGCGGTGGGGCAGGCGCTGGCCGCGTTCGTCGCGATTGTGCTGCTCTCCCGGCGCCGTCCGGTCGCCGCGCTGCTGGTCCCTCTAACGTCCGCCGCCCTGACCGCGGCGATCTTGTGCGTCACCTCCCTCATCTGGCCGGAGTTGTTGAGCCCGTAGCCAGGTTCGCAGCTGGGCGGACCCCAGTGAGTGGCACACGCGAATCGACAAGGCTGGCACTCGTAAGACTCAACGAGCTTCGCTGTGAACTCGCCCCAGTGCAGTTCTCACTGTGGAGACGGACAACAACGACACCTTCTCCACCGCCGCCAAGTTCGCCCAGGACACCACCCCCGAGCCCGATGTCGACGAGGTGGTCCTGCCCGCCGACGAGGTGGAGGCAGAGACTGGCATGACCTACGGGGGCGCCCCACCCACCGGCCACGACTACGTGACCCCGGAGGACATCGGCGAAGACGAGGCACCGGCCTACCACGACGGTGGCGAGCCGGAGCCGGTGGACGAGCCGGGTGTCGCTGCCAGCGAGTCGGCCTACGGTGAAGGCGCCTACGTGGGCTCCGAGCCCCCGGAGGGCTTCACCATCAAGGGCAACGAGCGGTCCAAGAAGTACCACCTCGAGGGCAGCGGCGGCTACGAGCGCACCATCGCCGAGGTGTGGTTCAACTCTGAGGACGCGGCGAAGACCGCATGCTTCACGAGGGCCCTGCGGTAACCTCCGCAACCCGCACTGACAAGGGCGGCGCTCCCCGAGGGGAAGCGCCGCCCTTGTCGCCATCACCCGCTGAACGATGTCTGCGCAGGGCTACCGAATCGTCGGCTGGTCGCCAGAGCCTTGCGGCCCCGAGTCAGAGATATCCACGGTGCTCTCGGATGCGTTCAAGCGCCGCCTCCACCGCGTGCCGGCACGGCATCGGGGCGGTCGCTGGCCTCACGCGGGTCCCCTGATCACTGACGTCGAAGATCTGGGCCAGCATGAGGACGAGGTCGATGACGATGATCTGCACGCGGATCCCCTCATAGCCGTCCTCGGTATCAACGATCCCGCTGATCCTTTCCGTGACGTAGGGCTGGCTGGCCTGCTTGCGTCCGGTGTTGGTGGACCTCAGTCTTGGACGCGCCAGGTTCCCGGCGCGGGTGAGTCGACCCGCCCGCCGTGATCGGAACATCGTCTTGACTTCGAAAGCCACCAACTCGCCGTCGACGACGGCAACCAAGTCCAGATCTTGGCGTCCAGCAGTTCGTGACATTCCTGCGTCGCCAAGGGCGACTAGCGTCCCGTCCAGGTCGTGCTCAACAAGCACTGCGGCCGCTTCCTCGCCAAGAGCCCCCAAACGACCGTCTGTTGCCCCGCCGAGCTCGGTCGCCAGACGATCGACGTCGTTCTCGTGGTCAAACCTGTTGCGGAACACCCGAGACTCGCACCGGTCGGGGCCCAGAATCGCGAGTTGCACGAAACCCGGCATCTGTGACGAATCCACGTAGATCAGCATGACGGCGAACAAGGCCGGCTGCGGCGCAATAAGCGCCCCCCTCTCCATGTCTCGATACCTAACCCCATCGCTTGACCAGCCCCGGTTGAGCGCCCGGTCCTGAGCAAAGAGGTTCGGACCATACCCACCGCCGGCGGTGTACGGCAGGAGGTGACCGCGGTCCAGTAAACGCCCAGCACAGGTCTCGGGGATCG
>DJWE01000031.1 GCA_002441465.1 Propionibacteriaceae bacterium UBA6238 | reverse complement strand
GTCACGCTCGCCGAGGACTGACCCCGCCCAGCTGGACGCCTGCCCTCGCGTCTCGGCGCCTGCCTCGCGCCTGGGCGCCTGCCTTACGTCTGGCCGCCTGCCTCGCGCCTGGGCGCCTGCCTTTACGTCTGGCCGCCTGCCTTACGTCCGGCCGCCTGCCCCGCGCTTGAGCGCCTGCCTTACGTCTGGGCGCCTGCCCTACAGCACAGGCGTCTCTCCGTCGCCTGCCCTGCGTTCAGATGCCTGCTGTACGGGGCAGGCGAACTGACTTTCCTCAGGCGCCGACGGGTGGCCTGCCCTGCGTTCAGATGCCTGCTCTACAGGGCAGGCGATCTGAATTTCCGCAGGCGCCGACGGGTGGCCTGCCCGAGTTCTTGCTCGGCGCCGGAGGCTAGGAAACCCGGCTGACAAGGTCGTTCATGGCGACGAGGGCCTCGGTTTGCCGGGCGACGAAACGGTGCGCTAAAGTTACGCGTCGGTGAACGGGCCTATAGCTCAGACGGTTAGAGCGCTGCCCTGATAAGGCAGAGGTCACTGGTTCAAGTCCAGTTAGGCCCACCAATGAACCCCTAGTTGACTAGGGGTTTTCTTATTTGCTAGCGAATCCAGGGTCGGAATAGGGTCGGTCTCGAGCACCTCGTCGGCGCGTGAAATGTCTCCACCGTCGCAATTCGTCCCTCGTGATCTCATCACGGAGCGGACCCACACGGCCAAGCTCCGCCCGTCGGGCCCATCGGCAATTGGAGATGGCGGCGTTGATGACGTCACCCCACGCGGCATGACGACCCTGCCGCTCTTGATCACGGACTCAGGCGGCGTCCAGGCCAGCCGAGGCCCCACGGGCGGACGAGCGCCTTCGCTTGGTCCTGAGGATGTGCGTGAGTCGGGGCAGCGAGACTGAGGCCGGATGGTAGGTCCGTTGTGAGAGAACCTAGACCCGTCTGCGACTGTCTAGGTGCGGCAGGTTACCTCAAGCCACTCGCTGGATGAGTGCGGCGACGTCCTCAACTTTGAGTCTGTAGACGCGCGCACTACCCAAGCGGTAGCAGGGGAGGTTGCCGGCGGCGGTTTCTCTCTTGAGTGATCGGACGCTCAGTGACGTGATCTCGGCCGCCTGGGGATATGAGACGAATCGGCCGTAGCTGCCGATGAGCTCGGCCACGTCAAGCAATGCGCCCCTCATGAGTTGGCCACTTCTTCCGCTGGTTCCTGCTGGTTGGGGCCACTCACCCGCATTCGGAGCACGCGCTTGGCTTCCCTGATGTGGAGCCCGCACAGCTCTGCTGCCTCGTCGATGGGCATTCCTTCACTCGAGGTCAGGGTCTCGATCGCTTTGCCGAGTCGAGCTTCTGCCTCCAGCACGGCTCGGTCGCGCGTGAGAAGGGCGGCGGCCGCGTCCAGCACCTCTGTCCTGATCCTCGCTTCTCGGGCCATGAGAGCCTCGTGGCGCTTGATGAGCTGGCCCTTCACTCTGACGCGGGCCTCACGACGGTCGCTCTGAGCCATGGCTGTGCTCCTTCCTGGCGACGGGGGGCGATGCCCCTCCTGCATGTGTAAGGAACCCCACGCGCGGCCTCCTGTGGCGGAATGCCCCGAGTCGACCCCACCCCCCCGGAAGCTCCCCACCGACGTGATTGAGGCAATCCCCGATTTGTCGACGCAGTTTTCCCGTTACGGGCGGTTGGGCGGGGGTTCTTGTGTGTGGATAAGGCCCCGTAACTGTGGACAACGTCCAACGTGGACGTCTTGTCGCCGTCACGGGTCTTGAGAGTCGAGTCTGTGAGGAGGACCGGGATGCGTCCGGATGATGCCTTTGTGGTGTTCAGGTTGCTGGACCACGCCAACGATCTGATGGCCCACGCGGGGGCGGTGTGTCACTCGGCTGCGCTGGATGTGGTCGCGGCGTGGGTGTTGGCCGGCGACGTGGCGGCTGGCTCGGCGTCGGTGCCGGTGGAGTTGCCCTCCTCGGTGGAGGGCTGCCTGGATGCCGCGGTCCAGCGGGTGCTGGAGTGGGACACGGGGACGCTCGCGCCGAGCGCGAGGGCGCTGGTCGACGTGCTGCTGGCTGTCGATCTCGGCGCGGGTGGTGCCTGATGTCCAGGTTCGTGCGGGCTGCCCGTTTGGCGGCAGCAGGTCTGGGCGATGATCGCGTCACCGTGGGGGAGTGGGCGGGCACGATGGTGGCCTGCGACCAGGCTGCGGGCGGGGCCGATCCCGGGCTGCGTGAGGCTGCCGCACTGGTCCCGCTGTTGACGCGGCCGGTGGATGCCTCCGGGAGCGCGTTAATCCACGCGATCGAGGCCGACGCCACCGTGCCGTCTCGGTTGACCGATGACGAGGGTCGCAGACTTCGCATGCTGGGCGTGCAGGTCACGCGGGCGGCCGCCGTCGGGGTCAATGCAGCATGGGTTCGGCGTCTGCTCGGCCAGGCGGAGCGCTCTCTGCTGGAGCCGGCCACCACGCGCGGCCACATCGATATGGCTTTACAGCGCTACGTGATGGCGATGGGCTCCGCGGCCGACGCATTGCGGCCCGAGGATGCGCTGGCGATCTGCTCCATGCAACGCAGCCTGCTGCACCGTGGTCGCCTGCTCCTCGACGAGTTCGAGGTCATCGACGGCGTCGGCCATGACCGGACCCGCGACGCCGTGGTCGCTTCTCAGGCACAGTGGGACCGCGCCTTTGACGCATGGCGCCCTGTGGTGCCACATCGGCCATCGACCGCTACCGACATCGGACGGGCGATCGTGGCAGTGCAGATGGCGGCTCGCGACGCGGATCCACACGGTTTGCTCCAGGCACTTCTCCGCAGTGGTCTGGGTGGCAATCTTGTGGCGGCCTCCGCAGTCACTCCACAATCGATGCGGGCCGGATCGTCGCTGGTGAGATCGGCGGTGACATTGGCGGAGCGCGCGGATCTCGCTGCGACCCTCAGGCCCCGGCCGGTCGGGCCGCGCGAGTCGGTCACTCTAGCCCCGGTGCTCCCGGCCCATCCCGCGAGGAATGTGGCGGTCCCGGCCGACGACGGCGTCGTCAAGCCACCCGTGAGGGTCCCGGATCCGGACGCGGTGAGTCTGGGCGATGTGGCCGCCTTGAGGACACTGGCTGGTCAGCGTGATGCGGGCGTGCTCGCGGAGGCCGCCCTGCGTGGCGACCCAGAAGCGTCGAGGATCGCGCGGGCGGCGTCGCGAGTGGACTTGGAGGAGCTCGCGAAGCGGGGCCGACTGGCACGGGCGGCGATCGTTCAGGCCGGGTCGCCGATCGTGTTCCACTGGTCCAGGAAGGTACCGCCCAAGGCTCGAGAGGAGTTCGTAGCTGCGGGGCTGCTGCGGCTGACGGAGATCGCACCGCTGTGGGATCCGAACCGCGCCCGCTGGTCGACCTTCGCCTACTCCCAGTTGGACTTCCTTCGCCGCAACGAGGCCAAAAGGAAAGCCGAAGATCGGGAGGTGGTCAGCGACACGCTGGTGCACCAGGTCGATCAGGAGCGCACGCTCGCGGCCGGCGACGGCGGCCGCGGAGTCGAGGAGCAGGTCATGCGTCGCCTGGGTAATGAGGAGGCCGTCCGCTTGATCGAGTCGCTGCCCGAGGAACTGCGCGGCATCGCACAGGCACGCCTCATCGCCGCGACCCGGACTAGCCGGGCCCAACTCACGGCATCGACCGGCCAGTCACGGCACGTCTTGGAACGTGATGAGGACCGCGCCACAGGGTTGTTGCGGGAGCGGCTGGGACGCGGCGCCGAGAGCCCACAGGAGCTGAGTCTGCGGGGGATGGCTCTCCTGCTGAGTGAGTCACTGCGTGAGGTGCCGCGCCGTCCGCCGCCAGCCTCGTCATCGAGGCGGCCGGGCGGCGGTGGTCCGGCGTTATGACCCCGGGGGTGACCCCGCCCGCGATTTACAGTGAGATTGCCCGGCGCCGAGGCCGGTGTCGGGCGTCGGGTCTGTGTGTCGCGTCGATGGTGCGTGGCGGGCCGACGAACCGAGTGGGGTCTCCCGCCTAGTGCGGGACGTGCCCGGGGTTGATGTGAATTTCAGGGACGCTGTTTCCGCTGTGGGTGGGGCGGCTCGGGGTTCAAGGGAGTGTGACCATGCAACAGACTCTGGCAGCAGAACAGGCGGCTGCGCCGGCGCCGCCGATCGTCACGCCCGCTGCGGTGCGCCGGCAGCGTCGCCCGGTGCTGGCGGTACTGGCGGGCCTGCTGATCCTGCTGGGTGCTGGGGGCGGGGCGCTGGTGTTCTTGTCCTTGGGCTCCACCGTGGAGGCGGTCGCGGCCCGGGTTCCGGTGGCTCGGGGACAGCTGATGACGGCCGAGATGTTCACCACGGTGCAGATCGCCCCCGATCAGCAGCTGGCCTACCTCGAGGCCAACCAGCTGCCGACGTTGATCGGCCAACGGGCGGCACATGATGTGGCTGCCGGCACGTTGGTGTCCGCGACCGTGGCTGTGGAGCAGATGGTGCCCTCGGCCGGTCGCACGGTCGTCGGCATGTCGTTGCCTCCCGGGGCGGAACCCGCGATCGAGTTGCTTGTGGGCGACCGGGTGCGGGTGATCCTCACCGAACCGGCCTACGCGTGCGCGGCGGGGGAGAGCTCAGCCGAGACGGGGACCTCGACCGTGGCGTGTGACGTGAATGTGGTGATACCGGGGGTCGTGGTAGCCACGGCCCGGGATGAGGCGTCTGGCCAGGTGTCGGTGTCGGTGGAGGTCGATCAGGCGGATGCTGCGCGGACAGCGGCGGCGGCAGCGTTGGGCAGGGCCGCGCTGGTGCTCGACTCGAGGGACAACTGATGGCTGTCTTCGCGTTGACGTCGGCAGCTGGGGCGCCTGGGGTGACGACGACCGCGCTGGGGTTGGCGTTGGCGTGGCCCAACCAGGTGCTGCTGATCGACGCCGACCCCGTAGGCGGGTCGGCGATCCTGGCCGGCTACTTTGGCGGCACGGTGCCCCATCCCGGAACATTGGTGGAGTTGTGGTCAGCTCACCGCCAGAGTGCGCTGGAGACCGCGGTGCGGGAGATGCCGCTTCGCCTGTCGGAGACCGCCTCGCTGATCCCGGGGCCTGCTGGTGCGACGCAGGCCGGCGGCCTGACAGACCTGTGGCCGGCGCTGGCCGTCCAGGTTCGCGGCTTGTCGCAGCTCGGAGTTGATGTCCTGATCGACCTCGGCCGCCTCGGCCACACCCACCTCGCCGCACCTTTGCTGCGGGGCTGTGATCAGGTGCTGCTGGTGCTGCGCTCGGATTTGCCGTCGGTGGCCGCCGCATCTGCCGCGGACCTCCCCGACGAGATCCCTGTCCGGCTGGTGGTGGTGGGCCCGGGCCGCCCGTACAGCAGCTCCTCGGTCGCGTCGGTTGTCAAGCACCCGGTGGCGTTCGAGCTGCCGTGGGCACCGGAGGAGGCAGAAGTTCTCAGCCACGGCAAACCGGAGCCCAAACGCGGCCGCGGTCTGACTCGTGGGCTACGGCAGGCCGCCGAGCAGCTCCACGCGACGGCGTTGAGGGAGCTGACTCATGTCTGACGCGGCCGAGTTCGACCCGGGTACGTTGGCGCTGTTCGCGCAGCCGACCCCACCGGCGGGCCGCACCCGGGGCGGGTTCCGCATGGTGCCCCGCGACGCCCCACGGCGTGAAGCCCCCGCGGCTGCACCGACATCGAGGCTTGAGCCGGCGCCGCGGGTCCAGCGCCGCCTCGACGGCGACATCGACTGGGATCTGGTCGATGTGCTGCGGGAACGTGTCTCCGCTGAACTGTCGGAGCGCGACCCGGACTCGGGCGACCGCGAGGCGGTGGGGCGGGAGATCATCGCCGCGGTGCTCGAGGAGGAATCTCGCGCGTCCACCGTGCGGGGCCAGCTGACCTGGACCCTCGACCACCAGGACCGGCTCGCGCAGGCCTTGTTCGATGCCGTGTTCCGGCTCGGCCGGCTCCAGCCGTACCTCGATGACGACGCCGTGGAGAACGTGATCATCTCCGGCTTCGACAACGTGTTGGTGGAAAACAGCGACGGGGAACTGGTCCCGGCGCCTCCGGTGGCGTCGAGCGATGAGCAGCTGATCGAGTATCTGACGTTCATGGCTGCCCATCAGCCGAAGCCGCGGGAGTTCTCCGAGGCGGCCACGAAGCTGCACCTGGCGCTGCCGAACCGCGCGCGGCTGTTCGCGTCGGCGTGGGTGACGTCACGGCCGACGGTGATCATCCGCCGCAACCGGCTGGTCGACGCCGGCCTGCACGAGCTCGTCGCTTTGGGCTCGTTGTCGCAGGTGGCGGCCTCGTTCTTGTCGGCGGTGGTGCAGGCGCGGATGTCGCTGGTGATCTCCGGGGATCAGGGCACGGGCAAGACGACGATGCTGCGGGCGTTGGCACACGAGCTTCCGCACCATGTGCAGATCGGCACGATCGAGACCGAGTACGAGTTGTATCTCAAGGACACCGGTGACCATCAGGTGGTCCACGAGTGGCAGGCCAACCCCGGTTCAGGGGAGATCGGCCTGAACGGTCGCCGCGCCGGCGAGTACACCGTGCGTGAGGCCCTCGAAGACTCCCTTCGCGCCAACCTCAGCTACACGATCGTCGGTGAGGTCCGCGGGTCGGAGATCGTGACCATGTTCAAATGCATGCAGTCCGGGTCCGGATCGATGTCGACCACCCACGCGAGATCAGCGGAGGGCGCGATCAGGAAGCTGGTGACGTGCGCGACGCAGGAGGGCGCCAACATCACCCGCGAGTACGCACTGAACGTGATCGCCGAGGACATCGACGTGATCGTGCAGCTGCAGGTCGANNGAGGACGCCAAGGGCTACGCCACCACCACCATCTTCGCCGCCCAACCGGGCAGCCACCGCGCCACCGCGCAGATCCTGCCCCCCAGGTTCCGGGCTCTCGAGCGCTACGGCTTCGACCTGGCTGGCTTCAACGCAGAGAAGGGGACCCTCGCATGATGCTCATTGCTGCTCTCTCGGGGGCGTTGATGGTCGCTGGGGTCCTCGGACTCATCTATGGCCTGACCCCCCGCCCCGTCGCCGAACCGACGCCGCCACGCACACGTCGCCGCCGGGTCAGCTCCTCGACCCGCAGCGTCGCGTTGCTGGGTGTGGCGGTGGGTGCAGTGCTGGCGGCGATCACCGGATGGCTAGTGGCGCTGGTGCTGGTGCCGGCGGTGTCGGTGATGGTGTGGCGAATGGTGAAGGGGCGGGCGAAGAATCGCATCGAGCGCCTCAACGCGCTGGCCGACTTCGCACGTGGCCTGGGAGGGGTGCTGACCGCGGGCCGTGGGCTGGAGCAGGCGATCCTGCACGCTGCCCGCTCCGCCCCCGCCGCGCTGGCCCCCGAGATCGGACGTCTCGCGGCGCGGGTGCGTGCGAACGTGGCCACCGGGAAGGCTCTTCGCCTGTTCGCCGACGAACTCGACGATGTGACCGGCGACTTGTTCGTCGCCACCCTGATCCTGGCCTCGGAGCGCCGCGGCCCCGGCGTCGCGTCCGCGATGGCAGGGTTGGCCGAATCGATCGACGCCGACGTCCGGGCCCGTCGCCAGGTCCACACCGAGCAGCAGAAGGCCCGCACCGCGGCCCGAATGATCACCGCCATCTCCGCCGTTCTCCTCAGCGGCCTGTTCCTCGCGGGCAGCTACGTCGAGCCCTACCGCACTCCGCTCGGACAAGTGCTGCTCACCGTGCTCATGGGCCTCTACCTGGCCGCGTTGCTGTGGATGCGGCGGATCAGCGCCGCCGCCCCGCTGCCCCGCTTCATGGGCAGCGCCGTCGCTGACCGTCAGGCAGCGTCATGACCGGGCTGCAGCTGGCCATGCTGTCCGGGGCCATGCTGTCCGCCGCCGTGACGCTCATCGTCGTCGGCATGATCCCCGCGCCGGTCCATCTCAAGGACGCCATCGGCCGCCTCCAACCCACCAGCCTCACCGCCGACCCGGTCGATGCTGCGGGGAAGGTGGACGCTGAGGTGCGCCTTGGTCGCTGGGCCGAGCAGCACCTGCCGGCCGTCGTCTGGGGTGCACCGCCCGAGAAGGACCTGGCGCTGCTAGGGCGGACCAGGGCCGCGTTCTACGGCTCGAAGATCATCTCCGCCGTCCTCGGGTTGCTGGTGGTGCCAGTGATCTCTGTGGCGACGATGCTCCTGGGCCTGCCGATTCCCGTCGCGGTCCCCGTCCTCGGCTCTCTGGGATTCGCGATCCTGTTGTGGTTCCTTCCCAACAATGAACTGCGTGACCAGGCCCGTAAGGCCCGCGAAGAGTTCTCATACGCCCTGGGCGCTTTCGTCGAAATGGTGGCCCTAGAACGCTTGGCCGGTGCCACCGTGCCGCAGGCTCTGATCCGGGCTGCCGATACCGGCGACTCCTGGGTGTTCCATCGCCTCGCAACGACACTGCGCCGCACCAACTACACCGGCCAAAACCCGTGGGACGCGCTGGCCGAGATGGGCAACCACCTGCACCTGCCCGACCTGACGGATCTCGCCGACATCATGCGACTTGGCGGTTCCGACGGCACCCGCGTCTACGACTCCCTGCGCGCCCGCGCCGCAGCGATGCGCAACGCCACCCTCAACACCCAAATCTCACGCGCCAACGCCGCCGGCGAACGCATCGCCGTCCCCGTCGCCGGCCTCGTCCTCGTCCTGGCCATCACCCTCGTCGTCCCCGCAGTCCTCCGAATGATCTGAACCGAAAGGACCCCATCATGCTCGCTCTGTACTGCTACCTCACCGCCACC
>DJWE01000033.1 GCA_002441465.1 Propionibacteriaceae bacterium UBA6238 | reverse complement strand
GCCCTGTTGACCCGTATCGGCGAGGGATCGGCGATCATCACCAGGACATCGCCGTTCTCGGCCTTGAGGCGCCCGATGAGCGCGGCCTGTTCTTCGGGGCTGAAGAACTGGACGATATTCGATTCAAGCCTGCCGCCCGTCATGCGCATCCAGGTCATCCCCCTGGCGCCGAAGGACGGGACGATCTTTTTGGCATACTCGTTCTGGAGGACGTTCTTGCTCAACTGATCCGATGCCCCCTTGATGTTGATCCCCTTGATGACGCCGCCCCGCTTGATGACCTGCTCCAGAATCCCGTAAGACGTGCCTTGAAGAATATCGGTGACCTCGACGAGGCGGAGGCCGAAGCGCAGGTCGGGGGTGTCTGAGCCGGTGGTATCCACCGCCTCCCGCCAGGTCATCCGGGGGAAGGGGGCGGTGAGGGTGACGCCCCCCACGGCGAACATCCTGACGATCAATTCTTCCGTGATGCGGTAGATGAATTCCTCATCGATGAAGGAGGCCTCCAGATCAAGCTGTGTGAATTCCGGCTGCCGGTTGGGCCGCAGGTCCTCGTCCCGGAAACACCGGGCGATCTGAAAGTACCGCTCCATGCCGCCGATCATGAGAAGCTGCTTGAAGAGCTGCGGGGACTGGGGAAGGGCGTAGAACTTTTTCGGATGCACCCGGCTGGGGACGAGATAATCACGGGCGCCTTCCGGCGTGCTCTTCGTGAGCATCGGGGTTTCCACCTCGATGAACCCCTCGGTGTCCAGATAGTCGCGGACGGCCTTGGTGATCCTGTGGCGTTTGATGATGTTCCCCTGCAGGGTGGGACGGCGCAGGTCGAGGTAGCGGTACTTCAGCCGGGCGTCCTCGTTGACCGCGCTGCGCTCGTCGATCTGGAACGGCAGCGGGGCTGACGGGTTCAGCACCTCCAGCGTCGAGACCGCGACCTCCACCTGGCCAGTGGCGAGGTTCGGGTTCACCGTGTCGGCTGATCGGGCCTCCACCGGTCCGGTGACGGCGATGCAGTACTCGTTGCGCAGGCCGTGGGCACCCGACGTCGCCAGGACGTCGTCGCGCACGACCACCTGGACGATGCCGCTGGCGTCCCTCAGGTCGAGGAAGGCGACGCCACCGAGATCCCGGCGCCGGTCCACCCAGCCGGCCAACGTGACCGTGGTGCCGACGTGCTCGGGGCGCAGTGAACCTGCCTGGTGGGTGCGAATCACGGGTTGTCCTTTCCGGGGCCTGCGAAATCAGGCCAGAGGCGATCTTACGACGGCCGGACGCAGGTCCGCCTGCGGAGGCAGCCAGGCGTCCGGGTCGGCGGGCACCTGTTCGCCGCTGCGGATGTCCTTCACCTCGCCGCTGCCGAACCAGACGAACGGGATGCCCCTGCGGTCGGCGTAGCGGATCTGCTTGCCGAACTTGTCCGCCTTTGGCGCCACCTCGCACGGAATCCCGCGGGCACGCAGCCGGGACGCGGTGGCGATCGCCTCCAGTCGGGTCTCCTCGGAGTCGACCGCGACCAGCACGCACGTGGGCACCGGACGGGTGGCGGACAGCACTCCCTTGCCGACCAGCGGCACGAGAATGCGGCTGACTCCGATGCTCAGCCCGACGCCGGGGTAGGTGCTGCGCCCGTCCGAGGCGAGCGAGTCGTAGCGCCCTCCCGAAGAGATCGAGCCCATCGCCTCGTAGCCGGCCATCGTGGTCTCGTAGACCGTGCCGGTGTAGTAGTCCAGGCCTCGGGCGATCTTCAGGTCTGCGACCAGGCGTCCGGGGACGAGCGTCGCGGCCGCAGTGACCACGTCCGCGAGCAGTTCCAGGCCGGCGGTCAGCAGCGGGTGCTCCACTCCGAGAGCGGTCACCTGGTCCACGAAGGACGCGTTCGCACTGCGGATCTCGGCCAGTTGCAGGCACTTGCCCGCCGCGGCCCGGCTCAGGCCCACTTCGTCGACGAGTAGGTCGGCGACCGCCTCGGGTCCGATCTTGTCCAGCTTGTCCACCCGCTGCAGCACGGCCAGGTGATCCTCGACGCCGAGTCCGCGGTAGAAGCCCTCGCTCAGCTGGCGATTGTTCACGCTCATCGTGGCCGCGGGCACGCCGAAGTCGACGTGCAGCCTCTCCAGCGCTTCGAGCGTGACCAGGGGCAGCTCGATGTCGTGGTGCGCGGCGAGCGTCTCCGCACCGACGATGTCGATGTCGGCCTGGGTGAACTCCCGGTACCGGCCCTCCTGCGGTCGCTCGCCCCGCCACGCCTTCTGGATCTGGTAGCGGCGGAACGGAAATTGCAGCTGCGCGGAGTTCTCCAGCACGTAGCGGGCGAACGGAACGGTGAGGTCGAAGTGCAGGCCCAGTTCGTCGGCGGCATCGGCGGCGGCATGCAGACGGCGGACGACGAACACCTCCTTGTCGATCTCGCCCTTCCGGGTGAGCTGTTCCATCGGTTCGACGGCGCGGGTCTCGATGGAGCCGAACCCGTGCAGTTCGAAGGTCTCGGCGAGGCTGGCCAGGACGCGTTGCTCGACGATCCGTCCGGCGGGCGTGAACTCGGGGAAGCCGGACAGGGGCTTGGGTCTCGACATTCAGATCTCCACCGCGGCCGGTTGCAGGTAGGGGTTGGTGGCCCGCTCGCGCGCCATCGTGGTCTGCGGCCCGTGACCGGGCAGCAGCGCGACGGTGTCCGGCAGCGGCAGTACCACCTCACGCAGCGTCCGGCTCATCGCCCGCTGGTCGCCGCCGGGCAGATCGGTGCGTCCGATCGACCCCGCGAACACCACGTCGCCGCTGAACACGATCCGGTTGATCTGGGAGTTGCGGCCGTTGTAGTCCAGGCCGAGCAGCACCGACCCTTCGGTGTGGCCGGGAGCATGGGTGACGCTGAAGTTCAGGCGGGCGATGCTCAGCTCGTCGAGGTCGTCGAACTCTTCCACGCGGGCCGGCTCGACCATCGGCTCGCTGAGCAGTTGGCGGACCAGCGCCGCCCCGTCGGCACCCAACCCGGCTCCGGGCTCGGTCAGCAGGTCGCGGTCGGCCGAGTGGATCCACAGCGGCACGTTGAAGTCGTCGGCGATCTCTGCTGCGTTCGCGACATGGTCGAAATGGCCGTGGGTCGCCAATATCCCCTTTGGCCTGAGCTGGTGCTCCGAGAGCACCTGCCGGACGCTCGGCGCAGCGTCCTGCCCCGGATCGATGACGACGCAATCTGCGATGCCGGGGGCAGCTACCACGTAGCAATTCGCCTGCCAATGGCCGGTCGCGAAAGATGCCAGAAACACGCCCGTCAGCCTAGACGACGATGGGATCTCGGCGCGTCAGCGACGAGATCTTGAGGAGACTCGACGAGCAGTGAGGAACGAACTGCGAGGAACAGACGACGATGGGATCTCGGCGCGTCAGCGACGAGATCTTGAGGAGACTCGACGAGCAGTGAGGAACGAACTGCGAGGAACAGACGAGGAGACATCGAACCGCGCCAGCAACGAGATCGTGAGCCGTCTCGAAGCCAGCAGCACCGATCGGTGTCACAACCGTGACCGACCGACCTCGGCGCTCGTTGCCACATTCCGCCTCGGATCAGGCAAGATGATCCCCATGAACTCCACCTCAGGTCCGGCTGACTTCGGTCGCGTCGACCCGGACGGCACGGTCTACGTGCGTACGGCCGACGGCGAGCGGGTCGTCGGTCAGATCCCCGATGTCGATGCCGGCGAGGCTCTCGCTTTCTACGTCCGGCGCTTCGAGGCCCTCGATGTGGAGGTGGGACTGCTCGAAACCAGAGTGAAGGCGGGGGCGCTGTCCCCGGAGGAGGCGCGGCACAGCATCGCCACAGTGCACACGTCGGTCTCGACGGCGAACGCGGTTGGCGACCTGGCCGGCCTGCTCGCGCGGCTGGACGCGCTGGCTCCGCTACTGGCCGAGCAGGCCGAGCAACGTAAGGCCGAGCGATCCAAGCAGCTCGAAGCCACCAGGGAAACCAAGGAGCGCATGGTCGGCGAAGCCGAGACGCTCGCTCAAGGCAACGACTGGCGAGGCGGGGTGAACCGCTTCCGCGCTCTACTCGATGAGTGGAAGGCCCTGCCGCGGATCGACCGCGCCACCGACGATGCGCTCTGGCATCGCTTCTCCGTTGCCCGAACCACCTACACGCGACGACGCAAGTCCCAGTTCGCTGAGCAGGCGGCTCGACGAGAGACCGCGCGCGAGGCGAAGGAGCAGATCATCGCCGAGGCCCGCGCGCTGGCCGACTCCACCGAGTGGGGTCCCACCGCGGGTGCTTTCCGCGACCTGATGACCCGCTGGAAGGCCGCTGGTCCGGCACCGCGAGAGATCGACGACAAGCTGTGGACCGAGTTCCGCGCGATCCAGGACGGCTTCTTCAACGCCCGCGCGTCCGTGCTCAGCGAGCAGGATGCCGAGTACAAGGCCAACTACGACGCCAAGGTGGCGCTCCTGGACGAGGCGGACGCGACGCTGCTGCCGGTGACCGACCTGGCCAGCGCCCGAGCCGCGTACCAGACGTTCCTGGAGAAGTACAACGCCTATGGACGCGTCCCTCGAGAGCAGATCCGGGCACTCGACTCCCGCCTGAAGGCGATCCAGTCGGCGATCCAGTCAGCCGAGCAGGACGAGTGGCGGCGCACCGATCCCGAGGCGCGCGCCCGCGCCGAAGAGACCGTCCGGATGCTCAGCGACGAGATCGCCAAGCTCACCGAGCGGGCCGAAAAGGCGTCCGCCCGTGGCGACCAGGCCTCGGCAACCCAGGCCAACGACAAGATCGCCACCTATCAGACCTGGCTCGACCAGGCGAAAGCGACGCTGGCCGACTTCAACCGCTGACCGACCGAGTTGGGGACGGTTCCGATCTCGGTCCACCGGACGCTGGACCGAGATCGGAACCGTCCCCGATCCGTCGGGTCTAGTTCTTGATTCGGAAGACGTCGTAGACGCCTGGCACCTTGCGGACGGCGCCGATCAGGTGCTCCAGGTGGGTCGGGTCGGTGGTTTCGAAGGTGAACCGGAACTTGAAGGTGTGATCCTTCGCCGTGTTCAGGGTCGCCGCCTGGATCGAGATGTGGTGCTCACCCATCACCTTGGTGACTTCCGACAAGATGCCGGTCCGGTCGATACCCTCGACCTGCAGCGCGACCAGGAACGTGCTGCTGGCGGTCGGCGCCCACGCCACCTCGACCAACCGCTCCGGTTGCGTACGCAGGTTCTGCGCGTTGGTGCAGTCGACCCGGTGCACCGACACCCCGTTCTCCCTGGTCACGAAGCCGAGGATCTCGTCCCCAGGCACCGGACGGCAGCAGCGCGCCAGCTTCACCAGCACGTCGGGGTCCCCCTGCACCACCACGCCGGCGTCGTTGCCCGTGGAGACCCGCGCGCGGCGCCTCGAGGTGATCACGGAGGTGTCCTCGCCCCCGAGCTCTGCCACCGCCTCGGCACCGCCCTCGGACGCGATCAGTCGCTGCACCACGGCCTGCGGGCTGATCGAGCCCTCCCCGATCGCCGCATAGAGAGCGTTCACGTCCGCGACTCGGAAATGCTCGGTGAGCCCGGTCATATGCTCGGGCGTGAGCAGGCGCTGCAGCGGCAGACCCGCCCTGCGCAGCTGCTTGGTCAGCAGGTCCTTGCCGTTCTCCAGCGACTCCTCGCGGCGCTCTCGCATGAAGTACTGGCGAATCTTGCCGCGGGCACGCGGGCTCTTCACGAACCCCAGCCAGTCCCGGCTCGGCCCGGCGTTGGCCGCCTTCGACGTGAGCACCTCGACCACGTCTCCGCTGGTCAGTGCTGACTCCAGCGGCACCAGGCGTCCGTTCACCCGAGCACCGATCGTGTGGTGGCCGACCTCGGTGTGCACCGCGTAGGNNCGGGCAGGCTGATCACGTCGCCCTTCGGCGTGAACACGAACACCTCGTCGTTGGCGATCTCGAAACGGAGCGTGTCCAGGAACTCCCCAGGATCCTCGGTCTCACGCTGCCACTGGTTGATCTGCTGCA
>DJWE01000091.1:31645-41456 GCA_002441465.1 Propionibacteriaceae bacterium UBA6238 | reverse complement strand
AACATGGAGCTCAAGCTCGACCGTCACCTGGCGAACCGTCGGATCTTCCCGGCCGTCGACATCAACGCGTCGGGCACTCGTCGCGAGGAGATCCTCCTCGCGAGCGAGGAGCTGAAGATCATGTGGAAGCTGCGTCGGGTCCTCGGTGGCCTCGACACGCAGCAGGCGATCGAGCTGCTCGTGGACCGGCTCAAGAAGACGAAGACGAACTACGAGTTCCTCACGCAGGTCCAGGCGACGAGCAGCGCCCGTCTCGACGACCAGGCCTGAGGCAGCGGTCTGAACCCAGCCTCACGTGAAGGGGTCGTGTGTCGCGGAGCCAGCTCAGCGGCATACGACCCCTCACTGTCGCAGGGCCAGACGAACGGCCAGCCGTCCCTCTGACCCGGCGTGCTCAGGCTGCGCGCAGCATCTGGTGGCCCCGCACCACCTGAGCCATGAACTTCGCTGGGCACAGTCGCAGGCCGAGGACCGGAATACGAAGGACCGGCTGACCGTCGAGGACGACGTCGTTCTGGCGGAGGGCGTCGTCAACCGGGGAGAGCGCGAGCGCGTGGTGTCCCCCGTCGATCTCGACGACCAGTCCGACGTCCTCCCACGCCACGTCGAGGTAGACCCGTCCACCAGACACGGTGCGGACGGCTTGGCGAGTTGGGTCGGGGATGCCGTGCTCGCGGCAGAGCCCTGCGAAGTCGAGCTCGCCGAGGGAATGAGCACCGTTGCAGACGTCGCCGATGACCGTGCCCACGAAGGGCCGGCGCTGCCGGGGAGGTAGGCCCTCCCAGGCGGCGTGAAGTCGCTCGGGCCGGACGATGCGCTGTTGGACCACGAGGCAGACGATGAGCGCTGCCTGCCGGTCCGACCTCGCCCACAGGGCGGCCCGGAGTGCGGCGATCTCGGGGCGCACGCGCGGGACACCGACGCCGATGGCAGGCCCCACTCTGCGAGGGCGGTGGAGGCGAACTCCCTCGATCCGATGGTGGCGGTTGCCTGCAGGGACCGAAACGTCGATGTGGTCAGGGCGGAACCTCTTCAGTCCCCCCGCGACCAAGGCTGCGGCCCCGTCGAGGACTGCGCCCGATCCGCTCTCCCAGACCGCCCGCCAGAGCCGTGCCTCGTCACCCAGGTCACCCGTGCCGATGATGACGGTGTGCTTGCCGGCCGCCCTCCATCGGCCCGCGGCGATCTCAGAGCGCACGTCGAAGCGTGTCAGCCCGCCCTCGCGCAGGTCGCGGCGGTGGGCCACGCCAGCGTGGAGAGCGGCCACGGCCTCTGCCACTTCGGCCCGACGCGCGCGCGTCGTGCGCCACTGCTGCTGTGGTTCTCCCGGGGTCGGCTGCACCGCTCTACTGTGGCGGAGCCCGGGCCACTCGTGCTGACGGGCCTGTGGACAGCGTCCGGTGCGGGGCCAAGGGGACGACTGGCTGTCCTGCTGGCCCTGCCAGGCACGCGGGGAATGCGGGGGAGGGGCCAGGCGTTTTGGGTCAGGTGCGCCACCTCTGGCACACTTTTCCTTTGGACCGGTTCACGGCACCATGCACCCCGCAGCCGACCCGGCCTCATGACCCAAGGAGACAGCGTTGAAGAAGGACCTTCACCCCGAGTACGTGGAGACCCAGGTCACCTGCACCTGTGGCAACACGTTCACCACCCGCAGCACCGCGAAGGGCGGCGTCATCCACGCCGACGTCTGCAGCGCCTGCCACCCGTTCTACACGGGCAAGCAGAAGATCCTCGATACCGGCGGCCGGGTCGCCCGCTTCGAGAAGCGCTACGCGAAGCAGGCCCAAGCCAAGAAGAAGTAGCTTCGTCGACGCCGGGTGCCAGGCCATGCCTGGCACCCGGCGTTTGTCGTACATCAGCGTTGGGAGCACGTCATGTTCGAGTCTGCGGCCGGTCTGCGCGAGGAATTCGCCGAGCTGGAGCGGCAGCTCGCCGACCCCGCCGTGCATGCCGATCTCGCGGCGTCCCGGCGGATCGGACGCCGTTACGCCGAGCTCACCCCGATCGTGAAGAACCTGGCGGCGCACGAACGGCTCAGCGCCGACCTGGCCGCGGCTCGTGAGCTGGGCGAGGAGGACGCAGCCTTTGCCGACGAAGCGGACGGCATCGCTACGGAGCTCGCCGAGGTGGACGAACGGCTGACCCGCCTGCTCGCCCCGCGCGATCCCAACGACTCCGCCGACTGCTTGATCGAGATCAAGTCCGGTGAGGGTGGTGAGGAGTCGGCGTTGTTCGCCGGCGACCTGTTCCGGATGTACTCCCGTTACGCGGAGACGCGCGGCTGGAAGGTGGAGGTGCTCGACTCCCAGGAGACCGACCTCGGTGGCTACAAGTCGCTCACCATGGCCGTGAAGGCCACCGGTGCGCCCGACCCCGAGAACGCTCCCTACGGTGTGCTCAAGTTCGAGGGCGGCGTGCACCGGGTACAGCGGGTGCCGGTCACCGAATCGCAGGGACGGATCCACACCTCCGCTGCCGGGGTGCTCGTGATGCCCGACGTCGAGGCCGCAGAGGTCGAGATCGACGAAGACGACTTGCGCATCGACGTGTACCGCTCCTCGGGCCCCGGCGGCCAGGGGGTGAACACCACCGACTCCGCGGTGCGGATCACCCACCTGCCCAGCGGGATCGTCGTGTCCTGTCAGAACGAGCGATCGCAGCTGCAGAACAAGGAGTCGGCGATGCGGATGCTGCGGGCGCGCCTGGTCGCCCGCGCGGAGGAGGAGGCGGCCACCGCCGCGTCCCAGGCCCGTCGTTCGCAGGTGCGCACGGTGGACCGCTCGGAGCGGATCCGCACCTACAACTTCCCGGAGAACCGGATCGCCGACCACCGGATCGGCTTCAAGGCCTACAACCTCGACCATGTGCTGGCGGGGGATCTCTCGGCGGTGATCGAAGCGCTGCAGGCAGCCGATCTGGCCCAGCGACTGGGCAGCGCGAGCTGATGCCCGGCGTCTACGAGCTCGTCTCCGGCGGAGCACACCGCCTGGGCTCCGCAGCGGAGGCGCGCACCCTGCTGGCCCACGCTGCGGCGGTGGAGCCGTCCCGGCTGGCCGTGCTGGCCGAGGTTGGTGACGACATCGCGGCGAGCTATGCGGAGTTGGTGGAGAGCCGCGCCACAGGGGTACCGCTGCAGTACCTCACCGGACGCGCCTGGTTCCGCACAGGTTCGGTCGCGGTGGCGCCGGGTGTGTTCATCCCGCGTCCGGAGACCGAGGTGATGACCGGATGGGCGATCGAGCGGCTCGGCGAGCTGGACGGTGAGCCGGTGGTCGTCGAGCTGTGTGCGGGCAGCGGGGCGATTTCGGCTGCGATCGCCGCCGAGCGACCGGGCTGTCGTCAATACGCCGTGGAGTTGTCGACGCGCGCCTGCCGGCTGGCCGAGCAGAACCTGGCTGGGACGGGGGTGGCGCTGGTCGAAGGCGACATGGCCGATGCCTTCACCGAACTGGACGGCACCGTCGACCTGGTCATCGCCAATCCGCCCTACATTCCGCTGGAGGCCTGGGAATACGTGGCTGCCGACGTCCGCGAGCACGAGCCGGAGTTGGCCCTGTTCTCCGGCGCCGACGGCCTGGACGCCTTGCGGGTGGTGGCCCGGGTGGCGGGCCGGCTGCTGCGTCCCGGTGGCTGGGTGTGCGCCGAGCACGCCGAGGTCCAGTCCGAGGCCGTGGTCGACCTGTTCGCTTCCGCGGGTGCGTTCACCCAGGTCGGCGACCACGTCGACCTCAACGATCGTCCGCGATACGTCACAGCCGTCCGGGCGCCCAAGCTGGCAGGATGAACCCCATGGCCAAGGTGTGGGACATCAGCGCTGATCCGGACGCGGCGATCGACGCCGCTGCGGCGGCCGTGGCTCAGGGGCGGTGCATCGTGTTGCCCACCGACACCGTCTACGGCATCGGCGCGGACGCTACCGACGCCGCAGCCGTGCAGGGACTGCTGGACGCCAAGGAGCGCGGTCGGGACATGCCGCCGCCGGTGCTGATCGCGGAGGTGGGCATGCTGCGCGCGCTCACCGACGAGGTCGCTCCGGCCATGCTCGCGCTGGCGGACGCGTTCTGGCCGGGGGCGCTGACCCTGGTCGTGACGGCGCATCCGCATCTGCGGATGGACCTGGGCGAGCGCGGGGCGAGTATCGCGGTCCGCGTGCCCGATCACGACTTCACCCGCGACCTGCTGCGCGCGACCGGGCCGCTGGCGGTCAGCTCGGCCAACGTGTCCGGGCAACCGGCGGCCACTACTCTGGCCGAGGCGGAAGCGCAGCTCGGTGAGCGGGTGGAGGTGTACCTCGACGGCGGACCGACCGCGGGCGGGATCCCGTCCACCATCGTCGACCTGACCGGAGAACCCCGGATCCTGCGGGAGGGCCTGATCTCCAGGTCCGCGCTCGCGGCCGTCGTCCCCGAGCTCGCCGAACCCGCTGAGCTCGCCGAGTCGGAGCCGGCGGAGGCCGCCCCGGAGCCGGCACTCGATCCGGAGGCGGACCCGTCCGAGCCGTTGCCCGGTCTGGTCGAGACCGAGGGCGGCGAGCTCATCGTGGCGCCGGCGGCGGAAGGTACCGGCGAGGCCTGATGCGCGAATACCTGCTGGTGCTGCTCGTCGCGGCCGGGGTGACCTATCTGCTCAGCGGGCTGGCCCGGCGATTGGCGTTCCGCTACAACGCGGTGGCGATGGTGCGCGACCGCGACGTGCACACCAAGCCGATCCCGTACTTCGGCGGCATATCGATGTGGTTCGGCCTGTCGGCCGCGCTGTTGGTCGCAGCACAGCTGCCTTGGCTGGGCGGGTTCCCCCTGGTCACCCACGACGCGGGTGCGGTGCTGTTCGCCGGCGGGCTGATCTGCGCGGTCGGTGTGATGGACGACATGGTCGAGCTGAACGCGCTGGCCAAGATCGCCGGGCAGCTGCTCGCGGCTGGCGTCGTGGTGCTGAACGGCGTGAAGGTCTACTGGATCCCGCTGCCCGACGCCATCGTCTCCCTCGACGACGGGACGTCGATCGCGCTGACCGTGGTGTTCATCTTCGTCGCCGTGAACGCGATCAACCTGATCGACGGCCTGGACGGTCTCGCCGCCGGCGTGGTCGCGATCGGCGCGGGCGCGTTCTTCGCCTACGCCTACCTGCTCTCCTACGAACAGGAACTGGTGCGTGCCACCACGTCCAGCCTGATCACGATCGCGACCGTCGGCGTCTGCCTCGGCTTCCTGCCGTACAACATCCACCGGGCGCGGATGTTCATGGGCGACTCTGGCGCAATGCTGCTCGGTTTTCTGCTCGCCACCGCGCTGATCAGCCTCACCGGTCAGATCGACCCGTCGAAGCTGGACAGCTTCGGCTGGAGTGCCTTCGCCGCCTACGTGCCGCTGCTGCTGCCCCTGGCGGTGCTGGCCCTGCCGGTTCTGGACCTGGTCCTGGC
Organism: Propionibacteriaceae bacterium UBA6238; assembly: GCA_002441465.1. Taxonomy (GTDB): domain Bacteria; phylum Actinomycetota; class Actinomycetes; order Propionibacteriales; family Propionibacteriaceae; genus Propionicimonas. Next base: position 36,034 of record DJWE01000091.1, on the reverse strand, counting down.
CTACGTTCGCAGGACTCTGGCCGGGAAGCTGTGGTACCAGGCGGACAAGCAGCACCTGCATCACAGGATGCTGAACCTGGGCCACAGTCACGGCGCCGCGGTGGCTCTGCTGTGGCTGTGGACGGCGCTGGTGGCCTTCGGCGTGGTCATGGTCGGGCTGTTCCCCTATCCGGTCACGATCGCTGGATTCGTCGCGGGATTCGCGGTGGCCGCCTATCTCACCTGGGGGCGCCGGCCCGCGCGGACCTCCGATGCCTGATCCGGCGACGCCGTCGGTGCCGAGCCCGAACGTCCAGCGCGCGCGCAAACTGCTGTTCGGCGGCCTGATCGGGGGACATGTGGCCTGGGCGGCCTGCGTCGTTGGCTTCGGCGTCGCGGGCGGCCCGCGCGCAGCGGCGTCGGCGGCGCTGGGCGGGGTCCTCGCGATCGCGTTCTTCACGATCGGGCAGGCAGTACAGATACTCATGGCGGACGCCGACCCGCGTCGGGTGCTGTTCGCGTCCTTGGTCTCCTACGCGGCGCGGATCGGCGCGCTCGGCGCGTTGCTCGTGGTCGCCCTGGCGAATCGGGATCGGCTTGCCGCGCTCGACTCGGTGGCGATCGCGGTCGGGACGATCGCCGTCGTGGTGGGCTGGTTGACCGGTGAGATCCGCACGTTCGCGAGGCTTCGGATCCCGGTCTTCGACGAATCCGTTCGCTCCCCGGACGCCCGGTGATCCTCGAGGTTGGTCTCTCGCAGCTCGTCACGTCCCGGCGCGTCCGGGCCGCTCGCGCGATCGAGGCGGCTGGCGTCTCGGCAAGTGGTGATCTGAGCGCATTCCGGCTGGTAAGGTGCGGAAGGCCATGGGTGAGCAGAGCGGATCGGACGCAGGGCTTCGCGTCCTCAGCATGTTGATCTCTGGGCTGATCCTCTATGGGGGGTTGGGCTGGATCCTGGACAGCTGGTTGCAGACCTCCTGGTGCCTGCCAGTGGGCATCGTCGTCGGCGCGGCTGCCGGCGTCTACCTGGTCATCGCACGGTACGGACGACCCGCTTGATTGACGGACAGGAGAGTGCATGCCCGGCGTGACCGGACTGCTGATTCCGCTGGAATGGGCGGTCTGCCTCGGTGAACCGGCGAGTGGAAGCGAGACGGCGGGATCCGCCACCGGTTTCCCTCCTGGTGTGGAGAACTTCTGCTCTCGTCCGATCTTCCCCGCTCTCGGCGCGGAGTGGTCGTGGCTGAACAACCACCTCATCCAGGCGATCATCGGCGCTGCCGTCGTGATCGCGTTCTGGCTGTGGGTGGCACACGCACAGAAGGTGGTGCCGAGCCGTCGGCAGTTCCTCGGCGAATCGTTGTACAACCTTTTGCGCAACACGGTGGCCCGCGACATCGTCGGTCACGACTACCAGCGCTTCGTGCCGTATCTGGTCGCCTTGTTCAGCTTCATCCTGGTGAACAACCTGTTCGGCGAGTTCTTCTTGTTCATGTTCCCGACCTTCTCCAAGATCGGGTACGCCTGGGGCCTGGCCATTCTCAGCTGGTTGCTCTACAACGGGGTCGGCATCGCCAAGTGGGGCGTGCTCGGCTACCTCAAGCGAAGCACGATCCCCGCTGGGGTACCGAAGCTGCTGTGGTTCCTGATCATCCCGCTCGAGGCGTTGTCGAACTTCATCGTCCGGCCGATCACGCTCGGCCTTCGTCTCTTTGCCAACCTCTTCGCCGGCCACCTGGTCGTGCTGGTGTTCGTGGTCGGCGGCACGCTGCTGCTGGAGAGTGGCCAACTCGGCCTGATCGCCGCCGGGGGGGTCTCCCTGGTGTTCAGCTTCGCGATCTTCGGCCTGGAGATCTTCGTGGGTGTGCTGCAGGCCTATATCTTCACCGTCCTCACTGCCCAATACGTCTCCTCGGCGATCGCCGAGGAACACTGAGCTACGCCAAGTAACCCTCGAAAGGAAAGCGCACATGCTCCCGCTGGAAGTCATCATGAACGGCTCCCTGAACATGCTCGGCTACGGTCTGGCCACGCTCGGCCCGGCCCTCGGCGTGGCCTGGATCTTCTCGTCTGTGATCACCGGTACCGCTCGGCAGCCGGAGGCCCGTGGCGCGATGCTGAGCACGGCCTGGATCGGTTTCGCCGTGGTCGAGGCGCTCGCGATCATCGGTATCGCGCTCGCGTTCGTGCTCTGAGATCGGCTGCAGATGATCACGCTGGAGGTCGATTTCGGGCCGCTGTTGCCCGAGCACCTCTCCGAGCTGATCGCCGGCGTCGTCCTCTTCCTGCTCATCTTCTGGGTGGTGGCGAAGAAGGTGGTGCCGGTGTTCGAGCAGACCTATGCCGAACGCACTGCCGAGATCACCGGTGGTATCGAGAAGGCTGAGTCCGCACAGGCGGAGGCTGCCGCGGCGCTGGCCGAGTACCAGGCGCAGCTGGCCACCGCCCGAGAGGAGGCCGGACGGATCCGTGAGGAGGCCAGGGCGCAGGCCGTGACCCTTGCCGCGGAGATCCGCGAACAGGCCCAGGCCGACTCCGCGCGACTGCTGGCCACGGCCAGGGCGCAGATCGAGGCCGAGCGGGCTCAGGTGATCAGCCAGTTGCGGACCGAGGTGGGCGGCCTGGCCACCCAGCTCGCCGGACGGATCGTGGGAGAGTCCCTGGAGGACGATGAGCGAGCCCGCCGTAGCGTGGAGCGCTTCATCGCCGACCTCGAGGCTGAACCCGTGCCGGAGAAGGCATGAGCGCGGCGGCCGAGGCCCGGCTGTCCGAACTCGACCGGGCGCTCGACGTCCAGGAGTCGAGTCCGGAACTCGCGGACGAGTTGTTCGCGGTCGCCGACCTGCTCGGCGGTCAGGTCTCGCTGCGCAACGCGCTGGCCGATCCCACGGTGCCCGATGATCGGCGCCGTGAGCTCGCCGACGGCCTGTTCGGCGCGCGGGTCGGCGCGGCTGCCGCGGCGGTGGTGTCCGCGGCCGCGAGCCTGCGCTGGGGTTCGGCGTCCGGGCTGGTGGCGGCGATCGACCGGCAGGGGGTGCGCGCGCTGTTCGCGCACGCTCTGGCTTCGCGGACCCTGGACGCGGTTGAGGACGAGCTGTTCCGGTTCACCCGCACGGTGATCGCACATACGGCGCTGCGGCAGGCGCTGGACGACCGGTCGGCGCCGGTGGCTGTGCGCCAGGCGCTGGTCGATGACCTGCTCGCCGGAAAGGCCAACCCCGACACGGTGGCGCTCGCCCGGCGCGTGGTGGCCAGGGCCGCGGTCTCGTTCGAGGCCACCGCAGAGAGCTATCTCGGCCTGGCGGCCGCGATCCGGCAACGCGCCGTCGCGACGGTGACGGTCGCGCGTCCGCTCACCGATGAACACAAGCAGCGGCTGCAGGCCGTGATCGAGCGGCAGCTGGGCCGGCAGGTCAGCCTCCAGGTCGTCGTCGACCCCACGGTCCTCGGCGGCGCCCGGGTGCAGGTGGGCGACGAGGTGATCGAGGGCACCGTCGTCGGACGCCTGGCCGCAGCAACCAAGCAACTCACCCAGTAATCGAAAGCAGAAGGTGCACAAATGGCGGAACTGACCATCAGCCCCGAGGAGATTCGGGACGCGCTGGAGACGTTCGTGTCCAACTTCAACCCCGATGCCGCTTCTCGGGACGAGGTGGGCACGGTGGTGACCTCCGGCGACGGCATCGCGCGTGTGGAGGGGCTGCCCTCGGCCATGGCCAACGAGCTGCTGGAGTTCGCCAACGGCACGCTCGGCATCGCGCTGAACCTGGACGTTCGCGAGATCGGCGTCGTCGTGCTGGGCGATTCCGAGGGCATCGAGGAGGGCTCGATCGTCAAGCGGACCGGCGAGGTGCTCAGCGTCCCGGTCGGGGACGGGTACCTGGGCCGCGTGGTCGACGCGATGGGCAACCCGATCGACGGTCTCGGCGAGCTCACCGACGTGGACGAGCGGCGTCCGCTCGAGCTCCAGGCCGCTGGCGTGATGGATCGCCAGTCGGTGAACGAGCCGCTGCAGACCGGGATCAAGGCGATCGACTCGATGACCCCGATCGGACGTGGCCAGCGCCAGCTGATCATCGGCGACCGCAAGACCGGCAAGACGGCTATCGCGGTCGACACGATCATCAACCAGAAGGCGGCCTGGGCCACCGGCGATCCGAAGAAGCAGGTCCGCTGCATCTACGTCGCGATCGGCCAGAAGGGTTCGACCATCGCCGCGTTGCACACAGTCCTGGAAGAGGCCGGGGCCATGGAGTACACGACGATCGTGCACTCACCGGCCTCCGACCCGGCTGGCTTCAAGTACATCGCGCCGTACACCGGCTCGGCGATCGGCCAGCACTGGATGTATGCCGGCAAGCACGTTCTGATCGTGTTCGACGACCTCACCAAGCAGGCCGAGGCCTACCG